>NZ_JAPVLR010000009.1:20649-70662 GCF_027157935.1 Microbacterium sp. H37-C3 | reverse complement strand
CACCGAAGTGGAGTCGAGGTTATTTGGCATTTGACAAGTGCACGCTGTTGAGTTCTCAAGGATCGGACGCTCCCCCAACTGACCTCACAGCCAGCCCAGAGGGCAACTTCACAACCATACCCCACCGCGACGCGTTTCGATCTCACTTCGGAACGAGGTTCCGCGTCAGTCGAAGACTGCAGTTCGGGGTGGAGGTTCCATCCTAGACGCAAGCGTCTTGTTCTCGCAAGAGGTTTGGGATGGGATTCGTTCTCCGCTTGAGGGGGCGTAGGCCTTCCGGCCCTCTCGCTCTTCCCTGTGGGGCGAACAAGTAATAAGTTACGCGGCTCCCGGCATCGTGGCAAAGCGGCGCGACATCCCGGGCGTGTCGCGCCGCGCCGGCTGGCCCGCGATCCGCGTCATAACGCGGAAAACGGCGGATGCCGCGGCTTGTTCGGCCGCGGCATCCGCCGTCTCGCAGTGGAGCGTCGCTCGCGCGCTCACTCCCACTCGATCGTCCCCGGGGGCTTCGACGTGACATCGAGCACCACGCGGTTGACCTCGCGGACCTCGTTCGTGATGCGGTTCGAGATCTTCGACAGCACGTCGTAAGGCAGCCGCGTCCAGTCGGCGGTCATGGCGTCTTCGCTCGAGACGGGACGGAGGACGATCGGGTGACCGTAGGTGCGGCCATCCCCCTGGACGCCCACTGATCGGACATCGGCGAGCAGCACGACGGGGCACTGCCAGATCTCGGCATCGAGCCCCGCCTTCGTCAGCTCGGCGCGCGCGATGGCGTCGGCGTCACGCAGGATCTCGAGACGATCAGCGGTGACCTCGCCCACGATGCGGATTCCGAGGCCGGGCCCCGGAAAAGGCTGGCGTCCGACGATGGCCTCTGGCAGACCCAGCTCGCGCCCGATGGCACGGACCTCGTCCTTGAACAGGGTTCGCAGCGGCTCGATCAGCTCGAACTGCAGGTCTTCGGGCAATCCGCCCACGTTGTGGTGACTCTTGATGTTCGCCGTGCCGGCACCGCCGCCGGACTCCACGACATCCGGGTACAGCGTCCCCTGCACGAGGAAGCGGATCGGCTCCCCGTCGGCGGCCGCCTCGGCCATCAGGTCGCGTTCGGCCTGTTCGAACGCTCGGATGAACTCGCGGCCGATGATCTTGCGCTTCTGCTCCGGATCGCTGACGCCCGCGAGGGCCTCGAGGAAACGCTCGCGCGCATCGACCGTGATCAGCCGGACTCCCGTCGACGCGACGTAGTCGTTCTCGACCTGTTCCCGCTCCCCCTTCCGGAGCAGCCCGTGGTCGACGAAGATCGCGGTCAGCTTGTCGCCGACCGCCTTGTGCACGAGCGCGGTCGACACGGCTGAGTCGACACCGCCCGACAGCGCCGAGATCACCCGGCCCGAGCCCACCTGCTGGCGGATGCGCTCGACCTGCTCGGCGATGACGTTGCCGCTGTTCCAGTCCGCCGGGAGTCCCGCGGCCTTGTGCAGGAAGTTCTCGAGCACGTTCTGCCCGTGGTCGGAGTGCTTCACCTCGGGGTGCCACTGCACGCCGTAGAACTTGCGCACGTCGTTGGCGAACGCTGCCACCGGGGTCGCCGCAGTCCGGGCGAGCACCTCGAAGCCCTCCGGCGCACGCGAGACCTGGTCGCCGTGGCTCATCCACACGTTCTGCTCGGGGGGCTGCCCCTCGAGCAGCGTGCCCTCCGTCACGATGGTCGCGTCGGTCGCGCCGTACTCGCGGAGTCCGGTGTTGGCGACCTCGCCGCCGAGCGTCTGAGCCATCACCTGGAAGCCGTAGCAGATGCCGAGCGTCGGGACGCCGAGATCGAACACTCCCGGATCGAGAGCCGGGGCACCGGGCTCGTACACCGACGAGGGGCCACCGGAGAGGATGATGCCCACCGGCTCCTTCGCTGCGATCTCCTCGGCCGTCGCGGTGTGCGGGACGAGCTCGCTGTACACCCCCGCCTCACGCACGCGGCGGGCGATGAGCTGGGCGTACTGCGCGCCGAAGTCGACGACGAGGACAGGACGCTGCGACGTTTCGGTCTGTGTGGTCATCGGGTGCCTTCCGTGGCGGGGATGGATGCGGCTGCCTCAGCGGCTTCGCGCTCGGCGAGGTACGTCCTCACCTCGCGTGCGACGCGGGCCTCCATGAAGAACGACAGGGCGGGAACGACGCCGCCGAGCGCGAGCAGGATGAAGCGGGGGAACGACCAGCGCATGAGACTCCACACGCGGAAGCACGAAAACAGGTACACGACGTAGAACCAACCGTGCACCACGAGGATCGCGAGCGAGATGTTGAACCCGTCGCCCGTCGAGAGCATCTCGCACGAGTTCGTCTGCGGCAGGAACAGCGACCACCACTCGCAGTCGGCGCCCGCGATCACCGGCGCGAACCAGAGCAACCCACCCGAGCCGCCGGCGAAGAGCTCGGTGTGGATCGGCGTGTACTTCAGGATCATCTCCGCGAGCAGGAGCAGCAGGCCGACACCCGTGATCACCGAACAGATCTGGTAGAAGCGCAGAGCGTTCCGGATCGCCGGGAACGTGGCGAGTTTCGGGGCGCGAGGCATGGCGTCCAGTCTAGTCGCGGCCCGACGGCGCGCTTCCCGCTGCGGGGACGTCGGCGTCCTCGTGCTCGTCCTCGAGGTCCTCGAGCTCCTTCTCCCACGCGTCCTTGGCGAGGCGGTACCACATGTAGAACGCGAAGCCCGCGAAGACCGCCCACTCCACGGCGTAGAAGATGTTGAGCCAGTTGACGTTCGACCGCTCTTCGGGTGCCGGCGAGTGGATCGCGGTGAGTCCCCCGAAGGATTCCGCGGAGGTGAGGTAGCCGCGGTAGACGTCGAGCCCCGCGGTGTCGTGCCAGCGGCTGAGGAGAGCTGCCGGCGACATCCGCGTCATCTCCTGCGGACCGGCCCCGCGTCCGGGCAGAGCAGGCCCCTCGTCGGAGATGATTCGCCCCGTGAGCACGACATCCTGCGGCGGATCGGCGTCGAGGGCTGCCGCAACGGCATCCGCCTCGGCCCGATCCGAGGTCCATCCCACCGCGACGGCGAGCGAGGTCGGCTCCGACGATTGCGCGGACTCGGGATCGACCCGCAACTGCCCCGTGACCCAGTACCCCTCTTCACCCCGGTCGAATCGCGACGACACGACGTCGAAGTCGCCGGCGACGAACGAGCCGCTCACCTCTACCCGCTGACCGACGAGCGGCTCGGGGAGATACTCCCCGGGTTCGGCGACGTCGGCGAGCGGGCGCACCTGCTCGGTCTGACCTGGCGGCGGGGGCGACGTGTCGACGGCGCGCGAGAGCTGCCATTGGCCGAGCCACGCGAAGACCGCCGCCACGAGCAGGGCGAACGCGAGCATGCCCAGCCACCACGGGCGCAGCATGACCTCGCGCAACGTCGGCGCGAAGGCCGCCGTCGACGCCTGTGGCGGAACCGAGTCGGTCGAGTTCATGTCACCGCACGCTGTACGGCGCCACCACGACCTCCACGCGCTGGAACTCCTTCAGATCGGAGTAGCCGGTCGTCGCCATCGACTTCTTCAGCGCGCCGATGAGGTTCGCGGTGCCGTCGGCCACCGGTGCCGGGCCGTAGAGCACCTCCTCGAGGGAGCCGACCTGCTCGACGGCGACGCGGCGGCCGCGCGGGAGCTGAGCGTGGTGGGCCTCGGGTCCCCAGTGGAACCCCTGGCCGGGGGCATCCGTCGCGCGCGCCAGGGCGACTCCGAGCATGACCGCGTCGGCGCCCATGGCGAGCGCCTTGACGATGTCGCCGGACGTGCCGACGCCGCCGTCGGCGATGACGTGGACGTACCGTCCGCCCGACTCGTCGAGGTAGTCACGGCGGGCCCCGGCGACATCGGCGACCGCCGTGGCCATGGGAGCGTGGAGGCCCAGCGTCGCGCGCGTGGTCGAGGCGGCACCGCCGCCGAAGCCTACGAGCACGCCCGCGGCACCGGTGCGCATGAGGTGCAGGGCCGCGGTGTAGGTCGCGGCGCCGCCGACGATCACCGGGACGTCGAGGTCGTAGATGAACTTCTTGAGGTTCAGCGGCTCGTCGACGCTCGAGACGTGCTCAGCCGACACCGTGGTGCCGCGGATGACGAACAGGTCGACGCCGGCGGCGACGACGGTCTCGTACAGCTCTTGCGTGCGCTGCGGGGTCAGCGAGCCGGCGACGGTGACGCCGGCCGCGCGGATCTCGGCCAGACGGTCGCGCACGAGCTCGGGCTTGATCGGCTCGGCGTAGAGCTCTTGCATGCGCCGGGTCGCCGACGCGTCGGGCAGCCCCGCGATCTCGGCGAGCAGCGGCTCGGGGTCGTCGTACCGCGTCCAGAGCCCTTCGAGATCGAGCACGCCGAGTCCGCCGAGCTGACCGAGCATGATGGCCGTCCGAGGGCTCATGACCGAGTCCATCGGGGCGCCGAGCACCGGGATCGAGAACGGGAAGGCGTCGATCGACCATGCGGTCGACACGTCCTCGGTGTTGCGGGTGCGCCGCGAGGGCACCACAGCGATGTCGTCGAACGCGTAGGCCCGACGGGCGCGCTTGGCGCGGCCGAGCTCGATCTCCATGGTCACTCCTCCAGCCTACCGGCCGGTCCGGACACGACCGCCGGACCGGCCGTCCGCTCAACGGGCGCGCGCGACCCGCTGCTCGTCCCAGACGGGCTCATTCGACTCGTAGACGCGTCCGTCGCCGCCGAAGACGACGAAGCGGTCGAACGAACGAGCGAACCAACGGTCGTGGGTCACCGCGAGCACCGTGCCCTCGAAAGCGGTGAGCGCGAGCTCGAGCGCCTCGGCCGACGTGAGGTCGAGGTTGTCGGTGGGCTCGTCGAGCAGCAGCAGCGTCGCACCCGACAGCTCGAGCAGCAGCACCTGGAACCGCGCCTGCTGACCACCGGACAGGCTGTCGAAGCTCTGCTCCGCCTGGCGGACGAGCCCGTAGCGGTCGAGCGCCGAGCTCGCGGCATCCCGCGGCATCCCGGCTCGGCGATCGTCGCCCCGATGCAGGATCTCGAGCAGCGTGCGGCCGGTGAACTCCGGATGCCGGTGGGTCTGGGCGAACCAGCCCGGGACGACCCGCGCGCCGAGCGTCACGGTCCCGGCGTGCTCGACCGGCTCGAGGGCGGAGCCGACGGCGGTGACGTGTCCGAGCAGGGCGTCGGGCTCCGTGCCGCCCGCGGCGAGGAGACGCAGGAAGTGCGACTTTCCCGAGCCGTTGGAGCCGAGCACCGCGACACGGTCGCCGAACCAGACCTCCAGGTCGAACGGCCGCATGAGGCCGACGAGTTCCAGCCCGTCGGCGACGACCGCGCGCTTGCCGGTGCGCGAGCCGCGCAGGCGCAGCTCGAGGTTCTGCTCGGCCGGCCGCTCCTCGGGCGGCCCGGCCTCCTCGAACCGGCGCAGCCGCGTCTGCGCCGCGCGGTATCGCGACGCGAACTCGTCGCTGGCCGCGGCCTTCGCCTTCATGTCGGCGACGAATCTCTTCAGCTTCGCGTGCTCCTCGTCCCACCGGCGGCGCAGCTCGTCGAGCCGGGCCATCCGGTCGTCGCGGGCGCGGTGATAGGTCTCGAAGCTCCCGCCGTGGACCCAGGCGGTGCTGCCCGCTCCCCCGGCCTCGAGAGTGACGATGCGGTCGGCGGCACGGGCGAGCAGCTCGCGGTCGTGCGAAACGAGCAGGACCGTCTTCGCCGTCTCGCGCAGGCGCTCCTCGAGCCAGCGCTTGCCCGGGACGTCGAGATAGTTGTCGGGCTCGTCGAGGAGCAGCACCTCGTCGGGCCCGCGGAGCAGTGCCTCGAGAGCGAGCCGCTTCTGCTCGCCGCCCGAGAGCGTCGTCAGCTCGCGGTAGCGCGCCCGCTCGAACGGCACACCGAGGGCCGCCGTCGTGCAGGTGTCCCACACCGTCTCGTATTCGTAGCCGCCCGCGTCGGCGTAGTCGGCGATCGCGGCGGCGTAGCGCATCTGGGTGTCGAGCTCGTCGGACGCGATGACGGCGTTCTCGGCGTCATCCAGCTCACGGGCCGCACGACGGACGCGATCGGGCGCGACCGAGATCAGCAGGTCGTGGACGGTCTCACCGGCGCCGCCGTGCCCCACGAACTGGTCCATGACCCCGAGGCCGCCGTCGATCTGCACGACACCGCCGTGGGCCGCGGCATCCCCTCGGATGATGCGCAGCAGCGTCGTCTTGCCCGCACCGTTCTGACCGATCAGCGCGGTCGTCGAACCCGCGCCGACGCGGAACGTGACCTCGTCGAGCAGCGGTCTGCCGTCGGGGACGGTGTACGAGACACCCTGGATGTCGAGCGATCCCATCGTGGACCGGGCCTTTCCGCTCCACTGCGGAGCCGACCAGGCTATCGCACGCCGGGGCGCGCTCGTGCGCGCGCCCGGACCGCAGCGAGTGGGATGCTGGCGGGATGACACGCATCGTGATTGTCGGCGCCGGCGTCATGGGGCTCGCCACCGCGTGGGCCCTCGTCCGCCGGGGTGAGCGCCCCCTCGTCCTCGAGCGCTTCGGGCGGGGGCACACCCACGGCGCGTCGCACGGCGCGACCCGGAACTTCAACAACGCCTACGCCGACGCGCACTACCTCGATCTGCTGCAGCGGGCCCGCGACGGGTGGGACGCTCTCGGCGAGGTCGGCGGGGAGCCGCTGCTGCGACGGCACGGGCTGGTGACGCACGGCGTCGGCAGCGACCTCGGCGGCGGCGCGGACGACGCCGACGGGCTCGAGACGATCGCGCGGAGCCTCGGCGCGCGCGGCATCCCCGCGGAGATGCTGTCTGCCGTGGAGGCGGGCGCGCGGTGGCCGGGGATGCGATTCGAGACCGACGTCCTGTACTCGTCGGACGCCGGCGTGGCGCGGGCGTCGGCGGCGATGCTCGAGCTGGAGCGCCGCGTGCAGGGCGGCGGCGGCGAGGTGCGCTGGGGCGCGCCTGTCGCCGGCATCGAGGATCTCGGCGAGCGCGGCGCGCGGGTGCGGCTGGCGAGCGGCGGCGAGGTCGACGCGGATGTCGTCGTCGCGACGGTCGGCGCTTGGACCGAGGGTCTGCTGCCCGGCATCCGCTTGCCCCGCCTCACGGTGACGGAGGAGACCCCGGCGCATTTCGCTTCGACGACCGGTCCCTGGCCCTCGTTCAACCATCGGCTCGACCCCGCGCGCTACCCGGCACCGGTGTACGGGATGCCGACGCCGGGCGAAGGGGTCAAGGTCGGGTTCCACCGCGTCGGGGACGTCGTCGATCCCAATGCGCGCCCGCACCGGGTGACGCACCACGAGACGCTCGTCGAGTACGTGCGGGAATGGATGCCGGGGCTCGACCCCGAATCCGCCGTGCACCTGTCGTGCACCTACACCTCGACCGACGACAGCGCCTTCGTGCTGGATCGCGTCGGCTCGGTGGTGGTGGGCGCGGGATTCTCGGGCCACGGCTTCAAGTTCGCGCCCGGTGTCGGCGCCACTCTGGCCGACCTCGCGCTGGATGCGACGGCCCGCGCAGCCTCGCCCTTCCGGCTGCCGGCGGGGTGAGTCCGGGTCTGGCGGGCTGCGTAGCGGAGGAGATCAGCGCAGCGGAGGAGGCGCAAGGCGCGAGCTCCCTCACTGGCGCAGAACTCCTCCCGTAGGGTGAGAGCCCCCGGGGCGGGCACTCCTCCCCGGCGCGTATCGGTGGGAGGGCGTCCCCAAACCGCCTCGGAGCCTCACCTCGAGGCCGCGTGCGCCCGAGCATCGAGGCATGGACGAAAGCCAGCTCGCGTCGTGGATGCGGCGAAACGGCGGCGTCGCTCGAACTGCCGCGCTGCACGACGCCGGCGCCTCGCGCCACCGACTGCAGACCGCCATTGCGACGGGAGCTCTGCTCCGGGTGCGCCGTGAATGGGTCGCGCTCCCGGACGCGGACCCGGAACTCCTCGCGGCCGCGCGTCACGGCGTCGTCATCGCGTGCATCAGCGCAGCGCGGCGACTCGGCCTCTGGGTCCTCGCCGATGATCGGCCCCACGTCGCGGCGAGACCGCACGCGGGCCGGGCCCCCACCCAGCGGGCGACGGTGCACTGGCACACGCCCGCCGTGCCGCGGCATCCGGACGCGCTCGTCGACCCGATCGAGAACGTCCTGGTCACCGTGGCGCGGTGTCAGCCGTTCGAACCCGCGCTCGTGATCTGGGAGTCCGCGCTGCGACGGCAGCTGACCTCGCGTGAGGTGCTGGGCAGGCTCGACCTGCCGCCGGCCGCGCGCCGACTGTGGGCTCAGGCGTCGCCTTACTCCGACTCCGGTCTCGAGACGATGCTTCCCCTGAGGTTGCGGTGGCTCGGGGTGCCGCTCCGGCAGCAGGTGTGGATACTGGGGCGGCCGGTCGACCTTCTCGTGGGCGAGCGCCTCGTCGTGCAGATCGACGGCGGTCATCACGTCGGGCGCCAACGTGCGTCCGACATCGAGCACGACGCATGGCTGATGCTGCAGGGCTATCACGTCATCCGCGTCACGTACGCGCAGGTCGTCGACGACTGGCCGCACGTGCACGGGCTCATCGCGACCGCCGTCGCCCAGGGGCTGCACCGTGCGAGCTGAAGTGGGGCGCCCTAGGTTCCCGGCATACAGAAGGAGATCTGCAGATCGGAGGGGGGGCCGCCGCGTGACGGGCCTCCGAAGTGCAGATCTCCTCCGTGTGCGCGCGGGCGTGCGCGGATCAGCGCTTGTAGTTCGGGGCCTCCACCACGATCTGGACGTCGTGGGGGTGCGACTCCTTGAGCCCGGCCGAGGTGATGCGCACGAACTTGCCGCGAGCCTTCAGCTCTTCGACGGTGCGCGCGCCCACGTAGAACATGGACTGACGCAGGCCGCCGATGAGCTGGTAGGCCACGGCCGACACGGGGCCGCGGTAGGCGACCTGACCCTCGATGCCCTCGGGGATGAGCTTGTCGTCGCTCGGGACGTCGGCCTGGAAGTACCGGTCCTTGGAGTACGAGGTCTTCTTGCCGCGGGTCTGCAGCGCGCCGAGCGACCCCATGCCGCGGTACTGCTTGAACTGCTTGCCGCCCTGGAAGACGATCTCGCCCGGCGACTCGTCGGTTCCGGCGAGCAGCGACCCGAGCATGACCGAGTCGGCGCCGGCGACGAGGGCCTTGGCGATGTCGCCCGAGTACTGCAGACCGCCGTCGGCGATGATCGGGATGCCGGCTTCGCGCGCGGCCAGCGACGCCTCGTAGATCGCGGTGACCTGGGGCACGCCGACACCCGCGACGACGCGCGTGGTGCAGATCGAGCCCGGACCGACGCCGACCTTGACGGCATCCACACCTGCGTCGATGAGCGCCTGCGCACCCTCGCGGGTCGCGACGTTGCCGCCGATGACGTCGATGTGCTCGAAGGATGCATCCGCCTTCAGGCGCTTGACCATGTCGATGACGCCCGCGGACTGTCCGTTCGCGGTGTCGACGACGATCACGTCGACACCGGCGTCGCGGAGAGCCTCGGCCCGCTGCCACGCGTCACCGAAGAAGCCGATGGCCGCGCCGACGCGCAGGCGCCCCTGGTCGTCCTTCGTCGCGAGGGGGTACTTCTCGCTCTTGTCGAAGTCCTTGATCGTGATGAGACCGGCGAGCTTGCCCTCCTCGTCGAGGAGGGGGAGCTTCTCGACGCGGTGGTGGGCGAAGAGTGCGATGACCTCGTTCGCCCCGATGCCGACGCGACCGGTGACGAGGTTCTCGCTCGTCATGACGTCGCGCACCTTGGTGGTCTGCCGCTCGAAGCCCGAGACGAAGCGCATGTCGCGGTTCGTGACGATGCCGAGCAGGTGCCCCTCGTCGTCGACGACCGGCAGGCCCGAGATGCGGTACTGCCCGCAGAGCGCGTCGACCTCTTCGATCGTCGCGTCGGGGGTCGTCGTGATCGGGTCGGTGATCATGCCCGACTCGCTGCGCTTGACCCGGTCGACCATCGCCGCCTGCTCCTCGATGGAGAGGTTGCGGTGGATGATGCCGATGCCGCCCTCACGCGCGATCGCGATCGCGAGGCGCGCCTCGGTGACGGTGTCCATCGCGGCCGACAGCAGCGGGGTGGCCACGGTGATGCGCCGCGTCACGCGCGACGACGTATCGGCCTCGGACGGGATGACGTCGGTGTGCCCCGGCAGGAGCAGGACGTCGTCGTAGGTGAGGCCGACGAATCCGAACGGGTCGTTGTAGTCGCTCATGCGCACTCCTTGGAAGTCTCAACGATTCTAAGCGCCCGGCACCGCGCGGCATTCCCTCGCCCGAGATCCGCGAAACGACACACCGCATTCGTTGTTGCGCACCGGAAACACGCAAGCAACAATCAGCGCATACGTTCAGGTGTCGCCGAAGCCACCAGCAGAACCGGTACCTCTCGGCGTTCGTCCACTTATCTCAGGAGGTGCCAGTGGCGATCACTTCGATGACGCGCGCTGCTCGTCGCCCGAGGCGCATGTTCTCGACGTTGATCGCCGGCCTCCTGGCCGTCGTGGCGTTCCTGGGCATCGCCTCCCCCGCCATGGCCGCAGGAGACGACGCCGAGTCGTTGCCCTTCACGATCGCGGGCAACGTCCGCACCGGTGGTGAACCCGTCGAGGGCGCCACCATCGTCGTGACCGGCGGCGACTTCGAAGCCGAAGGCGAGACGAACGAGAGAGGCAGCTTCTCGATCGGCGTTCCGACGAAGGATGTCGCGTACACCGTCGAACTCGTCGAGGACAGCCTCCCCTCGGGGGTGACCGTCCCGGAGGGCTTCGAGTCGACGCTCGAGGTGGAGTTCGGCGCGACCAGCACGATCACGCGCAACTTCACGCTCGAGGCGGCCGAGCGGCAGACGACGAGCTTCGTCGACCAGCTGCTCTCCCGCGCCGTCAACGGCCTGAACTTCGGCCTCATGCTGGCCCTCGCCGCGATCGGGCTCTCGCTCGTGTTCGGCACGACGGGCCTGTCGAACTTCGCGCACGGCGAGATGGTCACCTTCGGAGCGCTCGCCGCGCTGCTCTTCTCGGCCGGGTTCAGCCTGCCGATCTGGATTGCGATCCCGTTGGCGGTCGCCGTCTCGGCCCTGTTCGGCCTGACGATGGATGCCGGCCTCTGGCGGCCGCTGCGACGCCGCGGCCTCGGCACCGTGCAGCTCATGATCGTCTCGATCGGTCTCTCGCTCGCGCTGCGCTACATCTTCCAGATGTTCGTCGGCGGTGGGACGGCCCAGCTCCCCGGCGGCTCGACCTCGGTCATCCCCGGGCTCGGCCCCATCCGCCTCACCCTCACCGACGTGATCAGCATGGGCGTCTCGCTCGTGGTCATCGCCGGCTTCGCGTGGTGGCTCATGCGCACGCGCATCGGCCGCGCCACGCGGGCCGTGTCGGACAACCCCTCGCTCGCCGCCGCCAGCGGCATCGACGTCGATGCGGTGGTCCGGGTCGTGTGGGTCGTCGCCGCGGCGCTCGCCGGCCTGTCCGGTGTGCTGTGGGCCTACTTCCGTCCGGGCATCAAGTGGGACATGGGCACCAGCATCCTGCTGCTCATCTTCGCCGCCGTCACGCTCGGCGGCCTCGGAACCGCGTTCGGTGCGCTCGTGGGCGCCATCATCGTGGGGCTCCTCGTCGAGGTCTCGACGCTGTGGATCCCCTCCGACCTCAAGTACGTCGGCGCGCTGGTCGTGCTGATCGTCATCCTGCTGTTCCGCCCGCAGGGTCTCCTCGGGCGCCGAGAGCGAATCGGATAGGCATCGTGAACTTCCTTCAGATCCTCAGCAACACCGCGGCGCAGATCCTCGCCCCGGCGACCCTCGGGTACATCCTCGCCGCCATCGGCCTGTCGGTTCACTTCGGCTTCGCGGGCCTGCTCAACATGGGCGTCGCGGGCTTCATGGCGATCGGCGCCTACGGGTTCGCGATCTCGATCCTCACCTTCGGGCTTGCCTGGCCGGTGGCGGCACTCATCGGTCTCATCGCCGCCGTGGTCTTCGCGCTCGTGATGGGCATCCCGACCCTGCGGCTGCGCGGCGATTACCTCGCCATCGTGACGATCGCGGCCGCCGAGGTGCTGCGCCTGCTCTTCCTCACGTCGGCGTTCCGCAACCAGACGGGATCGGCCGACGGCCTCTCGGGCTTCCAGGCCGGGTTCCGCGCCAGCAACCCGCTTCCCCCCGGACGGTGGGGCTTCGGGCCGTGGACGTACCAGTCCGACCAGTGGTGGGTCATCATCGTCGGTCTGATCACGATCGCGATCGTCGTCGCCCTCGTCTGGCTGCTCATGAGCAGCCCCTGGGGGCGCGTCATCCGCGGCATCCGCGAGGACGAGGACGCCGTGCGCTCGCTCGGCAAGAACGTCTTCGCCTTCAAGATGCAGGCGCTCATCGTCGGCGGTGTCATCATCGCGGCCGGCGGCATCGTCACCGCCATGGGCACCAACGTCAACCCGAACGTCTACGTCACCTCGCAGACGTTCTACGTCTGGACGGCGCTGCTGCTCGGCGGCGCGGCCACCATCTTCGGCCCGGTGCTCGGCGCCGTGCTGTTCTGGGTGGTCCGCGCATTCCTGTCGAACCTGCTGCCGGCCCTCGTCAACATCGGCTGGCTGCCGTTCCTGACCACCGAGCAGAGCCAGATGCTCGTGTTCGTGCTGGTCGGCGTCGCGCTCATGCTGCTGGTGATCTTCCGCCCGCAGGGCATCCTCGGAAGCAAGAAGGAGCTGACCTTTGTCCGCTGATGTCGTACCCCCGACGCCGCGCCCCAAGGCGACCGGCCTGCACAAAGACGACGGCAGCGGCGAGGTCCGCCCCGGCGTCGCGAAGAACGACCCGATCATCGTCGCCGACGGCGTCAAGCGCGTCTTCGGCGGCCTGACCGCCGTCGACGTCGAGCACCTCGAGATCCCGCGCGGCGCGATCACGGCCCTCATCGGCCCGAACGGTGCCGGCAAGACGACCCTGTTCAACCTGCTGACCGGCTTCGACAAGCCCAACGCGGGGTCGTGGTCGTTCGATGGGACCAACCTCGCCGGCATCCCCGCTTTCAAGGCCGCTCGCATGGGTCAGGTGCGCACGTTCCAGCTGACGAAGTCGCTCGGCCTGCTCACGGTGCTCGAGAACATGAAGCTCGGCGCTCCGAAGCAGAAGGGCGAGGGGATCCTCGCCGGCATCCTGCCCTTCCTCTGGCGCAAGCAGGAGGCCGAGATCGAGCAGAAGGCGCGCGGCCTGCTCGCCCGCTTCAAGCTCGACGCCAAGGAGAAGGACTTCGCCGCGTCGCTCTCGGGCGGACAGCGCAAGCTCCTCGAGATGGCGCGCGCTCTCATGAGCGACCCCGTGCTCGTCATGCTCGACGAGCCCATGGCCGGGGTGAACCCCGCGCTGACGCAGTCGCTGCTCGACCACATCCTCGACCTGAAGGACCTCGGCATGACCGTCGTGTTCGTCGAGCACGACATGCACATGGTGCGTCACATCGCCGACTGGGTCGTCGTGATGGCCGAAGGACGCGTCGTCGCCGAGGGCCCGCCCGACACCGTGATGCAGAACCCCGCGGTGATCGACGCCTACCTCGGCGCACATCAGGACGTCGACCTCGGCGTCGTGACGGGCCGGCACGCCGGCGAACTGCCGCCCGAGGCGGAAGAGCTCGTCGAGACGGTTCACGAGCTCGACCAGGCGATCGACGAGGCGCCGACGACGGATGCCGCGGGCACGACGGATGCGGCAGGCGCCGCGGATGCCGAGAAGGATGGGGACCGCAAGTGACCGAGAACGTCGTCGAGCTGTCGGATGTGCACGCTGGCTATCTGCCCGGGGTGAACATCCTCAACGGCGCGAACCTCACCGCGGCTCCCGGCGAGCTCGTCGGGATCATCGGCCCCAACGGCGCCGGCAAGTCCACGATGCTCAAGGCCATCTTCGGGCAGGTGAAGGTGCGCTCCGGCTCGGTGAAGCTGAACGGCGAGGAGATCACGGGGCTGCGTGCCAACAAGCTCGTGTCAAAGGGCGTCGGCTTCGTGCCGCAGACGAACAACGTCTTCCCGAGCCTGACGATCGCGGAGAACCTGCAGATGGGGGCGTATCAGCGACCGAAGGTCGTCGCGGAGCGCACCGACTTCGTGACATCCATCTTCCCCGACCTCGCCAAGCGCCTGCAGCAGCGGGCCGGATCGCTGTCGGGCGGCGAGCGCCAGATGGTCGCGATGGGGCGCGCGCTGATGATGGATCCCTACGTGCTGCTGCTCGACGAGCCCTCCGCTGGGCTGTCGCCGTCGCGCCAGGACGAGGCGTTCCTGCGGGTGTCGGAGATCAACAAGGCCGGCGTGACGACGATCATGGTCGAGCAGAACGCCCGACGCTGCCTGCAGATCTGCGACCGGGGCTACGTCCTCGACCAGGGCCGCGACGCCTACACGGGCACCGGCCGTGAGCTGCTCAACGACCCCAAGGTCATCGGCCTGTACCTCGGCACGCTGGGGACCTGAGCCCGCTTCGCCTGGCTTCGCCTGATTGGGGGCGATTCCTCCCCCGCGAGGGATGCGCGCGGGCGACGCACAAGGCGTGGGCGTTGAGTCCCGCGGGGCGGACTACACCGGGAGAATCGGGGGGATGCCGCGACTCCCGGAACCTCTGCCTGACGCGCTCGGCGAAGCGTTCTCGTGCGCCGATGCGTCGGCCGCGGGCGTATCGCTCAAGCGTCTGCGTGCCCTGGATCTCGACATCCCGTTCCGCGGGGTGCGCCGGAGAGCGGGAGCCGGGGAGGCCGCGGCTACCGGGGAGGCCGCGGCGACCGGCCCGCTCGCCGAGGATCACGCTGCGCGGCAGCGGGTGCTCGACCGCGCGCGGGCGTATGCCCAGATCATGAGCGGACACGCCTTCTACTGCGGGCGCACAGCCGCGGTGCTGTGGGGAACAGGTGCTCTGCCCTCCGGTGAGCTCGAGGTCGGGGTCGTCGCGCCGGAACGCGCGCCGCGGCGGCGCGGCATCCGCGGACGTCAGCTCGCGCCGACGCACGTCGAGGTGAGGACTCTCGGGGGCCTGCGGCTGTCGTCACCGGCGTCGACGTGGGCAATGCTCGGGCGGGACGCCGGCGTCCGCGAGCTGGTGCGGATCGGCGACGCGGTCGTGCGGGTGCCGCGCGGCGATCGTGGCCGGCGCCGCCCCGAGGCGCGGCTGTGCACGGTGGATGAGCTCGCCGAGGCGGTCGCCTCCGGGAGGCGCGTCGGTTCCGCGAAGCTCGTCGAAGCGTTGAGCCTGGTCCGCGAGGGGGCGATGTCTCCGCTGGAGACCGACTTCCGGCTCGCCGTTGTCGGGGCGGGGCTGCCCGAGCCGCTGCTCGACCAGGAGATCCGCGACGGCTCGGGGCGGCTGGCGGGGATCGCGGATGCCGTCTGGCCCGAGTACCGCGTCATCGCCGAGGTCGAGGGCGACCACCATCGCACATCGCGGAGCCAGTGGGCGCGCGACATCGAGAAGCACACCGCCTACGTCGCTCTCGGCTTCGAGGTGGTGAGGCTCACCTCGGCGCACATCAGGCCATCGGGCTCGTCGGCGGTGGCTCTCGTCAGCGGTGCTCTCCGGCGACGCGGATGGTCTCCCTCGCGCTGACGGCGCGCTTCACCTGGCAGCTCACGCCCAGTCAGACCCCGCGAGTGAGCATCAACTGCCAGCTCAGGCCCAGGGCCAGGCCCAGACCCAGGGCTCACTTGGCAAGGCAATCCAGGCTCAGCCCGAGGGCCTGAGCTGAGGCCTCACCTGGCAGCTCGAGCCCGCTCGGCCCCTTCGAGGGGGCATCAACTGCCACCCCAACTCGCAGCCCCGGGGCTCACGTGGCAGCTCACGCCCCTTCGGCCCGAAGAAGAGGCGCATACTGCCAACTCAGCCCCAGCCCCAGTTCACCTGGCAGCTCACGCCCACTCAGCCCTCCGGATGGGGCACAAAGTGCCAACCCAAGCTCGGGCACGGGGCTCAGATGACAGCTCACGCCCACTCAGCCCTCCGGATGGGGCACATAGTGCCAGCCCAAGCCCAACCCCAGGCCCAACCCACGCCCAGACCCAGACCCAGACCCAGACCCAGACCCAAGCCCAAGCCCCGGCGCAGGGCTCACCTGGCAGCTCGCGCCCACTCGAGGCATATGAAGGGGCACAAACTGACAACCCAGCCCAACCCAACCCAACCCTGCGCACGACGAAGGGCCCCGGTCAGGAGACCGGGGCCCTCGTGCGCGGGGATCAGCCGACGCGGACGAACTCGTAGTTGTTGTCGTCGCCGTACTCGAAGACGCCGATGGATGCCTCCGTCGGGTCGCCCACCTCGTTGAAGGTGATCGGGCCCGAGACACCGTCGTAGTCCGCGGCCTCACCGGCGATGATCAGGTCGGCGCACTCCGCGAAGGTCGTGCACTTCGTGCCTTCGCCCGAGCCGCCCGAGACCGCCTGCAGGTTCGCGGCGACGTCGGGGCCGGCCGTCGATCCGGCCTGCAGCGCCGCGAGGGCCAGCAGCACGACGGCGTCATACGACTCCGGCCCGTAGGTGAAGTCCTGCAGCTCGGCGTTGCCGGCACCGGTCCAGAACGCCTGCAGGTTGTCGCGGAAGGTTGCGATCGACGCGGGGTCGACGGCGGGGTAGGTGCCCTTCGCGCCGGCCATGGTGCCGGCTTCGAAGTCGTCGCCGAAGTTCGCCAGGTTCCCGTCGACGAGGTACAGCTGCTCGGGGGCCACCTCGGCACCGATCAGCTCGGGGATGATCGTCTTGACCTCTTCGAACGTGATCAGGGCGATCGCGTCCGGGCCGGCTGCGAGCACGTCCTCGACCTGGGCCGAGAAGTTCGTGTCACCGGTGTTGTAGAGCGAGGTCGCGACGACCTCGCCGCCGGCAGCCTCGAAGGCGGCCTTGGTGAAGCACGCGAGGCCGGTGCCGTAGGCGTCGTTGAGCACGATCATGCCGAGCGTCTCGTTGCCGTCGGCGCCGATCAGGTTGCCGAGCACCTCGCCCTGCAGGACGTCCGAGGGAGCGGTGCGCCAGTAGAGACCCTTGTCCTCGTAGCCGGTGAAGGCGGCCGAGGTGTTCGCCGGCGAGAACTGGATGGCGTTGGCGGCGATGACCTGGTCGATGAACTGAAGCGACGTGCCCGAGGACGCCGCGCCGATGATCGCCGTGGCGCCTTCGCCCAGCAGTCGCGGGATCTCCGTCTCGTACGCCTTGTTGTCGGTGTCACCCGAGTCGCCCTGCTTGAGGTCGATCGTGATGCCCTTGCCCGCGGCATTGATCTCAGATGCGGCGAACTCGGTCGCCGAGATCTCGGGCGGGCCGAGGAAGGCGAGGTTGCCGGTCACGGGCAGAGCCGTGCCGATCGTGTAGGTGAGGTCGGTGCCGGGACCGGTGGAGGTCGAGGTGTACTCGGGGGTGTACGACGCGGGCTCGGCCGCTTCGCAGTCGATGGGGAAACCGGCCGAGGAGTTCCCTTCGGCGTCACCCGATGCAGCCGGTTCGCTGCCTCCGGCACAGCCTGCGAGGACGAGGGCACTCGCGCCGATCACGGCGATACCGCCGAGGACCTTCGCGGTGCGGGAACGGGTGAGAACGCCCATTGTGCTCCTTGATGAGTGGGAACGCGGCACCGAAGCCCCGCGAGGTTGGGTCAAACCTAGTGGTGCCGCTGCATCAGGGATGTTGCGATGTGTTAACGGTCTGTTACGCGACCTAATCGTTACTTCCGGCCCGCCGCATCCCGCGCGATGACGCGGGTGGGACCGGTGCCACGTCAGACGACGGGGGCGACGTTCAATGCCTCGTCGACGCGTTTCGGACGACGAGCGGCGCGCAGCGAGTCGACGCTGAGCACGACGAGGGCGAGCCAGACGAGCCCGAAGCCGATCCAGCGCTCGAGAGGCATCGGCTCGCCGAGGATCCAGGCTCCCGTGATGAACTGCAGGATCGGCGCGACGAACTGCAGCAGGCCGATGACCGTGAGGCTGCTGCGACGGGCGCCGGCGGCGAAGAAGAGCAGGGGCACGGCGGTGACGATCCCGGCGAGGGTCACCAGCGCGGTGTGGCCGGGGCTGACCGAGCCGAACACGAGCCCGCCGGTGACCGCGACGATGATCGCCTGCACGATCGCGACGGGCGCCAGCCAGAGCGACTCGAGGGTCAGGCCGCTGACGGCGTCGACCGACGGCCCGATCTGCTTCTTGACCAGTCCGTACGTGCCGAAGCTCGCGGCGAGGGTCAGGGCGATCCACGGGAAGGCCCCGTAGCCGATGACGATGACGCCGACCGCGACGGCGGCGATGCCGATCGCGACCCACTGGGCCACCCGCAGCCGCTCCTTCAGGACGAGGACGCCGAGGAGCACCGTGACGATCGGGTTGATGAAGTACCCGAGGCTCCCCTCGATCACGTGCCCCGTGAGGGTGCTGATGAGGAAGACCTGCCAGTTCACGTAGATCAGCAGCCCCGCCACGATCGTCCACAGCACGAGGCGCGGCGTGCGCAGGATCGCGATCAGCTTGCCCCAGGCCCGGAGCACCGTGAGGAGGATCGCGCAGAACACCAGCGAGAACAGGATGCGCCACGACACGACCTCGAACGGCCCCATCGGGGCGAGCGTGAGGAAGTAGAGGGGCATGAAGCCCCAGAGCACGTACGCCGAAAAAGCGTAGATCCCGCCGAGCGAGCGTTCACGGGCGGGATCGAGGGGTGTCACGAGCCAAGCATAGGACGGTCATGACACGGCGAGGCCACGACGGACTGCCATCCGCCGCCGCGCGCCTGCCATGACGAAGGCCCGGATGCGCTGCACCCGGGCCTTCGTGGAAGAGCTCTGCGTCAGCGGACGACGACGGCGAGGACGTCGCGGGCCGAGAGCACGAGGAACTCGTCAGCGCCGAACTTGACCTCGGTTCCGCCGTACTTGCTGTAGATCACGCGGTCGCCGACGGCGACGTCGAGCGGAACACGGTTGCCGTTGTCATCGATGCGGCCGGGGCCGACCGCCACGACCTCGCCCTCCTGGGGCTTCTCCTTGGCGGTGTCGGGGATGACCAGACCACTCGCAGTGGTCTGCTCGGCCTCGACCTGCTTGATGACGATGCGGTCCTCGAGCGGCTTGATGGAAACCGACACGGTCTACCTCTTTCTTCGACAAGACTTGTTGGCAATCTCACCCTGAGAGTGCCAAATCCGAGTCTAGGGGGACGTTGGCACTCACGCAACGCGAGTGCCAACGTCCCTGAACCGGCGGCACCGCCCCGCGTAGGCTGTCGTGGTGGATCACGCCGAGCTCTCCGCGTTGCTGACCCCCGAGGGACTCCGTCTGGTCGACGCCCTCCGGATCTCGTCGACGGCGGATGCCGCGTCGGCCGTGTCGCGGCTGCGACGCGAGGGCCTCTCCCCCGACCTCGTGTCGGCCGTCGTCGGGCAAGCCCGGCTGCGCGAGCGCGCGCGGGCGAAGTTCGGTCCGTTCGCCGATCGGATGCTGTTCACCCGGGCCGGCCTCGAGCAGGCTACGCGTCTCGCTGTCGCCGCCCGCCACGCCGGCAGGTTCCGCGATGCCGGCATCGCCCGCGTCGCCGACCTCGGCTGCGGCATCGGCGGCGATGCGCTCGGCTTCGCCGGCATCGGGCTCGAGGTCCTGGCCGTCGACGCCGACGAGATCACCGCTGCCCTGGCCGCCTACAACCTCGCCCCGTTCGGTGCAGCCGCGCGCGTCCGCCACGGGCGGGCGGAGGAGACCGATCTCGACGGCGTCGATGCCGTCTGGCTCGACCCCGCTCGCCGCACCTCGGGCCACAGCGAGACGCGGCGCATCGCGGCATCCGACTACACGCCGTCGCTCGAGTGGGCCTTCGACCTCGCAGGTCGGATGCCGACGGGCATCAAGCTCGGCCCTGCGTTCGACCGCGACGACCTTCCCACCGACGGCGAGGCGCAGTGGATCAGCGCGGACGGCTCGACGATCGAGCTCGTCCTCTGGTCGGGCGCTCTTGCTCGCCCGGGCGTCCGGCGGTCCGCCCTCGTGATCCGCGGCGATCGTGCCGCCGAGCTCACCGCCGCCGATGATGCTCCGGACGTCGATCCGCGCGATATGGGCGCCTACCTGCACGAGCCAGACGGCGCCGTCATCCGCGCTCGGCTGATCGGCGACGTGGCCCGCTCCCTCGACGCGGGGATGCTCGCCGGCGGCACGGCGTACATGACCTCTGACACGGGGCGTACCAGCGCGTTCGCGACGACGTTCCGGGTGCGCGAGGTCCTGCCGCTGAAGACCCGCGAGATCGACGCCGCGCTCAAGCGCGCAGGGATTGGCATCCTGGAGATCAAGAAACGCGGGGTCGACATCGATCCCGCGCAGTTCCGCAAGAAGCTGAGCCTGTCGGGGAGCGCGTCGGCGTCCCTCTTCCTCACGCGCGTCGGAGACCGCCGGGTGGCCGTCCTCGCCGACCGCGTCGAGGACGGTGAGGGCCGCCCCGGCGACGGGGCTCAGTCCAGCAGCCCGGCCTGAGCCGCCGCCCAGACGAGCCAGCCCGCGCTGTAGAGGATCGACAACGCGGCGAGGCCGAGCGCCCACACCGCGACCCCGCGACGCTCCCACGGTCGGCGCAGCGCCAGCACCGCCATCACGACCGCTGCGATACCCAGCGGGAACGCCCACCCGACGAACAGCGACAGCACGAGGGCCACGATCGCCAGGGCCAGCGCCCACGCCCCCGACCGCGGCAGGATCTCGGGCGCCGGGGCCCACTCGACGCGCGGCTGCGACACAGCGGGCTCAGCGGGCTCGGCGCGCGGGCCGACCTCGGGGCTGCTCAGCAGCGGTGTCGGCTGCGTGAACTCGCGCTGGAACCCGCCGCGGTGCTCGCCCGGAAGCCTCGCGGCCTCGGGAGCCGACGCGACGTCATCCGTCGGCGCTGCCACGGCGGGGCGCCGACTGCGCCGACGGTCGTCGCTCACCCGCGTACCTGAATCTCGGTGACCGGAAGCGTCGAGTCGGCGCCGAACGAGAGGGTCGACGGCTCGGCGCCCGAGGAGATGAGCTCGGCGGCGAGCGCAGCGATCATCGCCCCGTTGTCGGTGCACAGGCTCAGCGGCGGGATGCGCACCGCGACGCCCGCGGCGGCGGCTCGTTCGAGCGCGACCTCGCGCAGCCGGCGATTGGCGATCACGCCGCCGCCGAGGAGCAGCCGTGGCACGCCGTGCTGCGCGCACGCGTCGAGCGCCTTGGTCACGAGGACGTCGACGACTGCTTCGCGGAAGGATGCCGCGACGTCGGCGACGGGCACGGTCTCGCCCGCCGCCTCGCGCTGCTCGATCCAGCGCGCCACGGCGGTCTTCAGCCCGGAGAAGGAGAAGTCGTACCGGTGCGCGGCCAGGTCGGACGCTCGGGAGAGTCCGCGCGGGAATCGGATGGCGTCGGGGTCGCCGCTGGCTGCGGCGCGGTCGATCTCGGGGCCTCCGGGGTAGGGCAGACCGAGGATGC
Organism: Microbacterium sp. H37-C3; assembly: GCF_027157935.1. Taxonomy (NCBI): domain Bacteria; kingdom Bacillati; phylum Actinomycetota; class Actinomycetes; order Micrococcales; family Microbacteriaceae; genus Microbacterium; species Microbacterium sp. H37-C3. The sequence goes on along the minus strand of NZ_JAPVLR010000009.1, from coordinate 49,193 downwards.
GGGCGATCTTGTCGAAGGCCTCGCCGGCGGCGTCATCCATCGTCTCGCCGAGCATCTCGACGTCGGAGACCAGATCGCGGACGAGGAGGAGCGAGGTGTGTCCGCCGCTGACCAGGAGGGCGACGGTCGGGTACTCGACGTCGTCACCGGTCAGGATGTCGGCCGCGATGTGACCGACCAGATGGTTGACCGCGTAGAGCGGCTTCCCGAGCGACACGGCGAGGGCCTTCGCAGCCCCGACGCCGACCATGAGCGCGCCGGCCAGCCCTGGGCCGCTCGTGACGGCGACCGCGTCGAGCTCCTGCAGCGAGACGCCCGCTTCGGCCACGGCGGCCTCGATCGCCGGCTGGAGCGCCTCGAGGTGGGCGCGCGCGGCGACCTCGGGCACGACGCCGCCGTAACGGGCATGCTCGGCCATCGAGCTCGCGATCGTGTTCGACAGCAGCGTGCGCCCGCGGACGATGCCGATGCCGGTCTCGTCGCAGCTGGTCTCGATCCCCAGCACGAGGGGTTCGGAGCGGGTCAGGTCGGTGGTCATCGGTCGGTCCCTCCCTCACCGCGGAGGTTCAGCTGCATGATGATCGCGTCGACGTCGTCGGGCTGGTAGTACCGCGGACGGCGGGCGATCTCGACGAACCCCTCCGAGACGTAGAGGGCCTGGGCGACGGGGTTGTCAGCGCGCACCTCGAGGAAGAGCTCGCGAGCGCCGCGGTCGCGAGCTTCGGCGACGAGCGCCCGCAGCAGGGTTCGGCCGCGACCGGTGCCGCGCCGGGACGGTTCGAGGGCGATGGTCTGGATGTCGGCGTCATCCGCGCCCCGCACCGACCGGACACCGCCGTAACCGACGACGCGATCGTCCTCGACGTCGACGAGGTAGCGCCCGTGCGGCGAGGCGAGCTCTGCGGACATGGCGGTGCGGCTCCACGCATCGGTGGGGAACGACGCCTGCTCGAGCGCCATGATCGCGTCGAGGTCGTCACCGGTCGCGGTCCGCAGGCTCACGTGCCCACCTTCTTCGGTCCGGCCGGCACCGTCACGTCCGGGGCGCGGAGGTACAGGGGCTCGGCGGCCGACGCGTCGGCGGCGCCCGCCGACAGCCGTTCGGCCGCGATCTGGGCGAGGGCTGCGGCACTGATGGATGTCGTCTCCGGCAGCTCCGAGGCGGGAGCTCCGAACAGGGCGAGGGGCTCGGTCGACGCGCGCGGCACGAGATGCGCGTCGGTGAGGCGCACCGGCATCCCCCGTTCGACGCGATAGATCGAGACGGCGACCTCGCGACGGCGGGCATCGGTCACGATCGCGACCGGCTCGCCCTCGACGGGAGCCGCGCCGGCGGTGGCGTACGCGGGATCGACGTGTGCGCGCGCCGCCGCATCGTGGCTCGCGACCGCGATCAGGGGGACGCCGCGCCCGAGGGCGAACGCCCGTGCCGCCGCGATCCCGACCCGCAGTCCCGTGAACGGGCCCGGCCCCATGCCCGCGGCGACGGCCGTGATCTCGACGGGGTCGACCCCCGCTTCGTGGAAGACGCGCACGAGCAGATCGCCGATGACCTCGGCGTGACCGCGGGGGTCGCGGCTGACGACCTCGGCGCGGACACGGCCCGCGGAGTCGACGATCGCGACGGCCGTGCCGATCGAGGTGTCGATGCCCAGAATCACGTCACCCAGGGTAGCCCGGGCCGTGCGGCCTCGCGCTCAGGGGCGCCGCGTGACCGTCACGAGGCGCGGGGCCGCGTCGGCCATCTCCGCTGCCGCCGGGCCGCTCGTGCCGCAGGCGTTGTCGAGCCCGGTGCCGCTCCAGCCCCGCTCGAGCTCGATCTCCCACCAGCTGTCGCGAAGACCGTCGACCATGCCGTGTCCCCACTCGACGATCGTGACGCTGGCGTCCAGGTCGAGATCGAGGTCCGACAGCTCCGCCGGGGACCCCAGGCGGTAGGCGTCGACGTGGATCAGCGGCGGACCATCGACGAGCGAGGGGTGGGTGCGTGCGATGACGAAGGTCGGACTCTGGATCGGTCCGCGGACGCCGAGGCCGGCGCCGATCCCCCGGGTCAGCGTCGTCTTGCCGGCGCCGAGAGGCCCGGTGAGGACGACGAGATCGCCGGCGCGGAGCCGCGATCCGATCTCCCTCCCCCAGGCCTCCATCTCGTCGGCCGAGGTCACCTCGCGTTCGCCGAGGTAGTCGTCCATTCCGCTCATCGCCGGCCTCCCGTCATCTCGGACGATACCGCCGTGCGGTGCACCCGCGGGCCGATACGGGTGACGATCTCGTAATCGATCGTGTCCGCGGCATCACCCCAGTCGGCGGCGGCGGGAAAACCCAGCGTGGGGTCGCCGAAGAGCACGACCTCGTCGCCGATCGAGACGTCGGCGTCACCGACGTCGACGACGAACTGGTCCATCGCGATCCGGCCCGAGACCGTGAACCGCCGGCCGCCGATGACCACCGGCCCGCGGCCGGAGGCCTGCCGGGGCACGCCGTCGGCATAGCCGAGCGGGACCAGGGCGAGCGTCGTCTCGGACGCGGTGCGGTGCGTGTAGCCGTACGACACGCCTTGGCCGGCCGGCACGCGTCGCACCGCGGCGACCGAGGTGCGCAGGGTCATCGCCGGCCGCAGCCCGAGGTCTGCCGAGGAGCGACCCGGAAGCGGAGAGAGTCCGTAGATCGCGAGCCCCAGGCGGACGCAGTTCAGCCGCGTCTCGGGCAGCGCGATCGCCGCGTTCGACGCGGCGATGTGGCGCAGCGGCGGATGCACCCCCGACGCGCTCGCCTCAGCGAGAGCGTCGTGGAATCGGGCGAGCGCGGCGCGGTCGTCCTCGATGCTCGTGTTGGAGAGGTGACTGAAGACGCCGATGACGCGCAGCTGGCCGATGCGCTCGAGTCTCGCCGCCTCCGCGCAGACGCGCTGCCACTCGCGCGGCTCGACGCCGTTGCGCCCGAGCCCTGTCTCCACCTTGAGGTGCACACCGACGGAGCGCCCGACGGATGCTGCCGCCGCGGCGGCCTGCAGCTGCGCGAAGCTCGAGATCCCGAGCTCGACGCCGTGCTCGGCCGCCTCGCGGAAATCCGCGCCGGGCGCGTGCAGCCACGCGACGATGGGGGCGGTGATTCCCGCTCGGCGCAGGGCGACGGCCTCGGCGATGTCCGCCACGCCGAGTCGCGTCGCGCCACCCGACAGGGCCGCCGTCGCCGCACGCACGGCGCCGTGCCCGTAACCGTCGGCTTTCACGACGGCGATGATCTCGGTCTGGACGAGACGCCGCAGATGACGGACGTTGTGCTCGATCGCCTCGACGTCGATGAGGGCTTCGCGCAGCGGGCGTACGGTCACGATGCGGCCTCGGCGATCACGTAGGCGGTGGCGAGGTTCGCATCGTGCGAGAGCGACAGGTGCACCGCCGTCACGCCCCGTGCGGCCACCGTGGCGGCCGTCTCACCGGTGAGGGAGAAGACCGGGCGCCCCGAAGACTCCGACGCCACCTCGATGTCGACCCAGTGCACGCCCTCCGAGCCGCCGAGGGCCTTGATGAGCGCCTCCTTCGCGGCGTACCGGGCAGCGAGAGACCGGGGCTTGAGGGCGCGCTCGGCGGGCGAGAAGAGCCTGTCGAGCAGGCGAGGGGTGCGTTCGAGCGAACGCTCGAAGCGCGGGACGTCGACCAGGTCGACGCCGATGCCGACGATCACAGCACCCCCTTCCAGCCCGACGGACTCACTCGACGGTGACCGACTTGGCGAGGTTGCGCGGCTGGTCGACGTCGAGGCCCTTGGCGGTGGCCAGGCCCATGGCGAAGATGTGCAGCGGAACCACCGCGAGGAGCGGCTCGAACAGCGGCTCGGCGAGCGGGATGCGCAGCACCTCGTCGGCGAACGGGAGGACGGCGGCATCCCCCTCTTCGGCGACCGCGATGATGCGCGCGCCGCGGGCGCGGATCTCCTGGATGTTGGACACGACCTTCGCGTGCAGCAGGGGCGAGCTCGTCGGCGAGGGCACCATGACGAACACCGGCTGACCGGGCTCGATGAGCGCGATCGGGCCGTGCTTGAGCTCTCCGGCGGCGAAGCCCTCGGCGTGGATGTAGGAGATCTCCTTGAGCTTGAGCGCGCCCTCGAGCGCGATCGGGTAGCCGACGTGACGGCCGAGGAAGATCACCGAGCGGGTGTCGGCCATCCAGTGGGCGAACTGCTCGATGTGCTCCTGCTCACCTGCCAGGACCCGGGCGATCTTCTCCGGCACGGCCTCGAGCTGGGCGACCTGCCGGGCGATCGCCTCGTCGGACAGGGCACCGCGCACGCGGCCGACGTGCAGGGCCAGCAGGTAGAGCGCGGTGATCTGCGCGACGAACGCCTTCGTGGACGCGACGGCGACCTCGGGGCCGGCGTGGGTGTAGACGATGGCATCGGACTCGCGCGGGATCGTCGCGCCCTGGGTGTTGCAGATCGACAGCGTCTTCGCGCCGGCTTCACGGGCGTACTTGACGGCCATGAGCGTGTCCATCGTCTCGCCGGACTGGCTGATGGAGACGACGAGTGTCCGCGGACCGATGACGGGATCGCGGTAGCGGAACTCGTGGGCGAGCTCGACGTCGACGGGAACGCGAGCCCACTGCTCGAGAGCGTACTTGCCGACCATGCCGGCGTACGCGGCGGTGCCGCACGCGATGACGATGACGCGGTCGATGTCCGTGAACAGCTCGTCGAGGCCGTCGAGTTCGGGGATCTGCACGAGACCGTCGTGCACGCGCCCGCGGATGGTGTTGGCGACGGCCTCGGGCTCCTCCGAGACCTCCTTGGCCATGAACGACGACCAGCCGCCCTTGTCCGCAGCAGCGGCATCCCATACGACCTCGAACGGCTCGACGTCGACGGCGGCACCGGAGAAGTCGGTGACCGTGACCTCCTGCGGGGTGATCGCGACGATCTCGTCCTGGCCGATCGCGAGCGCGTGGCGCGTGTGCTCGACGAAGGCGGCGACGTCGGAGCCGAGGAAGTTCTCGCCGTCGCCGAGGCCGATCACCAGCGGCGAGTTGCGGCGGGCGCCCACGACGAGACCGGGCTGGTCGCGGTGCAGGGCAAGGAGCGTGAATGCCCCCTCCAGGCGCGACACCGTCGCGCGGAACGCCTCGACCAGATCGCCGGATGCCCGGTACTCGCGGCCCAGCAGCACAGCGGCGACCTCGGTGTCGGTCTCGCTGCGGAACGTGTGGCCCTCGGCGACGAGCTCGGACTTCAGCTCGGAGAAGTTCTCGATGATGCCGTTGTGGATGACCGCGAGCCTGTCGTCGTCGGCGAGGTGCGGGTGCGCGTTCGCGTCGGTCGGGCCGCCGTGCGTGGCCCACCGGGTGTGGCCGATTCCCGTCGTGCCGTCGGCCAGCGGGTGCGCGGCCAGGTCGTCGCGCAGCACCTGCAGCTTGCCCGCGCGCTTGCGTGTTCCCAGGCCGCCCTCGCCGTCGATGACGGCGATGCCGGCGGAGTCGTAGCCGCGGTACTCGAGGCGGGCCAGACCCGAGATGAGGATGTCCTGCGAGGGACGAGGACCCACGTAGCCGATGATGCCGCACATGGGCTCCATCCTAGATCGGGAGCCCCGGCGCTCGATCTCAGCCGGACGCGGGCCCGCGCAACGCTGCCAGCACGGCGTCGACCACCTCGAGATTGGAGAAGACCGCGTCGTGCCCGCACGCGCCGCCGAACGGCGGTGCGGCGACCTGGCCCGACAGGATCATCCCGACTCCGCCCACGCCGGGCGGGAGGTCCGTGCGGCATGTGACCACCGTCGTGTCCGCCGCTCCCGCGAGGGCGGACGTCTCGGCGACCAGACCGTCGCCGAGGCGGGCCTCCCCGGTCTTCCCCGACGGGAGCGGCATCGCGACGACGGCGGACGCCGCGATCGCGTGCACGTGCAGACCCGCCGGCCAGTCGGGCAGATCGGCGAGCTCCGCCGACCCGGCGCGCAGGGACGTACCTGCCGGGCCGAGGGCGGCGATACCCGTCCGGATGACGGGTGGCAGATCGCAGCCGCCGCGCGCGTCTTCCGCGAGCTGCTTGTTGCAGACCGCGCCGATCCAGGGCAGCACGAGGTTCTGCAGCACCGGCACCGTCGACATCGTGGCGCGGATCGCCCCGGCGATGTCGACCGCGAAATTGGCGATGTCCGAGCCTTGCGTGGGAGCGGCGACCGTGACGACCTCGCCGATGAGCGCGGCGATGTCCGGGGCGTCGCGCAGGGCGTACCGCAGGGCCAGCCCGCCCATCGAATGGGTCACGACGTCGACGGGGCCGTGGACGGTGTCGGCTATCGAACGGATCGCGGCGGCGAGATTGTCGGCCGAACCGGTCGAGCCGACCCACCCGGCGGAGTTCGCGGAGTAGTCGAACGCGTACACGGCGACCCCCGGCCGCGCTTCGAGCCGCTGCTGCAGCGACGCCGTCATCCCCCGTGCCGCCGGCGCACCGGAACCGTCGCGCCACTGCACCGGACGAGCGAACGGCGACCGGGCGTAGGAGCGCTGGCCGTCGGCGTCGGGGAGGACGGTGCTCAGCCACCCGTGGACGAGCAGCACCGCCCGCGAGTCCGGTTCCGCCTGCTCGCTCAGCCGCACGACACGGTCGCCGAGCGCCACGGCCGGGCCGGCCACTGCCGCAGGCGCGAACGCGGACGACGCCGCCGCGGGAGCGAGGGTCGCAGTCGCCGCGAGCACGACGACCGTGCTCAGCGCGACGAGGGACCGCCACCGGGACCGGCGCCGACGCAGCCGCGAGCGCGCGCGTAACGCACCGCGCACGAGCGCGCGCGAACGCCGCCCCAGTTCCATGGGTCCATACCTAGCAGGTTGCGGTGACGGGTGCGTAACAGAAGACACCGGAGCTTAGCGAGCACTCGCTGACAGAACGCCGGGTCGAGGCAGTCAGACCTTCCGCAGGAGCACGCGCTCGACGGCGTGCGAAGCGCCCTTGTGCAGGATCAGTGTCGCCCGGTGCTTCGTCGGCAGGACGTTCTCGACGAGGTTCGGGAGGTTGATGTCGTTCCAGAAGCCGCGCGCCATCGCCACCGCTTCGTCGTCGTCCAGGTCGGCGAAGGTATTGAAGTACGACGAGGGGTTGTTGAATGCGCCCGCCTTGAGCGCCATGAAGCGCTCGACGTACCACTGACTGATGTGCTCGGCATCCGCATCGACGTAGATCGAGAAGTCGAACATGTCGCTGACGGCGACCTCGTGCGGCGCGGGCGGCGGTGCCAGGACGTTCAGCCCCTCGACGATCACGACGTCGGGGCGGCGGACGGTGATCTGCGCGTCCGGGACGATGTCGTAACGCATATGCGAGTAGAACGGGGCGTGCACCTCGGGGGCGCCGGACTTCACCTCCGTGAGGAACTCGATCAGCGCGCGGCGATCGTAGCTCTCGGGGAAGCCCTTCCGAGCCATCAGCCCGCGACGCTCGAGCTCGGCGTTGGGATACAGGAAGCCGTCGGTCGTGACGAGCTCCACCCGGGGCGTCCCGGGCCAGCGGCTCATCAGCTCGCGAAGCAGACGCGCGACGGTCGACTTCCCGACGGCGACCGATCCGGCCACGCCGACGACGAAGGGCGTCGTGCTGTCCTGCTCGCCGAGGAACGCGTCGGTGTCGGCCCCGAGGCGCCGGGTCGCGCTGGCGTACAGCGAGAGCAGCCGACTGAGCGGGAGGAAGACCTGCGACACTTCACCGAGGTCCATCCGGTCCCCGAGTCCGCGGAGCTGGACGATCTCGGTCTCGGTCAGCGGCTGGGTCACACCCGCCGCGAGCCGGGACCAGTCGGAGCGGTCGATCTCGCGGTACAGGGCGGGAGCGAGCGGCGCCAGCGCCTGCACATCTTCAGGGGACATCGCGCTCATCGTAACCCCCGGCCGGAGCCCCGGCGGCGCTGGCGGCCTGCCACTACTGTGAACCTGTGCGTCTGGGAGTCCTCGACATCGGTTCGAACACCGTCCACCTGCTCGTCGCCGATGTCCGCCCCGGAGGGCGCCCCCTCGCCCGGACGAGCAAGCGGACGGTGCTGCGACTGATGCGCTATCTCGAGCCCGACGGCTCGATCAGCGACGACGGCGTCCGCGCCCTCGTAGCCGCCGTGACCGAGGCGGTCGCGGTGTCGCGCACGGAGAACGTCGCCGAGCTCCTCGCCACCGCCACGAGCGCCGTGCGCGACGCCGCGAACGGACCGCAGGTCATCGCCGCGATCGAGGAAGCCCTGGGGCAGGACCTGCAGGTGCTCGGCGGCGAGTCGGAGGCGCGCTTCACCTTCCTGGCGGTGCGCCGCTGGTTCGGCTGGTCCGCGGGCGAGATCCTGCTGTTCGACATCGGCGGCGGTTCTCTCGAGATCGCGGCCGGCAGTGACGAGCTGCCCGACACGGCCGCCTCGGTGCCGCTCGGCGCAGGCCGGATGACGGTGCAGTTCCTGCCCGCCGACCCGCCGGGCGAGGATGCCGTCGACGTCCTGCGGGAGCACGCGCGCGCGACCCTGAAGCCGATCGTCGCGTCGATGGCGGACAGCCCTCGACCCGACCACGTCGTCGGCTCCTCCAAGACCATCCGTTCGCTGGCGAAGCTCGCGGGCGACCCGGTGCCGGGCTGGTCGGGGATCGAGCGGATGACCCTGCCCCGCTCGGCGCTGAACTCGTGGATCCCGCGGCTCGCCCGCATCCCGGCATCCGCCCGGCAGGAGCTCCCGGGGATCACCGCCGACCGCACCTTCCAGATCGTCGCGGGCGCCGTGGTCCTCCACGAGGCGATGCGCGCGTTCGACGTCGACGAGCTCGAGGTCTCGCCCTGGGCGCTGCGCGAGGGAGTGCTTCTCCGCTACATCGAGTCGCTGTCATGGAGCGCGCCGCGCCCCTGACCGCCGATCACGCGACCTCCGCGCCGACCGGCACGGACGCTTCGAGCACGACGTCGCGGCCGTTCTGGAACACCCGCGCGGACGGTCCGAGGCCGGCGATGCCGAGGCCCGCCGCGGCGCCGGCGTCGCTGCGCAACCGCCCGGGGGTGCGAACGCGGACGGACAGGGATGCCCCGTCGGGGGCGCCGCGCACCTCGATCTCGGCCGAGCGTGCCGCCGCGTGCTTGACCGCGTTCACGAGCCCCTCAGCCACGATCGCGACGACGCGCGTGGTCACGATGGCGTCCGACATGGCGGTGGTCGCGGCAGGATCCACCGCGGAGGACACCGTCAGCACGGGCCGCCAGATCGCCACGGTCTCCGCGAGGTCCGCCGCTCGCGCCGCCCCCGGCCGACCGTCAGCGAGGGCGTCGGTCAGCCCCGCGCCGATCGCGAGCTCGAAGTCGCGGATGTCGTCGTCCGTCGCGATCTCGTCGTCCACGCGGGCCGCGAGGATCACGCACGTGGCCTGGATCCGGCTGTGAAGCACATCGGAGGCATGCTCCAGGTTCTGCCGCGTGCTGGAGGTCTGGTCCGCGGCGGAGCGGACGAGCGCCTGCAGCGCACGACCCAGCCGCCGGGTCTCGACCCGGCCCCGATGGATCGCCTCGGCACACAGCGCCGCGACGATCGCGATCCCGGGCAGTGCGATCGCCGGGATGACGGGGATGAAGCTGGGCTCCCCCACGATCACCGCCGCTGCCCCGGCCATCACGATCCCGGCACCGAGCCAGAGAACGACCATGCGCTGGCCGCGTCGACGCGCGGAGGAGCGCCGGGCGACCCGGCGGGTGAGCAGGTCGACCCCCAGACACAGGGCGAAGACGGCGACGATGAGGACCGCCGCGAAGACGGGGCCTTGCGTGCGGAGCGCGAACGGAGCGCTGCCCGCGGCGAAGATCGCGCCCACGAGGCCGGGGGCCGGCGGACGCAGTCGCTCGACAGCGGTGCGGGCCGCGTCGACCACCGACGCAGCCGCGCCGTCGGGAAGGATGTCGGTCAGCGGGAGTCCCGCACGGTCGCGGGCCCGGTGGCTCACCGAGCGGACGTCGTCCGAAAACCCCCGCACCCGCTCGAAGTCGAGCGGCGAAGCCACGAGAGCCGCCAGCGCGGTGCGCAGAGCGCTGATCTCGGACGTGAGGAAATCGCGGGTCTCCCGCTCGTAGCGACCGGCGCGGCGTTGCTCATCGGTCACCGTGCGCAACGCATCGGCGAGGCGCGTCCGCGCGTCGCGCGAGCTGACGTAGAGCTGCTCGGTGACGGCCACGAGTGACAGCACGCTGACCCAGGCGACGACGTTGGTCACGATGCGCTCGGTCCAGGCGGGGTCCGTTCCGAGTCCGAGCACGCCGACGGCCAGGGCTTCGTTGAGAAAGGGCCGCGAGACGGCCGCGGCCACGAGAGCCGTCAGCACGAGCACCCCGCGTGCCGCCGGTGACGGGATCCGTCGTTCCGCGAGCACGACCGGCAGCAGGGCCAGACTCAGGATCACCGCGACCAGCAGACCGGAGAACTGTGCCGACAGCAGCTCCGAGGGCGTGTCGACGCTCGCGTACGGGGCGAGGACGATGGCCGAGACGGGAACGGCGACGAGAACGCTCCACGGCGTGAAGAAGCGCCCGCTCGACACGGCATCCCACCAGATCGCGACGCCCGGCCGAACCCGCGCTCGATGTCGCGATGTTCGCCCCCAGCTCACATCCACCCCCCTCGACTTCGGCGGGCCGCTGCCGCACCGGCCGAAATCCTAGCGAATCCGAGCGACGTCGCCGTTAACGCGCGCATCATACGCTCGGCTGGAGTCGGCGGCACGCGCTGGGATCGGGTGGCGCCCGCCCCTAGCGTGGCCGGATGCAGAGCTACGACTACCTCATCGTCGGCGGCGGAATGGTCGCCGACGCGGCCGCCCGCGGCATCCGCGAGCTCGACGAGAGCGGCACGATCGGTGTCCTCAGCGCCGATGTCGACGAACCGTACACGCGCCCGGCGCTCACCAAGAAGCTGTGGACCGACCCGGATTTCACCTGGGATCAGGTGCCGCTCGGCACGGCCGACGACACGGGCGCCGAGATCCGGCTGCGGACCACCGTGACCGCGATCGACCGAGACGGGCGCACGGTCGAGGACGAATCCGGCGAGCGCATCGGCTACCGTCGGCTGCTCCTCGCGACCGGTTCACGCCCGCACGAGGTCGATGCGCCCGACAGCGACCGAGTGCTCTTCTTCCGCTCCGCCGACGACTACCGGCGGCTGCGCGAGCTCGCCGCCGAGGGCGAGCGGATCGTCGTGGTCGGCGGGGGCTACATCGGCGCAGAGCTCGCCGCCGCCCTCGTGCAGAACGGCGTGGGGGTCGATCTGGTCTTCCCGAGCACCACACTCGGCGACGGCACGTTCCCGCCTCCGCTCGCCGAGCGGTACCAGCGGCTGTTCCGAGACGCTGGTGTGCGCCTGGTGCCCGGCCGCCGGGTCGAGGAGGTGGTGACGGACGCGTCGGCCGACGGCCTCGAGGTCGTGCTCGACGACGGATCGCGGCTGCGCGGCGACGCGGTCGTGCTCGGCCTCGGCGTCTCGCCGGTGACCGACCTCGCCGAGCAGTCCGGGCTCGCCGTCGATGACGGGGTCGTGGTCGACGCGTTCCTCGCCACGACCGACGACGCGATCTGGGCGGCCGGCGACATCGCCTCGTACCCTGACCGGCTGCTCGGTCGCACCCGCGTCGAGCACGTGGACAACGCCCAGGAGATGGGCCGGGCGGCCGGGCGATCGATGGCGGGCGGCGGCGAGGCCTACCGCCACACCCCGTACTTCTACTCGCAGGTGTTCGGCGTCCGGTGGGAGGCGGTCGGCACCCTCGACCCCGATCTCGACACCCTCGTCGTGGACGTCGGCGACGACGAGTCCGGACCACGGACAGTGGTGTACTACCGCGACGAGACGGGCGCGCCGGTCGGCGTGCTGCTGTGGAACGTCGCCGACGCCACGGATGCCGCGCGCCTCGTCCTCGCCGACGCGCCCACCGATGAGGCGGAGCTGCGAGGACGGATCAGCTGAGCGCGAGACGGTCGGCCACGACGGCCGCGAGCTCGTCGGCGATCGCGCGGGCCTCGGCCTCGGTGGTCGCCTCGACCATCACCCGCACGAGCGGCTCGGTACCCGAGGCGCGCAGCAGCACGCGCCCGGAGTCGCCGAGGCGCGCCGTCGCTGCGGCGACGGCATCCTGAAGACCCGTGTCGCTGGCGACGCGATCGCGATCGACGCCGCGGACGTTCACGAGGACCTGGGGATACACCGTCATGACGGCCGCGAGCTCGGCTGCGGTCTTGCCCTGCCGAGCCATCTCGGCGGCGAGGTGGAGCCCGGTCAGAAGGCCATCCCCGGTCGTCGCGTAGCGACTCATGATGACGTGCCCGCTCTGCTCTCCGCCGAGCCCGAAGCGGCCCTGGTTCATCCGCTCCAGCACATAGCGGTCGCCGACCGCGGTCTGCTCGACGGTGATACCGTGCTCGGCCATGGCCCGATGCAGACCGAGGTTGCTCATGACGGTCGCGACGAGGGTGCTGAACGGCAGCCGCCCCCGCTGCTTCATCGCCACGGCGAGGATCGCCATGATCTGGTCGCCGTCGATGACACGACCGTCGGCATCGACGGCGAGGCAGCGATCGGCGTCGCCGTCGTGGGCGATGCCGATGTCGGCTCCGGTCCGGATCACCTCTGCTGCGACGCGGTCGAGGTGGGTCGAGCCGACCCCGTCGTTGATGTTGAGACCGTCCGGGTCGGCACCGATGACGGTGACCTTCGCACCCGCGTCGCGGAACGTCTGCGGAGACACCCCGGACGCCGCTCCGTGCGCGCAGTCGAGCACGACGTGCAGCCCGTCGAGGGTATGCGGCAGCGAGCCCAGCAGGTGGACGACGTAGCGGTCCTCGGCATCGGCGAAAACACGGATGCGGCCGACGTCGGCGCCGGTGGGCTGGAGCTTGGGTCCGGTGAGGGCCTCCTCGATACGGCGCTCGACCTCGTCGGGGAGCTTGACCCCGCCGCGGGCGAAGATCTTGATGCCGTTGTCGGGCGCGGGGTTGTGGGACGCGGAGACCATGACGCCGAAGTCGGCGTCGATGTCGCTCACGAGGAACGCCGCAGCGGGCGTCGGCAGCACCCCGGCGTCGAGAACGTCGACTCCCGAGGACGCCAGCCCGGCGGCGACCGCGGCGGAGAGGAACTCCCCCGAGACGCGCGGGTCGCGCGCCACGACGGCGGTCAGCCTCTTGCCGGCTGCCTTGCGCGCCTCCGCGATACGGCCCTGGCCCAGGACGACGGCAGTCGCCTGGGCCAGGGTGAGTGCGAGTTCGGCGGTGAGGGGGCCGTTGGCCAGCCCCCGAACACCGTCCGTACCGAACAGCGCCACGGAGCTTAACGCTTCGAGTACTGAGGAGCCTTACGGGCCTTCTTGAGACCAGCCTTCTTGCGCTCCTTGACGCGAGCGTCGCGCGAGAGGAAGCCGGCCTTCTTCAGGGTCGGGCGGTTGTTCTCGGCGTCGATCTCGTTGAGCGCACGGGCGATGCCCAGGCGCAGCGCGCCGGCCTGGCCCGAGGGGCCGCCACCGGAGATGCGGGCGATGACGTCGTACGAGCCGGCGAGCTCGAGCACCGTGAACGGGTCGTTGATGAGCTGCTGGTGGAGCTTGTTCGGGAAGTAGTCCTCGAGCGTGCGCCCGTTGACCGTGATGGTGCCCGAACCGGGGATGAGGCGCACGCGGGCGATGGCCTGCTTGCGGCGACCCACGGCGGCACCGGGGACCGAGAGGACCGGACGGGGCGCGGCGGCTGAAGCAGCCTCCGAGGCGGGCGTCTCGGTCGAGTAGTTCTGGGGGGTCTCCTCGAGGGAGTCAGCGATCTTCGCCATCAGTGTTTCCTTGAGTGTTTTCGCGGCGCTTACTGGGCGACCTGGTCGAAGGTGTAGGTGGTGGGCTGCTGCGCAGCGTGCGGGTGCTCGGCACCGGCGTAGACCTTGAGCTTCGAGAGCTGCTGGCGGCCCAGGCTGTTCTTCGGGAGCATGCCGCGGATGGCCTTCTCGACCGCGCGGACGGGGTTCTTCTCGAGCAGCTCCTCGTAGGAGACCGACTTGAGGCCGCCCGGGTAGCCCGAGTGGCGGTAGGCCATCTTCTTCTGGAGCTTCTGACCCGTCAGGGCCACCTTGTCGGCGTTGACGACGATGACGAAGTCACCGGTGTCGACGTGAGGGGCGAACGAAGCCTTGTGCTTGCCGCGGAGGAGGACGGCGGCGTGCGAGGCGAGGCGGCCGAGGACGACGTCGGTTGCGTCGATGACCAGCCACTCGCGCTGGATCTCGCCAGCCTTGGGGGTGAAAGTGCGCGTCACAGTAGTGCTGCTTTCTTGAATCGAACGGAGGAGTTCGTGAATCCCGCTCCGGGGTGGTTGGTCCGAAATCGGACGAACACGCCAGTGGAGGGCTCACGTTCGTAGCGGCACGCCTGCGTGGCACGCGCACCAAAGAGACAGCGTACGCTATCTGTCGACGTTATCAAAGCCGCGCCTGTCCCCCCGGGCCGTCCTCGATCTCTCATGCACCCCGATCGGAGACCCCGGATGCCCCTGTTCGAACTGCGGCGCTCTCGCCTCGGTCGCATCCGCGTCTTCACGCGGGCGCAGCTGCCGTTCGTCGTCGGCACGTTCGTCGTGATCGTCGCGCTCGCCTTCGGAGCACCCGAGTCGCTCTCGTCGCCGTTCACGTGCGCCGCGGTCCTGATCGTCATCCTCGCGTCGATGGCCGGCGCCCTCCTCCCGTGGGAGCGGTTCTCGCCCTCCTGGCTGGTCACCCTCGCCGTGACGGACATCGTCGCCGTCGCGCTCGTGCGCACCGAGGTGGTGTGGCTCCTGCCCGGTGTCAGCATGCTGGCGATCTTCCCCATCCTCTGGATCGCCTACGGCTTCCCGCCCATCGCCTTCACCGCCGCCGTGGGCGGGGCGGCGCTCATGACCTCGCTCCCCTTCTTCGTCCGCGGCAGCTGGCCGGTCACGCCGCTCGAGTGGGCGAACGTCTTCACCCTCCCGGGCCTCATCCTCGCCGTCGCCGTCGTCGTCAACATCGCCGCCCAGCATCTGCGGCGCAGCGGCCGCCGCCTGCGCGCATCCCACGAGGAGCGGGAGCGCGCGCTCGCCCGGGCCCGCGACAACGAACTCGTCCTGCGCACGGTGCTCGACACCGTCCGCAGCGGTGTCGCCCTCTACGACGACGCGGGGCGGCTCATGCTCGCGAACCGCACCGCCGAGGACCTCTCCCGAGCGATGGGGTTCTCGCTGAGCGAGGCTCCCTACGCGGGTGACGCCGTGCTGGCGGCCGACCGCACGACGCCGGTACCCCATCACCAGCAGCTCATCCCCCGCGCCCTGCGCGGCGACAAGGTCAGCGACGCCGTCGAGTGGGTCGGTCCGCCGGCGGCGCAGCGGGCCATCCTCGCCGACGCCGACCGCGTGCGCCGCGCCGACGGGACTCTCCTGGGCACGTTGGTGGCCGCCCACGATGTGACGGAGATGGCCGATGCCGCGCAGCTGCGACATGACTTCCTCCGCACGGTGTCGCACGAGCTGCGGACGCCGCTGACGAGCGTGACCGGCTACCTCGATCTTCTGACCGACCACGTCCGGCCCGACGACGCCGCAGCGACGCGCTACCTCTCGCTGGTCGAGCGCAACGTGCTGGTGCTCACCGACCGCATCAACGAACTGCTCGCCGCCGCGTCGACCGACACCGAGGTCTCGCCGCGCCCGGTGACGCTCAGCGACCTGATCGCCTCGGCCGTGCGCGCCGTCTCGCCGCGCGCCGAGCGTCGCGGCAGCTCGATCCAGCAGATCGGTGCGACGCACGACCGGGTCGTGCTCGACCCGGTGCGCATCCGCCAGTCGCTCGAGGAGCTGCTGATCAACGCCGTGAAGTTCAGCCCGCCCTCGTCCGCGGTCGTGATCGGCCAGCGCGTCGACGAGTCGGGTGTGCACATCGTCGTCAGCGACAACGGCCCCGGGCTCACCTCGATCGAGCGGACGCGCGTGTTCGATCCGTTCTACCGGACCCCCTATGCCCGGGAGAACGCGATCCAGGGCTTCGGCATCGGCCTCTCGGTCGTCCGCAACGCCGTCGTCGCGCACGGCGGCCGTGTTCGCGTGGGCGCTTCTGCGTCGGGCGGCACGGCGATGGCGATCGTGCTGCCCGGTGCGGCGCACGACGATCGTGCACTCGACCACCCCGTGTCAAGCGCGGGCGGCACATTCGTCACGACGGAAGAATGACCTCGACGCTGAGATTCTCGACAACTCGGCCCGTTCGAGGTGACGACGACGATGAGCGCTTCCCCCTATGACCACGCCCGCACGACGGGTGCCGTCCTCGCGGGCACGGCCACCGACTGGGCCGCGCAGGTGACGTCGGTCGCGATCGTCGAGCTCGACGACGCCGGCGTGGTGCGGTCATGGAACCCCGGGGCCGAGCGTCTGAAGCGCTACCCCGCGGATGAGGTCATCGGCACGTCGTTCTCGCGCTTCTACCGCCGCGAGGACCGCGAGCGCGGTCGGCCGGCGCGACTGCTCGCCGCCGCACGCACCGACGGGTCGGTCGAGGACACCGGCTGGCGGCTGCGCGGCGACGGCACGCTGTTCTGGGCGCACGTGCTGATCACCGCGGTCCGCGACGACGACGGCGAACCCGCGGGCTTCGTCAAGATCGTGCGCGACCTGAGCGAGGCCAAGCGCCTGGACGACGAGAAGGACGGCTTCCTGCGGGCCTTCGCCCACGACCTCCTCTCGCCGATCACCGCTCTGCGCGGCTACGTCGACCTGCTCGAGGACGAGATCCCGGAGGCGCAGTCGGGTCTGCTGCAGCACGTCTCACGCGTGACCGACCACATCATCGCCATGGCCGCAGAGCTCTCGGCGCATGTGCGGGGAACCGACGGCGATGAGAGCGAGGAGACCGACCTGCTGACTCTCGCCCGTGAGGCGGCGGAGCTCGTGCTGCCGGGCGACGTCAACGAGCGCGTGGATGTCCGCGGCGCCGGCCGCGCCCACGTCTCGACCGATCGCGCGCTCTTGCGACGCGCTCTCGCGAACGTCATCGACAACGCTGCCAAGTACAGCGAGGACACCATCGTCGTGTCGGTGTCGGAGGAGCCGGATGCCGCCGTGGTGACGGTCGCCGACAGCGGCCGGGGCATCGACTCCGACGACCTCGCCTCGATCTTCGAGCCCTATCACCGCGGCCGCCTCTCCGATCCGGGCGACGGCGGCACGGGCGTCGGCCTCGCGAGCGTCCGCGACATCGCGCGACGACTCGGCGGAGAGGCATCCATCGAGAGCATCAGGGGAACCGGGACGACCGTCACCCTGCGCCTGCCGCCCTCACAGTGACGGCAGCGTGATGACGGTCTCCAGGACGACGTCGTCGCCGTCCTGGTACACGCGTCGCCCGACGGTCCCGAGACCGCGTCCGGGAACGGGCCCGAGCCGCCCGGGCGACGACACCCGCAGCAGCAGCGAACCCGATCCGGTGACCCGCGCCACCACCCGGGCACGCCGCGCCCCGGAGTGCTTGACGGCGTTGACGAGCGCCTCGGTGACGACGGAGACGACGCGCTCGGCCGCGTCGGGGTCGCTCAACCGCAGCCGGACCGCGTCGTCGATGCGCTGCGTGACCGCGACGGCGGGCGCCCACGCCTCGATCAGGCGATCCAGCGACTCGCTCGCCGGCATCCGCTCGGGGTCCCCGGACTCGAGGATCTCCTCGAACGCGGCCTCGGTACGGCACCGGAAGTCGTCCACCTCGTCGGGGGTCGGGGCGCGCTCGTCGACGCGGGCCGCGAAGACGACGCAGGCGCCCTGCGCGCGCCCGTGCAGCACGTCGATGGCACGCCGCGGGCCCGCGCTCTCATCGATCTCGGCGGCCTCGCGTGCGACCTCGGCGAGCCCGGCCGCCGCCCGGCGCTCATCGGTACGGGCGCGCGACAGCGCGTCGCGGCAGAGGCCGACCAGCACCGCGACGACGGGGACGGCGAGCACGGGGACGAGGCCGAGCACACCGATGCGCGGGAGGAAGAGGTAGGTGACGACGCTCATCGCGCACCCGGCGGCGATCCACACCAGCAGGAAGACGACCGGACGCGGCGGCCGGGCCCACCGACGCACCGCACCGCCGGCGATGACATCGACGACGACTCCCCCCGCGATGCCGGCGAGGCCCACTCCGACGCCGCCGGCGGCGACGGCGTAGGGGAAGCACGCCAGCGCGTAGAGCGGCGCGACGCTGAACCACGGCGGCGCGACCAGCCGCATCGACAGGCCCGGGCCTCTCTCGTGCGACGCGGGGCCGGCCTCGCTCATCTCGTCGTCGCGCTCGTCGTCGCGTTCGGCGTCGTGCTCGCGCAACAGGCGGTCGATGCGGTGGCTGAGCCCGCGGACGTCCTCCGAGAAGGTGCGGACGACGTCGAAATCGATCGGGCCGGCGAGCATGCGCTCGCGTGAGCGGCGCAGGGCCGCGATGCCCGCCACGAGCGCGGCCCGGGCCTCGGCCGCGACATGCTGCCGGCGCGCCTCCGCGCGCTCGACCCGCACGAGCGCCGCGCGCAACCGCTCGGCGGCTGCCCGTGCGGCGGCGTGACGCGACGTGATGACGGCGACGATGGACAGCAGCGCGAGCGCGGTGACGAGGTTGGTCGCGATCCGCGACGACGCCGGCCCGCTCGGGACGATACCGAACAGGGCGGAACTGATGGCGTCGTTGACGGCGGGACGGATCGTCGCGACGACGACGAGCGACGCGAGCACGACGACGCCGCGCGCGGGACGCGACGCGAGCCGCCGTTCGGCCACAGCGACCGGGACGACCATCGCGGCGAGCACCGACCAGCCCAGGACGGCCACCGTGGCACCGCGCAGGTACGCCTCGATTCCGGCACCGCCGACGGACGGCACCGAGAACACCCCGGCCACCAGCAGCGACACCGCCGCGCTCCACCGCGTGTAGAAGGCACCTCCGGAGACCGCGTTCCACCAGGTCGTCATGCCGGCTCCGCGCTCTCCGGCGTTCTCAGCCCGTGAACGCCCCGACGAAGGCGAGGCCCACGCCCGAGAGGTTGAACACCACGTGTGCGACGACGCCGGTCCAGATGCGCCCGGTCAGGAGGACGAGGCCGGCGCACACGACCCCGACCAGCGCGATCGAGAGGACGCCGTCGACGCCGAGGGCCCCGCCGACGAGATGACTCACGAGGAAGACGGCCGTCGACACCAGCAGCGCCGCCACGCCGGCCGTGGCCGGCCCCGCGGCCCGGCGCAGCAGCGTGTAGACCGCGACGAGCACGACCCCGCGGAAGAAGAACTCCTCGAGGACCGGGGCGACCAGCCCCGCGGCGGCGGCATCCGTCAGCCACCAGCTCGCGGGAAGCCGCCCGTCGACGAGCAGGAGCCCGGGGAAGCGGGCCTGCCCCTCGACCCCCTGCTGGATGAGCCCCTGCACCAGACGGAGCACGATGCCGAAGCCGAGCCCGATGAGGAGGTCGGCGGCTCGGAACCGGAGGAGACCCGCGGGTCGCGAGACGCGAAGCGCGAGGACGACGGGGATCAGCATCCCGAGCCAGAGCGCCGCCGTCGCGGCGAGGCCCGACCACGACGCCGCGGGCTGGAGCCACAGCACGAGATACCCCAGCAGGATTCCCGCGCCCAGGCTCACGAGCGCCCAGGCGAGCATCATCTCGCGCCACCGGCGCACGCTCGATCCGCCCTGGCGCCAGTCGACGCGACGGTGACGTGGGCGCCGCGACGTCGTCGCGACCGGCTCGCTAGGGTGGGTGTGCACGCGCCCACGTTAGCGGAGGTCCCATGATCGAGATCGCGACCATCTGCACGGGGAACATCTGCCGTTCGCCCCTGGCGGCTCTGATGCTCCAGACTCGTCTGGCCGACCGGGGCGTGCGCGTCACGAGCGCCGGGACGCGAGGCCTGGCCGATCACGGGATGACGCCCGAGGCGCAGCGCCTGGCGCTGGCGCGCGGAATCTCGGCCTCGGATGCCGAGGCGCACCGGGCTCGTTTCCTGACCGAGCAGCACCTCGTCTCGGCCGACCTCGTCCTGGCGATGGCCCGCGAGCACCGGCGCGCCGTGGCGGAGCTCGTCCCCGCGCGGACACGCGTGGCGTTCACCGTGCGCGAGTTCGCGCGCCTGGCCTCGTCGCTGTCGGACGCCGCGCTGCAGGGGGCCGTCGCGACGGCGGCCGACCAGGATGCCGCGGGCAGACTGCGGGCGGCGGTCGCAGCGGTCGCGGGCCAGCGCGGCCTCGTCCTCCCGCCCGCCGATCCGACGGAGGATGACGTCGTCGACCCCTACCGCCGGTCGTGGTCGACATATGAGACGTCGGCGGCGCAGCTCGATCCCGCGATCGACCAGGTGGTGCGCGTCGTGGCGGTCGCGACGACCTCCTGATCCGAGGTGCGCGATCCGACCCCGGCCGGAAACATGGCTGTGGCAGACTGATCCGAGTTTCCGCCGATGCCCTCGTGGCGCGCACCGAAGGGCAGCATGGAGCTCTCCGACTACATTCGCATCCTCCGCAAGAACTGGATCGTGATCCTCGTGGTCACCCTCGTCGGTGTGGGCGCCGCGGCCGCGTACTCGCTGACGCGCACGCCCACCTACGAATCGTCCAGCACGGTCTTCGTCTCGACGCAGACCTCCGGCAGCGTCGCCGAGCTGCAGCAGGGGTCGACGTTCGCGCAGGCGCGGATCAACACGTACGTCGGCCTCGTCTCGACGCCGATCGTGATGAACCCGGTGATCGCCGAGCTCGGCCTCGGGACGACGGCGGGCCAGCTCGCCGAGAAGGTGAACGCGAGCGCTGCCCTGAACACGACGCTCATCACGATCACCGTGGTCGACACCGATCCGGTCGCGGCGGCGGACATCGCCAACGCCCTGGCTGCGAGCCTGTCGGCGGCGGTCCCCGCGATCGAGCCCGCGAGCGAGTCGGGGGCGAGCCCCATTCAGCTGTCGCGCGTCCGCGACGCCCAGCCGGCCCTCAGCCCGTCGAGCCCGAACGTTCCCCTCAACCTCGCGCTCGGCCTCCTCGTCGGCCTGGCGCTCGGCATCGGGATCGCGGTCCTGCGCACCGTGCTCGACACCCGCATCCGCAGCTCGCGCGATGTGGAGCAGGTCACCGAGTCGCCCCTCATCGGCGCCATCGCCTTCGACCCGAAGGCGAAGGACCGGCCGCTCATCGTGCACGCCGATCCGTTGAGCCCCCGCGCGGAATCGTTCCGGGCGCTGCGCACCAACCTGCAGTTCCTCGACATGGGTGGCCGCTCCAGCTTCGTCGTCACGAGCTCGGTGCCGAGCGAGGGCAAGTCGACCACGACCATCAACCTCGCGATCGCCCTCGCCGACGCCGGCAAGAAGGTCGCCCTGCTCGACACCGACCTGCGCAAGCCGAAGGTCGACGAGTATCTCGGCCTCGAGGGCGGAGCGGGCCTCACCGATGTGCTGATCGGCCGAGCACGCCTGGGCGACGTCATGCTGCCCTGGGGCGGTCGCAGCCTGTATGTGCTGCCGTCGGGCAAGATCCCGCCGAACCCGAGCGAGCTGCTCGCGTCGCCCCAGATGCGTCAGCTGCTCGAGGTCCTGGAGCGCGACTTCGACGTGGTGCTGTGCGACGCCCCGCCGCTCCTGCCCGTGACGGACGCGGCCATCCTCGCCCGTGCGACCAGCGGAGCGATCGTCGGCGTCGCGGCGGGCCGCACGACCCGCCACCAGCTCACCGGCGCCATCGACGCTCTTCAGACCGTCGACGCCAAGGTCGCCGGCGTGGTGCTGACGATGGTGCCCACCCGCGGCCCCGACGCGTACTACGGCGGTTACGGCTACGGCTACGGCTACACGCAGGAGGAGAACGCGGCCCGCGAGGCTCGCCGCGGCAAGCCCGCCGCCCCGGCGAAGCAGCCGCGTGGTCGTCGAGGACGCCGCGCCGAGCCGGTCGAGACCGGTCCGGCTCCGACGCTCGATGACCTCGGCTTCCGCGCTCGCTCCTCCGACGAGTCCCGCCGCTCCGGTCCTTCTGCGAGCTGATGGCGCATGGCGCGACGTGACCTGACCGCACCGCCCATCGCCCGCGCGTTGTCGGTGGCCGGCGTCGGCGCGCTCGCTCTCGTCGTGATCGCGCTCACGGCGCTGGCGCTGCAGCACGACCGCAGTCCGCAGCCGTCGGGCGCGCCGACCGCAGGCCCCGTGCCGACCTTCTCGTTCCGGGGGCCGGGGCCGGACGCGAGCGCTTCACCGTCGTCGACCGCGACCCCCGTCACGGGCGGTGCCGAGGAGCGCTTCCTCGCTCGCTCAGCCGAGGGCATGCTGTGGCGCGCGACGGCGGGAGCCTGCGGCGCCGGCGAGCCGGTCGTCGAGCGATCAGACGACGGCGGCACCACCTGGGTCGACGTCACCCCGCGTTCCCGCGGCATCGCTCAGGTCCGCGCGCTGTCGGGCCTGTCCGGCACCGAGGCCGAGCTGATCGCCGATGCGGCGGACTGCTCTCCCCAGCTGCTGCGGACGTACACGCAGGGCCGGTTCTGGGACCCGTACCCCGATCTCCTGGCGCGGGCGACCTATCCCTCGGGCTCCGCACCCACGGTGCTGGCGTCGCCCTCGGGCGAGGTCGCGCTCCCCTGCGCCGCCCCCGCCAGCGTGCGAGTGGGGGCGCAGCAGACCGCTCTGGTGTGCGACGGGGTCGCCCACACCCGCGTCGGCAGCGGTGCGTTCGCTCCTCTGCCGCTCGCGGATGTCGTCGCTCTCGATGTCCTGGGCCGCGCGACCGCGCTCGTGAGCGCCGGGACGGATGCCTGCGCGGGAGCCTTGGCCCTGACGTGGGTCGACGCGGCGGGCACGGCCTCGGCCTCCGAGTGCATCCCCGACAGCGATCCGGCCGCGCCGGCGGCGATCGCCGCGTTCGACGACGAGGTCATCGTGTGGTCGGGCGATGCCGTGACGACCATCGTCCGCTAGCACCGACGGGGCCCGGAGGCGGGGAACGGACGATCCCCCCGGCCGTCCGTTCCCCGTCTCCCGTCCCCATCCTGCTCGCGAACCGGACGCGCACACCGCCCCCGGGGAGGATTTCACCCGAGGCTTCACCCGCGGATTAACCCCCTCAGCGCAGGCGCCCGTCACCCGGGCGCGTGACGCGCAGGCGGCGCGCACCGTAGCCGTCGAGCTCCATCGAGACCGTGGCCCCCTCGAGCGCCCAGCTCTCACCCGAGGCGAGGCAGACGAGCTCGGTGCCGTCGGGCTCCTCGCCGAGGTCGATCTCGAAGGCGACCGGCTCCCCCGCGAAGTTGTGCACGGCGACGAATCGGCTCTCGCTCGTGCGGGCGCCGTGCGCGAGAATGGACGGCGCGGTGGCGGGCACGAGCTCGAGGTCGCCCCAGCCGATCTCCGGAGACTGCCGGTAGCTCCGTGCGAGCCCGCGGACGAACGCGAGCAGCGAGTCGGGGGCCATGAGCTGCGCCTCGACGTTCACGTGCTGGGGCCCATACGGCCCCTCGGGGGACGGCAGCGGATGCGCGCTCGCGGCGGCGGTGGAGAATCCGCCGTCGGGACGCCACTGCATCGGCACGCGGACGGCGTCCCGCTCGTCGATGTCGAGGTTCTCACCCATCCCGATCTCCTCGCCGTACAGCAGCACCGGTGTACCGGGGAGCGAGAAGAGCAGGCTGTAGACGAGGCGGATGCGGCGCGGATCGCCGCCCAGCATCGGAGGGAGGCGTCGCCGAATGCCGCGCCCGAAGACCTGCATCGACTCCTCGGGGGCGAAGGCGGCGAAGACCTCTTCGCGCTCGGCGTCCGACAGCTGATCGAGGGTGAGCTCATCGTGGTTGCGGACGAAGTTCGCCCACTGCGAGATCGTCGAGATGTCGGGCCGGCTCTCGAGCGCGGAGCGCAGCGGCTGCGGGTCTTCTCGCGCGAGCGAGAGATACAGCGCCTGGTTGCTGGCGAAGTCGAACTGCATGTGCAGCTCGCCGTCGCCGTCGGCCCCGAAGTACGCCGCCTGCTCATCGTGCGGGACGTTGACCTCGCCCACGAGCATCGCCGCGCTCGAGCGCCGCTGGGCGAAGCGCCGCAGCGCGCGCAGGACATCGTGATCGCGCTGCGGCTCGCGGCGCTCGGGCGAGGAGACGAACGAGGGCACCGCGTCCACGCGGAAGCCGGAGACTCCCAGCTGCAGCCAGAAGCCCATGACCTTCGCGAGTTCGCGCTGGACGGCCGGGTTCTCGGCGTTCAGATCGGGCTGGTGGGCGTAGAAGCTGTGGAGGTAGTACTGCCCGGTCTTCTCGTCCCACTCCCACACGCCGTCCTCCTCGCCGGGGAACTGCGTCTCACGGGGGTCGTCGGGGATCTCGTCCCGCCACACGTAGAAGTCGCGGTAGGGCGAGTCGCGGCTCTCGCGCGCCGAGAGGAACCAGGGATGCCGGTCGGAGGTGTGGTTCATGACGAGATCGACGATGACCCGGATACCGCGGTCCTCAGCGGTACGGATGAGCTCGACGAAGTCGCCGTGGGACCCCACCCGAGGATCGACCCCGTAGTAGTCCGACACGTCGTAGCCGTTGTCGCGTCCTGGCGTCGGGTAGAAGGGCATGAGCCACAGGCAGGTGACACCGAGGTCGGCGAGGTAGGGCAGCCGCCGAGCGAGGCCCTGCAGATCACCGTCGCCGTCGCCGTCGTCATCGAGGTACTTCTCGACGTCCACGCAGTACAGCACCGCGTTCTTCCACCAGAGGTCGCTCGTGTCGGAGATCCTCATCGTGCGCCTCCGGGGAGCTCGGTTCTCGCGCCGAGCCGTTCGCGCAGCGCGTGCAGGAGGGCCCCCGCCCGCTCGCCGAGGAAGGCGCGTTGGTCCTGGGAGATCTCGTGGATGTAGAGCCGGTCGAAACCGGTGTCGACGAGGCCGGCGAGACGGTCCGCCAGCTCGGCGATGCCGCTCGGCGAATCGACTCCGATGATGACGTGCTCGGCGAGTTCGGCGTCGGTGGGGTCGCCCGCGCGGGCCGCGAAGTCCTCCGGCTGAGCGATGTCCCACGCCTCCGGCGGCGTCACGACGCCGTGGAGCCACTGGTCGCGCACGAGCGCGGCGGCTTCGTCCGATGAGCCGGCGAGGGCGATGTGGACCTGCAGGCACGTGGGACCGAGGCCGCCGGCATCCAGGTAGGCGCCGACGATCTCGGCAACCTGCTCGCGGGTCGTCCCGACCGTGACGAGCCCATCGGCCCACCCGGCGGCCCAGCGCGCCGTCTCCGGGGAGGCCGCGGTGGCCATGAGCGTCGCCGGTCCGGTGGGCAGGCTCCACAGCCGGGCCTCATGCACGCGGACGCGGCCGTCGTGATCGACCTTCTCACCCGCGAGCAGCCCCCGCATGACGTCGACGCACTCCCCCAGGCGTGCCGTGCGCTCGTCCTTGGATGGCCAGGGCGCCCCCGTGACGTGCTCGTTGAGCAGCTCACCGCTGCCGAGCGCTGCGAAGTACCGGCCGGGGAACATCTCGGCGAGGGTGGCGATCGCCTGTGCGCTGACGACGGGGTGATACAGCTGCCCGGGGGTCGACACGGACCCGATGGGGAACCGCGTCGACGCGAGCGCTGCGCCCAGCCAAGCGATCGTGTTCCCGGAATGCCCCTGACGCGGCGTCCACGGGGCGAGATGGTCAGCGCTGAACGCCCCGTCGAAGCCGATGCGTTCGGCTTCGATGACGGCTTCCAGGAGCGCGCTGGGCGCGAGCTGTTCGTGCGAAGCGTGATATCCGATGAAGGCCATGCCCCAGTCTTTCGGTCCCGTGCACCCGGCGACGTCGGGTTGCCCGATGCCTTCGGGTGCGGTACAGGCCGGCGCTCAGGCGGGCCCGCCCGTCTCGTGGACGCGTGTCAGCGCTTCGCGCAGCCCGGCCAGCCCACCGCGATCGATAACGCAATGCCGGAGGTGCCCGAGGATCCACGCGCGGACCGGGCCCGCACCGGGGTCGTACCGGCGGGCGTCGCGCCAGACATTCAGGAACGCTTCCCGCACCGCCTCTTCGGCGGCCGCCCGGTTCGCGGTCAGCCGAAGCGCGAGCCCGAAGGCGGCGGCTGACGTCGCGTCGTACAGGTCGGCGAGCGCTCCCCGGTCGCCGGCGGCGACGGCGGTGAGAAGCGCGCCGAGCTCGGCGTCGGTGCCGGGACGCGTGGGCTCGTCCGCGGCCGTGTCCGGCGCGAGCAGGTCTGTCATGAGGGAATCGTCCGACACCGCGGACCGGGCAGGAAGCGCTTGAGTCCCGAGGCCGCCCGTGGTAGGCCGATCCAGTCATATGAATGGATCCGCGGCGCCGCACGCACAGCAGAGCGCCCCGGGTCGCGGGGACCCGGGGCGCTCGCGTGAGGGAGCGTCTTACTTGAAGGCGTCCTTGACGTTCTCGCCGGCCTTCTTGACGTTGGCAGCGGTCTGGTCCTTGTGACCTTCGGCTTCGAGACGCTCGTTGTCGGTCGCCTTGCCGGTGGCCTCCTTGGCCTTGCCGGCGACGTCCTGAGCTGCGTTCTTGATCTTGTCGTCGAGTCCCATATCGGCCCCTTCCGTCGATCTGCGTCCGGGTCTGATCCCCGGATGCCGGGACGGTTCATCCCGGTCATCACACGGTAGGTCGACCGGTTCCGCCCGCGCACCCGCTCGCGTTCACGGCGCGAATGCGATATGAACGCTGTAGTTCTGCATGTTGATCTGCTGGCCGGTCACCAGCGGGTAGTGCACGAGAGCATCGGCGTCGAGGTCTTCCCGGTGCATGTCGACACGCGTGAAGGCGGCCTTGACGAACCGCGAGGACGACGAGAGGTCGCCGGGGAGCCCGATCGCCCCCATGCCGCGGCTGTAGCGATCCAGCGGCAGCTCCGGCGAGACGCGCAGACCCTCCCGAACGCTCTCGACCGTGATCGAACGCGAGCGGTCGGCGATGATCCAGTGCAGCGCGACGCTGGGAAGGCCTCGCTGAACGAGACCTCGATGATCGCGACGTCAGCCAGGGCGGCCTCGACCTCGTCGACGGTCTCGAATCGTCCGAGCACCCCGATCGTCGCGATGCCGATGATCGCGTGGTGCGTCTCGAGCGGGTCGACCCGGCGGAACCGGAACGGGAAGTTCCGCGGGGTCACGACCACCTCCTCGTGATACGAGAACTCGAGGTCGAGATTCCGGCCGAAGTAGTGATCGCGGGTGGTGTAACTGACTCCTGTGCACACGGTGCCGCCCCCTGTGGTGACGGGCCGCCCCTCGGCCCTGGCTCAGCCCTATCCCGATCCGCGCGACGCTCGGTAGGGCACTTGACACCGGCATCGCCGCTCGGTGCAGTCATGGCCCACCGCTCTTGTGAGCGCTCACCTCCATGAAACGGATCTCCGAGGCGACCTATGCCGCAGAAACCCTGGCGTTGCGCATTCGTGACCCGAGACTCTCTTGACAGCACCGGTGTTGTGAGCGCTAACATTCGAGCGTCCCGAGAGGTGACACGCATCAGAGATCCGGCGACGCCGCCGGACGAAACGAGGAGGTTTCCGATGTCCCAGGTGAAGTCCGTCGTCACCGCGATCGCCATGCTCGGCGTCGTTGCGCTCAGCGCCACGGCGTGCGCGAGCTCCAGCTCCCCCGGCGCGTCCGGCGGCGACGACGTCATCACGGTCGGGTTCGCCCAGACCGGCTCCGAGAGCGGATGGCGCAGCGCCAACACCGAGTCGATCAAGGAGGCGTTCTCGGCTGAGAACGGCTTCGACCTGATCTTCAACGCCGCCGACAACAAGCCCGAGGCGCAGATCGCCGCGGTGCGCAGCTTCATCAACCAGGGCGTCGACGCGATCGTCCTGGCCCCCATCGTCAGCGACGGCTGGGACGACGTGCTGAAGGAGGCGAAGGATGCCGGAATCCCCGTCATCCTCGAAGACCGCACGGTCTCGGCATCCGAGGACCTCTACGCCAGCTGGATCGGGCTCGACTTCGAGCAGGAGGGCAAGACCGCCGGCGAGTGGGTCGCCGAGAACTTCGGCTCGAAGCCGACGAACATGGTGATCCTCGAGGGGACGACCGGATCGTCCGCCGCGACCGACCGGCAGACCGGCTTCGACGCCGCCGTGGCCGGCACCGACATCACGGTGCTGGACTCGCAGACGGGCAACTTCACCCGCGCCGAGGGCAAGACCGTGATGGAGGGCTTCCTGCAGAAGTTCGGCTCCGAGATCAACGTGCTCTTCGCTCACAACGACGACATGGGTCTCGGTGCCCTCGACGCCATCAAGGCGGCCGGCATGAAGCCGGGCACCGACATCCAGATCGTGACGATCGATGCGGTCAAGGACGGCATGACCGCTCTCGCGAACGGCGAGTTCAACTTCATCGTCGAGTGCAACCCGCTGCTCGGCGAGAAGACGGCCGAGGTCGTGAAGTCCGTCGTCGCGGGCGAGTCGGTCGACAAGACCTACATCGTCGAGGACCAGAGCTTCACGCAGGAGCAGGCGAAGGAAATCCTGGACAGCCGCCCCTACTGATCCGACACCCGGGTGGGGGGGGGGGGGGGGGGGGGG
>NZ_JAPVLR010000009.1:0-20639 GCF_027157935.1 Microbacterium sp. H37-C3 | reverse complement strand
CTCGTGATACGAGAACTCGAGGTCGAGATTCCGGCCGAAGTAGTGATCGCGGGTGGTGTAACTGACTCCTGTGCACACGGTGCCGCCCCCTGTGGTGACGGGCCGCCACCCCTTCCAGAAAGCGGGTCGATGATGACCACGGAACGCCCCGTCGCAGTCGCCATGCGCGGAATCACCATCCAGTTCCCCGGCGTGAAGGCACTCGATGCCGTCGATCTGACGCTCTACGGCGGCGAGATCCACTCCCTCATGGGAGAGAACGGCGCCGGCAAGTCCACGCTCATCAAGGCACTCACGGGCGTCTACGCGATCGACAGCGGCAGCATCGTCGTCGACGGACGCGAGCGCTCGTTTCGCAGCACCGCCGACGCGCAGGCCGCGGGGATCTCGACGGTCTATCAAGAGGTGAACCTCTGCGCCAACCTCTCGGTCGCCGAGAACGTGATGCTCGGCAACGAGGTGCGCCGCGCCGGACGCATCGACTGGCGCGCAACGCACGAGGCGGCCGCCGGACACCTCGCGGAGCTCGGTCTCGACGTCGACACCCACTCCGTGCTGGCCAGCCACTCGATCGCGGTGCAGCAGCTCGTCGCGATCAGCCGCTCGATGGTCATCGACACGCGGGTCCTCATCCTGGACGAGCCCACGTCGAGCCTCGACCGCGGCGAGGTCGAGCAGCTGTTCGCCGTCATGCGGCGCCTCCGCGACCGCGGCGTCGCCATCCTGTTCGTCTCGCACTTCCTCGACCAGATCTACGAGATCTCCGACCGTCTCACGGTGCTGCGCAACGGCGGGCTCGTCGGGGAGTACCCCATCGCCGAGCTCGGACGCGAGGCCCTCGTGGCGCGCATGATCGGACGCGAGCTGAGCGCCCTCGACGCCCTGTCGTCGACCGCTGAACGCGAGATCGACCGCGACGCCGTCCCGGTTCTGCGTGCCCGCGGCGTCGGACGCCGCGGCGTCATCGAGGCGTCCGATCTCGATGTGCACCGCGGAGAGGTCGTCGGAATCGCGGGCCTGCTCGGCTCGGGCCGCACCGAACTGGCGCGCCTGCTCGCCGGCGCAGATCGCTCCGATGCCGGCTCCGTCGAGGTCGACGGCGTCCCGACCCGTCTGACCACCCCGCGTCACGCGCTCGATCACGGCATCGCGTTCTCCTCGGAGGACCGCCGATCCGAGGGCATCGTCGCGGACCTCACGGTCGCCGAGAACATCGTGCTCGGCGTGCAGGCGCGGCGCGGCGCGCTGCGCCGGGTTCCGCAGAGCGAACGCGACGCGCTCGTCGCCGAATACCTCGAGGCCCTCGGCGTCCGCCCCGCCGACCCGAACGCCCTCGTGCGCAACCTCTCGGGAGGCAACCAGCAGAAGGTGCTGCTGGCGCGATGGCTGGCCACCGCGCCCGAACTGCTCATCCTCGACGAGCCCACCCGCGGGATCGACGTCGGCGCCAAAGCCGACATCCAGCGCAAGGTCGCCGAGCTCGCGGCTCAGGGCCTCGCCGTCGTCTTCATCTCGTCGGAGCTCGAGGAGGTGCTGCGCATCGCGCAACGGGTCGCCGTTCTGCGCGACCGCCGCAAGATCGGCGAACTCATGACCCAGGATGTGGACGTCGACACACTGGTCGCCTTCATCGCCGAAGGCGACGCCGAGAACCCCTCGGATAAGGAGAAGATCGCGTGAAGAAGCTCATCACGCACCGGCTCGTCTGGCCGGCGCTCGCCCTCGTGGCCCTGATCGCGGTGAACACCGTGTCACGGCCCTCGTTCCTCAGCGTGACGGTGCAGAACGGTCAGCTGTACGGCTCGCTCATCGACATCCTCCGCAACAGCGCTCCGCTCATGCTCGTCGCCCTCGGGATGACGCTCGTGATCGCCACCCGCGGGATCGACCTGTCCGTGGGCGCGATCATGGCCGTGTCGGGCGCCGTCGCCCTCACGATCATCGAGGCATCGCCCGAGCCGGGGAATCTCGGCGTCGTCGCGATCGCGATCGCGGCGGGTGTCGGCACCTCTCTCGTCCTGGGGGCGTGGAACGGTTTCCTGGTCGCGGTGCTCGGCATCCAGCCGATCATCGCCACGCTCGTCCTCATGCTCGCCGGACGCGGTGTCGCTCTGCTCATCACGCGCGGATTCATCACGACCATCAACAGCGAGCCGTACCAGTTCATGGCACAGGGATACGTGTTCGGCCTGCCCTTCGCCCTGTGCGTCTCGGTCGCCGCGATCATCGTCGTCGCCGTCGTCCAGCGGCGCACCGCCCTCGGGATGCTGACCGAGGCCGTCGGCATCAACCCCGAGGCGAGCCGCCTGGCGGGCGTCCGCTCGCGCGGGATCATCTGGGGCACCTACATCGCCAGCGGCACCCTCGCGGGTATCGCGGGCATTCTCTACAGCTCGAACATCATGGCCGCCGACGCGAACGCGGCGGGGATGTACATCGAGCTCGACGCGATCCTCGCCGTCGTGCTCGGCGGCACGTCGCTCGCGGGCGGCAAGTTCAGCATCGCCGGAACCGTCATCGGCGTCTTCACGATCCAGACCCTCAAGACCACGATCACCTTCCTCGGCGTCCCGCCCGCCGTGAGCCCGGTGTTCATGGCCGGCGCCGTGCTGGTGGTCGTCCTGCTGCAGTCGCGCCGTGTGCGCGGCTGGTTCACCTCCGGCGCCCGCCCCGCGGCCCGCGCCGTCTCCGCCCGCTCCGACGCGAAGGTGCTGTCATGACATCGCTCACCGCTGCCCCCCGCGCGCACGAGCGCGCCCTGACCCCGTGGCGCCGCTTCCTCAGCCGCCACATCGCCCTCGTGCCGGTGTTCGCCGCCGCCGTGATCCTCGTCGTCATGATCGCGGGCGCCATGATCAACTTCCCGAACTTCCAGCTGCCGCGCATCCTGTCGTCGATCCTGCTCGACAACGCCTACCTCCTGGTGCTCGCCGTCGGCATGACCTTCGTGATCCTCACCGGCGGCATCGATCTGTCGGTCGGCGCCGTGATGGCCTTCACCGGCATCCTGTGCGCGAGGCTGCTGTCGGAGGGAGTGCCCGTCGCCGTCGCAGTGCCGGCGATGATCGTGATCGGCGGCGCGATCGGCCTGCTGATCGGCGTCCTGGTGCAGTTCTTCGACGTGCAGCCCTTCATCGCGTCGCTGATCGGCATGTTCCTCGCGCGCGGCCTCGCCTTCGTCGTGAGCCTGGAGTCGATCAAGGTCGCCGACGAGGGCCTGCTGTGGCTGCAGTCGACCCGCCTCTCGGTCGGCGGCTGGTACATCACGCCCACCGGCATCCTGGCCCTGCTCACGGTCGCGCTGGCCGCGCTCGTGCTGCGCTACACGCGCTTCGGCCGCACCGTCTACGCGATCGGCGGCAGCGAGCAGTCGGCGCGCCTCATGGGCCTGCCGGTCGTGCGCACCCGCCTGCTGGTGTACGTCATCAGCGGCGTGTGCGCGGGGATCGCGGGCATCGTGCTCACGGCCTACTCGGGCGCGGGCTATCCCCTCAACGGCGTCGGCACCGAGCTCGACACGATCGCCGCGGTCGTGATCGGCGGCACCCTCCTCACGGGAGGCAGCGGGTTCGTCGTCGGGTCGCTCATCGGCGTCTTCGTCTACGGGCTCATCCGCACGATCATCTCGTTCCTGGGCGCCGAGCAGTCGTGGACGCGGATCACGGTGGGCGCGCTGCTGCTCGTGTTCGTCGTGGTGCAGCGGGTGATCGTCAGCCGATCCGCGACGCGGCGGTGACGGCCCGCCGCGCCGCGGCAGCGCGGCGGGGCATCGGGGCGGCATGATGGTGCGCATGGATCCCGAGGCGGCGCCGACGCTCGAGGTGCGCGGCGCCGACGTGCGCTTCGGCCCCGAGCAGGCGCTCGCGAACGTCGATCTGCGGCTGTTCGCGGGCGAGGTGCACTCGCTGATGGGCGAGAACGGCGCCGGGAAGTCGACGCTCATCAAGGCGATCACCGGCGCGCTCCGCCTGGACGCCGGCGAGATCCTGCTCGACGGGACGCCGGTGCACCTCGCTCGCCCCGCGGACGCGCTCGCGGCCGGCATCTCGACCGTCTACCAGGAGATCGACCTGCTGCCGAACCTCACGGTCGCCGAGAACGTCTCGCTCGGACGCGAGCCCCGCCGGTTCGGGCTCATCGACCATGCCGAGATGCGGCGCCGCGCCGCTTCGGCGCTCGAGTCCCTCGGGGTCTCGATCGACCCGGGTTCGCTGCTGTCGTCGCACTCGCTCGCCGTGCAGCAGCTGGTGGCCATCGCGCGCGCGGTCTCGGGATCGAACCTGCGGGTGCTCGTGCTCGACGAGCCGACCTCGAGCCTCGACGCCGACGAGGTCGCCGAGCTGTTCCGCGTCGTCCGCGAGCTGACCGCCCGCGGGATCGCGGTGCTGTTCGTGTCTCACTTCCTCGACCAGGTCTACGAGTTGTGCGACCGGGTCACCGTGCTGCGCGGCGGCCGCTTCGTCGGCGAGTACTCCACCACCGAGCTCCTGCGCGTCGAGCTCGTCGAGAAGATGCTCGGCGACTCCGCAGCCCGCCTCGCCGCGATCGACGACGGCATCGCGCCGCTGAGCGACGGGCCGGTCGTGCTGTCGGCCCGGGGAGCACGGTCGAGCCGCACGCGACATGCGTTCGACCTCGAGCTCGCCGAGGGCGAGGTCGTCGGGTTCGCCGGCCTGCTGGGTTCCGGACGCACGGAGTTCGCCCGCGCGCTGACGGGCGTGGACGGCCTCGACGAGGGCACGGTGCTCCTCGACGGCACCCCGCTCGGGGGCCACGGCCCGCGGTCGGCGATCGGGCGGGGTGTCGTCTACTCGTCGGAGAACCGTCGCACCGACGG
Source organism: Microbacterium sp. H37-C3 (assembly GCF_027157935.1). NCBI lineage: Bacteria > Bacillati > Actinomycetota > Actinomycetes > Micrococcales > Microbacteriaceae > Microbacterium > Microbacterium sp. H37-C3. Next base: position 15,802 of record NZ_JAPVLR010000009.1, on the reverse strand, counting down.
TGTGCTGGGCGACCTCAGCGTGCTCGAGAACATCACGCTCGCCCTGCAGGCGCAGCGCGGCGTCCTGCGCCCCGTGGGCGCCGCCCGCGCGCGCGAGCTCGCCCGCAGCTGGATCGAGGCCCTCAACATCCGACCCGCCGACATCGACCGCCCGGTCCGGGAGCTCTCCGGCGGCAACCAGCAGAAGGTCCTGCTCGCGCGGCTGCTGGCTCTGTCTCCCCGCGTGGTCGTGCTCGACGAGCCCACGCGGGGCATCGACGTGGGCGCGAAGGCCGAGGTGCAGCGCCTGGTCGGAGAGCTCGCCGACAACGGCGTCTCGGTGGTCTACATCTCGGCCGAGCTCGACGAGGTGCTGCGGGTCTCGCACACCATCGCGGTCGTCCGCGACGGCCGCATCGCCCACGTCGTACCGGCCGCGGATCTCAGCTCCGACCTGCTGATCGCCCTCGTGGCGCGCGCCGACGACAAGACCGAAGAGGCCGATGACTGACGCGCGCACGCCCCGGGCAGCGAACATCTTCGACGTCGCGAGACTCGCCGGCGTCTCTCACCAGACGGTGTCGCGGGTGCTCAACGACATGCCGAACGTCCGGCCGGCCACACGCGAGCGGGTCGAGAAGGCGATCGCGCAGCTGCGCTACAGCCCCTCCCCCGCGGCGCGGGCGCTCGTGACCCGCCGCACCCGGACCATCGGTCTGATCACGCCGGGGACGGTGCAGTTCGGGCCGACCTCGGTCGCGACCCACTTCAACTTCGCCGCGCGCTCGGAACGCTACAACGTCGACGCGATCAGCTCACCGGAGAGCGACGTCGCCGCCGTGCGGTCGGCGATCGACGGCCTGCTGCGCCAGCGTGTCGACGCGATCGTCCTCATCGTGGTCGACCTCGACGTGCTCGCGGCCATCCAGGGGCTCGAGCTCGACATCCCGCTGGTCGCTGTCGCCGCCACCAGCCGGCCGCATCCGCAGCTCGTGTCGATCGACCAGTACCGGGGGGCGCGGAGCGCCGTGCGCCACCTCGCCGAGAGCGGTCACCGCCGCATCCACCACATCGCGGGCCCCGCCCGCAATCCCGACGCCGCCGAGCGCGTGCGCGGGTGGCGCGACGAGCTCGTCGCGAGGCGGCTCGACATCCCGCCGCTCACCTACGGCGACTGGTCGGCTGCGAGCGGGTTCGGCATCGCGATCGAGAGCGACATCGCCGCGGGTGACGGCATCTTCGTGGGCAACGACCACATGGCGATCGGAGTACTGTCGGCGCTGCGCGAACGCGGTCTGCGGGTGCCCGAGGACGTCGGCATCGTCGGATTCGACAACGTGCCCGAAGCGGCGTTCCTCCATCCCGCGCTCACGACGGTCGAGCAGGACTTCCCGGCGCTGGGGGCCCTGATCATGCAGAAGGTCCTCCTCGTGGTGGAGCAGCCCGATGTCGTCACCGAGGCCACCCCGCTGCCGACCCGCCTCATCGTCCGGCAGTCGTCGGTGTCGGACGGCTGAGCGCCGCTCCCAGCGTTCTCGTGACCGGGTGCGGCACGATCGTTCCCATGGCCTCTCGATCCCGGATGCGGCGGCGCCGTCGCCGGATCGGGATCGCGGCTGTGCTCGTTCTCGTCCCCGGACTGCTCGTCACCGTCATCGTCGCGATCGGGGTGACGGCGGCGAATCTCTCGGCGCTCCCCGGCGCGCAGCCGCAGCCGGCCAAGGAGCCGCGGGAACTCCCGCCGAACGTCGGTGACATCGATCCCGGGAACCTCATCGACGACGCCCTGTTCTTCGATCACGACGCGCTCTCCGCCGCCGAGATCCAGGCGTTCCTCGACGATCGGATCGGCGAGTGCGCCAATGACGCGTGTCTGAACGTCGCCACCGCGGGGATCTCGTCGCGTGAGGCTCGGGTCTCGCAACGCACCGGCGACGTCATCTGCCGCGCGATCGAGGGGGGTGAGCTGCCGGTCGCGGAGATCATCCACCGGGTGCAGGAGGCCTGCGGGATCTCGGCCCGCGTCATCCTCGTCACCCTGCAGAAGGAGCAGTCGCTGGTCGAGGGCCGCGCCGCCCGGGCGCCCACGGAGGGACGGTTGCGGGCGGCGATGGGGGCGAGTTGTCCCGACACCGCTCCCTGCGACCCGGAGTACGAAGGCGTGGGCGCGCAGATCGTCGCGGGGGCGACCGACCTGGCCTCGTACCGCGCATCCGGCTTCATGCGCCAGCCGGGCACGCACTTCATCGCCTTCCACCCCGACCCCGCGTGCGGGGGAACGGATGTCGCGATCGAGAACGACGCGACGGCGGCGCTGTACAACTACACGCCCTATCAGCCCGACCCGGCCGCGCTGTCGGCGGGGTGGGGCTCGGGCGGCCCATGCTCGTCGTACGGCAACCGCAACTTCGCTTACTACTTCGCGCTGTGGTTCGGCTCCGTACGAGCCGGATGAGGGTTCGAGCCGGATAAGCGTGAGCTGTGCGTGGACTCTGTGCCCACAGGCGGAGCCACTATCGTGCGTCAGGTGACGTCACCCCTGCGCGACCTGCGTACCTTCGCCACGAGCGCGCGCTGGTGGTCGCGCCATCGACCGGTGACGCTGCTGATCGCGGCCTTGACGATCGGACTCAGCGTCGCGGGGATGATCTTCCAGCCGATCGACTGGGGCTTCATCCCGGTCGACGACGCCGACCCGGCGGGCACCGCGGTGCGTCACTGGTGGAGCTCGCTCACCTCGCTCTTCGTCGTGGAGACGGTGCCGGCGCTCGTCGCGTTCGTCGTCCTCGTGATCCTCGTCGTCGGCGCGGCGGAGCGCGCGATGGGAAGCCTGCGGACCGCGATCGCGTACGTCGTCGGCGGGGTCGCGGCGTCGTTCCTGGGGTTCGCGATCGATCTGTTCGAGCAGACCTACCTCGCCGGCATCCCGTTGAACGCACCCGCCGTCGACGTCTTCTCCCCCACCGCCCCGCTGCTGGCGACGGCGATGGCGGCGAGCGCCTTCTTCGGGACGATCTGGCGCCGCCGCACGAGGCTGCTGGCGCTCTTCTCCGCCATCACGCTCTACCTCTACTCCGGCGGCGCGAACGATCTGTTCTCGCTCCTCGCGGTTCCCGTCGGCTTCGCGCTCGGCTTCGCGCTGGGGGGCCGCGTCCGCGGCTTCCGGTTGGTGCGCAGCTCGTACTACGAGAAGCGCGTCCTGCTGGCCGCCATCGTCGCGATCACCGCGATCGGCCCGGTCGTGGCGACCGCGTCGGGCTCGGGCGCCGGACTGCTGTCGATCTACGGGTACCTCTCGATCGATCCGCTGAGCGTGGTGGACGGCCAGGTGTGCGCCTTCGGTTCGCCCGGCGCGCCGTGCCCCGACGACTTCTCCTCCATCGCCGACCTGCAGGGCTGGTCGAGTGTCGTGGCGCTGCTGCCGCTGATCGTCCTGCTGCTCGCGGCCTGGGGCATCCGGGGCGGGCGGCGCATCGCGCTCGCGGTCGCGGTCGCCATCAATCTCGCGATCTTCGCGGGGATGGTCTACACCTTCCTCGTGATCGAGCCCGACACGGTCGCCGCGATCGGCGCCGCCGTCGACCCCGAGACCGCCGACTTCGTCTGGCAGACGCTCACGGGCGTCATCGTCGGGGCGATCGTGCCGCTGGCCGTGGCGGTCGTGCTGATCGCGTTCCGCGGGGCGGCGCGTGTCTCGACGGCCGCTACGGCCAAGCGCACGTTCGCCCTCACCGTGGCGATCGGCACCGCCGTGACGCTCGCTGCCTCCTTCGTCGGGACGCTCCTCCTCGCCGACGGTTTCCGTCCGGGGATCGACGCCGTGATGGTGCTGCGGGCGCTGCCGCTGCGCCTCGTGCCGCCGACCCTCATCCCCTCCGACATCGTCGAGTTCGTGCCCGAATCGGCCGCCGCGCAGGCACTGTGGTACCTGCCGTCGCTGGTGTTCTGGATGCTGCTGATCGTGGCGGTCGCTCGGGTGCTCCTGAATCCGCGCACCGTGCTCGACGCACCCGACCGCCTGCGCGCCCGGGGCGTGCTCGAGCGGGGCGGGGGCGACACGCTGTCGTTCATGTCGACCTGGCGCGGCAACTCGTACTGGTTCGCTCCCGACGCTGACGCTGCGATCGCCTACCGCGTGCGCGGCACCATCGCGGTGACCCTCGGCGGCCCCTTCGGCCCCGATCACGACCGCCCCGACGTCGTGTCGAACTTCGTGGAGTTCTGCGGAGCCCACGGCTGGACGGCGGTGTTCTACAGCGTCGACGCACGCGAGGGCAGCATCTTCGATCACCTCGGCTGGCAGCGGATGCCAGTCGCCGAGGAAGCCGTGCTCCACCTGCCCGACTGGAACACGGCCGGTAAGAAGCGCCAGGACATCCGTACCGCCACCAACCGCGCATCCCGCTCGGGCATCACCGCGGTGTGGACCTCATGGCGCGAGCTCACCGCGGGTCAGCACGCCCAGATCCGTGAGATCTCCGAGGGCTGGGTCGCCGACCGGTCGCTGCCCGAGATGGAGTTCACCCTCGGCGGCGTCGACGAGCTCGACGACCCGGCGGTGCGCATCATGATGGCGGTCCACGAGAGCGGCCGGATCGAAGCGGTCACGAGCTGGCTGCCGATGTTCGAGCACGGCACGGTGACGGGATACACGCTCGACTTCATGCGCCGGCGCGGCGATGCGATGAACGGGATCATGGAGTTCGTGATCGGCGCCGCCGCCGACCGGATGAAAGGCGATGGGCTGACGCTCCTCAGCCTGTCCGGGTCGCCGCTCGCCTCGACGCAGCTCGGTGATGACGCCGCTCGTACCAATGTCGCGCGGCTGCTCGACCTGCTGGGCGGGCTGCTCGAGCCGGCGTACGGGTTCCGGTCGCTGCTGAACTTCAAGCGCAAGTTCCAGCCCGAGTTCGTGCCGCTATGGGCCGTGTATCCCGACCCGGCTATGCTCCCCGCGCTGGGGGTCGCGCTCACCCGCTGCTACCTGCCCACGCTGACCCTGTCGCAGGCGGTGCGCATGGCGGGCGCGCTGCGCTAGCCGCGGCTCAGCGGTTCAGCGGCCCAGGCCCCAGTGGTCCGCGATGATGGGCAGCCCCTGCTGGAAGACGTACGACCACGATGTCGCGTCGTGGGCGCTCCCCTGGGCCTCGACGTAGGTGGCATCCATTCCCGCAGCCTGCGCCGCTTGGTAGATCCGCTGCACCCCCGGGCGGAAGCCGTCGTCATTGCTGCCCACGCCGAACACCGCGGTCATATCGCGATAAGGGGCGTGGGCGGCCATGATCGCGGCTGGCTTGGCCGCCTCGTACGCGGCCCGGTCACCGCCGAAGCCCTGCGCGATGGTGGTCGCCTCGTCGCCGAGCGAGGGGAACTCCTCACCCGAGGCGTCGAGGATCGCGCTGAAGAGCTCGGGGTGGGCGGACCCGAGCTGGATCGAGCAGGTACCGCCCTGCGAGAGCCCGCCGATCCCCCAGAAGTCGGGGGCGTCGAGGACCGGCAGGTTGGCCTTGATCCACGCGGGCACGTCGACGGTGAGGTAGGTGGCCGACTTCCCGAGCGGTGAGTCGATGCACATGGGGTTGGCGTCGCGCGAGCCCAGCTGGTCGGGCGAGACGACGATCGGCGCGAGGCCGTCGTGAGCCGCGGCGTAGGCGTCGAGCGTCTGCTGCAGGTGCGCCAAGATCAGCGGGTCCTGGGGCAGCCCCGGCTGTCCCGAGAGCACGATGAGCACCGGGAGCAGCGGCGGGTTGTCGGTGAGAGCCGCGGGCGGGCGGTAGATGACGGCAGGTCGGGCGGAGAATCCGGAGTCGGTGGCCGGGATGGTGACCGTGCCGACCTCCCCCGCCGACGGCATCCCCTCGGGCGCGGTCCAGTCCGCGATCGTCGGGCGGTCGGCGTCGCTGTCGACCGACGGCAGATCGGCGGCGCCGAACACGGGCAGCCCGAGCGCGGTGCGCACGGTCGGGTACTGGCCGAACGCGATGTTCACGCCCATGGCGGCGGTAGCCGCGAAGAGCACGATCGCGAGCGGCGCGGCGACGGCACGGCGCCAGGTCGGCCGCCACAGTGACGCGAGGGCGACTCCGATGGCGGCGAAGCCGAGCGCGATCCACATACGCGAGTCGGCGGTGAGGACGACGCCGAACAGGTTGTAGTGATCGGCCAGCAGCCACGTCAGCGCCATCCCGAACAGACCCGCGCCGACGGCCGCCGCCGCGGCGGTCAGCGTCCACCTGCGGCGCTGCCAGCGACGGCTGGGTCGCAGCACGACGAGCGACACGAACGCGAGGGCGGCGAGGACGCACGTGATCACGACGGCGGGTCCGGAGAGGATGTTGACGTTGAGCAGCCAGTTCACATCGACCTCCCGAGGGTCGCGTCGAGCCGGGATGGCGCGGCGGGCTCACCGACCCGTCCTCAGCGTAAACCGGACCGCGTGCTCGACCCCGCGCGCGGCCCGGTTTTCGCGGCGGTTTCATCAGGTCGGGGATGGCCGCGACGCGGGCGGGCTCAGTCGGCGTGCTCGGGCGGCCAGACGACCGAGAACCGCTCGAAGACGATGTCCTCGTCCTCCGACCACTCCGCCCCGCGGGCGGCGGCGACGCGCGTCCAGTAGCGCCGGTGCTCGCGCTGCCAGCTCTCGAGCGACAGGTCGTCCTCGCCCTCGTCGGCGGCGAACGCGGCATCCGCGCTCGTGAACGGCCCCAGGCGCAGTTCGGTCGTGCGGATGACGATGCGCGGAGCGCCCGTGCTGTCGCAGGCGATCCAGTGCGATCCGATCCGCGGGATCAGATCGCCGCGGGCGACGAAGTCGGCGACGAGCTCGGCGGTGGCACGCTTGCCGCCGGCGAGCACGATCCCGAGGAGCTCATCGGCCAGGTGCGCATTGTCACCGAAGTGCTCGACGGTGTACTCGGGTGCAGCGAGCACGGCCTCCGGGTGCGCCGTCCGGTACTGCTCCCACATCTCGGCCGCGGCGGCTTCATCGAGGGGCAGGGCACGGGATGATCCGCTGTATTCGCTCATCCCTCGATCCTCGCACCCGCCGGTCTCAGCGCCGCCGCGTCACCGCCCTCGCGCCGGCGATCAGGCCGACGAGCGCCGCGGACGCCGCCGCCGACGCCGCGGTGTACAGCGGGGCGCGATGACGGATGGCCCAGGTCTGCACGCTTCCGTTCCGCGCACGATCGTCGAAGGCGCCGTGGGCGCCGTGATCACCGGGCACCGGCTCGTAGAGGTTCGGCGCGGTCGTGGCGGCGTCGGATTGCGGGGCGAACTGCCCCTCCCAGGCGTTCTTCGCGAGGTACCAGTCGAGGAAGCGCCCGGCGACGCGAGTGCCGAGGATGAGGCCGACGGTCGATTCCCCCACCCACGTGCGCCGGCGCGGCTTGTCGGCGACGTCGGCGACGGCTCGGGCGCCGACCTCGGGCTGGAAGATGGGCGGTACCGGCTGCGGATGCTGCGGGAAGTTCGACTTCACCCATCCGAACTGGGTCGTGTTGAGGGCGGGCATGTCGACGATGGAGACGGCGACGCGGCTCTTTTCGTGCGTGAGCTCGGAGACGACGGAATCGGTGAAGCCGTGGATCGCGTGCTTCGCGCCGCAGTAGGCCGCCTGCAGCGGGATGCCGCGGTGGGCGAGCGCCGACCCGATCTGGATGATGTGTCCGCGGTCCCGGTCGCGCATCCGCCGGAGCGCCGCGCGGGTGCCGTTGACGGTGCCGAGGTAGGTGACAGCCGTGGCGCGGTCGAAGTCGTCGGCCGAGGTGTCGAGGAACGTGGCGATCGCCCCCGACATGACGTTGTTGACCCACAGGTCGATCGGGCCGAGGGTGTTCTCGACGTCGGCGGCGGCCCGGTCGACGGCATCCGCGTCGGCCACGTCGACCGACACCGCGTGCGCGCGCCGGCCCGCCGCCTCGATGTCGGCGACAGCGCCGTCGAGGCCGTCACGTCCGCGCGCGAGGACCGCGACGTCCCAGCCGCGGTGCGCGAGCTCACGAACGATGGCTCGGCCGAGGCCCGCGCTTCCCCCGGTGACGACGGCGACTCCGCGCCCGCTCGCTGCAGCCATGACGATCTCCTTCCACCGAGGCATCCACGGTGGAAGCTCGCGATCGCGACCATTGTCGGCACGCGAGCGCGCGGGAACGCACCTGTTGCCAGGCAGGGTGCGATGGTCTAGGGGAAGGTCTCGGCGTGCGCGATCAGCGCATGCCCGACATCCGGTCCCACTCGATCGACTTGAACTGCAGGAACGTGCACAGGTTGCCGGCGAAGGCGACCTCGGCGGCAAGACCGGCCATCTGATAGGGCGTCAGGGTGAGGTCGTCGGACCGGGCGGTGAGGGTCGCCTCCCACTCGGGGTCGTCGATCGCCCGCGGCTGCATGTAGACGTCGGCGGGCGCATTCTCGAGGTGCACGATGACGAGTCCGGTGTCGAGCCCGTCCGACCCGTCCTGGATGGCGACCTTGACCGAGACGCCGGGCACTTTCCCCTGTTCGAGGAACTCGGCGACCCATTCCTCCAGGAGGGTCTTGGTCCGCACGGGGACCCGCGGGATGTCATCGCTCATCACGTCGAATCTTGTCATATCCCGAATGAAAAAGCCCGCCGTTCCCGGCTGGATACGGTGATGAATCGAATTATCGACCGTCGGGAAGCAGCGCGTGCTTCTCGCGCCATTCCCGGAGGGCGCCCGTGGCGATCGACACATCGTCGGAGGCGACGGCGTCGTCGCCGATGATCTGCACCGACTCGTGGCCCTTGCCTGCGATGAGGACGATGTCGTCGGGGCCGGCGGCGGCAACGGCCATCGCGATCGCGGCCGCTCGATCGCGGATGACGCGGACGTTCTCGACCGAGCGGAAACCGGCCAGGATGTCGGCGACGATCGCGTCGCCGTCTTCGTGATGCAGATCGTCGTCGGTGACGATGATCGTCTGCGCGAGCTCTTCGGCGATCACGGCCATCTCGGGTCGCTTGCCGCGGTCGCGGTCGCCGGTGCAGCCGAATACGACGGTCAGCCGGCCGGCACCGCCTGACAGGGCGATGAGGGCCTGCCGCAGGGCGTCGGGCGTGTGGGCGTAGTCGACGACGACCTGCGGGCCTGCGCCGGGCGACACGACCTGCATGCGTCCGGGAACCCGGCGGATCTCCCCCACTGCCCGCGCGATGGCGTCGGGGGCGAAGCCCTGCGCACGGAGGATGCCCGCCGTCATCGCGAGGTTGTCGATGTTGAACCGGCCGATGAGCGGTGACGCGACCTCGAAGCGGTCGCCGTGGATCGCGAGAGTGAAGTCGGCGCCGTCGGCCCGCATCCGGATGTCGTCGGCGCGGACCGTCGCCGCCGCTGCGCCGGACGTCGAGACGGTGACGTCGTCGAGTCCCGCGGGGAGCGCGATGCCCGCGACATAGGGGTCGTCGATGTTCCGCACCGCGGCGCGCACACCCGGAAGGCGGAAGACGCCCTGCTTGGCCCGGCCATACGCTTCCATCGACTCGTGGTAGTCGAGATGGTCGCGGGTGAGGTTCGTGAACGCGGCGATGTCGAAGTGGCATCCCTCGACCCTCCCCTGGGTGAGGGCGTGCGAGCTCAGCTCGATCGCGACCGCGTCGGCGCCGGCACGCCGGATGTCGGCCAGGAGCTCGTGCATGTCGACCACCGACGGGGTCGTGAGCGATGTCTTCGCCAGAGCGCCGAACAAGCCGGCTCCGAGCGTGCCGATGGTGGCGGCGCGGTGTCCGAGGAGCTCCCAGCTCTGGGCGAGGAGCTGCACCGTCGAGGTCTTGCCGTTCGTGCCGGTCACGCCCACCAGGGTCATGTCGGCCGACGGATGACCGGTGTACTGGTCGGCCAGCCGCCCGATGACGGCGGCCAGGTTCGGGATGCCGCGCACCCGCGCATCGACGTGCGTGACGCTCGCGTCGGTCAGGACGAGAGCCGCGTCGCGCTCGAGCGCCTGCGTGATGTGCTCGCGGACCCGTTCGTCTCGGCCGAGCGCGACGAAGACGTCGCCGGCTTGCACGGTGCGGCTGTCACCGCGCAGGCGACCGCCGGGTACGTTCCCCCCGGCGACCCCCGTCGCCCACCAATCAGGGTCGAGTTTCCGACCCTCCCCAGCGTCTTGCATGTACCGCCCCATCGATCTCTGACTCGACAGTTCCATGAACGGGCGGTCACCCGCGGGAAGAACACGTCGGAGCCTGAGATTGGCACCGTAACGTAAGCGCCGCTTAAGACGGAGAACGTCAGCTCTGGGGCTCGGGCACCATCCGCAGACCGTCGGCGCTGTTGGCCGATTCCATGAGGGCGTCGATCCATTTCGGGTTGATCTGCGGCTGGCGGCTGCCGGCGAACTGGAACTGGACCGAGATCGTGGGGTGCAGCCAGAAATCGCGACGGCTCGTGCCGTGCGGCGAGGTCGTCTCGAACATCAGCGGTTCGCCGCGCCGCAGCTTGGTCATCAGAACCAGCCTGAGATGCGCGAGCGCACGATCGTCGATCTCGACGAAGTTGGCCGCGTTGTCGTAGAAGAATCTGCCCACCGGCACAGCTTAGGCGGCTGCGGGCAACGCGAGGCCAGCGCGTATCATCCGCTCACAGATAGAAGCCGTGACGCTCGAGGACGACGACGGCCTCATCGCGCGTCGATACGCCGAGCTTGGCGAACAGCGATCGCATCTGCGACTTGATCGTGTTGATGGAGACCGTGAACTCCCCGGCGATCTCGCCATAGGTCTTGCTGCCTCGCATCACCGAGGCGACGGAACGCTCGCGGGGTGTCAGGGCAGGCAGCGCCTGCGGCGCGCGGGGTTCCCGCCGGCGGAACTCCTCTGTCGCGTCGGCAATCGCCGCGGCGAGCTCGGGGCGGCGCTCGCGGAGGCGTTCTCGTAGCGGCGCCAGCTGCTCTCGCGGCACGCTGATGAAGGGTGCGATGAGGTCGCCGGCGTGATGGGCCAGGTTGCATGCCTCGTCGAACAGGTCGTCGGCGGCGGCGCTGTGGCCCAGCCGATCACGCGCGACGGCCCGACGCACCAGAACGATGGCGAGGGTGCGCGGGCAGTGCTCCGCTCCGAGCGCGAGGCATCCGTCGGTCGCGTGGAGCGCCGCGCGGTCGTCGCCGAGCGCGAGGTGGGCAGCCGCGCGGTGGGCCTCGAAGCACACCGCGTGGCTGGGTGACGATTCGAGCGCCTCGAGCAGGGCGAGCGAACGCCGGGCCGATCCTTGCGCGAGGGTCGCCTCGGCGAGGACGGAGAGGGCGAGCTGCCGCATCAGCCGGTGGCTGAGGTGCGACCATGCGCCTCCGATCGCAGATCGCAGTCCGGCTACTCCCGCCGTGAGGTCGCCGCGGAGGACGAGCGCGATCGCTTCCGCCGTGGCTGCGGCATGCTGCGCGTACGGGTCGCGCGGTGCGATCGAGCGCAGCAGAGCGGCGGCGCGCTCGGTACGGGGCGCGTCGAGCATTCCGGCTCCCAGCAGGATGTCGGCGACGGTCAGGGCATGGTCGGTGTCGGCGACGTTCCATCGGTTGGTGCGGGCGAGGTCGGCGCACGCTTCTCGGGATGCCGCCGCCGAGGAGAACTCGCCGTTCACCGCGAAGACCAGGGTCTGCACGGCTGCCGCGCGGTAACGCACGGCCTCGCTGACGGCGAAGGTGAGGGCCCGTGAGGAGTACAGCCCAGCGTCACGCGGACGTCCGGCCACCACGTAGGTCTCGGCCACCGCGGCGAACAGCGACCCCAGCGAGTCGAGCCCGAGCACCGCACGGCCACGCAGACGCCCCTCGGCGAAGTGGGCGTCGACGAGGTCGAGTGCGCTGTCGAGGTCGTCGAGCCGCACACGCGCGATCAACATCCCTTCGAGCAGCTGGACGTTCGCCTCGGTCCACAACTGCGGTGTGACGCCGACGTCGAGCGTGCGCAGCTGAGCCAGGTCGACCTGGGTGGGCCGTGCCGGAAGGGTACCGGGCAGGCTGCCGTTCACGATGCGGTGCGCCGTCGCGCGGAGCTCGTGGGTGCGGCTCGGATGCAGGATGGCGCGGCGCTCGATCGTCACGATGGGTCTCCGGATGGTTCGTTCACGCGATGCGCTCATCGCATCGTCATGGAGGGGATGGCGCGAAGCCCGAATCGTGACGCGACTTCGCGATAACCGTGCGAACTCCGTGTCGTGATGCCCGTTGCTGAGACTGTGCGCGCAGAGTCCAGGCTCAGGCTCAGGCTCAGGCTCAGAACGGTGGCGGTTCACCCGGCGGTGGTCCGCCGGGTGCGGCATCCGGTGGCGGGTCCGTGGTGTCTATCGTGAAGCAGACCGCGGGTATGGGTACGTCTTCGCGGTAGATCCGGCCGAGGGGTGAGGTCCATTCGAGGACCCCTCCGCCGACCTGCCGAACCTCCCACTTCGTGAACTGCTTCATCGAGTGGTGCCGCTGGCAGAGGTGGGCGAGGTTGAAGATGTGGGTGTGCCCACCGAGGGCGTGATCGACCGTGTGGTCGAGTTCGCAGCGGATCGCGGCCCGCCGGCATCCGGGGAACCGGCAGTGCTGATCCCGAGCCATCAGGAGCTTCTTCATCGAAGCCGTGGGCCGGTAGGTGTCGATCTCGACCGGGGTGCGGGTGACGGGGTCGATGAACAGCCGGTCCCACTCCGACACCTGCCCGGCGAGCTGCCGGACGGTGTCGGCATCGACGAGCCCGGCCCCGACGGCTTCGGCGGGGTTCTCGTCACGCCCCATCAGCGTCTCGGCGGTGACGGCGACCTGAACGCGTGCGCGGATCGCGCCGAGCCCACCGGCCCGGTCGGTTCCGTAGGTCGGGTCAACGACGGGCGCCCCACCGAGGACGAGGTCACCGAGGATGTCGGCGCGCAGCTGATCCATGGTTCGCGTATCGGCGGACTCGCCGGCCCCCGCGGCATCCGCCGCCGAGCTCTCCGCGGCATCCACCCCGCCCGGCCCGGCGCCCTCCGCCCCGGCGCCCTCAACCCGCGCGTCCTTCACCGACTGCCCCATCTGCGTCAGCCGGTCGAGCATCCCCGCGGCGATGACCGTCGGAAGGTTAGCGACGAGATTCGACATCCCATCCGAACCGTGGAACACCCGCACGCACCGTTCGGCCGCCGCGGCCTTGTGCCGCTCGGTGAAGTTCTGCGTATGCAACCGAGCCACCAACGCGTCCAGCGCACCCCGCACCCGTGAGGGCACATCCCGCTCGCACACCGCGATCGCGGCTTCCTCGTACGCCGACCGCACCTCCTCAGGCACCCTCGCGCCGACGCGCACGACCACATCCACGTGGCCACGTTCGATCCGCCGCTGCACCCACGCCTCGAACACCGCGGGGTAGTCGTCGATGACGGTCATCGCGTGGTCGATCTCACCCTGCAACCTGCGGTCGGTGAGTCGCGCCATCCCCGCGGCCTCGGCCGCGACCGACCGCAGCTCCATGTCCGACGCCATCCCTCGTACCCCGTCGCGCCGCGCCTCACGCAGAGCCGACCGCCCCAGCTCCGCCAACGCCCGCATCCGCGCGACATCCCCGACGTGAAAGAGGTCGAGGGCCTCGGTGAAACCCGCGAAAGCCGCGGCGTGCGTCGACTCACCCGAGGCGCCCTCGCCTCCGAGCCCGCGATCGCCGTTCGATGTCATGTTCCCATTGTCGCAGCAGGGTACGACATCCCCATCGAACATGTCTTCGACAAGAGAGCGCGGCCCGCTCGACCGGTTGGGGAGGAGTTGACGGACCCACGATCCGGCATCCGCCCGAGCCAGCCCATGAGTCTCGGTCCGAATCCTCGTCCGACGAGGCTCCCCCGCAACTTTCTTCGTGTTTTCGCGTCACGATCCGTCGCCTCGAACGTCTCATCAACATGCACCCTGCGACGAACGCCCGTCCGGCTCCCCCCGAAACGGGCACCCGGACCCGCGCTTCCCTCCGGCGCGACCGGCCGCGCGCCGGAGCCCGCACCCGCAGCCCCGACCGCGACCGCACTCGCGCCACCAGCCTCACCCCCGCGTCCGCCGAGCCGCCCACCCGGGTCGGCACGATCAGGTTCCGCTCCCGCGCGTGGCTGCTCGGTCGCACGCGGGCACGAGGTCAGCAGGCCACTCGGGATGCCATCCGTCCGTCCTGGATCGAGATCGACGGCGCAACTCTCACGGTCGCGTGGGGCTGGCCGAACGCCCGCAAGCGGTCATGGCAGCGCGGCGACGTCGGCTTCGTGTGCTCGTCGGGCACGACCAGCCGCGAGGGGGCGCCCGCCCGCGTCATCCTCGTCACCGACAAGTCGCACGGTGAGGCCGTCACGGCGACCATCGTCTGCGGCGGCTTCTCGTACGAGGCGTACGCGACCCTCCGGCGTCACCTGCGCAACTTCGAGGCGATCGGCGACGCCGAACGGTCCGACCCGTTCACTCGATGGGGCGTGCCCCTCCGCGCGGGAATCTCACGATGAGCGCGACCCCCCATCGCACGAAATCGGGTTCACGGGACGACAGCGAGCCCCGCACCCCGGCAGAGCTCTCCGACGACGAGCTCGTCGATCGCGCGCGCGATGACGACCAGCGCGCCTACGGCGAACTCTGGCTGCGCCACTCGGCCGCGGCTCACGCCGTCGCCCGCGCATACACATCGCTCGACCCGGATGATGTCGTCGCCGAGGCCTTTGCTCGGATTCTGTCGACCATCCGACGTGGCGGCGGCCCGTCGATGGGCTTTCGGCCTTATCTGCTCACCTCGGTCCGGAACGTCGCGCATCAGTGGGGAGCGCGGCAGTCGCAGACGTACGCGACCGACCTCGAGGATGCCGCGGATGAGGCCGCTCCGGATGCCGAGTGGTCGGCGATCGCGGGCTTCGAGTCGAGCGCCGTCGCTGCGGCGTTCGCAACGCTCCCCACTCGCTGGCAGGAAGCCCTTTGGTACAGCGAGGTCGACGGCCTGAAGCCGCGCCAGTTCGCTCCGTTGCTCGGACTCGCACCCAACGCGGCGTCGGCGCTCGTCATTCGGGCGCGGCGCGGCTTCCGCGATGCGTGGGTATCGGCTCAGCTGCGTCGCGCCGATGACGACGAATGCCGCCTGACCCTCGAGATGCTCGGTGCTCACTCCCGGTCCGGGCTGTCGCGGCGCGATGCGCGTCGCGTCGAGCAGCACCTCTCGACGTGCGAGGGCTGCGCGCTCGCCTGGATCGAGGCTCGCGACATCTCGTCGCGCCTGGCGCTCGTGCTCGTCCCTCTCGTGGTCGGGATCCCCGCAGCCGCGTCGTACAGCGCGTGGACGCAGTCGGGCGCCGCGCAGGTGGCGACCTTCGCCCTCGGCCCGAACGGCGCGACCGGCGCCGCCGGCCCCGCGAGCGCGAGCAGTGCGACCGGCACCGCGCCGCGCCCGATCAGCACCGCCGCGCGTTCCGCCGCCCGAAAGGGGTGGCGCCATCCGCTGTTCCTCGCGGGCGCGATCGCCGTCGCGGGGACGGCGGTCGCCTTCTCCGCGCCGCTGCTCAGCACGGCCGACCTGCCTTCGGGCACCGCCGAAGCCCAGGCCTCGCCGCCGAACTCGGGCCAGGCCCCGGGCGCCGCTGCGGATGCGGATGCGGATGCCGATGCGGATGCGGATACGGCCGACACCCCGTCCGACCCCTCGGCACCCGAGGCCCCGACCGCACCTCCGGCGCCTCCGTACGACTCGCGCAGCAACCCCGATACCACCCCCCGCCCGAGCGAGCCGAGCACCCCCTCCGCACCGTTCGCACCGTCGCAGGCGTCACCCGCCACCCCTGACACCGCCACCCCCTCACCAGAACCGGCCCCGGCACCCACGCCCGCTCCG
>NZ_JAPVLR010000008.1:0-75637 GCF_027157935.1 Microbacterium sp. H37-C3 | reverse complement strand
CGCGCCGAGAGTTTGCGGGCTCCGGATGCCGATGCCAATCGAGTTGCGGTTGCACTCGTCGAAGAGATCGTTGTAGTCGGCGTATGCGCCGAGACGCGAGGGCAGCGGGTTCAAGCCGAAGCCCGAGTCGTACATCACCGACCAGTTCCACCCGTAGTTCTTCGCGAACGGTCGATCTTTGTAGTTGGCCGCAGCGACCGAGCAGTTAGGACGTTGGTTGACCTGGTAAGCCGACGCATCTGTGTACACGTTCACCTCGGCTTCCCATCCGTCCTCGCCGTTCATGACATCTGTGGAAGCTTGACCCGGGTACCAGTTCAAGTACTGATCGAACAGAACAGTGCTGCTGGTGGGTCTTGTGATCTGGACGTCGACCGAGGTGGGCTCCCAACGCGTGGCCGCCCGGGCGGCGCCCCTCGCCTGCTGGTCCACGCCTGCCATATCGATTCCTGCTCGCTCCCGACGAGATTCGAACAGCTGCTCGATGCGTGCCGGATCGGCAGCCGGGGCAACGTAACTCGAGGAACGAGCTGTAGAGCTGAGAGGCGGACTCACGGTGAGCCCCTTAGACATGTAGAGGCTTTTCGCTTGCTCCGTCGGCATCTCTACAACAACGTGAGATATCTATGGCTGCGTCCCATAGAGATCGTTGAACTCCGCGAGATACGTCTCCACGTCCACGCCAGAGCTCGGGGAGTACTCACCGACCACCACATCGTTCTCGAACCGGAACGCCGAAACGGGGTAGCCGAGAGCCTCCTCCATGCTCACAACATCCTGAAGACGCTGATGAGAAGTGAGGGGCACGTCGACCCGGGCAGTGGCGGGAGCAGAGACAGCGGTGGGCGGGCTCCCTGTAGCCTCGCCCCCCGGTTCGGCGGCATAGCTCGGGGCGGTCGCTACGAGAGCCAAAACCGCTGCGGTTGCTCCAGTTGCCATGAGTCGGGACTTCTTCATCGATCGCTCCGCATCTTCTTTCACGCTGGGGTGAGGTTGGGATCGGTGCACGGTCATACGAGATGACATGCAGCCGTCGAGACACATACTCCTTGTGCCCCATGCCGCACGCGTTACGTCGCAAGCCGCCCCACGCCATTCAAGGCGGCTCTCAACGCGAGACCTGTCGCTGTGTGGCCGCGCCACCGGGCTGATCAGGCCGCCCAATTTTTCCGATGGATCTCATCCATATGGATGATGGTCAGCTGGGCGCTGCGGCTATTGGCTCCAGAGCGCGAGGATCGCTTCTTCGATGAGGACGCGCTTTGACGCCTTGCTTCCGCGCCTTGCCTTCTCGCGCGCGACTGCGGCATCGAGCACGGCCGCGACGTCGGGGCTGATGCGCGTCGCGAGCTGCACGGTCACTTCCGAACCCCCAGCCACGGGGGCCGGCGCGGGCGATGCCGCGAACCGCGTGTTCGTCGTCGGAGCAGGCGACGGGGCTGCCGCGGGCGCCTCGGCGCCCTTGCCCTCGACAGGGCTTTTGGACACGGTTGCCGGCGCCGGCGTCGGTGCGGGGCTGGGTTTGTAATCGATCGGGTCAACCCCGGCGTCGGGAGCGGGACGTGGGCGGGAACGGGCGGGCCGGTCGGGCTGGTTCGCGGTCATCGGATCACCTTTCGCATCACTTCGCTGTATGCCTCTCGCACCGGCGTTCCCTTGCGGTACGCGCCGTACCACTCCCCCGCCATGCGGACCTCGGGAACGATCGCCAGGTGCGGGACGATCGGCTCGATAATCGGCGCGAGCTCGCGCACCTGGTCGATCGCGTCCTGTTCGGCGTAGGACAAGAAGCCCGTGCCGTCGCGGGTCATCGTGACTCCGGCTTCTTCGATCCCGGTTGCCGCTCCCAGGCGCGCCATGCTGCGCCTGAACGCCTCCACGGTGCGCTTCGCACCGGTCACCCCATCGATGCCCGAATCGGACGCCGTAGCGGCGTACAGCACCCGATCCGAGGCGTGCAGAGCAGACAGCGTCAGAGGACCGCCCTGACGGTTCGCGCAGTCGATCACCACAACGTCGGCGTCGAGGTCGACCAGCGACGCCTTGAGCCGCAGCTCGGCGTAGTCGTCGCGCTCGCTCTCGCGGTTGCTGAGGTCACGAGCGGAGGGGATCACGCGCAACAGCTCATGCCAACGGCTCGGCACGGCGAGATCCTGCGCCCAACCAGTGGGCTCTTCCTTGGCCCCGAGGATCGCGCCAACGTGCAGCCCCTCCCCCACCGGCTCAGTGCGCGTCCACTTCGTCGATGCCGCACGTGGGTCGAGGTCGATAAGCACCGTGCGATGCCCGGCTTCGGCCGAGGTCATCGCCACCGATACCGCCGCGGTCGTCTTACTGACTCCGCCCGCCTCGCTGTAGACCATCACGATTTGCATGCTTCCATCCTACCTTCTAGCTAACGTTCCAGCTAGCTTTCTTTCTGCCTATCTGACTAGCTAGCTTTCTAGAAAGACAGCTAGCTACCGCCCTGTCTCAGACGGTTCGTCTGAGACGCTTACGACGCGAGTTCGCTGGTCCGCACGGGCGCAGCCTTGCCGAGCTGGTCGATGCGTTGGCGGCTGATGCCGAGCGCTGCCGCCGCGGCCTCTGCGGGGTAGCCCTGAGCGCGGAGGGCTCGAACGGCGTCACGGCGGAGCATGGCTGCGCGGGTCTGCTGTTCGCGGGCGGCTTCTTCGGCGGCGGTGCTGTCTTTCCAGAGCTGGGCGACGTCTTCGGGGATCACGACGTCGACATCGACGGTTACCGCGTCGTCATCGAGCCACGCCGCTGCGAGTTCGTGAGCCGCCTTGTCGATGCCTCGGAAGGTCGTCGCGGTGCCGGTCGCGATGATCGTGCCGCCGGCGGGGGAGGGACTGGTGAGTTCGGGGATCTCGATCGTCCACCATCCGTCTTCGTCTCGGTACGCGCGAGCTGCAAGCTGTCGGGTCATCTGTCGGCTCCTTTCAGTTCCAGTTGGCCGGGGTGTCGTCGAATGCGTTCTGAATCTGTCGCACGATGCCCGCGGACACCTCGCCGCCGTGAGCGGCGATCACCAGCGTCATGGCGCCGTCTGACGATTTCCACGTCTCGTGACTGCCTTTGGTTCGCACGTGCTCCCAGCCCTTTGAGCGCAGGAACTTCGCTACGTCCCGGTGCTTCTGTCGCTTGGTCATAAGACTATGCTAGTCCCCCTAGCACTGCAATGCAAGGGGGACTAGCTATTTTCTTCGGATTCGAACGCGGTGCCGCAGATGCCGCAGATGATGGGGCCTGCCTCGATGACGCTGAGAGAGGCGCGGATCTTCCGCCCGCATCCGCAGACGACGGCGGCGCCGTTGTTGTTGCTCTTCCGTCCTCCGCCGGTGGCGATCGCTTCGGCGCGGCGGTGAGCGGTGATCGCGGTGTGCAGCGTCGCGATCGTCTCGGCGTACTCGGCTTCGGTGTGACGGGGGAGTGTCGTCACGCTCCACCCGATGCTCTGATCGTGCTCGATGGTGAGCCCGAGGCCTTCGGCAATGCTCTTGAATCGCTGGTTGTGGTAGCGGCCCTGACGGCTGGTGTCCTGGATGCCGCGGGACTGTGCGGCCGCGTGTGCGGCCTCGTGCAGCAGCGTCGCGAGGACGGACGCGGCGCCCCCGGCCAGGCCCTCACCGCCGACGAACAGCTCGTGCAGCTCGTCCTCTCCGCGCACCCATCGCGCTGCGGCGAAGTGTCCGAGCTTCATCCCCTTTGCCTCGCTCCCGCTGCCGATCGTGACGACGACCTCGGGAACCTCGGGGTGACGCTTGCGGATATCGGCCCACGCCTGCTCGATTGCGGCGACCAGGGGAGCGGCGACGGTGGCGCTCATGCGTTCACCGCCTCGGGGTCGATCTCTGCGATGAGGTCGGGACGGAACCCGGACCATGCCGAAGTGCCGGGGACTTTCACCACGGGGAGGCGGGTGAACCCGAGGGCTCGCAGCTCCTCGGCCGCGCCCTCGCGCAGCTCGTCGACGTCAACGATCCGGTAGTCGACGCCGTGACCGTCGAGGGCCCGATATGTGGCGTTGCACTGCACGCATCCCTCACGGCTGAACACCGTGACCCGGCCTGTGGTTGTTGCGCCCATGATCTTCTCTCCTCCCCTTCACGTTTTTTTGCCGTGAAGGCGACTTGTCGCCGCTAGGGAGGACGGCCTGAGCGCAAGCAGCGGAGGAGAGAATTTCGGCGCGAAATAAGGGAGCGCAGCGACCGCGTGCCGAAAATCTCGGGGGAGTCGCTTGCGCTCAGGCTGGCCGACCGTATGCTGCCGAAGGCTTCACGGCAGAAAAAGGTGCGCCCGGAGGGCGCTGGGCTGCGGCCGCATCGCGGCCGTCGTCTACGGGCGAAGCCCGCCCAGCGCCCCGGGCGCTGGCTCAGGTTTGCGAGCCGCCGGTTTCTGCCGGCGCATCTTCGGCTGGCACATCTTCGGCCGGGGCCGCGGGCTCCGGCTCACTCGCTGCCGGCGCCGCCTGAGCGCCGGCAGGGATCGTGGGGGAGGGGAGCGCCCGGAACGGTGCGATCGCGCCGCCCTGGACGATCCAGAACTGCCCTACGGCCGCGCGGCGTACGTCATCGGGTGGGATGACGTAGGTGTGTTGAGCTCGCGCCGATCGCAGCTCCTCACCGGTCGCCGCGCCCGACGATTCGAGCCGCATCGCCGTACCGGCGAAGGTCACAATGTCCTCGGGGTCTTTTGAGCGACCCACGATCAGCGCGGCACCGCTTGCGAGCGCGCGACGTCGCCGTGTCTCGTCCTGCGAGACGCCGGCGACGGACTGGGCGGCAAGCCACAGCCCGAGGCCTGCCGACCGGGCAGTTTCGAACATCGATGCGGCGATGTCGCCGGGGTCGCTGTCGTCAGTGACGAGCTGGGCGAACTCGTCGACGAAGACCACCGCGGGTGTCTTGTCTCTGCGGGCGAGCCTTGCGCTCATGTAACGGCGGAGGTCGACGAGCATCAGGTCGCCCACGGTGGCCTGGGCTCGGTCGGAGGGGGCGAGGGGAACGATGGTGAGATCCGCGGTGCGGTTCTCGAAGCTCCACCCCGACGCCGCCAGGTGCGGCTCCAGCGGGCCGAGGGCCAGCAGCAGCCGGTCCCGCACCCGGAACACGCGGGGCGTGCCCTGCTTGTCGACGGGTGCGGTGAGCATCGCGAACTGAACCCCGTCGCGCACGTCCTCGGGCGTGATGCTGCTGAGCCGGGTGAACAGGTCGCGCATGCCCGTGAGCGGGCGGAGGCTCTGAATCGCGTTAAGCACCGATTCCACCTCGTCGTTGTAGAACTGGCCATCGCCCGAGGACTGAGGAAGGGTGCGCATCAGCTTCGTGGTGATCTCGGCCGCGGTCCCGGTGAACAGATTCCACGGTTCACCGACGAGCACGGAGTGCCCACGAGACGCCGCGACGGCGGCGAGCTTCTCGGCATCGTCCGGGTCGCCCTTCGCATCGATGAAGAACACCGGCCACCCCACCTCGAGCACGGCCAGGATCGCATCGTGCAGCAGCACGGACTTACCCGAACCGCTCTCCGCGAACAGCAGCACCCGCTGAGCGCCGGCACTCTCAGGCAGCACCACGTAGCGACCGGCGGGGTCGGTCCAGTCGGGAACGCGGCGGGTGTCCTGCATCCGGTCACCGAAGGTGCGGATGGTGGGGCGTTCGATCATCCCGATGCCCTGCAAGGTCACCTTCTCCCGGCCACCGCCGTTGCGCGGTCGCGTCGACGGCACGGGATGCGGGGCGACGATCGTGGTCCCACCGGGCAGCGCCGTCAGCGCTCCCGTGTGTGAGTCCAGCCTCAGACCGAGCTTGCGGGCGGTGACGATATCGGCCGCCCGCTTGCGGGCGCTCTCGATGTGCTCCTGGGTGAGCACATCGGGGATCTTGCGTGCACGCACCAGCTCCGCGAGCTGGCGACGGCGCCAGGCCCACGCGACCGGCAGCAGCAGCGCGCCCAGCAGCAGGTTCACCAGCAGGATCGGCCACCACTGCCCGAGCAGGGCAGCCGGCCATCCCTCGGTCTGCACGAAGGCGCGAGCGTCGCCGCTGACGATCCAGCCCGTCAGGGCGATTCCTTCCCACGTCAAAGCGGCTGCGACGATCACGATCGCCGCAGCGTTCACCCACGGGTGCCAGCGGTGAGTGACCCAGAACCAATGACGCTTAGCTACCCGGTTACCCGTTACCGCAACAGCGAGGAGAGGCACGGCGAGGGGAAGGAAGACCAACACCAGAACGGCCCCCAGGCCGATCTTGATAATGGCGAACAGCGCCTCGGTCAGCGCGTCTGTGGACTGCGGTTGTTGGGCATTCTGCTGGCTCATCAGTCGCGACCTCCCCATACCGGCAGGGTCGGCGCCGGCAGTGCCGGCGGCGCCTCTGCGGCTTCGTCCTCGATGCCCCGACCGAGGGGCGGGGCGGTGTTCGACGATGCCCAGAGGGCATCGAGATCTTCCATGATGTGGCCCCGCTCGTCGAGCGCGGCCACGGTTACCAGGCGGTCGCGGACCGCCGGGTGAACCCACTTGTCCGCCTCCCGGGAGACGGCCCGCATCGCTGCTGACGTGCCGACGTACACGACCCGCTCGACACCCTCAGTGAGCCACCGCGTATGACCGAGAAGGATGCTCTGGTACCGCGCCAGCGTCTTCGCTGTCAGCTCCACTTCGACCCGTTCGACGCGCTCCCCGCGGCGGGCAATTCCGTCCGCCGCGTGTTCCCTCGTCGATGCTGGTTGGCGGTCCCGGCTCCACGCATAGCCGGCAGCCATGAAGCGTGCCGAGATCGCGGCCACCGCGACCTCGTGACGGGTCGTCGCACGGAACAGGTTCGGTGCAGCTCGACCCGACATCGCGTGAGAGAGCCAGACGACCGAACCATCGCGAAAGATCGGCCGAGCCTTCTCGATCACGCCGGCCTCGACGCCGCGCGCGATCCACTGCTGAGCCCGCCGCGCAGTCACCGGCTCGCTCCGTCCATCAGCAGCAGCCAGAGCCCACCGCAGCGCTTCCGCATCTGCCAGCCGCACCTCTCGCAGCCACTCGAACAGCCGCTCATCCCGAGCCGTTATCTGCACCGCACACCCACCTTCACCACCACACAATCCCTTCCATCTTTGGAACTGCCCTTGTCCTGCCGTCCCCGCCAGAACTTGCCAACCACCGTCCCGAACAGAGTATCTGCTGAGGGCCGGTGGTTGGCAAGCGCAAAGCGCGGCGGGGACGGCAGGACAAGGGCAAACGAACCAATTCGGTTCGTTTGCCTATTCGCGCTGAGTGAATACTCAGACGAATAGGCGTGTGGTTCTCGTTCGCTTCGGGAACTGCTGACGCATCGCCGCGATCACGGCGTCGATCGCGGCCGCCTCAGCAGCGATCTGCTGGCGGCGCGCCTGCTCCGCGGCAGCTCGTTCCTGAGCGGCCGCGATCCGCTGCTGACGCTCCCGAGCGACCTGCTCAAACGGGGCCAGCTCGTCCGAGGAGATAGCTCTATTCACGAGCCAGGCAAAGTACCCCAGCGGGTTCCGCTGGGCGCCTCTCGGAGCCACTTGCAGCCCCGCCGAGCGGCTGTGCCGCTCGATTTGATCGACGATCTGCTGCGCGGTCCAGCCTCGCTCGATCAGCTCCAACCGATCGACGAGACGGCACAGCCGGCCGATGTGCTGCTGCTCTCCGAGCCACGGCATCCGCTGCACGAGACGAGCCGCGAGCTGCTGCACTGCCAAGCTCCGAGGCGCCGCCTCGGTCGTCCTTCTCGTCATTGCTGGGCGCCGCGGAGCGGTGCCTTTCCTAGCGCGCATTATGCGCGTTGGTGATGATTCAGGAAGGTGACTTACCTGCTCTCCTGACGGAGAGACAGGTAGGTGGACATTCTCCACAGATTCGGGTTTCACCGGCCTCGACGCCGAGCGCGAAGACGGGGGAGTGGAGGGCATCACCAGCGCCCGCGTCGACGCGGCGCGCACTTGGTCGCCACCATGAGCGCGCCGGGCCTGCTCACGCTCCTCGTTCGTCAGATACCGGCCTCCCACAACCGTCACCGCGAGCCCCATCGCCTCCAGCAGCAGCCGCGCCCTCTGCACCGTCTTGGCGCTCATACCCAGCCGCTCTGCGACCGTCTCGTGAGCCGTCGCGACGTCCCGGCCCGTCGACCGATCAGCCGACATGCGATCGTCGTACGCCACCCGCAGCAGCGTGCCCGCAGCCACCCGAGCGGCACGCCGCAGCGCCTCCCCCTCGGGCGTGGCCAGAGCGTCCATCACGGCGTCAAACCACGCGTTACCCGATACCCAAGCCCGCAGCGGCCCGTATGCCCCTGTGGGCGCCGGCAGCGCCCACGACGAGCGGGGCGAGTGCGACTCGCCAACGTCAGGTGCGTCAGTACTTGCAAAAGGGGCAGCAACGGCTACCATGTGAACCATCCGTTCGGTACTCCCGTCCGGGTACGCCAAGGGCCTGCCACATGTGGCAGGTGTTTGGGATATCGATCCGCTAGGTCGCCAAACTCATCGGATCGGACTTGACTCTTTCGCCCCTCGCATCTGCGGGGGGCGAAGTCGTTTATGCGACGTCGCTGATAGGCAGCTCCCCGTCGTGTGGTTCGGGCTGAGGTAGCCAGTTCGGCACGCCACGGTCGCTCAGATCTTCCTCAAGATGAGCGACGACCGCCTCGAAGAATCCCGCGGAGGACATGCCCGCCTGCGCTGCGATCTGATCGAAGCGGCGCTTGCGCTCTTCCTCCACGATCAGTGACAACCGGGCCGACGCTACGCGCGTGCCTCGGGGTATCTGCCGTCTGGTCATACCGGCGACGATAGCGGTGTCAACACCACGTGTCAGCCAACACGCCGAACGAAGTGCTGTTAACACCACTACTGACACGTACATGTCAACTGCTCGAGCTGCCGGCGCTGACGGCGCCGGGGGAGCACGTCGGCTCGGAATGCATCAAGGGTGCTGCGCAGATTCCTGCGGAATCCCGGCGATGCCAGCCCTTGACCCGCTCCGAGCCGACGTGCGGGCGGCAAGTATCAGCCGATAGCGAGGCATCGGCTGGACGGCCGAGGGCCGCAGAGAGGATCACGAGCGATGAGCATTCACGTCACGGTGTACGGGGCCGAGGGCTGCACGAAGCGCGAGCAACGGTATCGCGAACCTTCTGTGAGACCCTGAGCGCCCCTCAGGCGCATGAGTAGCCTCCCGTGGTAGTCGGAACACCACGAAGCGGCCTGTCAGCAGCCTTCTACGGCCGTTACGGCGCTTCGGCGTATCTGTCAGCGACCAAGGTTGGCGATCGCGCGCTGGTAAGCGTCGAGATTCACCCGTCGCCCGACAGCGACCGCTTCAATGGCGACCGCGTTGATCTCGTCAGGCGTATACCTGTACACCAGACGGTAGCGCGGCTTCCCAGAGCCGTCTGGGTCGAAGTAGAGCTTGTAGCAGTCCTCAAGATCACCAGTACCCACTCGGGAGTCGAGCTTCACCCCGAAAACCTTGCCGTCTCTGACGAGGACGAGCATGTCGAGCGCCATCTTCTTCGTGGCTTGATCAGGGAGCGCGTCGATGTCCTGCTGGAAGCCCGGGAGGATGGCTGTCAGCTTGAGGGGTGCCGCCATCAGCGGTAGTCGTCAGGGTCGAGCCCCAAGCCCGCTGCAATGTCGGACAGAGATCCGGACTCGCCGGCGGCAGCGCGTTCGCGCACCAGATGAGCGATCTCAAGGTCTTCGATCACCGGCAGCAGTTCGGCGTACAGCTCGAACGGGATGACCACACCCTCCGCGCGACGGTGGCCTCCGAACACGACCGGCTGAGCGAGTGCGCCTTCAGAGCGGAAGCGTCGCAGCGCATCGGGCAGTACCGAGCGTGCCTCAGAGGTAGGCAGCACAGGCAGAACCGGCAGAGCAGATGCGAGAGACATGGCTCCAGTGTACGCCTGATTCGGACTGAAAGTTGTACGAGTTTCAGGACAAGAACATGAGCCGATAATCAACGTTATGTCAGCCGTTGGCCATACGAGACTCCACACACCGAGCTAATACATCGCCACCGAGGCTGCGAGGGCGCGAACCTCAGCGCCCTTGGCGCGGTGATCGCGCCCACGAAGAGGTGAAGCGTCCGCCTCAGAAGCCTCACAGACCGCCGGGTGGCCCAGAATCGTCCACTCCACATAGACACCTGTAGCATGATGCCAAAAGGGGCCGGTCGCCCGGCCCCTTTCCCTCTCACAGGCCCCGTCAGCAGGCTTACCTGGCTGCTTCCCGGGGTGGCATCCTCTCACCAGCGACCTACGATGTCGCGGGAGTGAGAGGAAGTTACGTGGTCACCGACTCATCCTCGGTGGCCACGTTTGCTTTATCGGCTGCCGCCTTCGCGCGGCCCCGAGGACTCGACACCTTGTTGCCAGGCTTGCTGATGTCAACAACCAGCAGGCCGTCCTCGACTTCCGGGGTCCATCGGTACGCCTGCGACGTATCAAGGCCGATGAACTGAGTGAACAGAGTCCCGGCGACGAGCCACGGTCCCTTCTCGGAGTGACTGCCCTGCGCTCGAAGCGGGTACGCGTTCTGGTTCGTCAACTTTGCGGGCCGCAAGGCGATTGCTCTACGGTCGGGATCCCACAGAAGTTCCACCCCTTCCGGAGCACCCAGCGCGTCGTACGCGGCCTTGTTGACGGAGATCAAACCGCGCTTTTGGATCGTGACTGACGGCACAGTTGAGACAGGGGCGCTGCCCTTCTCGTAAACCTGAAAGCCCATTGACTCCCCTTCCGCTGCTGTCACTCCGAACACTACCGCATCGATGGAGAAGTTTGCCAACAACTTTCACCGGCGTGTCGACAGGTTGAGTTGGCGGCTCGGGTCAAGGACAGATGCCGCCCGTCAGCACGCTTTGAGGATCGGAGGAATCGTTTGGAAGCGGTTGCGGGACCTGGTGGTTGACCTCGGAAGTCAATGGCATGCATGAGTTGATCGGCGACAGCCTGAAGGCCGTTGTGACGCGCATGTCGCTCCGACATAACAGATGCTGTCGCAACTTCTCAAACACGCCAGAAGCAAACCAGCGGACGGTGGGCGATGCGACCAACCTCTGGTCACGTACTCAAGGCTCTAGATGGATGCTTCGATCTCTACCGCGGTGCGCATGGTACATACACTCAAGGATCTACAGGTTGGTGCAACCGCGCGATCCGAAAACTCTAGCGAGAGTCTCGAGCCAGCCCTTGAAGCAGCTGACCGCAGAGTCTGGGCCGAACCCGGAGGCCGTACGTCAACGCGCGACGAGCAGGCCTCGCGCGTGAAGCGCAAAGCGTGCGGGAGCCCCGGTCGAGGATGACTCCGGACCTCCCAGCCGCGGGCTACGGGAAGAGCAGCTTGAGGCTGTTCAGGGTGAACGAGCCAGAGCTCAAGGCCGCATGGTCTCATGGCGAGGCTCCCGCGACAGGATTTTGTTCAATCGCCGGGGGAAGCTTGCGACCACAACTCGTGTCGATCCCAGCCCTCGCCGAACCCCATGCTGTCTATCCCGAGGAACGGAACGCTGGGGAACCCACCGACGATGTTGCGCAGACGATTAACCCACTCTGAGTACCCCGAGATGCTACGGAGCAGGTAGGCCATGACCGCGAGAGCGTTATATAGGCCAAAGTCCTGCTTGGGGGCATGGTCGTCCCGGAGGTGCACGAGGAGCGGGATCGACGCGCCCCTGGGGCGCGTCGGCGCGTCGACCAGCTTACGGTTGAACAAGCGAGCCTGGTGGGCAGCGACGTTCCGCACATAGTTCGTACTGGCGATCCAGCTCGTCAGGATCTTCTTGCTGGGGACGGCATAGTGCATGGCGATCTCGGTAGCGACATCGTTCTGAAGGCCCTTGTACAGATTGGCAAGGTGCCCGAGCTCGAGGATCTCCGTCAGCGCCCAGATCGGCATCTGGTCGTCGTACTTCGTTCGGAAGTGCTCAACGAAAGCCTCTTTTGAGCTAGCGCGGCGTTCATCGATGCGCTCTAGCCACTTCGAATGCTTGCTCGTGGTCTCGCCAGTCATGTCATCGACGTACGGCTCCACGAATGCAGGAGTGAAGGTGCGCGGTTCGAGGTGAGCAAACGCGGATCGTCGGCCAAGGATGTAACCCACCTGAGTGCGTAGAGATACCTCGATGCGCTCAACCGCCTCAAGGACATGCAGGCGGAGCTTTCGGTCAAAGGCGATGAGTTCAGCAGCATGTTCGAGACGCGTTCCCGGACGGTAGCTGTTCAGCACTCGGATACTCGAGCGTCCGTCGTCTTCGGCGATGGGCTCAGACTGGCGTGCCGGGTAGAGGTACCCGGTGAGCCTGTAGTAACCGACTTCCTCGAGAAGGTGTGCGGCCTCCGCTGTGTCGTCGACCGTAAGCCCTCTCCCCCGTAACTGAGCAATCTGCTGCTCGATCGACAGCCACGGCTTCGCGTACGCGACCACATCTCTCCTAAAAGAAAATCAGCCCGAGCCGTGAGGCGAGCGGGCTGATCGTGATGGTTCTAGGGTAGCAGATTCGTGAGGTCAGCAGGTTCGTGACCTTCGCTGGCAGTCGACCGGTCGCAGTCGGTGACCATGACTGGGCTGTGCGACGGTGCTGCAGGTGATCGAGGCACGCCAACCGCTGGGGGCGGTCGATGACCCGGCTCGATCGGCCGTGGTCGACGAGGACACGCTCGCAGCCGGCGGCCGGAGTTCCGCCGCCTGGGCGTCCGGGTTCTGCTCCCGCTTCGAGACTCGGGCGTAGCCGACTTCATGTGCCATGCCGAAAACGGTACTGCCGAGGTTCCGGCGCGATTCGGTTTCGGCAGGGGGTTTCGGCGGATCGATCCTCGGCGTGTCGCGCGCCTGCTCGTCGACGTCGACGAGCCCGCCGGAAACGATCGTTTTCGGCAGCCTGGTAGATCTATGTTACTGGTCAGCGTTCGCTGTATATTCATCTGGTGCTGACTGTTGCTTCTCGTCTCGATGTGATGAACCGTCTGGGTCGCGCGATGGCGGATCCTTCTCGCTCGCGGATCCTTTTGGCGCTCTTGGACGCGCCCGGCTACCCAGCGGAACTCTCGCGTGACCTCGATCTGACGCGTTCAAATGTCTCCAACCATCTGACGTGTCTGCGGGGGT
Source organism: Microbacterium sp. H37-C3 (assembly GCF_027157935.1). Classification (NCBI taxonomy): domain Bacteria; kingdom Bacillati; phylum Actinomycetota; class Actinomycetes; order Micrococcales; family Microbacteriaceae; genus Microbacterium; species Microbacterium sp. H37-C3. The sequence goes on along the minus strand of NZ_JAPVLR010000008.1, from coordinate 62,503 downwards.
GCGGTTTGGTTGTTGCGACGCCGGAAGGGCGTCGTACGCGATACGAGATCGCAGACCCGCATCTCACCGTGGGCCTGCGGCACATGCTGGAAGCGGTCGTCGCGGTCGATAAGGGCGTTCCGTGCACCGATGAGAAGTGTGAGTGCTGCGCATGAGTGAAGAGTGCTGTGGCCCGGACGAGCCCCGCAAGACCCGCACCATTCAGCGCATCGAGCTGACACGTCCCCGTGCTGCGGGAGGCGCGTGCTGTGCTCCCGAGCCGGTACACAACACCGTCCCGACCCAGGCTCACGAGGAAGGCGACGCGTGCTGCGGTCCGGCCCTGCCTTCGAAGGGCAGCAGGGGTGACGATGAGCACGAGGTGCGTCCGCCGTGGTGGCGCGATGTCGCCCTGCTCCCCTCCGTACTCTCCGGACTATTCCTGATTGCTGGCTACGCGCTCGAGTGGGCGGGTATCGAGCTCCTCGCCCTCGTGCTGCAATGGGCTGCTCTGCTGGCCGGAGCCTATACGTTCGTCCCCGGTGCGTTCCGCCGGCTGATCCGGGGACGGCTTGGTGTCGGGCTGCTGATGACCATCGCCGCGATCGGTGCGGTACTCCTCGGCCACGTTGGTGAGGCTGCGACTTTGGCGTTCCTGTTCTCGCTGGCGGAAGCTCTCGAGGACCGGGCGATGGATCAGGCGAAAGAGGGTTTGCGTGCGCTGCTGTCCCTGATTCCCGAGACCGTGCGTGTCTCGCGTCTCGCTGGCGACACGACGATCCCGGCCGCGGACGTCCGTGAACTCGACATCCTCGTCGTCGGGGCGGGTGAGCGTGTCGCGACCGATGGTGTTGTCGTCGAAGGCCGATCGAGCCTGGACACCTCCGCGATCACGGGAGAGTCCATCCCCGTCGACGTGTGCCCCGGCACTGCGGTCGCGGCCGGCTCGGTGAATGGTGCATCAACGCTGCGGATCGAGGCGACCGCGGATGGGCGCGACAACTCGCTCACCCAGATCGTGTCCCTCGTCGAGCAAGCCCACGCCCGCAAGGGCGACCGCGCACGGCTCGCCGACCGGATCGCCCGCCCCCTGGTCCCCGTAGTGCTGATCGCCGCGGCCCTCGTTGCCGTGTTCGGGTTCATCGTGGGAGATCCGGCGACCTGGATCGAGCGTGCACTCGTCGTCCTGGTCGCCGCATCTCCCTGCGCTCTCGCGATCGCCGTGCCGGTCACGGTGATCAGCGCTATCGGCTCCGCGTCCAAGTTCGGCGTCGTGATCAAGTCCGGGGAGGCGTTTGAGCAGCTCGGCACCATCCGTGCGGTCGCGCTAGACAAGACCGGAACCCTCACCCGCAACGAGCCGGCCGTCGTCGACGTGCGCCCCGCAGCCGGCATTTCACGGGCCGAGCTGCTGACCTGGGCGGGAGCAGTCGAAGCGACAAGCAGCCACCCGCTTGCCGCCGCGATCACCGCGGCCGCACCCGGTGCAGCTGCGGCCGCGGACGTGGTCGAAGACGCCGGCCACGGAATCACCGGCCGCGTCGACGGCACCCTGGTCCGCGTCGGGAACGCGCGGTGGCTCGCCCCCGGTGCACTCAGCTCGGCCGCTGATGAGATGGGCGAAGACGGCATGACAGTGGTCGTCGTTGAAGCGGGCGGCAAGATTGCCGGACTCATCGGCATCCGTGACGAACTGCGCCCGGAATCCGCAGAGACCGTGCGACTGCTGCAGGATGCCGGTATCGGGATCACGATGCTCACCGGGGACAACGAACGCACCGCTCGCGCGATCGCCGCACAGGCGGGCATCGCCGACGTCCGCGCAGAGCAGCTCCCCGCAGACAAGGCCGCCGTCATCGAACAACTCGCAACCGCGCGCCCGACGGCCATGGTCGGTGACGGCATCAACGACGCCCCAGCCCTTGCCACCGCCACTGTCGGGATCGCCATGGGACTGAAAGGGTCGGCTGCTGCGATCGAGTCCGCCGACGTCGCCTTCACCGGGAACGATCTCCGCTTGATCCCCGGCGCCCTCGCCCACGCCCGTCGCGGCCGCCGAATCATGACCGCGAACATCGTGCTCGCCCTCGCGATCATCGTCGTCCTCTTCCCACTCGCGCTCTTCGGTGCGCTCGGGCTGGCCGGCGTGGTCCTCGTGCACGAGATCGCAGAGGTGTTTGTGATTCTCAACGGCGTGCGTGCCGCGCAACGCCCTGCCGCTCTGCGCGCCCGCGCCGCAACGCCCGAACCCGCCCGCGTCTGACCCCCCTCGGCGACAACCACGTCACCGATCTGGAGCCTCCATGAGGACGAACACGACAATGAGCACGAGCACCACAACCATTGAGCCGTGAAGACACCTGCGCCGCGGTCCCGGCCCAGCAAGGTTGTTCCGAGGACATGTGCCGGCTGTCGACAAAGCCGAGTGGACCAAAGCCCCGGCTCAAAGAAGAGTAGCTAGAACGTCCAGACGGACCTGCGCGACGGCAGCGATAGTCATATACGCCACGATGGTGATCAGTGTTAACCATGGCCAGAGTCGCTGTCCGAGCCGTGCCGTTCGAGCACCGAAGATGCCGGTCCGGGCGTTCCTACCCGTGGTGAAAACAAATAGCGGAATGGTGATGACCCAAACGACCATGCACCACGGGCAGAGAGTGCCAAGCACATAGATGCTCTGGCCGATCAGCCAGAGCACGAATGCGAAGGCGCCTGCGACACCGATATTGAACACGGCCCAGTACCAGCGGGCGAGGTTGGGTGCCGCCCAGAGGGTTACACCAGCACAAAGCACGAGTGAGAATCCGATCAACCCCAGGAAGGGATTGGGGAAGCCAAGAACAGCACCTTGCGCGCTATCTAGGTTTGCAGAACACTGCACCAGAACGGACAGGTCGCAGCCCACGCTCGCGTTCGGGTTCTGCAGCTTCTCGAGCTTCTCTATGGAGAGCGCGAGTGAAGCGGTAAGGCCGATGACGCCGACGCTCGCCAGAAATCCAGCGAACAACGGCTCGCGTACAGGTTGTGTGGTCATTCGAAGCTCCGCGTGAACGAGCGCCGCTGAAACGCGGCTGTACTGCTACCTCTGATCATCGCGTTGAGGTAGTTGAGGTCGGGTGATGTTGCCGCTTTAGCGCCGTCACGCATGAGTGACAGAGGCTTGTTCTTCTTCCTGGATGTGATCCGTTTCGATCTGGAAGGTGGAATGCAGCACGGACACTTCGAAGTGCTCGGCGACGCACTTCTTCACGTCGAGCAGTACGTTTGCGGCATGACCGTCAGTGAAGCATTGGTCTTCGACTACCACGTGCGCGCTGATGGTGGGAAGCCCCGTCGCGACGGTCGAAGCGTGCAAGTCATGGATGTCCTTGACGTGATCGAGTTCAAGAATGTGCGCGCGGACGTCGTCCAGGTCTAGGCCGGGCGGGGTGAACTCCATCAGCACACTCGTGGTTTCCCGGAGAAGTTTGAATGCCCGGGGAACGATGAGTGCCGCAATCAGCAGCCCGGCGATCGCATCGGCTTGAAGAAAACCGGTGGTAGCGATAACGATCGCCGCCACGATCACGCCAAGCGATCCGAGAGCGTCGTTAAGAACTTCAAGGAACGCGGCTCGCATGTTGAAGTTCACGCCGCGGCTTGAAGAGAGCAGGACGATCGCGATGATGTTTGCCGTGAGACCGATGATGCCGAAAATTAGCAGCTCGGCGGCAGGGACCTCCGGTGGTTCAAACAGACGTCGAACGCCTTCGACGGCCGTATAGGTTCCGACGACCAGCAGCAGGGCTGCTTGTCCGAGCGCGGCGATGACCTCAATGCGCCGAAAGCCCCAGGTGCGTTTGGCGTTGGCCGGACGCAGCATGAGGGTCGCGGCGATGAGGGCGACCAATAGCCCGGATGCGTCAGTGATCGCATGCGCAGTGTCGGTGAGAAGCGCGAGGCTGCCGGTGACCACGGATCCGACTGCCTGGGCCGCGACAATGACTGCGGTGATACCGAAAGCGATCCACAGCTTCCTGCGGTGATCGCCGGGCTGGCCGGCTTCCGGGGCGGGGCCGTGAGTGTGTCCAGCGCCCATTACCGGAGCTCCGTTCTCTCGCTGTGTAGGTGGTGCGGTTGACGCAGGTGTGCGTGCAGTTCGGCGTGGGTCCCTGTGGCGCTCAGCAGGGTCTGAGCCGCGTTGATCAGCGCGGCCGTCGCATTCGGCTCCGTCAGGGCGTACCAGGATGACCGCCCCTCTGGGCGGACGGTGATCAGGCGACACTCGAGCAGGAAGCCCAGATGCTTGCTCACGGTGGACTGTGCCAGGCCGACGTGCTCAACCAAGTCACGCACCCGATGCTCACCGGAAGCAAGGTGCTGCAGCACGGCGAGCCGAGTGGGGTCCCCCAGCGCATCGAACAAATGCGCATACACGCTGGTAGCACCTTCGTCCAATATCACCTCGTCCATATTCATCGTCATGCGGCGATGATATCGCCTATAGGGGTCACTCGCCTCTGAATCACGAAACCGGGAAGGGTTATCGTTTCGCTACGGGACGTTCCCGCCGTCTGGAAAAGGCACGGTCGTGCGGCCGCGGTCACCTGCGCGTGCGAGCGTCGCGCTCGGCGAGCTGTTGCAAATGCGCGTTGTACTGCTGCAGTTCCGTCTCCCCCATGCGGTCCGCGTGGCGGTCGCGGCGCTTCGTCTCGCGGTCGTCGCTACGGCTCCACTGGATCGCGACCGTGATCGCGAGGATGAGGGTAGGGATCTCTCCGATCGACCAGGCGATCCCCCCGCCGGTGTACTGGTCCTCGAGCGGGCTCGCGCCCCAGGTGCGGCCCATCGCACCGAACCACTCAGCGACGATGAGTCCCGACTGCATCATGATCGCGATGCCGAAGAACGCGTGCATTGCCATGATGCCGATCAGCAGCAGCAGCCGGCCTGCATACGGCAGTCGGTACGGCACCGGGTCCACGCCTACCAGTGACAGCACGAAGAGATACCCGGTGATAAGGAAGTGCGCGATCATCCACTGATGCCCGAGGTGGTCGTAGAGCGACCAGCGGAACAGGTCGGTGTAGTAGAACACCCACAACGACCCGATGAACAGCCCCGCGGCGACGAACGGGTTGGTGAGGATCCGGGCGACTGGGGAGTGCGCAGCCCAGAGGATCCATTCGCGGCCACCGCGTGTGCCGTCGTCGCGCTGGCCGCGAGGGTGACTGGGGCCCCGGCGACCAACAGCACCGGGATCGCCATCGTGAGCAGCATGTGCCCGACCATGTGCATGCTGAACAGGTAGTCCTGGTAGACGTTGACGACGCCGCCAGTGACCCACACCAGCAGGCCCATTCCAGCGACCCACATGATCGTGCGATATGGCGGCCACGCATCGCCACGGCGGCGCAGCCGCCGCACCCCGGCGAGGTAGAAGAACACGGCGAAGCCGGCGATGACCGCCCAGAGCAGGTCGATGTTCCACGCGGTGAACCACCGGTCGACGGTGAGCTCGGAGGGCAGCGGGGCGCCAGTGAGTCGTTCCGCTGGGGACGGATTTGCCGGAAGCGGTGTGGGGTTTGGTGGGGGCGTGCGTGCGAGCGCAGCCGCGGCGCCGCTGGCCATGCCCATCACCGCCACCTCGAACACGATGAGCGTCCAGAAGGACCGGCTGCCACGGTCAGAGTCACGCATCGTTCCGACCAGGCGGGCGCGATACCAGACCCCGAAGAAACCGAGTGCGACCAGCGCAATCACTTTCACGGCGAGGATCACACCGTAGGGCGACATCATCGCGGTCCACTCCCGCAGGCCGATCGCGGCGCGCACGGTGCCGGACACAGCCACGAGCACGAACGCGGCCAGCGCGATGCTCGAATAGCGGGCCACGACATCGGCGAGGCGGACCCGTGTGAGCACAGGACGAACCATGACGAGCAGCAGCAACCCTCCGAGCCACACCGCGGCGCCGATGACGTGCAGGATGAGCGCTGTCATTGCCTCATGGTGGAACGCATCGTCGCCGGAGTGCCCCTGCGTGCCCATCGGCACCAGAGCGGCGACCGCGAAAACGGTTACGAGGAGGGTGCCCGGCCAGGACCGCACCGCGAACGTCAACACGGTCAGCGAGGCGCCGGCGACCGTAGTGATGAGCCAGGTGCGGCCCACCTCGGTCTCAACGAGGAACCGGCCGATCTGCGCGCCGAACACCGGTCCGGCGTCCAGCGCGGGGTTGAACACATTGACGAAGGTGAGGAACCCCGTCGCTCCGGAGGCCACGGTGAACACGGCGGCAGCGATCGAGGCAGTGTCTAGGGCGACGTCGATCTCCCGCTCCCCGGCCCGCAGAGTGAACAGGGCCGTCACGAGCACACCGACCATGCCTGCCGCGGCGAGGTTCACAATTAGTTTCGCGACCGGCAGGCCCCACCGCACGACGGGGCCAGCATCGCCCAGCTGAAGCCCTGCCGCGCCCCCGCCGAACGCCAACCCCGCAATTAGTGCGACCAGCGCGGTCACGGCCAGGACCGTGGGGCCCGCAGCGCGGAGGGCGCGCGGACTCAACCCGAGGACGATCACGTCCTGGTCGGTGGTACGGGTGGCTGTCGGGGTCACGGCGGGCTTTCGGCTCTTGCGGGGTGGACGGGGGTCAGCTCAGGCCGGAGTAGGCGTGGAGTCCCTTGAAGAACATGTTGACGATGGTGAAGTTGAACAGCACCGTGACGAACCCGATTATGGACAGCCAGGCCGAACGGGTGCCGCGCCAGCCCCGGGTCGCGCGAGCGTGGATATACCCGGCGTAGAGCACCCAGATCACAAAGGTCCACACCTCCTTGGTGTCGAACCCCCAATAGCGTCCCCAGGAATCGTTTGCCCAGATCGCGCCGGCGATCAGCGTGAAGGTCCAGAACACGAATCCGACGATCACGAACCGATACGCGAGGGACTCAAGTACCTCCGCAGTGGGCAGAGTCGCCAGGAACCGGGGGCCGGCCGCACGTGCGTCCTCTCGGGACGCCACAGTGGTGCGGCGCTCCCGGCGGGCCTGCAGCAACTGGGTGACGGCGAGGCCGCAGGCAATCGCGAACAGCGCGGTGGCCAGCGACGCGACGAACACGTGGATGACCAGCCAGACACTCTTGAGCGGATCCATCAACGGGACGACCTCGACGTAGAACGTGATCGTCGCCCCGCCCAGCAGCAGCACCACCATGCCGATCAGGAATGCGCCCAAGAAGCGGAGGTCATAGCGGCGCAGGACGACGAGATAAACGGCGACGATCAGGACCGTGCCGGTCAACGCGAACTCGTACATGTTCGCCCACGGCACGCGTTGTGCGGAAACTCCCCGCAGGATGGTGCCGGCCAGGTGGAACAGGAACGCGAGAACCGTCAGCACCGTCCCAATCCGCGCCCACAGCAAGCGTGACCGCTGGGACGGCGGAACCCGGATATCCCCCGGCGGGACGGGCACAGGTTCCCCCACCTCGGAGTCCGCGGCCACGCCGACCAGCGCAGGCGCTCTGGCGGGGACGGAGCGTTGGGCGAGGTCGATGGTGTATGCGATGAACGCGAGCAGGTAGGTGGCGATCGCCGTCCACACCAGCAGCAGCGAGATACCGTCGAGGGAGAGCGGGTCGGGTCCGGTCATGGCGGGGGTTTCCTCTTCATCATCAGGGGCGGTCCGGTCGTGTGGAGGGTCAGCCTGCGTTCACTTGCAACTAGACCAGCAAGTCCACGGCGGTGCCGTCGATGTACACCTCGAAGGGCTGATTGCAGCCGAGCGCATTGCCGGTGTTGCTTGGCTGCCGATCAGGCCGCCCCGGTCTATGTCGCATCCCGATCTCCGATCGCTCGGGCGGCCTGTGGGCCGCGTCGCTGCTTCGGCCGCCGGTCGCTGTGGTCCGCCGTGCCACGCAGACGGCCCCGGTGTAGGAGGCCAAGCGCGCCCAGAGCGACAATTACCGAGACAGGGAGCGTCCCGGTGACCCACGGGCCCACCACGACGGCCGGGGTGAGCCCGCTGCGCAGCGGAACGGTGGTGACCCGGTTGGCGGCGATGTCCACGCCGATGCTGTCGATGGTGGCGCCGTCTGGTGCGATGACCTGACTGGTGCCGACTGTGGAGACATTGACCACGGTGCGGCCGGTCTCGATAGCCCGCATCCGCGCGAAGGCGAGCTGCTGAATGTTCTCGTCGGTGCCGCGGAAGTCGGCGTTGTTGGTCTGGAACACATACAGCTGCGCGCCGGCGCGGGCGCTGTCCCAAATCACGGTGTCGTAGATCACGTCGAAGCAGATCGCCAGCCCCACCCCGACGTTCCCGACCTTCATCAAGGGCGGGTTAGTGCCGGGGGTGTATTCGCGTTGGATGAGGCCGACAAGGTCGGGGGCAAGGAGCTCGTAGAACCACCGGTCGGGCACGTACTCGCCGAACGGGACCGGGTTGACCTTGTCGTGCCATTGCCGGTCCGCGGGATCCGCGGACCACAGCAGCGAGGTGTTGAACACGTCCGCGCCTCGTGTGGTGGCGGCGTTCACGAGCAGCGGCGCACCCGCGTCTCGCACCAGCCGGTCCAGCACCGCGGCGGTGGCGGAAGCTGTGAGGGGATCGGAGTCGACGGAGCCCTCGGGCCACACAATGAGGTCCATCGGCTGCCCCATCAGCGGCTCGGTGGTGGTGGTCTGCGCGGCGAGCATGTCGCCGGGGAGGCGGTCGTCGAAGTAGCCGGCGGGGCCGTTACCCTGCACCCATCCGACGGTGAACGTGCCGGCATCCGTAGTGGGGAACTGCGGAACCGCGACGAGGAGCAGCACACCAGCCGCGGTCGAGAAGGCACCGCGCGGAAAGCGAATGCCGCCTGCGCGGAGCCACTGCAGGAGCGCGGCACAAACGGCCGCGAGGAAGAAGGATAGCCCGGTGACACCAGTCCATGACGCAAGTTGCGGCAGGGGCCCCTCGACTTGGGTCATGCCCAGCCGCGCCCAAGGGAATCCCGAGTACGGCCATGCCCCCATCCCGACCTCGCGAGTCGCCCAGAGCCCGGCGACCAGCAGCGGAATCCCGACCAGCTGCCCTGGCCCTCGGGCGCGGAACCGCGCGGTCCACCGGTAGGCGAGGGTGATCGGGATAGCCCCGAGTCCGAACAGCACCGCTTCCAGGCCTGCCAGCGCAATCCATGGCACCGGGCCAAGGAACTCGCCCACCCAGACCAGGTGGGTGAAGTAGAACACGACTCCGAACATCGTGCCCACCAGCAGCGCGCCGCCGATGCTGCGGCCCATCAGGGTGGCAAGGGCGAGGACGACGCTGACGAAAGCGAGCGGCCACCACCCCAGCGGCGGCGACGCGAGATCCAACGCAAGCCCGGCGGCCGCGGCGACCGGCGTCGCCGCCCACAACGGCAGCAGCGGCCTCGAGTTGGGGTTGTCCATCGACGGACGTGCCGGGGCGGCGACAGTGAGGAGGGGCGTGGTGGGGGACATCCGTCAGGTGTCTTTCTGGCGGAGGGTGGCGAGGTAGGTGTTGTAGGCGTCCAACTCGGGGTCGCCGTGGGTGTCGGCGTACCGGGCGGCGGCGGCGTCTCGGGCAGTGTCGTCGCGGAACCACCGGTGCATGACGAACATCAGCATCAGTAGGGTGGGGGCCTCGCCGTAGGACCAGGCGAGCCCGCCCGCGACCCGCTGGTCTTCGATCGGGTCAATCCCCAGCGCCAGCGTAGGCGCGGCGAAGTGGTCCACGAGCAGGCTGGTGGCCATCATCAGGAACACGCCGAAGAACGCGTGTAGCGCGGCTTCGGCGAACACGTCGAGAGCGCGGCCGCCGTGGCTGAGCCGGACCGGCAGCGGGTCGGCGGAGAGCACCGGGATGGTGAACAGGATCCCCGCTACCAGGAACGCGATCTCGAGGGTGATGTGCCCTTGGGGGGTGGCGAGGATGCGGTCGGCGAAGTCGGCGAGGTAGAGCCCGTAGAACGCAAGCAGATACAGCGGCAGCGCTACCCAGGGGCTCAGTGCCCACCGCGCGGCCCGGCTGCGCAGGCCGGCGTGGGCTGCGCGGAGGACGAACCGGCCGGCGCCGTGGTGCGGAGCGGCGCGCAGCAGCAGGGTGCCGGGGGAACCGAGTACGAGCAGCGGCGGGATCGCCATCATCAGGGAGAGTTGCTGGAACATGAACACCGACAGCAGCGCATACCCGTACGCTTCGACTCCGAGCCCGGTGACCGCCGCCAGGAGGAGGCACCCCAGCAGGAAACTGACGGTGCGCCACACGGGCCAGCGACGCCCCCGCGTCCACAGCCGGATCGCGCCGATCAGGTACCCGGCGGCCAGGAGCGCGGCGAGAGTGGGTAGGACCGGGAACGGCAGCGGCACGGGTGTCAGGAACCCGAGCAGGGTCGGCGGAGTGTCAGGAATCCACTCGTTCACCGCTCCCCCTCCGCGGTCTCGACCGCGTAGGCGGTCGCGTGCTGCGCGGCGAAGTCGGTGACGGCTCGGGAGAGGGCAGGATCCTCACCGCGGGCAAGTCCGGCGTACTCGACCTGCACACCCTCCGTGCTGAGCCGGGCCTTCACCCAGAGCCGGCGGCGCGGCACGAACAGGCCGGCAAACAGCCCGAGGGTGGCGAGGATCGAGAACGCGAGCACCCAGCCGCTGCTGGGGTCGCGCTGGATCTGCAGCGACGCGAACCGCTTCACCGGATCGGTGTCGCCTGCGATCTCCCACGTGACCGTTCCCCATCCATTCGGCAGGTCCACCGTGTCGCCGAGGGTCAGTTCCAGGGAGTCGAGGCCGGTGTCGCCGCCGGTGTGCTGGGTGAGCCCGTTGACATCGAGCGTGTACACCGACCGGGGTGTGCCGTCGTCGATGCCGAGGTCCCCGCTGAACACGTTGAAGGTGATCACTGGGTTAATGACGTCGGGGTAGATCGAGGTGAACGCCCCGGAGGGCAGCACCCCTTGGGTGGGGTAGAAGAACCCGACCAGGCCGAGCTGCTCGGGCAGCCCGTCCGGGATCTTGATGATCCCCAGCGAGGTCATGTTGGAGTCCTGCGGCAGAAACGGCTGCGACTCGCTGAACACCACCTCCCCCGCCGCGTCACGGACGGTGAGGGTGGGGGCATACCCGTTGCCGAGCAGATAGATGCGGTCGCCTTGGACGGTGATCGGATAATTCACCACCACGCTCTGCGCCTGGTCGTCTTGTCCGGGCTGGCGGATCGTGACATCGGCGGCGAAGTCGCCGGCCTGCCCCGCGCCGGGGGTGCCGGGCAGTCGGTAGGAGACCTGGAAGTCATCGAGGGTGAGTGAGTAGGGGGCAAGGCCCGTGCCGTCGATGAATCGGCCGGGGTTGAATGAGGAGTAGTCGCTGAGCGCGTTGACGAACGTGGTGCCCTCCACCACGACTCGCTGCCCGGTGTATGCGAACGACCCGCCGACCGCGACGGAGACGAGCACACCGACCAGGGCGACGTGGAAGAGCAGGTTGCCGGTCTCGCGGAGGTAGCCGCGTTCGGCCGACACCGACACCCAGCCGCGGCCGTCGTACCGCTGCACCCGGTAGCCGGCCCGGCGCAGCTGCCGCTGAGCCACCCCGATCGCCTGTTCGACAGGGTCGGAAGCCTGGCCAGCGGGAAGGGTCGCCTCCTGGTAGTCGGAGAGGCGGGACAGGCGGGCGGGGGTACGCGGGGGCTGGGAGCGGAGCGCCTTGTAGTGGTGGCGGGCGCGGGGGATGACGCAGCCGATGAGGGAGGTGAACAGCAGGAGGTAGATCGCGGAGAACCACGGCGACAGGTACACGTCGAACAGGCCGACCGCGTCCGCGAGGGCGAAGACGTCAGGGTTGTCGCGTTCCCACTGGATTACACCGTTGGGGTCGGCGCTGCGCTGCGGGAACAGCGAGCCAGGGACGGCGGCGATCGCGAGGAACAGCAGCAGGACGATGGCGGTGCGCATGCTGGTCAGTTGCCGCCACGCCCACCGCAGCCACCCCGCCAGACCGAGCGCGGGCTGGATGATCTTGGGGCCGTCGGAGTCCGCGTGGTCTCCGGGACGAAGCGGGTCGATCGGGTTCTCCCTGGTGGTGTCAGAGCGGGAGGGGGACATTGATCACCACCTGTTGCAGGGCGGACATCAGCGCCGTCCATAACCCGGTCACCATGAGGAGTCCGAGGAGGACGAGCAGGCTGCCGCCGATGATGTTCAGGGCGCGGATGTGGCGGCGGAGAAACCCGACCGTGCGGGACGCCCACCCCCAGCCGAGGGCGAGCAGCAGGAACGGGATGCCTAATCCGAGCGAGTACGCCAGGCCGAGCAGCCCGGCGCGGGCGGGGTCGCCGAGGTTCCACGACATCGACAGGATCGCCGCAAGCGTGGGGCCGATGCAGGGGGTCCAGCCGACGCCGAGCGCGAACCCGAGCAGGGGCGCGCCGATCAGGCCGGCGCGACCCCGGATGCGGGGGCGGAGGGTGCGCTGGGAGATACCGAAGAACCCGATGAACACCAACCCGAGCAGGATGATCACGATCCCGAAGATGCGAGTGAGGATGTTCGCGTACTGCAGCAGCAGAAACCCGAACGTGCCGCCGAGGATCGTGACGGTGACGAACACCACCGTGAACCCGCCGATGAACAACGCCACCCCCACCAGCAGCCGCCTCCGCTCCCCCGCCGTGGTGCTCGCTCCAGCGGCCGACGTCGATGTGGGGCTGTGGGCGCTGGCGGCGCCGCCAAGGTAGCCAAGGTAGCCGGGAACCAGCGGCAGCACACACGGGGAGACGAACGAGACCAGCCCGGCGAGCACGGCGAGAGGGAGCGCCACCCATAGCGCGCCGTCCACGACCACCGAACCGGGGTTCATGAGGACTCCGCCAGGGCGTCGTCAACGAGAGTGGACAGGATGGACGCGCTGGCCAGCTGCCCGATGACCCGTGCCGCAACCCGCCCGTCCCGGTCGAGCACGAGGGTGGTGGGGGTGGCTTGGATGGGGGTGACCTGCGCGAACGCAAGCTTGACGCGCCCGTCGTTGACGTCGATCACACTCGGGTAGGTGACGTTGTTGTCCCGCGCGAACGACAGGGCGGTGGCGGGCTGGTCGTAGGTGTTCACGCCCAGGAACGCGACGCCCTGATCCTGGTACTCCTGCCACACTTCCTCGAGCAGGGGCGCCTCGACGATGCATGGTCCGCACGCGGCGTACCAGAAGTTCACCACCAGCACCCCGCCCCGGTAGTCGTCGCTGGACACCGTCTCCCCGGTCTCGGTGACGCCCTCGAACACCACCCGCTCACCCCGGTCGGCGGTCGGGATCTCGACGACCTGGAAATCGCCGGCGATGTAGCCCTTCTCGTTCCCGTCCCGGTACTGCTCGGCCAGGGTGTCGTTGCTGGTGCAGCCGGTGAGCGCGACGGCTGTTAGCAGCAGCGCAGCGATGAACGGCGTGGGGCGTCTCATGCGCGTCTGACCTTGATCATCGCCCCGGCGACCAGGAACACGATCGCGGCGACCGGTTGCGCGGCGGTCCAGACCGGCCCGTTGAACGGGAACGGGAATACCGGGTTCCACAGCACCGCGATCGACGCGAATACCGGCGCCCACCACCACTGCCGCGCCTGGATCGCGAACCAGCCGACAATGACAGCGAGGATCGCTGCCACGAACAGCGGCACCAGGTACCAGTCACCGCCCTGCAGCAGCGGTGCGAGGAATAGCACCGCTGCTGCGAGCAGGCTTGGTGCGAGAGCGTTGCGCTGGTACAGGGACGGCATCCGCTTGTTGTCGGTCACAGCCCACCCACCGATGAGTTCGATCCCAGGTGCGCGCTGGCGTCGCTACGGGTGGTGGCGCGGTGGCTGCCCCAGACCCCGATTGCCAGGATCAGCACTCCGATTCCGAGGGCGACGTCGGCGAGGTTGCCGATGAACCAATTCCCATAGGCGAGGAAGTCGGTCACGTATCCGCGTCCGAAGCCCGGCGGGGCGAGCATCCGGTCGATCACGTTCCCGAGTGCGCCGCCCAGGATGAACCCGATGCCGGCGGCCCACCATTCGGTGCGGGCTCGCAACGCAGCGATGAACAGCACCACGGTCGCGGCCACGCCGAGCAGGGTGAGCAGCCAGGTGGCTCCTGACCCTAGGCCGAGAATCGCGCCTGGGTTGAAGGCCAATTGCAGCCCCAACACGTCGCCCAACAGCGGGATGCGATCGGTCTCGCTCAGCTCGGACAGGGCCGCCGCTTTGCTGGCCTGGTCAATCAGCACCACCACGCCCGCGGTGACGCTAGCGACCGCGAACCGGCGGGCCTGGGCGGGTCTTCTCGGGGGTGCCGTGTCAGAAGCCGAAGAACTCACCGACGAATCCCTCCCGCTTGCGGCGGCTCGTGCGGCCATGCTGATCCCGCTCCCTGCCGTAATCGTCCTGGCCTCGTCCGGGGGTGAAGCTCCGGGTGTATGAACTTGTCGAGCTTCCCGCAGTGCAGCAGCCGCCATGACACTGCGGGCGGTATTCGATCTCCACGCCGGATCGGTGATGAGCAGGTCGGTGGCGTCGACGGGGCATTTCATGATGTTCTCCTTCGGATGCAGGGGCTCGGCCCCGGCCCAGGTTCACGTGTCGATGGGGCGTTCGGGTGCCTGCCCCGTCTCATTTGGGTTCCCCGTTGCCCCGGCCGCCGCAGCAGCAGCCCGGTCGCGGCGGCGACGTTCCCTTCCCACCATCAGCACGACCACCAGCGCACCCCCGAAGACGACCACTCCGCCGATCACAGCCACGACTGGCAGGAATTCCCCACCGCCGGAGGGGCCCGTGTGCACATCCGACCCGGCCGTGCCGGCGATGGTGGCGGTCGGAGACGGTCCGGCGGCCTGCTCCGTCGTTGCCATGGGGTTCGGGGTACTGGTAGGGATGGTGGCGGCTTCCACCGTGTACGTGTACTGGTCGCTGATCGGGTGCCCGTCGCTGGAGACCACCCGCCACAGCACGGTGAACACGCCCGCAGAGGTCTCGGGTTCCAGCGCCTGGGTGACGGTGGTTCCGTCGACGACCGGTTCACCCTCAGCGATGTTCCGCCCGTCCGGGGAGGTCACCTCGATCACCACGGCGCTGGTCGCGGTAAGCAGCTCTCCGCTGAAAGCGAGGGAGACCTCCGCCGGGGAGATGCCGACCGTCGAGCCGGATTCGGGAGTGGAGGAGATCAGATTGTCGTGCGCGGCGGCGGGGACCGCGCTGGCCAGCAGCAGTCCGCTGGCCGCGAGCAGCGCCGTCAGACCGGCGATAACGGGAGAAGCGGTTCTGCGAGACCAGGGTGTGCGTGTTCTCTTCATGGACGGTGCTCCTTCAGGGGCGGTGGATGATGTGGTGAGCAATTGTGGTGGCGTCCCGCCAGACACCGGCGATGGTGTCGGCGCCGCGG
This sequence comes from Microbacterium sp. H37-C3, assembly GCF_027157935.1. NCBI lineage: Bacteria > Bacillati > Actinomycetota > Actinomycetes > Micrococcales > Microbacteriaceae > Microbacterium > Microbacterium sp. H37-C3. The sequence continues at coordinate 47,132 of NZ_JAPVLR010000008.1, read as the reverse complement.
CCGCCGTACTGCGGCATGCCCGCGACGAACAGTCCCGGCATCCCGGTCAGGGTGCGCCTGGATGTGTCCTTGCGCGCCGCATCCGGGAGCCACCCGTCGCCGGGCAGGTAGCCGGTGGCGAGGATCACCGAACCGGGCTGGGCCTGGCTGCTATCCGAGAAGCTCACCGTCGTCCCGGCCGCGGCGGTGACCGCCGGGCGAAGGGTCACCCCGGCGCGGCGCAGCTGCTCGTAGCTATCGCCGAATACCGGCTCGGCGCGCCGCTCACGCGACAGCCATGACACGCTCTCCCCCGCCGCTGCCGTGTACCCGGCAGTCGGCCGGAGACGGCGGGGTTTCCGGACTGCAAGCGTCACTCTGTGCGACGCGGAGAGCTCCCGGGCCAGCTGCACCCCGCTGTTGCCGCCGCCGACGATCAGCACATCACTCGTGGGAATCTGCCGCGGGTACAGGTAGTCGCTGCTGTGCAACACGACACCGGGAACGGTCAGTCCTGACGCCCACTTCGGCACCCGCGGATGCGCAGCGGCGCCGGTCGCGCACACCACGTTGCGGGTCTGCACCTCCCCCGCCGTGGTGGCCAGCAGCAACGTGGACCCGTTGCCGCGATGCTCCACGCCGACCGCACGGATGCCCCAGACCGTCTCCACGCGAAGCCCCGCCTCGACGAACCTGAGGTAGTCGACCATCTCGTCGACCCGGGGATGCCGCCGCTGATCCCCCGGCAATCGCCGCGTCGGCAAGCTGCTGTGCCGGGCATCGCTGAGCAGCATCATCGAATGCCACCGGGACCCCCACGAACGCTGACCTTCCGGCGCAGCGTCAATTACCACGAACTCGTGTTGCGGCCGCAGCCCTTTCGCGCTTAACGCGGCGGCCACGGCAAGACCGGCCTGCCCGGCGCCGACGATGATCACTCGCCGGTGCGACAACCCCGCGGGCATCAGGATTCGCCGTTCACCGCGGCCTGGATCGCGGCTTCCAGGTCACCCCACTCCTGCAGCTCCTGCAACTCGCCGTCGACGAAGAAAGTTGGCGTGCTGCCCACCCCGAGCGCGCGGCCCTCGTTGAAGTCCAGCTCCACTCGCTCTGCCGTGGCCGGGTCTGCGACCGCGGCATCATACGCTGCCATATCCAGCCCGAGTTCTTCGGCGAAGCTGCGGAACAGATCAGCGCGGGACTCTTGTGCCTCGCCCCACTCCGCCTGCGTCTCGAAAAGCCGGTGATACATGTCCTCGAAACGGTCCTGACCTGCAGCGGCCTCTGCCGCGATCGCCGCGTTCTTCGAGTTGAAGTGCCCGGGCAGCGGGAAGTAGCGGACCACGTATGTGATTTCCCCCGCGTACTGTCCCCTCAGGTCTTCGACGATCGGGTAGAACGCGCCACACGCCTCGCACTCGAAGTCGAGAAATTCCACCACGGTCACCGCCTCCGGGCCGCCGTCGTCGAGGACGTGGGAGCTCTCCCGGACCACTGACAGGGTCCCCGGGCCGGCGCCTCCCTCCGGCGGTGCGGCCGGACTCCGGTTGACGAGGGCATAGATGATTGCGGCTAGCACCAGCAGGGCGGCGACCGCGACGGCGATCAACGTCGCTTTGACAGGGGTTTTCATCGGGTACTCCGAACACTTCACACGGCACAGGACAGAACCCGGGCACAGCCCGGGACGAGCGCCGCCCAGACAGGCGGCGTGCCGGATTTCAGGTTCGGGAAAGACCCAACTGAGGAAGAGACAGAGCGCTCACACGCGGGCGAGCAGGAGAAGCAAGAAGCGACAAAGCGTGAAGCGGCTGCCACTCAGGCACAGAAGGAGGACGGGAGCGCCACATCAACCTCGCCAGCACCAAAAAGACGAGGCCACACAGTACGCCCAGAACACACAGAGCGACTCCTGCCAGCGCGTCAGGTTGGAGCGTTACCTCGGCAATCACCGAGACCTCCGAGTCCGGCGCGGCGGGGTCGATGTGCGGATCCACCAAAGCACTGATCACTAGGGGAACCGGCGCGGTTCCTTTACCTTCAAGATGGCTAGCCGCCGCGATCCCCATCATCAGAAGCAATGCCAAACCGACACTGGTAATGAAACGCATTATCAGCAGACGCTCACTCAGCATCACGGATCGCGGAGTCCGGGCCGAGGAGACCATCTCTTACAGCTTACCCGCGCGCGTGAATGTCAGTTGCGGTGTATGCGCCGGAAGCGGCGCGTGCGAACGACGGCGGCGGAGGCGGTTGGAGACGTTGGTGCGGGAGAGCTCCAGATCGCGGACAAGATCCGGGGCGCAGCCGGGGGCACACACCCGGATACGACGATGCCGGGAACCTCCCAATGAGGTTCCCGGCATCGCGAAGGGATCAGACCGTGCGGCGGCGACGGCGGGATGCCAGGTGAGCACCCAGGGTGACAGCCAGGAGGCCGGCGACGAAGAAGCCGATCGGGAGCGCCCCGCCCGTGCGGGCCAGGGGGTTGTTGGTGTTGCTGCTGCCACCGGCTGCTGCGGCACCGGTCTCGGTGGGCAGCGGCTCCGGCGTCGGGTTCGCCGGCGCGGCGTCCGTGACGGCGAACTGCGCGGTAAGAACCGTCCCGGTCTGGGCGCCGGTGAGGGTCACGGAGTGAGCACCCGCCTCCATCGGCGCGGTGACTTCGTAGGTCACGGTGCCGTTGAGAACATCCCGCGCGCCAAGGTCGACAGGCTCAGACGCCAAGGTGGCGTCGGTCTGCCAGTCCGCGTTGAGCCCAGCCGCGGTGACCGAGAAGGTGGCACCCGGCTGCACCTCTGCCGGCGCGGAGATCGTGGCGTTGGCCGACAGCGACGCAAGATTGCGCTCGAGGGCCAGGCCGTTTGCCGCCGTGAAGAACAGGTCGGTTTGATCGGTCAGCCCCACCACATTCGCAGCGCCGGGGCCGTAGCCGGCGATCCGCACCTGCGCTCCGGTGTGCTGCTGCGATCCGCCCTGGGCGGAGGTGCCGTACGCGACGATCATCTCCTGGCCATCTGCTGTGAGCAGGTGCGTGTTCAGGCCGGGAATCGGCGAGCCGACGATCTGGCTGGTGTGTGCGTGGTCTGCCGTGACGACGACGAGGGTGTCCTTGCGCTCCTGGGCGAAGGCGAGAGCGACCTGCACTGCTTCGTCAAGGTCGACCGTCTCGCCGATCTGCCCACACGCGTTGGCGGCGTGGTCCTGCTTATCGATGCTCGCGCCCTCAACCTGGAGGAAGAATCCGTCCTCGCCGTCCAGCAGGGAGATTGCCTTCTCCGTCAGCGATCCGAGCGAGAGGTCGCTCGCGAGACGGTCGGGGTTCTCCGTGCAGGCCACTGCGGCGGGCAGGGAACCACCCGAGGTGAGGTCGGTCGCCACGGGACCCTGCCAGCGGACGGGGAAGTTACCTTCGGTGAAGAGTCCCAGCAGGGGCTGATCCGCATCGGCGACGGTGACCGCATCGAGGCTCGCGGCGTCACCGACTAGCTGGAAACCGCGGGCTTCCGCCTGCTCGAAAAGGGTCTTTCCCTCCCACGGGCCGGCCTTGGCGGTCTGCTCGAAGGAAGCCGAACCGCCGCCGAGCGTCACGTCGGGACGCACGTTGAGCATCTGCTCGCTGATGGACCCGAGGCCGCCGTTCTCCAACGCCTCGGAAGCGCAGCGCTGGCTGGTCTCGTTGGGACCGTAGCAACCACGCGCGGAGATGTGCGCGACCTGGGCGCCGGGGGTGGCGTCCTGGATCTCCGAGGTGGAGACGTTCCCTGTCTTCATTCCGTTCGCGCGAGCGATCTCCAGGAGAGTGGCCTGCGGCGCGTTGGCGACGTCGACGCTGAGGCGGCCGTTGACGGTCTTGGTGCCGGTAGACCACGCACTCGCGGTCGAGGCCGACTCGGGCGCATAGTTCGGCGCACCCGTATCCGTCAGGGCGTAGGTCGTGTACTGGCCGGTCAACGGCAGAGCGTCGATACCAGCGAACTCACCTGCAGCGCCCTCAGCGTAGTTACGGGCAATCGTGATCTCGCTGTCGCCCATCCCGTCGCCGATGAGCAGGATGACGTTCTTTGCGGGGCCGTCAACAATGGAGTCCCGCAGCAACTGGGTCATGTCGCCGTCGTTGCGGGTGGCTCCGCCGTTCTCAGTAAGGTCATCAGCCATCGCTGAGGCGGGCAACGCGCTCATCGAGACGAAGCCAACCATGGTCACAGTGGCGCCCAACGCAGCGATGACGCGCCGTCGGCGAATGAACGATTTCATGTGGGGGAAGCCTCTCGAGTAAAACGCGCCGCATGGGACGGGACGCGTGGACCAATACAGAAAACCTGCCGTGTCGGGCCGTGGGCTGGCTCGTGAGTGAACACCCGATGAAACATCGAGCTCAGCAGACTCGATCGTGGCGAAGAGTCGGACGCAGCATCTGGGTGAGACCCACAGAAGACGGAGTGTGAGTGGCCCGGGTGGGCGGCACTTCCGTGCGCGCTCACCCGGGCCGGTCACCTTCGGCGCACCACCACCTCTGGCGACCGTGGGACGTCGGGAGGGAAAGGTGACGCCCCACCTGCCTGCACCTCAGAAGCGATGCGGCAGCTTTTCGTCCCGGCGTTTGCCGGTTCAGTTCAAAAGTGTGTCCCCGATGTATCCGCCTTCGGCGCAGCCAGGTGGGATGGCGAAGACCGCAGAACCGATCGGGACGGTCCACTCGTTGAGGAGGTCGAGTTCGTCGAGGCGTTTCTGCAGCGGAGTGAACTGGGTGTCGACGTCGGCTTGGAAGGACACGAAAATCAGGCCCGAGTCGGACACGGACCCGTTTCCAGGTGGGATGTCGTAGTTGTATGCGCGGCGGAAGATCCGTTGACGGCCATCTTCGAACCGGGCTCGGCGCATGTGGGAGAACTCCGGGATCACCGGGAACCCAGGTATCGACTCACGTTTCTGGTAGCGCTTCCGAACGACCGGCGCACGGTATGCCAAGAACGATCGTTTCCGGACGCTTAGATCTCATCAACGAACTCCGATATGATCGGTGAGTGACGATGACCACTGAGATGACCGCCGCTGTATCGCTGTTCCACTCGCTTGCCGATCGCAGTCGCTTGTCGATACTGCGGCGACTGTCGATGGGCGAGGCTCGGGTGAGGGACCTCACCGACGAGCTCGGGTTGGCGCAGTCAACCGTGTCGGAGCACGTGGGATGCCTCCGCGAATGCGGACTTGTCGTCGCCCGCAGTGAAGGTCGACAGAACTTTTACTCCGTTTCCACTCCGGAAGTCATCGACATCCTGGAAGCCGCCGAGCGACTCCTCGCCACGACCGGCTACAAGGTCGATCTGTGCCAGACCTACGGGCGTGATGCCCGATGATCGGAACCATCGCGGCCGCCATCGGACTGTTCGCGGCCACGAACATCGACGACATCGTTGTCCTCACGGTGCTGTTTCTCGCGTCGACGCGCGGCTCCCTTCCAGGATGGAAAGTCGTTGCAGGGCAATACCTCGGCTTCATCGCTCTCGTAGCGATCAGCGTCATCGCCGCCGCCGGCCTCACCATCGTCCCGGACGAATGGGTCGGGTTCTTGGGCCTGATCCCACTCGCAATTGGTGTCTATGGCCTGATCCGAACCCTCCGGCGCCGGGGCGACGATGACGACGACAGCGCGATCAGCGCAGGAGGACTGTTCGGAGTCGCCGGCATCACGATCGCCAACGGCGCCGACAACATCTCCCTCTACACGCCGGTCTTCCGCACCAACCCCGTTCCGGACACCATCGTCACCATCATCGTCTTCTTGGTGCTCGTCGCCGTGTGGTGCCTCGTCGCGCGCTTCGTCGGCACCAACAAGACCGTCACAGAGGCATTGGAGAAGATCGAGCATTGGCTCGTGCCCGCCGTTTTCATCGGGCTCGGCCTGTACATCCTGATCGAGTCGGGCGTAGTCCTCCGTCTCATCGACGTTCTGTCATGACCAAGGTCGCCAGACTGGCCGTCGCCGCCGAAGCGGCCGCGCAGCAGGGCCAGTTCGAAGACATGTACCACCGGCTGTTCGAGACACAGGAACAGTGGGGCGAGGCACAAGAGTCACACGCGGCACTGTTCCGCGACTTCGCCGCCGACCCGACAACTGAGGAGCGCGTGCGATTCGAGGCCGCTCTCCAAGACTGATCGAGCCGTCCGGGCCGGTACTGGTCAGTCGGTCGTCACTGTAGGAGCGCTCTGCCGAGCAATGCGGGGCACCAAGCGTACGAGCACGACCATCGCGACGAGTTCCACCAACGTCTGAGTGACGACGGCAAGCGGCGCGATGCTCAACGAGGCAGGCAGGGCTAGCGCGAGTGGCAGCACGACAAGGGAGTTCCGGGTGGCCGCCGAGAACATCACGGCACGAGTGGGGGGAACGTCGAGCTGCGCGAATCGAGCAGTGAGGAGGCCTGCCGCGACAGCGACTACGACGAATGCTATGTAGAGCGGCACCACTCGCAGCAGCGTCAGCGCCTGGGAGCCGACCGCGGCGATCTGCGATCCGACGACCACCGCCAGCGTCACCATCATCAGCGGGACCATCGCACCCGCCATCACCTGTTCTAACGCGCGACCGATGCGGTGTCGTCGCGCGACCGCCTGCACGATCGCTGCGGCCGCAAGGGGGAGGACGATCAGCAGCAGGAATGCCTCGACGAACGGCCCCACGTCGATCACGGCGAGCACATCGCCCCCGGCGAACAAGAACAAGAACACCGGCAGCAGAACGATCTGGACGAGCATCAGCAGTGGCGCGGCGGCCAGCAGACGCGCGCGAGCTCCGCCGGCCAAACCGGTGAACACGATCACGTAGTCGATGCACGGCGTCAGCAGAACGAACAACACCCCCAGCAGCAGCCCCCGGTCATCCGCTACGAATCGAGATAGCCCCCACGCGAGCACAGGCACGACGACGAAGTTGGCGGCCAAGACCGTCCCGAGAAAGCGGATATCTCGAAGCGCCCGCCCGATCTCGATGAGGGGGACACCGAGGAACGTCGCGAACAATAGCAACATCAGCACCGGCTCGATGGAATGCTCCAAAGCGGGCGCGACCTGTGGCGCTGCCAGTCCGAGGGTCGCACCGACCCCGATCGCAACGACGTAGAGCGCGATCTGCCGGCGATCCCACCACTCGACGAGTGGGCCGAGCCTCACCGGTCCCCTCCGCCTGTCAGCGGGTCCGTGACACATGAGGCGCCCGGTCGCGCGAGCACACATTCTGTCCGGCAGCGATCGCCGCTGTCGGGACAAGTCGTTACCCGGTCCGTCGCCTCCACCAGCCGCTCTCGAAGCTTCATCAGAACCGCCAGCCGCTCGTCGACGTCACGCAGACGCTCATCCAGCTTCGGCCGCAAGGTCTCGCGAACCTGAGTGCAACTCTCCGCCTCCACCACGTCGAGCAACTCGACGATCTCGGGCAGTGACAGGTCGAGCTGTTTCGCCCCATGCAAGAAAGTCAGCCGGTCGACGGCGCTCTCGTCGTAGTCGCGGTATCCGTTCGCCGCGCGCGCGGCCACGATGAGCCCCACCGACTCGTAGAACCGAAGGGCGGTCGCCGGCACGCCGGAGCGACGGGACAGCTCAGAGATACGCACGCGCCCGACACTAAACCTTCGAGCCGGGTCGAAGGTCAAAGCCAGGACCGAAACTGTGCCCCGAAACCGACCTCCCGAAAGAGGGTTACGAGACGGCCCTATTTTTCGGGAGGTCGATTCCAGGAACACCGACCCCGTGCCGCAAACGATCGTTTTCGGCGGAGCCAACGTGATGACGCTCGCTCCTAGGTCATGACCGCACTCGGGTCATGCAGATCTGGACGAGCTACTCCTTGGGGCACTCTCGCAGAGCTGTCTCATCGAACGTTGGGGCAGGACGTGCCTGCGCCTCTTCTGGCGTTCCAGCGATGCCGTTGCTCGCAATGTCGTTGATGAGCCAGTTCATCTCGAGGATCTCGTTGCGCTGCGCCGCACTGATTTCGGCGGCAAGTTCGCAGACACGGACATCCTGGATCTGCGCACGCTCCGAGCGGGTGATGGCGAGGGAGTGATGGGGGATCATCGCGTTCATCCACGCGGTGTCGTTCACGGTGATCTGACTGCGGTCAAGGGCGACTCCGCCGGCGAGCAGCAGGACGCTGGCTGTAGCGACGGCAATGTTCGCTTTGACGCTCTTGTACATGTTGAGCATCCACGCCAGCATGACCAACCCCATCGCGCCGCCCATGGTCAGGGCCATGAAGACGCGGCTTTCGCTGAAGCGGACGTGGCTCCACTCCCACGAGCCGACGAACATCACCCAGTACATGACAACCATTCCGGTGAGGATCATCGCCCCGAATCGCAGATACATCTTCCAGGGCGTGGAGTGACCTTGTTGGCTGTGATCGCCGGTCGCTGCGCTTCGGTCGTTCTGCTGGGGGTCGTGGTGGTCGTTCGAGCTCATGACGTCTCCTGTTCGAATGGGAGCGGATGCGGTGAGAGCGACAGGGGGGCGATTGCGACATCTAGCATCCCGTCAGCGACCGCCAATGGCAGGTCGTGTTCACTGGGCGACGCGAACCTGGTCGACTTAGAGAGCGGCGAGAAGGTCGGTGCATGCCTGCTCGCAGCGGCGGCAGGATTCGGCGCACACGCGGCAGTGCTCGTGCATGTCTGCGTGCTGTTCGCACTCGGCGGCACAGGACGCGCAGGCGGTGCGGCAGGCTTCGAGCAAGGCGCGAACTGTCGCGACATCCGGCGTAGTTTGGCGGGAAAGCACTGCACCGGTGACGGCGCAGATATCTGCGCAGTCGGAGTTCTTCCGAATGCAGGTAACGAGCTCCGCGACCATGTCTTCTCCGAGGCATGCATCTGCGCAGGTGGTACATGCCTGGGTGCATTCGACGCACGCCTCGATACAGCGCAGAAGGGCGTCCTGTGCTGCGGCGAAACCGACTTTCGGGTGGGTGGCGAGCATTTGATCTGCAACTGTCATGGCGGCTTTCCTTTCTTCGGGGCCTTCCCCCGGTGCGGTCACGCTAGAGCGAGGTCGAGGATCGGCGGAGGGGCTTGTGGTCTTTCGATGAGTGGTGGCTAGGTGGAGGGCAGCAGGCTGAGTCCGCTGTCGTCGACGATGAGGATGTCGCCAGCGTCGGTAATGGCGATTGCCTGCGCGGAGCCGTGCGCCGTGCCGATGTTTCGCCACGATGGATCGCGTGTCGTGCTCCTCCACAAGCTGCCTTTGCTTCCCACGCCGATCAGTTGCTCGCCGTCCGGGGACACAGCGATGAGGGACATTATCGGGCTGTCTGGCAGCGGTCCGAACGTCGCCCCTTGGTCGGTACTGACCTGAGGCCCGTCGGGCGTCGTGGCGATGATGCGTCCGGTGGCGTCGACGACGAGTGCGAAGGACAGCAGGGTTGCGCCCGTGGGAGACCACGTGGCGCCGCGGTCCGTGCTTGCCAGCATCTGGGCGCTACCGGTTTCTTGTCCGTACAGGGTGCCGTCCGGTCCGGCGGTGAGGACGTGGAAGTCTTTCTCGCCCTTGAAGGCCACCGGCTCCCATGTCGTGCCGCCGTCGCGACTACGGATGATGCCGAGGTTTCCCTCCCCGAGCTCCGCCGGAGTACCCCGGCCGGGGTGCCCGGAGGCGACGAGGGTGTCATCGACGGCTGTGAGGCCCATCGCGTCGAAGCCGTAGCTGCCGACGCGGGAGCCGAGTTGCCCGTCAGCGGTGGCGGCGTAGAGGCCCTCGTGGGTGCCGAGAAGGAAGCCGTCATCGTCTGGCGCGGGCACGATCGCGTGAACGTGAGACAGCGCCGTGTCGGTGTGGTCGCTGCCGGTCGATGGCGGTTCGGCTGCGGCGCAGCCGGTGAGCAGCAAGCTGGTGAGCGCGACGAAGCTCGCCGTCGCGCGCAGGTGAATGCGCATTCGCACCCTTTCGATTCCAGGGTGAGGACGCCCTACCGGGGCGTCCTCACCGGTGGGGTGCGTTAGAGCTGCGCGAGCAGTTCCTGCATCTCGGTAATCTCGGCGGTCTGGGTGTCGACGATGGTCTGCGCCATCTCGACCGCGTCAGGGTTCTGGCCGTTGTCGACTTCGTCTTGGGCCATCTCGATCGCGCCTTCGTGGTGCATCGTCATCTGCTCGAGGAACAGCCGGGACGCCTCGGCGCCGGTGGCGGCTTCTAGCGCGGCCATGTCGTCCTCGCTCATCATGCCGCCGCCGTGGTCCATGCCCTCCATGCTGTCCATATCGGGCATGTCGGCGCCCCACTCGTCCAACCAGGACTGCAGCTGGTCGATCTCGGGCTGCTGGGCGGCCTTGATGTCGGAGGCCAGGGTGAGCACGCCCGGGTCGATGCCTTCCTTGTTCAGGATCATGTCGGCCATCTCGACGGCCTGCTGATGGTGGGGGATCATCATCTGCGCGAACATCACATCCGCGTCGTTGAAGTCCGCGGTCACCGTGGACGATGAGGACGGGGACGAGCTGCTGCGGTGGTCCATGCCGGGCATGGATTGCGAGCCGGAGCCGTCGGCGCAGCCAGCAAGGGCGAGGGCGGCGGCGAGGGTGAGCGCAGCGGCCGCTGCGGTACGAATTTTCATCAGAGTTCTCCAAATACAGGGGTACGTGAACGAGCACCGGTCAGATCGACAGGTGGGTGAGGTCCGGCCGGCAGGGTGCGCCGGCTCGGCCGTATCACGTACGGCTGATGCAGAGAACGGTGAGAGAGGGCGGCCGCAGTCTCGGCCCATCGGGAAGCGCGGCGCTGAGTGGCTGCGGGCGCGGCAGGAGCGACAACGACACTTTGCTCGGGCGGAGTCGGCCCAGCAGCAGCACGGTGGCTAGGAGAGCCAGCACACACGCCATCGCGAGCATGTCTGAGTGGCCGGAACCGCAGTCCGCGCACGGCTCGCCCGTCGCGGTGCTGCCGGAGTGGTGGTCCTCAGGGGTGGCACTGGCGGTGGCGACGGTGGTTTGGTGGCCGGTGTCGGCGGCGGTGTGGGTGTTGAGGGAGTGCATGGCCAACAGGCCGACGATGACCGCGGCGGTCACTGCGATGAGCAGCAGAAGGGTGCGCGCCATCGACCGTCCGGCGTGGAGCCGTTCCGTCAGTGCGATCAGCGACATGTCACTCCCTCCTTCCACGGTACGACACTCCTGTCAGCGGTCGGTAACCGCGTCCGGGCTGAGGTTGAGGCGCCGCAGCAGTTGAGCGTTGAGGGCCACGACGATGGTGGACAGCGACATCAGGATCGCGCCGACAGACATGGGCAGGACGAACCCGATGGGAGCGAGTACCCCGGCGGCCAGGGGGACGGAGATGAGGTTGTACCCGGCGGCCCACCACAGGTTCTGCTTCATCTTGCGGTAGCTGGCTCGGGACAGTTCGATCACTGACAGCACGGAGCGGGGGTCGTCGCTGGCGAGGATGACACCGGCGGACGCGATCGCCACATCGGTGCCGGCGCCGATAGCGATGCCGACGTCGGCTTGCGCGAGGGCCGGTGCGTCGTTGACCCCGTCACCGACCATGGCGACCTTGCGGCCTTCGCTTTGAAGCTCCTTCACCTTGGACGCCTTGTCTTCGGGGCGGACCCCGGCGAAGAACCGGTCGATACCGAGGTCGGCGGCGACCGATGCGGCGACGGCTTCGGCGTCTCCGGTGATCATGACCACCTGCACACCCCGCTGATGCAGGGCGTCGACGGCAGCGCGGGATTCGGGACGGATCTCGTCTGCCAGGCGCAATGCCCCTGCGACCTGCCCGTCGACGAGCACGTGCAGGATGATCGCGCCCTCCTTGCGCCACTCGTCCGCGACCGGCAGTTCGGCTGCGTCTTCCTGGTCGAGCATGTGGGGGCCGCCGACCTGGATGGTGCGGCCGGTCACCCGCGCACGGACACCGACGGCCGGTGAGGACTCGAAGTCGCTGGCGGTGGGGACGGTGAGCTGCTTCTCCTGCGCGGCGTTCACAATCGCCCGAGCCAGGGGGTGTTCCGAGTCCGCTTCGGCGGCCGCGGCCCACGCCAGAAGCTCGTCTCCGTCGATGCCGGCGGCCGGGGCGACCGAGGTGACGGCGGGGGTGCCCTTGGTGAGGGTGCCGGTCTTGTCGAACAGGACCGTGTCGACGGTGCGCATGCTCTCCAGCGCGAGGCGGTCCTTGATCAGCACGCCGCCGCGGGCGGCGCGCTCAGTGGCGATGGACACCACCAGCGGGATGGCCAGACCCAAGGCGTGCGGGCAGGCGATGACGAGCACGGTGATGGTGCGGATGACCGCTTGATCGGGGAACCCGACCAGGGTCCAGACTGTCGCGGTGACAGCGGCCGCCCCGAGAGCGAACCAGAACAACCACCCCGCGGCACGGTCCGCGAGGCGTTGCGCGCGGGATGAGGAGTTCTGCGCTTCGGTGACGAGCTTCTGGATGCCGGCGAGAGCGGTGTCCTGTCCGACCGCGCTAATTTCCACCCTGACCCCGGAGTCGGTGGCGACGGTGCCGGCGATGACCTGGTCTCCGTCGCTGCGGCGAACCGGGCGGGATTCGCCGGTGATCATGGACTCGTCCATGCTGGCCGAGCCCTGCACGATCCGGCCATCCGCGGGTACCCGTCCACCGGGACGGACAACGACGACGTCACCAACTTGCAGCTCGGCGGGGGCGACGGTGACAGTGCTGTCGCCCTCGACCTTTTCGGCCTCGTCGGGTAGGAGCGCAGCGAGGGAGTCCAGGGCGGAGGTGGTCTGGGCGAGGGATCGCATCTCGATCCAGTGCCCGAGGAGCATGATGACGATCAGCAGCGCCAGCTCCCACCAGAAGTCCAGCTCGTGGTGCAGCAGCCCGATGCTTGCACCCCACGAGGCGAGGAACGCGACGGTGATCGCAAGGGCGATGAGGAGCATCATGCCGGGTTTGCGGGCGCGGAGCTCGCTGACGGCGCCGGTGAGGAACGGGGCGCCGCCCCACACGTACATGACGGTGCCGAGGATCGGGGACACCCATCCCACCCACGCCGCGTCCGGCAGCGGGTATCCGATCAGCATCGAGAACATCATGGAGAACCCCACGACCGGCACCGCGAGGATCAGCATGATCCAGAACAGCCGTCGGAACCGGGCAACGTGGTCTCCGTGTCCGGCGTGCCCGCCGTGGTCGGCATGACCGTGCCCGGAATGACCCGCAGCGGGCGCCCGGTCGTCCTCGCTGCGCGGGTGACTCATCGCTGCGTGATCGTGTTGGGTGGCAGTCGCCGGGGCGTGGTGGTCTGGGTGATCGGAGTGGTTGTGGTGGTCGTGCTGGCTCATTGAAGCCTCCTTCGCTGGGTGCGCCGGTGCGGCGGCACGGGTCAGGCCGGTTGGGGCACGGGAACGGGGGTCGACGGGGCGGGTGCCGGGTCGGGTCGGAACCGGCGCAGCCGGAGGCTGTTGGTCACGACGAACACCGACGACAACGCCATCGCCGCTGCGGCGACGAGAGGATTGAGCAGGCCGGCCATCGCGATCGGAATGGCGGCGACGTTGTACGCGAACGCCCAGAACAGGTTGCCCTTGATGGTGCCGAGGGTGCGGCGGGAGAGGCGGATCGCGTCAGCGACGACGGTGAGGTCGCCGGAGACGATGGTGATGTCGCTGGCGGCAATCGCGGCGTCCGTGCCTCCACCCATGGCCAGGCCGAGGTCGGCGGCGGCGAGGGCGGCGGCGTCGTTGACGCCGTCACCGACCATCGCGACCACGTGCCCGTCGTCCTGAAGCTGGCGGATCACATCAAGCTTTCCAGCAGGAGTGACTTCGGCGTGCACGTCGGGGATGCCGACCTCCGCGGCGATTCGTGCGGCGGTGGTGGTGTTGTCGCCGGTGAGCAGCACCGGGTGCAAGCCGAGCGCCTGGAAGCGGGCAATCGCGGCGGCGCTGGTCGGTTTCACGGTGTCGGCCACCCCGATCGCGCCGAGGTACTCCCCGTCGCGACCGACCGCGATCGCGGTACCGGTTCGCGCGAGAACATTCAGCTCGGCGGCGGCTTCGGCCGGCGGGTGGATGCCCCATTGCTCGGCCAGCCAGGACGCCCGGCCCGCAACGACCGCAGACCCCTCCACGATCCCCTGGACGCCGAACCCGGCGTGCGACGCGAAGCTGTCCGCGTAGGCGCCCGCCGGGGTGGCAGCGGCGACGGCACGGGCGACCGGGTGCTCAGACCCTGCCTCGACCGCCGCCGCAACGCGCAACAGCTCGTCCCGGGTGACACCTGCCACGGGGCGGACGCTTGTGACGGTCATCTGACCGGTGGTGACCGTGCCGGTCTTGTCGAGCACGATGGTGTCGACTGTGCGGGTCTGCTCCAGCACTTGCGGTCCGCGGATCAGGATGCCCAGCTGGGAGCCGCGGCCGGTCCCGACCAGCAGCGCGGTGGGGGTGGCGAGACCGAGGGCGCAGGGGCACGCGATGATCAGGGTGGCGACCGCCGCGGTGAAGGCCAGCTCGAGCGAGGCTCCAGCGATTGTCCAGCCGAGGAACGCGGCCACGGCTAGTCCGATGACGATGGGGACGAAGACGGCAGAGACGCGGTCAGCGATGCGCTGCACCTTGGCTTTGCCGGTCTGGGCTTCCTCCATCAGCCGGCGCATGCGGGCAAGCTCGGTGTCCGCCCCGATCCGGGTGATTTCGACGATGAGGCGACCACCGACGTTCACCGTGGCGCCGACCACGCGGGACCCGGCGGTCACTTCGACGGGCACCGATTCTCCGGTGAGCATGCTGGCGTCGATTGCGGAGGAACCATCGATCACCAGCCCGTCAGAGGGAACCTTCTCCCCCGGCCGGACAAGCACGGTGTCTCCGACAGCGAGCTGCGCGACCGGCACCGTCCGTTCGACACCGTCGACGAGCTTTGTGGCGTGCTTCGCGCCCATCTCCAGCAGTGCCCGCAGCGCCTCCGACGATGACTTCTTCGCGTGTGCTTCGGCATAGCGGCCCGCGAGGATGAAGACGGTGACCAGCGCCGCGACTTCCAGGTAGATCTCATGTCCGCCGGCCTGCGGGGTGCCGATCAGGGTGAAAGTCATCGTCATCCCGGGCATGCCTGCCTCGCCAAAGAACAGTGCGTAGAGGGACCATCCGAACGCGGCGATCACGCCGACGCTGATGAGAGTGTCCATGGTGGCCGCGCCGTGACGGGCGTTGACCGCCGCGGCCCGGTGAAAGGGCCACGCCCCCCATACCGCGACCGGGGCGGTGAGGGTGAGCGCCAGCCACTGCCAGTACTCGAACTGCAACGCCGGGACCATCGACAGCACCGCCACCGGCAACGACAGTGCAGTGCTAATCAGCAGCCGGCGCCGCAGCGCCCCTACCTCGTCGGCCTCCGAGCTGCGCGCCTCCTCGGCGTGGTCATCGGTTGCCGGCGGTGCGGGGAGGGCTGCTTGGTAACCGGCGGATTCGACCGTGGCGATGAGGGTGGCGGGGTCGACATCGTGCCCGCGAACACGTGCTTTCTCGGTGGCGTAGTTCACCGTCGCTTCCACACCGGGAAGCTTGTTCAGCTTGCGTTCGATCCGGGTCGCACAGGAAGCGCACGTCATCCCGGAGATATCGAGCTCGACGTCGACCGTGCTCATGCGGGGCTACCTGCCAGGGTGTAGCCGGCCTCCTCGACCGCGGCCTTCACCGCGTCAGAGTCGATCGGCGCGGCGCTGTGAATGGTGACGCGGGACGTACCGCCGGCATTCAGGTCAACTGTGACGTTCTCCACACCGTCGATCGCGGTCAGCTCCTCAGTGACGCTCGACACACAGTGCGAGCACGTCATCCCGTCTACCAGGACGTCTTCCGTGACGGCAGCGGCGGTCGATGCGGGAGCGTCCGTCGTTGCGGATGTGGCGCAGCAGGCGCAGCCGGCGTTGGTGTCTGTCAGACCGAGGTCGATGCGGTCAGTCATGATGTGCTCCTCCAAGGGATTCGGTGTGTGATCAAGAACGGACGAGACGGGCAATGGCGTCGTTGGCCTCACGGATCTTCTCCGCAGCCACCTGCCCGCCTTCGGCGCTCGCTTCAGCGACGCAATGGCTTAGGTGGTCGCCCAGCAGGGACAGCGCCACCGTTTCCAGGGCCTTCGTCGCGGCAGACACCTGCGTGAGGATGTCGATGCAGTACTTGTCTTCATCGACCATCCGCGCGATCCCACGCACCTGACCCTCGACCCGACGCAGTCGCTTCTGCAGGTCGTCCTTGTTGCCCTCGTAACCGTTCACGGGTATACCGTACCCCCCTAGGGTATGGATCGCAATAGACCAGACGAAAAGGCGTCGCATCCCGGCGTACAGCGTTCTGTTAATTCAGCATTCTCTGTATCCTCGGTTGGGCCCGCAGCGCCGCGACGCAATCGGTCCACCGGGTGCGTGGACGATCGTCTGCGGGCAGGCCAGCGGAAGGTCCGAGTGGGTCAAGTCACCAGCTCGACCCACTCAGGATGGTAGATCACCCGGCACCACCCGGGTGATCTACCGCGGGGTGCCGGAGGGAAGTGGCACCCCGCCCCCCCGTCACCCTAGTCCTACGAGGACGAAGCAAGGAACACCCCGCAGCGTCGAGTAAGCCACGCTCACGAGAGGCAACGCGCCGCGCTGCGACGAGATTCGGCTCAATGATCGGCCGGCATGGTGGCACGACGAGGTCCTTTTCGACCACAGCTGCGTCTATCAGGGCACACCACGTTAGGGAAGGGACTCCGTCGAGGAGCGCGGGGACAGGGACGATGGACGTGAGCAGTTGGTATTGAGGTGTGATGATGGTCGACGCGGGTCATGAGGAGCTAGCAGAACGGGTTTCCAGGTCCCTGCAGGCGTTGACGATTGCCGAGGACGCGGCTCGCGCCGGGGCGTGCGAAACATTGAAGGTCGGTGTGAGGGACTTCGCGGCGCTGCGACTCTTGTTTCGCGCCCATCGAGACGGTGCGGCAATGTTTCCCAAGGACATCTCCCAGCGACTTGCGATCTCATCCGCGAGCACGACCGCGCTGCTGGACAGGTTGGAGAAGGGCGGCCACCTTCACCGCGTCCCTCACCCGGCCGATCGCAGGCGAGTGTTCATCGAGCTCAGCGACAACACGGTCCGCTCGCTGTCTGCGACGGTGGATGAAGAGTCCTCCCGCGTCTCCCGCGCAATCGCCGACCTTCCCGCCACCACCGCAGAAGGCATCATCGAATTCCTCGACCGGCTACACGCGCCCTCGATCGGCTAAGCCGCGTCGAGCCCGTACTCGCGACCTACGGGGCAGCAGCCGATCAGCGGCTTTCTACTGAGAGAGCTCCCGATCTAGCCGGTCCAGCAGCAGCTCGAGTGCGACCTCGAACTCTTCCTTGCTGCGGTCCTCGCTCAGGAGGGGCCGCAGGCGCAGCACTTCGGGCGCACTATCGAGCGAGAGTTGCCCGTCCTTGTTCGGCACGTCAGCGTCGCCTTCATCCAAAGCGATGTCGGCGGGGCTGAACTGCGCACCGCGAACGGTTGTTTCCAACAGCAGCTGACCCAGCAAGAAGCTGCTAAATGCCCGGTACGCGCTCACGGCCTGGGCGTCAGTGAAGCCCTGAGCGATGAGGGTGCTGAGGAACGTGTCGACGACCTCCACGCTTCGCAGCGGCGGCCGCAGCCACGGTGCTGCGGGGTGCCGGGTGGCGATCAGCGGGAACGCGCGGGGATGTTCAACGGCGATCCCGCGCACCGCGTGGGCGACGTTCTGGAGAAACGCCTGCCAGTGCTCGCTGGCCTCTGTGCGCATCGTCTCGGTCAGACCGGTCATCAACGACGCGACGACGCCTTCGAGCAGGTCTTCTTTACCGTGCACATGCCGGTACAAGGCCATCGCCTCAACACCCAGCCGCTGGCCGAGCGCGCGCATCGATAGCGCCGACGGGCCGGCTTGGTCGACGATGACCAACGCGGCCTCGACGATCACGTCGCGGCCGAGCTTGGGTGGTGGTGAAAGGTCGGACTGCTTGCTCATAGGGAGCCTCCACTTCGATCCTCCCCCTTCTGAGCAGATTTGTGTGCACGAGAGACGAACCAGGTCTATGTTTACACCGTAAGCTAGTGCCCCACGTCGGCTCTCACGCCGGCACGGGACGGGTCCCGCCCATCGGCGCGGACCGGGATTGTTGCATCGCTCCAACCCCTTCGCCTGAGAGATTGAACCCGCCGCAGATGCCCTTTCACAGCAAGAAGACCCTGGAGCACTGGGTCGCAGAATTCGTTGACTCCCGAGGCGCAGGTGACCTCATCCGCGTCGCCGTCCAGGACGGATCCGGCGGAGACGACACCGGGCTGGTCATCGTGCCGCTCGAGAACGCACCGAACTCGGTGTGGATCGAACCCCGCGATACGGGAGACGAGCTCAACTGGCTCATCACCATCGAACCGACCGACGAGGCGCTGGAGCTCACCAGCTTCGAGCTGAACGCGCTCACCCACGAGCTGCAGGTCGCCGCCGAGCTATGCGCGTTCCTTCAAGAGAAGTCCCTCGGCCACTTCGAACCGGAAGCCCAAGCCGGCAACGAAAGCACGACCCCCGGACACAGCGCGGCAGACGAACGGTGAACAACTCGCAGCTGCCGCACGCAGCAACAACTGATCGGGCAACATTGATCGCTAGCGATCACGCGAGGACGCCTCACAGCAGTGATCTGGAGGAGCACATGCCGTTTCGGACCAAAGAAACACTGGAAGCGTGGCTGACCGAGTTCGCCGAGCTCGGCTACCCCGTCAGCAACCGCCTGCGCGTCATGGCGCAGGACGGCACAGACGGTCACGACACCGGCCTCATCGGCCTCGACCTACTCAACGCCGGAACCGTCACGTACCTGCAACCCGAGCCCATCGGATCGACCCGCTGGGCGGTGACCTTCGAAGCCCGCGAACAGGACGTCACACTGGACGCCGGCCGCGCGCTCGAACTATCCACCGAACTCGCGATGGTCTCAGCGCTATGTACCTTCCTGCAGACGAAGTCCGCCGCCTTCATCGCCAGCCGCACGACTGGCGGGTAGCAGCCCCCATCGTCGAGCCGACAGCGAGGCTGACTAGCGTCGGCCGACTCAATCCGGCGCGCACGTGTGAGCTCATTGTCAAGCACTGTCGCCGGCGGGCCATGCGTGATCGGGTGAGCATGGGCCCTCGACCGTGATGACGACGCACTCACGGCCGGGGGCCTCACCCATACAGTCAGTCAACGGACGACACGAGCGTCCACCCAGGCAGCGGCTGCCCTCCCGCCGTGAGCTTCGCAGCACCGCGAGCGATCGATCCACCGAAAACGGGCACCACAACCAGGTATCGACCCACGTTGATGGCAGCCCTTCCGAGCGACCGTTGCACGGGACGCCAGTAACGATCGTTTACGGCGCGAACCCGCAAACGATTTGGAGCGGCTACCCTTAACGTCTGCCGAAATGCCGTTTGGGGTCGAGGTCTTCGATTGCGGGCTGGGCCCCGGTGAGTATCTCAGGCGCGCTCGCCCAGCGGACGCAGCAAATTCTCGTCCGCGGGGAAGGGGACGGAGTAATAGAGTTCTGGGGCGTTCACGTCGCCCCAGTCGTCCTTCTTCACTCGAACCCCGTCCGTGGAGACCTCTGTGATGCGCACCCTCAGCCATGAGCCGCTGTCAAGGCGGAGCTCGTACGGGTCCGCGAGGTAGGTGAGGCCGAGACCGTCGAGAGTTTCCTCGGCCGTTAGCCAGTCGACGGGTTCCGTGCGCTGCCTGCCAAGCAGATCGACAACGATGAATTCATCTTCAGTCGGTTGCATCCATCCGATGAGTTCTCCGTCGCCGCCTCGGCGATGCTCGATCCAGTCGTTCTTCACTCATCCAGCATAGGAAGAAGAGCGCCGCTGGCGCACTCTGCCGAAAACGATCGTTTTCGGCAGGAGCGATGAGTCGACGACGCCGCCCGCGCCAAGCCCTGTGGCGGACAATTCCGCCACTCGGTACCCTTCCGGCATGACGGGCGATCAAGAGCAGAAACATGCTCGCCGCGACATCGTGACGGCGTACATAGCCGTGATGGAACGACCTGAAAGAACTCTTGACGGTTCGCGCCAACGCCTCGGGCAACGTGGATCAGGTTCGACGTGCGATTCAGGATGCCTTTGGCATCACGGCGCTTGCAGCCGATGCAGTCCTGTCGATGCAGGTGCGACGCTTCACGCCCGTAGAGCGGAAGCGGATGCAAAGCGAGCTCACGGCGCTGAACGCAGCCGGCCCTTGCACCGAATGACGTTGTGAGTGCAGCACCGACGAGCTGGATCGCAGTTAGCCCGGGGGTGTGGCCGGGCGGCGCCGTGCGGTGGAGTTCTCGATGCCGAGGAGGCAGAGCGCGACGCCGCGTTGCAGCGCGGTGGAACGCTTTGAGCTCCTGACTCCCCGATGCTCGCCGTCGCAGATGTGGCGACCGGAGGTTTCAGACAGCGATCGCTCACTGAGACACAGAGTCGGCGGAAGCGCGGAGCCGTTCTGCGAGCACCCTCATCCGCGGCATGCTGTCCAGAATCGCGGGTCACCCCCCACGCGATTGGGAGACACGCCCTAGGGCGTGTTGCTAAAGGCTTCGGCCGGAGCGATAGCTTGGTCGTGTGACTCGTAGTTCGGTGACGGTGGTTGCGGACATTGATGCGTCCGTCGAGGTCGTCTGGCGATTCCTGACGACTGAACGAGGCGCATGGTGGCCCGAGATGCGCTTCGAGGCGGAGGTCGGCTCGCCGCTCGTCGAAACCTGGGTCGAGGAAGGCCAACAGGTAAGCGCGACGGGGAGCGTCACGCGATGCGACGAGCCGCATGTTCTCGGATTCGATTGGACCGAGCAGAGCTGGGACCATCCTCTCGACGTCGTGATAGAGCTCGTAGCGCACGGGCAGGGGACCTTAGTCACGCTCACCGAGTCAGGATTCTCCCGTGCTCGTGTTCCGCACTCTTTGCCTGCGGAACACGAAGAGGGGTGGCGATACCACCTGGCACGATTGAAGCGGACGAGCGAGGGTGAAGACGTCGACGTCGATGTTCAGTGAACGCTGCTGGTGAGCCAGTGGAGTGTCGCGGCGAGGCAGAGACCGGCGCGGTAGTTGCGTGCGGTCTTGTCTGAGCGCATCGCGATCCCGCGCCACTGCTTGAGCTTGTTGAAGCATCGCTCGACGACGTTGCGGCCACGGTAGCGGACCCGCTGCTCCTTGAATCGGCCTGGCTTTCGTTCCGTTCTTCAAGCAAGGATGGAACTCGATGAACAGGAAGTATTCGCCGGAGATGCGTGGGCGGGCGTTGCGGATGCTCGCGGAGACGCGGCCGTCGCACCCGACGATGATGAGCGCGGTCCGTCACGTGGCCGGTCTGCTCGGGATGAGCCCGGAGACGCTGCGGCTCTGGCAGCGTCGCTACGAGGTCGACGCGGGCGTGAAGCCCGGATTGACGACGGATGCGGCGGCGGAGATCGAGCGGCTGCAGAAGGAGGTCTCGGAGTTGCGGAAGGCGAACGAGATCCTCAGGGCTGCGAGCATCTTTTTCGCGAAGGAGCCAGGCCACCCCTCGACGAGATGATCCGGTTCGTCAACGAACACCGGGATCGTTTCGGGGTCGAGCTCATCTGCCAGGTCCTGCGACCGGCAGTGAGAGGATTCTTCACCTCACGCGGCTATCGCGCCGCGGTGGGCCGCGCGCCGTCCGCGCGGCAGCTGCAGGATGATCTGCTCGTGCCCGAGATCGCCCGGCTGCATGCGGAGAACTACGGCGTCTACGGGCGACGGAAGATGCACGCCCTCATGCGACGGCAAGGCTGGGACATCGGCCGGGACCAGACCGAACGCCTCATGAGCCTTGCCGGGGTTCGCGGAGTCCGCAAGTCGAAGCGCGTGTTCACCACCCGCGCCGACACGACCACAGTGCTGCCGAGCGATCTCGTGAACCGCCGCTTCACCGCACCAGCGCCGCGACGGCTCTGGGTCTGCGACGTCACCTACGTCGCCACCTGGTCCGGGTTCGCCTACGTCGCGTTCGTCACCGATGTCTACTCGCGTCGCATCGTGGGCTGGAACGTCGCATCGACCCTGAAGGCCGACATCTTGCCGTTGCGGGCACTCGATATGGCCGCGTGGGCCGCGGGCGGTCGCCTCGACGGGTTGATCCATCATGCCGATCACGGGTCGAACTACCTCGCCGTGGTCTTCACGGATCGGATCGAGGAACTCGGAGCGAGCCCCTCTACCGGAACCGTCGGCGACTCGTTCGACTGTCAGTCTGTTTCTGCCCGATCTCGCGAGGATGGGGTAGTCCTGGCCGGAGCGCTCTGACCCTTGCGTTTGATTGGCCCGTAGGGTGCCTTGGCGTTGATCTGTCGAGCCTCCGGCCGGGCGCGCAGTAACCGCTGCCGCCGGATCGGGCGTGACCTGATAGGAGCCTGGAGCAGTCTCGACAACGCGTCCCCATGACAGTCCTGTCCACCCGCCGGCGACAGCGTGATGACCACGCTAACCGGTGAAGGAGACAGCACACATGACCGAACTCGAGACCGTCCGTTCCGGACACGTCGTGATCGGCGTCGATACGCACAAACACATCCACGTCGCCGCGGTGACGGACTCGGTCGGCGGGATCCTCGCGACCTTGACGATCACGACCGATACGGCCGGGTTCAAGCAATTGCTGGGATGGGCTGCGAGCTTCGGGAACGTCATCGCGTTCGGCATCGAGGGAACCGGCTCCTACGGGGCCGCGCTGACCTCGTTCGTCCGCCGCCACGGACACAAAGTCATCGAGGTCGCCCGCCCCGATCGGCGGCTGCGCCGACTCAACGGGAAGTCCGACACCCTTGACGCGGAAAACGCCGCCCGGGCCGTGCTCGCCGGATTCGCGACCGCGATCCCGAAGACCGCGGACGGGGTCGTGGAGATGATTCGACAGCTGAAAGTCGCGCATGACACCGCGGTGAAAGACCGCACCGGAGCGATGATCACCCTCAAAGCGATGCTCGTCCACGCCACCGAAGACCTCCGACGCGAGACCGCCAAGAAGACGCAGAAGATGGTCGCGCGGCACTGCGCCGCGCTCCGACCCCGCGGACTGGAGACCCCGGAGGACGCGAACCGTCACGCTCTCCGCTCGATCGCGAAACGATGGATCGCGCTCAACGATGAGATCAAGGATCTCGAAGAGCAGCTCGTGCTCCAACGCGCCCCGCACCTGCTCGACGAGTTCGGCATCGGCGTCGACACCGCCGCGGAGATCCTCATCGTCGCCGGCGACAACCCCGAACGCATACACAGCGAGGCCGCATTCGCAAAACTCGCCGGCATCAGCCCCATCCCGACCGGATCAGGGATGACCAGCGGCAAGCATCGCATCAACCACGGCGGACACCGTCAACTCAACGCCGCCATCTACCGGACTGTGATCGTCAGGATGAGATTCCACGAGCCCACGATCGCTTACGTTGCCCGACGCACCGCCGAGGGCAAGAGCAAGCGCGACATCATCCGATGCCTGAAACGCTACGTGATCCGCGAGGTCTACCACCTCGTCAAGACCGACCCGAGAACCGGCGAAATCAGGAGTTGACAACTATAGGAGCATCAACGCCCTCGCCGAGGCGGTCAACGGCCTCTACAAGACCGAACTGATCCGTCAGCGCGGGCCCTGGCGCACAGTCGAGCAAGTCGAACTGGCGACGCTCGAGTGGGTGTGGTGGTGGAACAACTCCCGCCTCCACGGCGAGCTCGACATGCGAACACCCGCCGAGGTCGAACAGGCGTATTACGCTGACCAGGAATCAGCCAATCCGGCACCTGTCGGACAAGGCTCCCGATAGGAACGAAAGTCAGGCCGATTCACCTTAGGGCACCACGATGATCTTTCCAGCAGCGTGTCCGGTCTCCACGGCGGCAATCGCCTGACCTGCCTGATCAAGGGCGAACTGGGCGTCCACGTGGGGATCGACCAGCCCGTATTGGATCACCTCGGTGATCTTGGCCATGGCCTCATCCGTGCGTGCCAGGGCCTGGCCGCCGAGCTCGGCGGCGGTGTCTGGGTCCGCTGCGGAGATGATCCGGGTTCGGTCGGGCACCAGGTCCGCAACAGCACGTAGCGCATCGCCACCGACGAGATCAACGATCAAGTCTGGGCCGTCCGCGCTCACCTGTCGCACCCGGTCGGCCGCCCCTGGACCGGATTCGATGAAGGTGGCGCCGGTTGACTCGACGAGTTCCCGCTTGGTTGCGCTGGCGACGCCGATGACCGTGAGCTCGTGCACGCGACCAATCTGTGCCGCGATCAGTCCCACTCCGCCGCCGGCGCCGAGCAGTAGCAGGGTCTGGCCCGGTTCGAGTTCGATCTGGTGGGTGGCGTCGTAGGCTGTGGCGGCGGCCACCGGGATGGTGGCCGCGTCGGCGAAGGAGATCTCCTCGGGCTTGGCCACAGTCGTGGCGGCGCGCAGTAGCGTGTGCTCGGCCATTCCACCCTGCCCGGGCGCCACAAGGCCGAGCACCTCGTCGCCCACGGCGAAGTCCTCGACCCCGTCACCGACCTCAGTGACCACGCCGGCGGCTTCACGGCCCATCGGCGCCGGCAGGCTCCAGTGACGGCCCAGCTGGCCTTCCCGGATCTTCCAGTCCGCCGGATTTACACCAGCGGCTCGGACTTCGATGGCCAGTTCCCCGGGCCCGGGCGTTGGAACAGGCCGCTCGATCAGTTGCTGGGCCTCGGGTCCGCCGTAGCCGGTGAAGACATAAACCTTGGACATGGATGGAATCTCCTTCTGATCTGGACTGGGTGGTGCGTCGTCGACGTCCCGGATGGGTCTGTCGTGGCGGTGGCGGTCAGGGCCGGGGTGGTTCGTCCTCACCGGCGGCTTCGGCGGCGTCAGCCTCTTCCCGGGTGGCGAATGCGGCGCCGGCGGCGTGCTCGGGTGGGCTGTAGATGGTGTACAGCACCAGTGGCTGGTCCCCGGTGTTGCGGAAGTTGTGCTGGGCACCGGCGGGTACTGCGCACTGGTCACCGGCATCGATGGGGTGTGTGTGGCCGTTGAGGTCGGCTTCGCCGGTTCCGGAGACGAAGGTCAGGATCTGATCGGTGTGTTCGTGGACCTCGTCTCCGATCTCGCCACCGGGCGGAATGGTCATCACCACGATCTGGGTGTGTTCTCCGGTCCACAGCACCTTCCGGAAGTCGGGATTGTCCCTGGCCACGTCCGCGATGGTGAAATGCTCGACGTTGTCGCCCAGGGTGAAGTTCTTTTCGCTCATGGTCGGTCTCCTCTGTTTCGTGTGTTGATTTCGGTGTTTGCGTCGTTGTTTTGAGTCTTCGAGGTGCTCGGTGCCGCGGGGCGGGTCCACTGCCCCGGGGGCGTCAGGCGGTCACATGCTCCGCCGAGGTCCCCGTAGCAGTGCGTTCGCTCTTTGGCGTCGTCGTGGAGTCTCGGGTGTTTTGCAGGAGCCGCATCGCGTTGGCGATGACCACGAGCACGGAGGCTTCGTGAACGAGCATGCCGATCGACATGGTCACTCCGCCGGCGAAGACTCCGGCCAGTAGTAGCACCACGGTGATCAGGGCGATTGCGATGTTCTGTTTCATCACGTTCACGGTTCGCTTGGCCAGGCCGATGGCCTCGGGCAGCTTGAGCAGGTTGTCGCCCATCAGGGCGATGTCCGCGGTCTCCACGGCCACGGCTGAGCCTGCCGCACCCATCGCCACGCCGATGTTCGCGGTGGCGAGAGCCGGGGCGTCGTTGACGCCGTCACCGACCATCGCGATCGTGTGGCCCTGGCGCTGTAGCTCGGTGACAGCGTCCAGCTTGTCCTCAGGGAGCAGGGAGGCGTGGATCTCGTCGATCCCGGTGGCTTTGCCGACGGCCTCGGCCACCAGTCGGGTGTCACCAGTGAGCATGACGACCTTCTCGACGCCGGCCCGGTGCAGTCGCGCGACCATCTCGGGTGCGTCCTGGCGGATCTGGTCGGCGACGGCGACGACGCCGACCACTGTCTCGTCAACAGCGACGATCATAGGAGTTTTTCCGGCGGCGGCCAGCTCCTGGGCGGCCTGCGCTGCCTCGGCGATGCCTGAGGCAACGCCGTACTGCTCCAGTAGCGGTGGGTTGCCGATCAGCACCTGGCGGCCATTGACGTTCGCCACGATGCCCTTGCCGGGGACCGGGGTGACGGCGCCGGGGATGCCCTGCGGGGCGACGCCCTCCTCGCGGGCGGTCTCCAGGATGGGGCGGGCCAGTGGGTGTTCGGAGCCGGCCTCGGCTGCCGCGGCCCAGCGCAGCACCTCCGCACGGTCGAGCGTGGAATCCAAAATGATGACGTCGGTCAGCTGGGGACGTCCCTCGGTGAGCGTGCCGGTCTTGTCCACGGCGACCGCGGAGATCTTCGCGGAAGTCTCCAGGAACTCGCCGCCCTTGATGAGGATGCCGTTGCGCGCAGCGCGGCCGATGCCCGCCACGATGGCGACCGGGATGGAGATCACCAGGGCACCGGGGCAACCGATGACCAGCAGGGTCAGGGCCAGCACCACGTCTCCGCTGATGAGTCCGGCCACCAGGGCCAGGACCATGACAGCGGGGGTGTACCACGTGGAGAACCGGTCGATGAAGGCCTGGGTCTTGGCCTTGGCGTCCTGAGCCTCTTCCACTCGGTGGATGATGCGGGCCAAGGTGGTGTCTGCGCCGATGCCAGTGGCCAGGACCTGTAGGAATCCGCCGCGGGAAACGGTGCCGGCGAAGACCTGCCCGCCCTTAGTTTTCTCCACTGGGATGGACTCGCCGGTGATGGAGGCCTCGTCGATGGCGCCGGTGCCGGAGACGACCTGGCCGTCCACGGGGACCTTCGCGCCGTTCTTGACCAGGACGATCTCGCCCATTCTCACCTGTCCGGCGGGGATTTCCTGTTGCTCGCCATCGCGCACGACGATCGCGGAATCGGGCGCGACGGCGACCAGTTCGGCCAGTGCCGAGCGGGTCTTGTTGAGGGTCGCAGCTTCCAGCGCGTGGCCGATCGCGAACAGGAACGTGACCGCCGCGGCCTCCCAGAAGTTGCCGATGATGACCGCGCCGATCGCCGCAACCGACACGAGTAGGTCGATGCCGATGACCTTGGCGATCAGCGCGCGCACCGCCTTCACCACGATCCCGTAGCCGGCCACCACGGCCGCGGCGATCATGAAGACATCTCCGAGGGTGAAAGCCTCGCTGGCGTGAGTGGCGTGGGCGCCGGCGTCTAGCCACCACTGGGGGCTGACGGTGAGGTTGGCGGCACCCCCGGCCAGCCACTGGATGGCGAAGGAGGTGATGATGAGCACGCCGGACACGACGGGAACTGACCAGTTCCCATAGACCCATTTTTGGAGCCTGTTCACTTTCGGGTACGACCTTTCTGGGTCTCGTGCCGGCGGAGCGGCAGAGTGGAATGTGGGGAGGATGTCCGCAGGTGGCGCGCGGGGGCCGTTGGTCTCAGAAGGCGGACGGTGCGGCCTTGTAGCCGGCTTTGGCGATAGCGGCGACGAGGTCATCCACGGAGATGCGCTCGTTGTCGTGGTCCACCTCGATGCGGGCGGAGGCGAAGTGGACCTTCACGTTCTCGACACCCTTGAGTCGCCCGACCTGCTTCTCGATCTTCGCCACGCACGAGGGGCAGGAGAATCCCTCCGCTCTAAGGACGGTGTGAGTGGTGGTGGGGGTGGAGGTGGCCATGGTGGACCCCTTTCGTGATGTGTTCCTTATTGGTACCTTCACGATAGGTTTGCGGCGTCCGGAACTCCTTGACATAGATCATGTTCGGCGCCCGCCTGCTACCGAGGCGTAGCTGACGCTGTCCGGTCCCGCGGCGCCGATGCCGACTCCGGTAGACTTGCCACATGCCCGTGGACGATCTGTGCGTCAGCCGCGTGCCGATCTTCCAAGGACTCACCCGCGAGGAGCAGTTGCGGGTCGCGGAGTTCGTCCGCCCGGTGCATGTTGCCAAGGGGGAGACGGTCTATTCGCCAGGACAGTCGGTCTCGCGTCTGTTGGTGATGCACAGCGGACAGCTCAAGGTCAGTCATGCGGCGGCCAACGGCCAGGAACAAATCCTGCGCACGGTGACCGACGGTGATGTCGTGGGCGAACGGGCCTTCCTGACCGGCCACCTGCCCAATGACCTCGTCGTCGCGCTGGAAGACAGCCGGATGTGCGTCTTCGACCACACAGACCTCTCGGCGC
This sequence comes from Microbacterium sp. H37-C3, assembly GCF_027157935.1. NCBI lineage: Bacteria > Bacillati > Actinomycetota > Actinomycetes > Micrococcales > Microbacteriaceae > Microbacterium > Microbacterium sp. H37-C3. Next base: position 18,940 of record NZ_JAPVLR010000008.1, on the reverse strand, counting down.
TGCTGCGCGACTACCCTGATGTCGGTCTGCGGATGCTGCGGACTCTGTCCGACAGGCTCGCCTCCGCCGAGCGGTTGCTGGCCGCCATCACCTCCAGCGATGTCAGCGCCCGCATCGCGGCCTACCTGCTGGATCTGCCCGGCGGCATCCGAGACGGCGTGCCCACAGTGTGGCTACCGTTGGCGAAGTACGAAATCGCCTCCTATCTGGGCACCACGCCAGAAACCCTGAGCCGACGCCTTGCCGCTCTCGCCGCCTCCGGTGTCATCGAACTCCACGGGCGTCGTGAAGTCACGATTCTCGACATTGATGGGCTCGAACGCGTAGCCACACCTCGATAGACAGGGTATCGCCATGGCTTGGCTAAAGGTGGCGTGCGGCCGGGCCCGAATGCGGCTTGCCTCGTCCTCGGGTGCGTAAGCGTGGTCACATCGCGGCGTCACCTACGATGGCGCCCACATCCCGCTGGTCGACCCGGACACCTGGCTGCAGGTCCAGACGCAGCTCGATGCGAAGAACGCTGTCGGTGAGCGGCCTCAGAAGTACGACCACTACCTCAAGGGGAGCTTGTGCTGCTCGTGTGGCGCCAAGCTCATGATCGAACGACCCCGTGACAAGCAAGGCGATCGCTACGAGTACTTCACCTGTTCAGGGCGGCGCAAAAAAGAAGAGGGGTGGCGATACCACCTGGCACGATTGAAGCGGACGAGCGAGGGTGAAGACGTCGACGTCGATGTTCAGTGAACGCTGCTGGTGAGCCAGTGGAGTGTCGCGGCGAGGCAGAGACCGGCGTGGTAGTTGCGTGCGGTCTTGTCTGAGCGCATCGCGATCCCGCGCCACTGCTTGAGCTTGTTGAAGCATCGCTCGACGACGTTGCGGCCACGGTAGCGGACCCGCTGCTCCTGACCGAAGTCGATCGGTCGCCCGCGGCGCTTGCGGCGGTGAGCGATCTGATCGTCACGTTCAGGGATCGTCGCGGCAATCCCGCGCTCGCGCAGCCAGGCGCGATTCGCCTTCGACGGGTAGCCCTTGTCCGCGAGCAGCCGATCCGGCCTCGACCGCGGCCTGCCTCTCGCGCCCGGGACGCGGATCTCGCTCAGCGTTGCGGTCAGCATGCTCGTGTCCGCCGCTTGTCCGGGCGTGAGGATGAACGCGAGAGCTCGTCCCTTGCCGTCGCAGACCAGGTGATTCTTCGTCGTCAACCCACCGCGGGAACGGCCGATCGCGTGATCGGGTGGCTCGTCACCGAATTTCTTGTAGTTCGCCAGAGCCCCCTGTGGCGCGGGGAAGGGTGGCGCCGTGCTGATGCACGCGCACGATCGTGGAGTCGATCGACGCGACCCAGTCCAGATCCCCGGACTGCTGCGCGAGAGCCTGCGTCTTCTCCAGCACCCGCGCCCACACGCCCAGCTCGGACCACCGGTTGAAGTTCTTATAGATCGTGTTCCAGTTCCCGAACCGCTCCGGCACGTCCCGCCACGGCGCACCAGTCCGGAACCGCCACGCCGTCGCCTCGACCACCGCGCGCCGATCCACCGGCGGCCGACCCGTCGACTTCGCAGTCGGGAACAGCGGACCGATCACAGCCCACGCTTCATCCGAGATCACGTCACGAAACACGCATCAAGACTCACCCACGAGGCAACCGCAGATGTTTAGCAACACGCCCTAGCACCTCGCGGGTGGATCCCTGTCTAGCTTGCGCGGGAGTGGTGGTGTCCGTTGTCATCGGCCTGTGTCTTCCTGTGTGAAGATACGCATCCGTTGCCGGGCGACCGCGAGGCCGCGCTGGCCTTTCTCGGTCGCGGAGTACAGCTTGCGGATGCCGCGCTCAGTTCGTTCGGTTCGTACGGTGAGGTAGCCGTCTTCGGCCATTCTGTGGAGCATGGGGTAGAGGGTGCCCGCTGAGAGGCGGTATCCGTGACTGGCGAGCTCCTCGATCATCCAGGCGCCGTAGATCTCTTCCTGTGACGCGTGGTGCAGCACGTGCATCCTGACGAGCCCAGCGAGGAGGTCACGGTACTCCTCCAGTTCGTCAACGGAAGGTTCGCTCGCCACTCCGGCTTTCTATCGGAGTTCGATATCGAATGTCGATAGGGCAGGTGAACGTGTGCTTAACGCGCCGACGATGCGACGGGGAAGCTGCACACGACAGTGCCGCCCGAGTTCGAGTGGTCGATGGCGACGGTGCCATGGTGTCGCCGCGCGATCTCGCTCACGAGGGCGAGGCCGAGGCCATAGTGTCGCGTGCCGCTGCCCGGAGCGCCGGTGCGGGTGCCTGCTCGGCTGCTGGAGAATCGTTCGAAAGCGGTCGCGGCGATCGTCGGGTCGAACCCGGGCCCGTCATCGGTCACAGTTAGGACCGCTCTGGACGCGCTCGCCGTCACTGTGATGCTGACGGCGTGCTGCGCATGGTCGAGCGCGTTCGTGCACAGTGCGAGGACGAGGCGCAGGAGTGCCGCGGGCGACCCGGTCACGGTTACCGATCCTGACTTGCCTGTGCGTATCAGTTCGATGTGTCGGGCGGTCGCGTCGTCGGCGAGGAGGGCGATGGCCCGGTCGGCGACGGCGACGAGATCGACGGGCTCCTGCGTCGCGCTGCTTCGTGGGTCGGCGGCGATAAGGAGGTCGTCGAGGATTTCGGTGAGGGCGTTCGTGTCGGTGACGACGTCCTCGATGGCATCGGTGACGTCACTCGGCAGGCTGTCCTGCCCTCTGCGTTTGAGCAGCTGGGCACGGGTACTGAGGAGGGTGAGGGGGGTACGGAGCTCGTGGCTGGCGTCTGCGACGAAGCGGCGCTGGAGTGCCAGCGCATCGGCGAGGGGCCGCATGGCACGCTTCGCCATCAGATACGACGCGGCGAACGAGAGCACGACTGCGATCACACCGCCGACAAGAAGCGCGGCCGAAAGACGACTGAGCTCCTCAGCTGTCTCGTGCTGATCGATAGCGACCTGGATGACGCGGTCGTGGTCCCCATCGGCGGTGGTGAGCAGCGCGTAGGTGCGACCGTCGACGGTGCGTTCGGATCGCTGGTCCCCGCCGCCAGCTTCGACGGATTGGATCGCGGCGGTGTCGAGCAGGCCGTCGGGCATACTCTCGGACGTGACGATCTGGCCGCCGCTGTGAGTATCGACGATGGTCACAAAGGTGCCGGAGGCGGCATCCTTCCTGGAGTCGAGTTGGGTGGCGGCGCGCAGCGCATGCTCGCTGGCCTCGGCGATGCTGCTGCTCACGATCGCGAAGACGACCCCGCCGACGACGACGAGCACCACGAGGACGAGCGCGGTGAACTGGGCGGTGAGTCGTAGCGCGGCGCCCCGGAGATCCTCCGGGTCGCGAGGCCTGCGCGCCATCACCGGAGCGGTCCCAGTTGGTAGCCGATGCCGCGGATCGTTTTCACCGATTCGCGGCCGAGTTTTCTGCGCAGATAGTGCACGTAGGTGTCGATCACGCCAGGATCGTCCGCATCGGGGAACACCGTGCCGAGCAGATCGTGCCGTTCGAAGATCTGCGAGGGTCGGCGTGCGAGGTGCTCGAGGAGTTGAGATTCCCGCTCGGAGAGGTCGATCGTGTCACCGTCGCGAGTCGTGACGGTGCGGCTCCTCGTGTCCAGGGCTCCGTTTGGGAGGGGAAGCGTGGGCACGATGTTGAGATGTCTGCGCAGCAGCGCGCGGATCCGGGCGAGGAGTTCGTCAATGTCGAACGGCTTGCCGAGGTAGTCCTCGGCTCCCCGGTCCAGCCCCTCCACACGGTCGGCGGGGTTGCTGAGGGCGGACAGGATCAGCGCAGGGGTGAGCACGCCGCGTTTGCGGAGCCTGTTGAGCACGTCGAGACCCTCGATAGCCGGCAGGCCACGGTCCAGGATCATGGCATCGAAGCTCTGAGTCAGTCCTTCGTGCAAGGCTCGCTGCCCGTCGCGGGCAAGGACGGTGTCATACCCCTCGGAGCGCAGCAACTGCTCGAGCATGCCGGCGAGGCGGGCGTCGTCTTCGACGAGCAGGATCCGCGCACGCTCGGGCATGATCGCAGTATAGGCAGGGCCTGACGCGCTCATCCGAGGATTAGGCTTGCGGCTTCCCGCAGCCCGGGCGATGCGGTGATCCCCCCGTGGTCGTCGACGGTGAGGGCGTCGACGTCGAACCGGTCGAGGATGTCGTCGCACCACTGAGGACCGCCGGCCAGGATCGCGGTCGCAAGCACATCGGCGGTGACGATGTCATCGGCGACGACCGTCACCTGCCGGTAACGGACGAGAGTGTCCGATGTAGCCGGGGCTCGCCAGATGTGCTCGCCGCGTTCTGCGGTGCCGGAGGTGGCCACCGCCTGCCGTGGGTTCTGCACTTCGAGGGCGCACAGGAGGGATGTTCGGGCGTCGGGGTCTGTGATCCCGATCCGCCACGCGGAGCCGTTGATGCTGCCGCGGGTGAGGATGTCGCCGCCGACGTTGAGCACCCAGGAGGGCATGCCGAAGGTGTCGAGAATGGTGCCAGCCGCTGCGATGGCCGCGGCTTTCACGATGCCGGACAGATCCAGGACACCGTCCGGCCGGTGAGACGTGAACACGCCAGCCGTACGATGCGACCACATCATCGCCTCCCTGTAGCAGTCGCGCACGGCATCGCTGGAGTGCGCGAGCGTCAACTCCCCTGTCGCGATGCGGCTGAGCTCTGAGTCGGCACGGTAGAGGCTGAACCGGCGGTCGAACTCGGCGAAGGCATCTTCCACCTGGAGCAGCACCTCATCGCTCGGCACCGGCCCCGCGAAGCGGAGGCTCGCCGTCGTGCCCATCGTGTTGAACACATGCGTCGTCACGGTCACAGTCCAGCCTGGTCGAGGGCGGACTGGAGCGAGGTCAGGTAGGCGTTGCTCGTGTAGGTGGCACCTGAGACGCTGTGCACGTTCGCTGATTGTGCGGACAGGACTTCCTGACGAAGGATCGGGGCAGCGCGGTTGCTGATCGACACCGACCGGGAATCCTGGTCGGTGAGCTGCAGCGCGGTCACGTCGCTGAGGATGCCGTCCTGCACGGTGATCTGCACCTGGACGTCACCGAAACGCGTATGAACGGATGTCCCCGTGAAAGTCCCCGAGACAGCTGACGTCGTGGTCTCCGACGCGGACGCACTGGGTGTCGGTGCGGGCGTCGCTGTGCTGCTTCCGGCATCCGCCGACGGCGTGACAGTCGAAGTCGGTGCTGATCCGGCAGCCGTATCGGATGTCGTTGTCTCTGACTGCTGGCCATCAGCGCCGAGCTGCCAACCGACCGCGAGTACGGCAATCGAGGACAGGGCGCCCAGTATCGTAGCGCGCGCCCTCACCAGTCGAACCTCTCCACGTGGATCTGCGCTTCCCGCAATCCTGCGGCGCGGGCATCGCGAATCACCAGATCCGTCCACGCCTGCGGCCCGCACACGTAAAGGTCCGAGCGCAGCAAGTCAGGGAACGCCGAGGTGATCGTCACCCCACGCGACAGCGCCTCGGCAGACATCCAGGTGGCAAGGCCCGGAGGCCGTGCACCGAGCATCGTATACACGGTATTGCCGCGCATGCTGGGCAGTGCGCCGATCTCGCTCCACAGGTAGCTCTGGGTGGAATCGGTGCCGCGGAGGACGACGGTGGCTTCACCCGGACTGAGCGGGGAATGCTCCAGCAGGGATCGGATCGGCGTGATGCCGATGCCCGCCGCGACGACTGCGAGTTTCGGAGCGACCCGGTGCGCGTCAGTGAAGACACCGTACGGACCTTCGATCGAGACGCGCGCGCCCGGACGCACGCGTCCGATCGCGGCACTGCCGCGCCCGAGGTCACGCACTGTGATGCGCGCCGTCGTGGCGGTCGGCACAGCGGAGAAGGAGATGGGATGCGCATGCCACCACGTCGCACCCGTCCAGAACCGCCAAATCGCGTACTGGCCGCCGGCCGTGTGCAGCCGATCCAGGTTCCGCCCCGTGAGGTGGAGCGACACGACACCCGGAGCGACCTGCTCGACCCCGGCGACGCGGATGCCGTGACGCGCGCTGCGGATCATCGGCACCAGGAAGCGGAAGACACCGATCGAACCGAACGCGAGCACGTACAGGGCGAGCCAGTACACCCGCTGTCCGGTGCCTTCGGCGAGCACACCGCCCGCGCTCAGCTGGTGAGGCACGGCGACCAGCACGGCGAGGTAGCTGAGCAAGTGGATCAGATGCCAGGCCTCATAGGAGAAGCGACGGCGGACGGCGACGAGCGAAGTGACCACGACCGCGACGAGCAGCCCGAACCCGAGATAGGCGAGCAGCAGGTCCTTGCTCTGGAGGAACCCGATCGTCTCGGCAACCACGTTCGACCCGTCGCTCATCGCGTAACCGACGGTGAGGAGGGCTGCGTGGGCGAGGATCAGTGAGAGGGCGGGCTTGCCGAGCCTGCGGTGGAGGGCCATCGCCTTGTCCTGGCCGAAGACGCGGTCGATCGCCGGAATGCGAGCGGCGAGCACCAGCATCACCAGGATCAGGTCGGTACCCACAAGTCCCGTGACGATGCCGAGCGCGGTGATCGCGGAAGCGGGATCGGTGACCTGGTTCATCCCGCCGTAGGCGAGCCACAGGGAGATCGCGACGGCGACCGACAGCCAGACCGCAACAACCATCAGGTCGGCCGCGCGCATCCGTCGACGAGTGCGGACCCGCCGGACCCGCGCAACCGTATCGTCAGTGCGGAACGTTGCCGCCCGTGAAAGGGGGGCCGTATCTGTCGCCATTCTCAACTCACTTCGCGTAGCTCCGGCTATCGACAGTTCCCACGATCCCCCTCCTTTCTTCCAGGATTCTTAGCCGCCTGGCCGCGGCACGCTTAGCCTCACCAACGTTGCTCACCGGGACCAGCGGTGCTTGTATTGGGGTCATGTCGACAGATCTGCCCGCAGACAACCCCGCGCTCCAGCCGCACCCCGATGAGCCGCATCGCGACGGCATTGCGCAACGGTTGAACTGGCTGCGTGCCGGCGTGCTCGGCGCAAATGACGGCATCGTCTCTGTTGCCGCGATCGTGGTCGGCGTCGCCGGCGCGACCACCGCCTCCGGGCCCATCCTCACCGCCGGGCTGGCGGGGTTGGTCGGGGGTGCGATCTCGATGGCCCTCGGCGAGTACGTCTCCGTCAGCAGCCAGAGCGACAGCGAACGCGCCCTGATCGCGAAGGAACGGCAGGAACTGCGCGACATGCCGGAGGAAGAGCTCGACGAGCTCACCGGGCTCTACCGGGCCCGTGGGCTCAGCGAGCAGACCGCACGACAGGTAGCCGTGGAGCTCACCGCGCACGACGCCCTTGCCGCGCACCTATCAGCCGAGCTCAACATCGACGAGGACGACGTCGTGAGCCCCTGGCACGCGGCGGTCGCTTCCGCAGCCGCGTTCACGATCGGCGCGATCCTCCCCATGCTCGCCATCCTCCTACCCCCACCAGAGTGGCGTGTTCCGGTGACCTTCGCGGCCGTCCTCATCGCCCTCGCCATCACCGGCGCCATCTCCGCACACATCGGCGGCAGCTCCCGACCCCGCGCCATGATCCGCGTCGTCACCGGCGGCGCCCTCGCACTCGCCGCCACCTACGGGGTCGGGGTGCTCCTGGGCGCCTCGGGAGTGGCCTGATACTGAGCGAGGATCTGCTCCCGTTCGCGGTCACCGGTGCCCATCAGCCGCTTATGAAGCGGAGCAGCCAAGGAATGCTGCAAGTTCCGGTGGCTTATTCAGCACCGTTGTAAGGTTTGCAAGGAGGACGAGCCCGACGATGCGGAGGAGGGAGACCGTTGCTGCTTCAGCCAGTACCAGACTCCAGATTCGTCGGTCAGGCCGACGAGACCATCGCATCCAGATATGCGCACCGCCATGACTGCAATCCCGACGGCGGTCATCATGGTGCTCGTTTCCCTCCGGGGGGCACCATGGCCCCGCCGCCGGCCGTCCGCTGCGCGGCTTCGGGTGCCGCTGCAGCGGACACCCCTGCCCACGGCGCGAGCTGGATAGAACAAATGTTCGAACGCGGTTACCCTGGTTCCGAGAGGGGCAGGTGTGACCGTGGGGACGAACAAGCGCTATGCGGCCTCGGTCGACCGGCGGATGGATCAGAAGATCCTGGAACGCATCGCGCGCGACGCCGGCCCGCTGCAGTCTCTCTCCCGCGAAGAGATCGGCCTCGACACCGAGCCCGTGACGATCGACCCGAAACCAAGGCCCGTCCGGGCGTGGGTGCGGTTCAGCGCAACACCCGTGTGGGTCGAAGCCGAGGCGTGCCGGTGGACACCGGATGCCGTAGCTATCCGGTTCCCCGTGGGCGGTGTTGAGCATCGCGCGTGGGTATGGGCGTCTGCGGTGACGCCTCTCAGCGCGAAGCCGCCCGCCGGGTGAGCGCGAACGCGGTCATCTGTCGCCGCCCGTCGCGCACGCTGCCCACAGGCCGCGACCGTCGCGCTCGGCGGCGTTCTGAGCGGCCCTGTAGGCCTCCTGGCCGTCATAAGCGGCGTCGTAGGTGTATTCATACCCAGCGCCCGCCTCGATGAGTGTCAGGGCGATGCTGTGGCCGTCGTGGCGGACGTGCCGCAGTAGTCGGCCGCACCGGTCGACGTCGGCTTGGGTGGGGTCCGCGATCAGCTCGACGTCGCTGCGGTAGATCAGCTCATCCAGGATCTCGCGCGCCTCCTGCGCGTAACACTCGTCTGTGTTCCCACCCCGGCCGATCTCGGGGGTGTCTATCCCGATGATCCGCACCCGCTGCGCGCCGGCGCCGGTGTCGACGTCGATCGTGTCGCCGTCAACGACCGCGACCACGACACCGCTCGTCGACGAGCTGCCGGCGTCGGGACCGCCGAGAGGCACACACGCGGTAACGCAGATGCTCGCCCCGATCAGGATCGGAGCGAGCATCAAGCGCCGCGGGCTCAGCGCCATGAGACTCGGCGGCGCTGCCAGCGCACGGCCACGACGATGACGATCGCGAGCACGAGGCCAGCCACGACCGCGATCGCGGGCCGCCAGTCACCCACAGCGACGCAGCAGAAGACCGTGACAACCGCCGCGACGCTGCCGATCGTGACGGTCACAACACCCAGCCGCCACCGATCACCCAAAGCGGCGAATACCGCGGTTAGAACGAGCGCGACGAACGCGATGCCCCCGGCAACGGCGCCGAACCCCGCGATCGACTCAGCAAGTCCGGGAATGGGTGGGATTTGCGGCTGGATGTCGGGCATGCCGGATTGCGAGAACATGCGCGGTCAGCTTTCTGCGGAGGCCGGCGCTGCTGTAGCAGGGGCACGGCGGATGGGATCGACGGTGGCTGTCGCGTGGGCGAGGTCGGGACCGATCGCGGAGGCGTCGATGATGCGCCGGTACACGGTGCCCTCTCGGCCCCCGAACGAGGCATCCCGCTCGGCGCCGACGACGATCACCGCGTCGCCTTTGTGCAGCGAGCTCGCGGCATTCGCGCCGAGCTCGAACTTCGCCTCGACATAGTGAGCGAGGGGCTGGTGCCCCTCGATTCGCTCCTCGCCGCGGTACTCGTAGGTGTTCTCGAGCACCGTGAACTTGGTGATCTGGATGCGGCCCGCCTGCTGCACCTCAGGGTCGGCAGAGAGACGGCCGGTAATGAATCGAGTGGACATGGGTAGTTCCTTTCGAGGTCGAGGTCGAGGTCACTCGGACAGCGACTGATGAGCGCGTGTCGTGAAGCCCAGTAGAGCCCGCTCCTTGTCGTTCGCGTCCGGCCACGCCTTCCCGGTGACGTCGACCGGCACGTACCGGTGAGTGGTGCCGTCCTCTCCGAGCTGAACGAACAGAATGAGCGTGCTCTTCACGACGGCATCGCTGCCGTCAAGGTCATCAGCTGCCTCTACCCACACGCGGCGAATGTGGGTGACGTTGATGAGGTCCGTGTTCCCGCTGTTGCGGCGGATCAGGGGTAGAAACATGCGGTTTCCTTTCTTGGCGGTCACCCCGGCAGCGGTGCGCCGGCGTTTTGCATGAACGGCTCGGGATTGATCGGCTTGCCGCTGTGGTGGATCTCAAAGTGGAGGTGGCACCCGAACGAGAACCCTGTCTCGCCCATCGTGCCGATCTGTGTTCCCGCGGCGATCTGATCGCCCTTGGCCACCCGCAGGCTGCCGTCTTCCATATGGAAGTAGCCGGACTCGATGCCGTTGCCGTGGTCGATCCACACGACGTTTCCGCGGTAGGGCTGCACGCCGGCGAAGGTCACGGTGCCGCTGCCAGCGGCCCAGATCGGGCTCCCGCATGACCCGGTGGCCAAGTCGGTCCCCTTGTGGCAGCTATCGCCCGGGCGGTTGATCTCGCACGAGCCGAATCGGTCGGTCATCTTCCCCCGGGCGGGAACGACCCACTCCCCCGTGCCTGCGCTGCACGCCGTGGTCAACGCCGTAACGATCGCTTTCGCGTCAGCCTCGAACGGGGCGTAGTGCTGGGGGTTGTCGTTGACCTGCACGGCGTGGATCGCGAGGGTCGCGGGCATCGTCTGCCACCCGTCCACGCTCGTCAGCCGGCCGTAGAACAGTGCGGCCGAGCGGGAGGGGTCCATTCGCTCCTGGACGGTGCCCCACGAATCCTGCTGCTGGAACAGTCCGATCGACGTCGTACGCGACCCGTCCGGGTTCGTCACCCCCGACGTCTCCCAGTCTCCATAGGTGACGTTCCGCAGTGACGACTCCCCCATCGCGGTCATCACCGCGAGGATCTGGCCGTGCTGGTCGATGCCGAGATCCATGCCGGCGCGGACGATCGCCGCGGCGTTGGTGAGCTGGTCACGCTTATAGCCGTTGACCTCGGCCGGCAGTGAGCCGGTGTCGGCCATACACATGTCGGCGGCATCGGCGCGCTGCACCGATGCGAGGATGAACGCCACCCCGAAGGTCAGGACGAACCCAACCACCGCGACGATCGCAACCAGCTTGATCTTCATGCGTCAGCCTGGCCGTCCCCTCGCGTCTCCTCGGCGGTTTCAGCCTGGCCGTCGCCTCGCATGCCCTCGTCGGTGTCGGTCAACCCGATCTCGATCGATGAGCGCACGTGCTGCACGTGCGTCTCGGGAACGCTGCCGTACTTGAAGACGAAGTGTCCGGGGGCAAGGTTCTGCAACGTCTCAGCGGTCGACGGGTCGAACCCGAACGTCTGCACCGCCCAGTTGGCATCTTCCTGGCGGTCCTGCCGGAAGATGTAGATGCTCTGGGCTTCGCTGATGACAGTGCGGCCGGGGGAATCGACGGGGATATCGGCGCCCTTGTGGAACACGAACACGTTGCTCAGGCCGAGGCCACGAGAGAGCTTCTGGTTCGACTTCAGCAGGTGCGCGGTGGGGCCTTGAACCATGTCCCACCCTTCCTCGTTGATGCAGGTCGTCTGCCAGCCCGGATCGGCACGAAGCCGGCCCAGCATCCACTGGTTGCCGATCGCGCGGACCACGTGCGAGGACGGACCCTCACCGGGGAGCTGAGAGATATCGAAGCTCGTCAGCTTGCCGGTCAGCGCCACCTCTTTGCTGGTGTCGCCGTCGAGCAGGCCGCCGTACTCCTCCAACAGCCCTTCGAGGGTGAACCGGACCCCAAGGCCGGCCTGATGCAGCCGGTCGCGTGCTTGCTCGCTGCCGTTCAGCTCCTCGGCATCGACGTCGCCCAGCAGCGGCAGCAGATCGCTCATGGTGGGTACGCGCCGCGCGTCCTCGAACTGCACGAGAGCCCGGGTGAGGGCCGAGCGTGCCGCCTTCTCCTCCCACTCGTCGATGCGCTCACCGTCACGAGCGATACGGAGGATCGCGTGCAGCAGCCGGTAGGTGCCGGCTGAGCCGATCTGGTTGACGATGAGCGGGTCGAGCAGGTTCAGCCGCGACCCGGAACCGTCCGTGGTGAACCGGATCGGTTCACCAGTCCCCCACTCACGCACCAGCTCCGCGTACTCGCCTTCGCCGCCGCGGTTCTTCTTGTCAAAGATCACCGCGCGCCGGCGCCGGATCAGCAGCGGCCGGATCACGTAAACCGTCTTCACGAACGACGATTTGCCTCCTCCGACACCGCCGGCGACCACGGTGTTCGGGGAGGAGATCAGGCGGGGGTTCGAGTTGTACGCGGTGATCGGATCATGGGCGATGAGGGTGTGCGAGAGCATGTCGCGACCGTTCGCGACGCCGGCGGTTCCCGTCACCGGGCCGATGAGCGCAGTGTTCAGCACGGAGGTCTGCCGGGTCGTCGAGGGGGCTCCCTCGAATACCGGCGCGTAGTACCCACGTCCCGCCTTTCGAGTGTTCGCACGCCGGTTACGCCCGGGCAGCTCATAGGGCGAGACCTCGCCGTGCGTCTCCTCGACGTCAGCGGGGATCTCCGCAACGGCAACGTCGGACTGCTTCTTGCTCCGCCGCGACCGGCGGGGCGTCGTGCTCTCGCTCACGCGATCGCCTCCTTGTCTCCCCCGCCCGCGATGACGCGCATAGCGCGTGCACCGAAGGTGGGTACGTGCGGGCGCAGCCCGCGCGCGATGGGCCAGGTCGTGCCGCTTGCTGCGGCCTGGTACGAGTCCAGCCACTCCAACCGCTGGATGCCGACTTCGTTGGCGCAGACCTCCGCGAGTTCCCGGCTCGCTGAGGCGAGACGGTCGCGGCTGTCGGTGGTGATGGTGATGAAACCGACCCAGTTCGCGCCGTGGTGTCCGCTGCCTTCCGCGAGGTCGCTGCGTCGACGCTGGGCGGCGAGGATCTTCACCTTGCCCTCGTCCAGCGGGATCTTCCCGTTCGATGTTTCGGAGATCTCCGCGGCCATGTCCGACACGAGGTCACGACGTGCGGCATGGCGGGCTTCCCCGGCGGGGATCAGCTCGACGTGGAAGCTGACGGTGCGGATCATGTCCAGCTCGCGGCCGACCAGCAGCTCGAGCAGCCACAGCGGGCGCCGCTGCGCGACGGTGAGCGATTCCGCGCGGATCACCGCGGTGCGGTGCCACCACTCAACGTGCTCGCCCGATTCCGGGTCGATGCCCTCTACGACGTGAGCGGAGTACTCCCCGCCCCGGGCTCGTTCTCCGGTGCTCGTGGGTTCCATGTCGCGCACCAGGTCGAGGGGCCGTGAGGGGTTCTGCATGTGGCGGATCACCGCCGCCGTTCCGCGGGCGGTGAGCGGTTCCGCCCATGAGTGGCGGGAGTCGAGCAGCCCGCGGCGGAACGACTCGATCTCGGCTGCCATGAGCTTGCGCCACCCGTCACGACCGGTGCCGTACTTGCGTGCCTGCTCGACGAACCGAGCGTTCACGGGCCAGCGGCCCACGACGTAGTGGCGCTGCACCATGGCTCCACGAGACGACTCGATCAGCACCTCTTCGTAGGACTTCTTCGCCCAATCGGGCGCGTCCTCGTCGATGTTGTTGAGCACCCAGAACTCCTGCAGCGCGGTGTCTGCCGGCAGAACCCGGGTGACCGACTGCATCATGCGCATCAGCGAGCCCGGAGCGGCCTTACTGGCCTGGAAGGCTCCGAACGCTTCGGCGCCGCGTACGACGTTCTCGGACGACTCCATGCCGCGCAGCTGGCCACTCACCGAGAACGCGACACTCAGGTAGGGCTCTTCCCCGGTCGGGCCGTGCCAGGCGATCCCGGGGACGCCACGGCCGGACTGCAACCAGCCCATACCGTCGCAGCCGTCCGGGTTGGCTCGCATCGCGTTCAGCTCACGCGCCCATTCGATGCGGCCGGCCCGGTCAGCCTTGTCCTTGGTCTTGTTCGTCTGCTCAAGCGCGGTGGTCAGCAGCGCCGCACGATCGGCGTCGTACGGGATGAACTCATCCGCGTGCGTGCGCTGGGCGAGCTGGTGCCGCCGCGAGCGGCGCCGACGTTCGATGATGCTCCCGTTATGGGTGCCGCTCGTGAGGATGACGAGGACCGTCACGCCCACCAAAGCGGAGACGATCGCGACCCACCCGAGGGCCGGCGTGAAGACCATGCCGACACCGATAATCGCCACCGTGCCCCATCCCCGGGACTTGCTCTGAGTGCCCCAGAATCCGCGGTGGCGGCCCTCGCCGCCGAGGATGTAGATGCCGCGCTCGGACTCGTACTGTGACTCGCTCACTGCGGGCGCTCCTTACCTTGAACGGGCGGGGGTGTGACGGATTCGTGTGCTGTCTCGCTTGCCTTCCTCGCGACGGTCTGCGCACCCTTCGCGGCCACGGCGGTCCCCGCGTTAAATGCCGTCGACGCCTTGGTGCCCGCACTTGCCAGGGCGGGCGTGCCGGCGCCGGTGGGCTGCTTCGCGCGTACCTTCCCCGCGTTCTGGGCGCCGAGCTTGGGGGCAATGGAGCCCGCAGCGTCGCTCGGCCGCGCAGATGTGCGAACGGTCTGACGCGTGGGCGCTGCGGGCGCCTCACGGCTGGGAGCGCGGTGCGACCGGCCGGGCGACGTCGGCCCGATCGGTGTCGTCGGCGTCGAATCCGACGTCGGCGCCGCGGCAATGCTCTTCCGAGCCCACGTGATCAGCACGAACGGCAGGAAGACGGCCAGCACGATCGCCATGACGGCGATGATGACGCGGGCGAGGTTCTTGAACCCGTCGTTACCCCATGCGGCCACCGAGTCGATCGGCAACCGGAACGCGAATCCGAGTGCGAGGAAGAGCAGAGGCTGCACAAGGAGCATCCCGACCCACAGGCCAACGGCTCGCGACGCGGCAGCACGGCGACGCGGGTCGACCATCCATGCAATAGCGATGGGGATGAGCGCGCCGGTGAAGTACTGGACGACGAGCTGGAAGATGAAGATGAACGGGATGATGAGCATGCCCAGCGTCATCGCCCAGATGACGATCATGCCCACGACGGCCGCGCCGGTCATCTTCGCGGGGTCATCCGGGGCGATGGTCGAGAACGTCTCAACCATCTGCTCGATCGATCCGCCATAGGCCCAATCGATGATGCTGCGGGTCAGCAGTCGCAGCAGCTCGATGATCGACAGCCCAATGAGAGGGCCGAACATCGCGCCCATGATGAAACCGGGGAAGTACAGCCCGATCGCCTCGAAAAGCTCCTGCCCGCTCTGGTCGCCCTTCGCGACGCGCACGAACTGCGGGAACAGCAACAGAACGGCGAGCATCAACGCGAGCGCGAACGACACGGCGTAGGTGCTTAGGAACGACTGCAACGTGAGATCCGGGAGAGTCGACTCGGTGATCGCCGGAATGACGTCCCGGCTGAGGCTGATCGTCGCGTCGCGGCCCGACTTGTACATGTTCCCGAACGGATCGGACCAGAAGTTGACGACCCCGCCCACGGCGTCGACAGCACCGGACACACCGTCGGTGAAGTCACCCCAAAGGTCGATGCGGTGCATCAGCAGCCCTCCGGGATGACCGTTCCTGTGGTGCGAAGTGTGTTCGCATCGTCCTTGAACTCACCGTCTTCGATCGCCCACCCGTTATCGGTCCAAACGACGCCATAGGAAGGCATGAAGTTGAGCGTCGGATCGATCGCCCCCTGAAGCACCAGCGGCAGCATCAGCGTGAGATCCACTCGCTGATCCGTGAAGCTGTCCACCCGGTAGTAGCCGTTCAGGCTGGTGAGGTAGAACTGCGACGCATCGACCTTCTCGGCAGATGCAGCCGACTGCGCGAGGTTCGGCGCGACAGACGCCACACCGTCGATGAGCGCAACCTCTTCGGCGGGTACGACCGGCTTCTGCCCGATCCACCGCGTAAACGCGATCGCGAACGAGACGGCGCCTTCGGGGGTTTGCGGTGCCGCGGCCTGCGCGTCGAGCACGGCCTGCGGTCCACGGGAGTCGCCTCCGAGGCAGCCGTCGACGCCCGCCACGGCAGGGGGGGAGGTCGTGGCGGACGTCGACGGGGTTTGTGGGGTTGTGGGCTGAGCGGGCGGCTCGGGCGCCGCGGTGTTGTCCCCGCGGCTGCCGAGGAATACGCCGAGCCCGATGCCGCCGGCGACGAGAATCGCGGCGGCCGCGATGACCGCGACCCATACCCAGCGGCGGCGCGGTGCTGTCGTCGGCGTGCTCATGGTCAGGCGAAGATCGCGATGATGGCGCCAACAACGACGGCGAGGGCGACCAAGACGCCGAGGGAGATGCTGGCCCACAGCACCTGCTTTTTGCCCTCTGCGACGGCGGCGGGGTTGCTCTCGCCGTTCTGGCCAACCTTCACGATCGCTTGGATGAGGAAAACGATGCTGATGACGATTGCGATCGCCCAGACACCGGCGAGGATCTTCTGCCACAGCTCAGTGAACTGCGCTCCAAAGATCGTGAAGTCGGGGATGATCCCGTCAAGCGGATTCTGCATGTCACTGCGCCTTTCGTAGTTCGGTGTTGAGTTGCTCGACCACGCCGGCTGTCAGTCGGGTGATTGCGTCCTTCGTGGCAGGCGCGAGCTGGCCGTAGACGAGCGTCGTGCGCTCAGCGATGTGGTGATCCGTCGGCAGGTGGTAGACCGCTCGGATGCCGGCCTTCTCGATCAGCTCGTCTGCGTAAGCGCTGACCTCGGCATCCTCGGGCCGGCCGTCGTGGGTACGGACGACGATCGCGTTTCGTGCCAGATGCGCGGCGTGGCCGCCGCCCTGGTGGAGGTGCCGGAGGAGCTGCATAGCGCCTTGCAGGGCGTCGAGAGCATCCAGCACGGGGATCACGAGAACGTCGGTGACATCGAGTGCCCCGTGGAACGCGCTCGAGCTGGGCTGGTTACCGGTGTCCATGACGCGGACGGGGAAGAACTCGTCGATCTTGCTCGTGATCCGCTTGACGTCCTCGCCGCTCAGGGGCTCCCGGTCGCCCACGGTGCCGATCACGGATGCGTAGCTGGTTTGCTGCGAGACATAGCCGGCGAGGTGGCCGGCGCCGCGGATCTGGTCGAGGTCGCGCAGCAGCTCGGCAACGCCGACGTTCGCGCGACCTTCGGAACGCACCGACAGGGCGCCGGGGTCGTCTGCGACCTCGACAACAACTGTCCCTCCCCCACGGGTGGTAGCAAAGCAGCCACCGATCGCGAGCGAGAGGGGTGTCTTCCCGACGCCGCCTTTGGGATTGGCAACGAGAATCCCGACGCTGCGCTGCCAGCGCGACAGTCGGATGAGCGATCGAGCGCTACCCAGCTCGGCCGCGGCCAGTTCCGCGGGGCCCTGCTTCACCTTGAAACCCAGGTTTCGTGCGACGGCCCGCCAGCCAAGCGACGGCGCCTCTGCGGCACGTTCGCGACGGTTAATTCGGAGATCTACCGACGGGACGCCGCCGGCAGCCTCCGGCGCGCCCTGCGCTTCATCCGGCAGGGGCACGTCGTCGATCACCGCCGGAGGCTCGGCCGGTGCAACATCGTTGCGAAACCGGTCGAGCAGATCGTCCGTCGGTGAAGCTTGCGCTTTATGCGTCTTGTCCCCCATTTGGGGGACAGATTCACCCGCTCGCGGCGATGACGGCAGCTCGACCGACTCGACGTAGCCCTCGGCGCGTGACGCGCCTCGGAAGCTTGTATTTTCGACCTTTTCAGTCACTTCGCACCCCCTGCGTGCACCATGCTAACGACGGGCGATGACATGCTCCCCGCGGGAGGCGATAACTCGCCCTCGAATCAACGGTAACGCGTTACCCGAGATGTTGGATGAGAGTGCTTTAACAATCTGGGTCATGCCACTACTGGCACAATGAAGCCATGCCGATTCGCACCCCGATACCCGACCTGACGGGGGAACCGCTGAACGCGCATCGGGTCATTCAGAACGAATCGCGCCTGATCTGCCTGCGGTACCTCCTCAGCGTCGAGTCCGCATCCCGCGCCGAGATCACACAGGCCACCGGCCTTGCGGTGACGACGACTGTCGAAGCCCTCACAGAGCTTGAAGAGCGCGGCTACGTGACAGACCC
This sequence comes from Microbacterium sp. H37-C3, assembly GCF_027157935.1. Lineage (NCBI taxonomy): Bacteria > Bacillati > Actinomycetota > Actinomycetes > Micrococcales > Microbacteriaceae > Microbacterium > Microbacterium sp. H37-C3. The sequence continues at coordinate 1,059 of NZ_JAPVLR010000008.1, read as the reverse complement.
GAACATGCCCGCGCATTCTCGTGCCGGCAGGCGTCCGCAGTACAAGGCGAATCGGGAACGAGTCACGACCGAACTTCTCGCGTTCGTGAGCTGGGTTCTCAGGTAGTCACGCCCGCCGACATGGCACTCGGGGTTGACACGTACGTGTCAACCCCGAGTAGCGTCCGCACTGTCAGCTAACTGGCTGTTCCGTACTGAAAGGTGGAAGCAGCCCAGCCAAGGATGATCCACGTCAGGGCGGGGGCGATAACGCTCACGGAAGCCAGACCCCACAGCAGGCGGTCGCGTGTCCGGTGTGCAATGTAGCCCGCCCACACAGCAAGCAAGATGCAGACGGCGGTGGCACCAACTGTCAGGAATGTGACTGTCCAGCTCGAGTGAATCGTGGCTGTAGTGCCGTCTGCGAGCAGCCAGGTGCACTGCCGCCCGATGGGCCACGCGGAGGCCTCGGCGTACGTCAGCGCCTGCTCTGTCAAGGCAACGTTGGCAGGGGGCGCAAGTTGACATTGCGCCTCTGCGCTGACCCTCGTTTCCAGGTACTGCGCAGCAAGTCCGACTACGAGAAACGATCCCGCCACAAAGAAAACGGCCGTGAGGGCGGCTCTGAACCGCCCGTGCCCTTTGTTTCTCATAGTCGGACCTCCGCTAAGAAAGTACTGGAGTCAGCACGGGTACTTGCTGGGGGGAATCTCTCCGTAGCCCCCAGAGTTCCAGCACACAGTCGGTGCCGTCCAGTTTCGCCACGAGGCGAGCGTGCCGCGCGACTGGTATCCGGTCTGCGTGAGCCCCATGCAGTCGGTGTTGGACAGCCAGGGCTGAAGAAGGCAGCCTGTGGAGTTGACGGGCTGGATGTTCCCCGAGATCCGTCCGATGTTGTCGAGTCCACGGGGCGCGGTGACGAGGATGAGCATCTCTTGCATCCCGTTCGGCCACGCGCCGAGAGTTTGCGGGCTCCGGATGCCGATGCCAATCGAGTTGCGGTTGCACTCGTCGAAGAGATCGTTGTAGTCGGCGTATGCGCCGAGACGCGAGGGCAGCGGGTTCAAGCCGAAGCCCGAG
>NZ_JAPVLR010000007.1:0-79788 GCF_027157935.1 Microbacterium sp. H37-C3 | reverse complement strand
CACCGAAGTGGAGTCGAGGTTATTTGGCATTTGACAAGTGCACGCTGTTGAGTTCTCAAGGATCGGACGCTCCCCCAACTGACCTCACAGCCAGCCCAGAGGGCAACTTCACAACCATACCCCACCGACGACCTGTTCCAGAACGAGACTCGGAGACCGAGTCAGTTGTGGGGGTGTGATGGGGACCCTGTGGCAGGTCTTGGACCTGCGACGCTCGGAAGCGTCTGTTTCGGGTTGTTCTCCGCTTGAGGGAGGCGGGACCTTCCGGCCCTCTCGCTCTTCCCTGTGGGGCGAACAAGTAATAAGTTACGCGGCTCCCGGCATCGTGGCAAAGCGATGCGACATCCCGGGCGTGTCGCGTCCGCAGATCCGCGTCATTCCGCGGGAAGACGGGGGACGGCGTCGACGAGCTGCGCGGTGTACTCGTTCGCCGGCGATGTGAGCAGCCGCGACGTCGGGCCCTCCTCCACGACGCGACCGGCGCGGAGCACCGTCATCCGCTCGCACAGCGCCGACACGATCGTCAGGTCGTGCGAGACCAGCAGCATTCCGATGCCCTGCTCTGCCGCGAGCCGCTGGAACAGCTGGATGACATGCATGCGCACAGACGTGTCGAGAGCACTCACGGGCTCATCCGCCAGCAGCAGTCGGGGCCGCGGCGCGAGGGCGCGAGCGATGGCGATCCGCTGGCGCTGTCCTCCGGAGAACGCGTCCGGGTAGCGGCCCGCGGCATCCGCGTCGAGGTCGACCGCCGTGAGCAGCTCGGCGACTCGGGCGTCGAGCTGCGATCGGTCGCGGGTGAGGCCGAGGGACCGCAGGGGTTCGGCGATCGACTGCCCCACCGTCATCCGCGGGTCGAGCGACGAGAACGGGTCCTGGTAGACCGGCTGCACCGCTCGGCGCAGCGAACGCATCTGTGCACGGTTCGCGCCGCGAAGCGGCGCGCCCTCGAAGAGCGCGCGCCCCGAGGTCGGCGTCGCCAGGCCCAGCAGCAGCCGGAGTACCGACGTCTTCCCCGCGCCCGACTCCCCCACGAGCCCGACGGTCTCGCCGGGAGCGAGCGAGAGCGATACGTCGTGGAGCACATTCGCGCTGCGACCGTAGGCGAAGTCGACATGCTCGAGCGCGAGTGTCGCGCGACCGTCGGCCGTCATCGGGTTCCCTTCGCGGGCAGGAAGTCGTCGAGAGCGCGCGAGGCGGCGACCAGTTGCGCGGTGTACTCGTGCTGGGGAGACCGGAGCAGTTGCGCCGTGTCGCCGAGCTCGACCTGACGCCCATCACGCATGACGAGGACGCGGTCGGCGATGCGCGAGACGACCGGCAGGTCGTGGCTGATGAACAGCAGCGTCATCCCTCGCTCGGTCACCTCGCGCTGGAGCAGATCGAGGATGCCTGCCTGGACCGTCACGTCGAGCGCGGTCGTCGGCTCGTCGGCGATGAGGATGCTCGGCCCGGCGGCCAGGGCGAGCGCGATCGCGACGCGCTGTCGCTGGCCGCCGGAGATCTCATGGATGAACGATCGCGCGATGCGCTCGGGGTCGGGAAGCTGCACGTCCGCGAGCGCATCGAGCACGCCGCGACGCAGCCCGTCACCGCTCAGACCGCGGTGCTTGGCGAGCGGCCACGCCAGCTGTCTGCCGACACGCATGAGCGGATCGAGCGAGGCGAGCGGCTCCTGGAAGACCGCCGAGATCGTCCGGCCGCGCACCCGGTCGAGGCGGCGCGAGGCGGTTCCGACTACCTCGACCCGGTCGTCGGGGGTCGCGATCGTCGCCGAACCGAACGGCGTCAGCGGAAACGCGAGCAGACCGAGCATCGCCAGCGCCGTCAGCGACTTGCCCGAGCCGGACTCGCCGATGATGCCCAGACGTTCGCCGGGCTCGAGCGTCACGTCGACGCCGTGCACGAGCGTGCGGGCGTCGCCGATCCGGACGCCGAGACCGGATGCGGTCAGCGCGGCGGTCATCCGATGCTCCTCGTGGTCGGATCGGCGATGTCGCGCAGGCCGTCGGCCAGCAGGTTCGCGCCGATGATGAAGGCGACCAGCAGGACGCCGGGGAGGATCGCCGCCGTCGGTGCGACGAGCACCGTGCTCTGCGCCTCCTCGAGCATCCGGCCCCACGATGCGTTGGGCGGCGGGGAGCCGAGTCCGAGGTATGACAGCGACGCCTCCGCGCCGACCGCGCCGCCGAACTGGAGGGCGAGCGGCACGATGAGGGTCGGCCAGACGTTCCGCAGCACGTGTCGGAACACGATGCCGAGCCTGCTCGTGCCCGAGGTCCGCGCGGCGGTGACGTAGTCCATCGCGAGGACGCGTGTCGCGGCGATGCGGGTGAGCCGGGCGATCACCGCCGAGCCGGCGAGACCGATCGCGAGGATCGCCGAGTCGACCGATGCCCCACGCCAGGCGACGATCAGCATCGCCAGCAGCAGGGTCGGAAAGGCGATCGCGATGTCGAGCAGGCTCGTGAGCGCATCATCGACCCATCGCCGGGCCACTGCAGCGAGCAGACCGAGCCCGATGCCGACGATGGCCGCGATCAGCACCGACCCGAACCCGACGGTCAGCGCGAGCCGCGCCCCGATCATGAGTTGCGTGAAGAGGTCGCGCCCGAGGCGGTCGGTTCCGGCCCAGTGCGCGGCGGACGGCGGCTGCAGCCGGCCGCCGCTGGTGTCGTCGAAGGTGAACGGGGTCCACAGCAGCGAGATCAGGCCGATCACCGCGATGGCACCGAACAGGATGCCGCCGACGGCGAGGTTCACCGAGCGCCGGCGTCGCGGGCGCCCGCGCCCGGGCGCCCTGACGGCACCCGAGTCCGGAAGGGTCGTCGCTGTCATGCCGCCGCCTTCGCTCTGCGATTGCCCGAGATCGTGTCGCGCAGTCGCGGGTCGATGATGCGCTGCGCGATGTCGGCCGCGAAGCCGAGCAGCAGCACGAGGGCGGTCGAGAAGAGCAGCACCCCCTGGACGCTCGGGAAGTCCTGCTCCTTGATGCCGACCAGCAGCATGTCGCCGAGACCGGGGAGCGCGAAGACCCGCTCGATGAAGACGGCGCCGACGAAAGTCGTCGACAGCTGGATCGCGAGGATCGAGATCAACGGGACGACGGCGTTGCGCACGCCGTGACGCCAGATCGCCGTGGCGAAGCTCTGCCCCGTGGCCCGAGCCGCGCGCAGATACTGCTGGCCGAGCACGTCGAGCGTCGCGCTGCGGACGTACCGCGCGAGATCGCTGCCCGCCACGAGCGCGATCGTGAGCACCGGGAGCGCGAGCGAGACGAGCGCGGCCCCGGGGTCTTCCCAGTCGCGCCGCGGGAATCCGCCCGCCGGCAGCAATCGCCAATTCAGCGCGAACACCGCGACGAGCAGGATGCCGACCCAGAAGACCGGGATCGCTCCGCCGAGCTGCGACACGGCCGAGAACGCGGTCCCGTACCAGGTGCGCGCCTTCCAGGCCGCGACGAACCCCACCGGCACCGCGATCAGCACCGACAGGACGAACGCGATGAGCGTCAGGGGCAGCGTGACGTTCAGCCGACGGAGGATCTCGCCGCCGACCGGAAGGTTGTTCGTGAACGATCGCCCCAGGTCGAAGCTCGCGAGCTGGCCGAGATAGGCCACGAACTGCTCCGGGATCGGCCGATCGACGCCGAGCCGCGCGGCGGCGGCCGCGATCTCGGCGTCCGTCGCCCCCACCGAGATGAGGGCGAAAACCGGGTTGCCGAGAACGCGCAGCACGACGAACAGGATCACCACCGCCAGCGCGAAGGCCAGCAGCAGCAATCCTGTCCGTCGAATCAGATACCGGGTGATGGAGATCAGGCCTTCGTGATGTCGGAGACGTAGAACAACGAGTTCAGTCCATTCTTGGGCACGCCCGACACGCCCTCGGCCGCGATGCGCAGCTGCGGGTTGAGGTAGAGCCACACACTGGCCGCGTCATCCGAGATCTGCTGGTTCGCCTTCTTGATCAGCTCGGTCTGCTCATCGACGGATGCGGCCGCCTCGGAGTCCGCGAGCCACGTCCGCACATCGGCGTTGTCGTAGCCCCAGTAGAAGTCGGGGTTGCCGTAGAAGTTGATGTCGCGGTCGTTGACGTGGCCCTGCAGCGTGGCCTCGAAGTTCTTCTCGGTGTAAACCTTCTGGTACCACTCGTCGTCGGTGATGATGTTGATGTTCAGCGTGATTCCGACCTTCGCGAGCTCCGACTTCAGGAACTCCGCCACCGTCGAGTGCACGCCCGAGTCGGGGGTGTCGACGGTGAACGTGAACCCTCCCGGCTGACCGGCCTCGGCGAGGAGCTTCTCCGACAGCGCCGGGTCGTAGGGGTTGTTGTCCGCGAGGTCGAGGTACCAGGGCTCGGAGGGCGGGACCATCGAGCCGATGAGTTCGCCGCGGCCATCCCAGATCGCATCGAGCAGCTTCTCGCGGTCGATAGCCGAGTAGATCGCCTTGCGCACGCGCGCGTCGTTGAACGGAGCGATCCGGTCGTTGAACGCCAGCAGCTCCTTCGTCGTCGAGGTGCCCTCGATGACCTGGAAGCCGGCGGCCTCGAACTCGCCGATGCTGTCGGGGTTCGACTGGCTCGTGACGAGGTCGACCGCCCCGGTCGTCAGAGCGTTGTTCAGGGCCGTCGGGTCGGCGTAGTACTGGTAGACGACCCCGCCGTTCTTCGGCGCGTCGCCCCAGTACGCGTCATTGACATCGAGGGTGATCGAGTCGCCCTTGCGGTAGTCACCGAGCTCGTAGGGACCGGTGCCGTCGGCAGTCGCCGTCAGGTCGCCGGCATCCTCGTTGACGATCCAGACGTAGCCCAGGTTGTAGGTGAAGCTGATCGAGGGCTGCGAGAGGGTCACCTCGACGGTCTTGTCGTCGACCGCCGTGACGGTGTCGATGACGCTCAGCTGGCGCTTGCGCGCCGCGATCGACTCGTCGCCCACGAAGCGCTCGAGGCTGTACTTCACGTCATCCGCGGTGAGCTCCTTACCCGAGTGGAAGGTCGCGTCCTCGAGGGTGAAGGTGTACACCAGCCCGTCTGGCGACACCGTCGTCTCGGCTGCCAGAAGGGGCTCGACCTGAGCGTCATCGGTGATCCGGAACAGACCCTCGTACACGTTCCCCGTGAAGACCTCGGTGACCCCGGATGAGCCGCCGAAGATCTGGTCGAGGTTGGTCGGCTCGTTCTGCGATCCGACGACGATCTCGGCATTCGGGTCGCTCGCGCCGGCCGAACCGGCCGGCTCGGTGGATCCGGAGCATCCGGCCAGGACGAGAAGACCGGCCGTCGCTGCCGCGGTGGCGGCGACGATCCGGGAGAAGCCGCGTGAAGTCACGGGTGTTCCTTTGCTGTGTGGAGGGGGGCGACGGAGCGAGGTGCGGGCGCTCCGCCGTTTCGAGTGGTGCGGGAGAAAGGTCAGAGCGAGAAGTCGCCGGCGAACCGGACCTTCTTCTCCCCGGCACGGACCGGGAAGGGCAGGCGGTTCTGCAGCGGCGGAAGGGGGCAGTTCATCTGGTTCGAGAAGCCGCACGGCGGAACGACGGCCCGGTTGAAGTCGACCGTGACCGGCGTGCTGTTGCCCGGAGCCAGGTCGCCGGTCGCGCCGGGGTGGTCGAGGAAGAGGAAGCGACCGGCGCCGTAGGACTCGGCCCCGTTGGTCTGATCGCCGAAGACGAGGTGCAGCTTGGGCCCGCCGTAGTTCGTGTCGAAAGCGGCGAGTCGGTACTCGGTGCCGTCGATCTCGAAGACCAGGTCGCCCGAGACCGGGAGGCCCCGCGTCGCGCCGCCGTCCTTGATGTGCTCGAAGGGGACCACTCGGTCTTCGTCGACGAGCTCGAAGCGGCCCTCGATGACCCAGGCCGGGTCGTACTCCCAGCGCTCGATGTCCTCGAACGCTTCGTTGGCGGGCGAGTCCTGCCGCCAGATGCGGTAGCCCTCCTGCGGAAGGCCGGTCTCGATGTCGGTTCGCTGCAGTCGGGTGAGCAGCGCGTCGACGGGATGCCCCGCACGCGCCGTCTCGTCGTCGACGGCGGGCTCGCCCGGAGCCGACCAGTGCGTGAGCACGAGGGCGAGGGACCCTTGCGGACCTGCGACCGATTCCCGGCGGTAGGCCGCCCAGGCTCGGTAGTCGGACTCAGCCGAAGAGACGGATGCTGCTGCGGATGCGGATGTGCTCACCATGACAGGCAACCAAACGCGGGGCCGTCCCGAGAAATTCCGTGTCCGCGTATTGCGTCGTCAGCGCGACGACGCTGACGTATCGCGCGCGGGGCCGCCCACCCACAGCGCCCAGGCGACGAGCACCGGCTGGAAAAAGAGGCGGCCGAATCGCCGCGCGTCGGTGTCGAGGCCGGGAGCCGCGGCTGCGGTGCGCCATTGGTGGATGTTGCCCGGGAGCACCGCGACGAAGAAGGCGGCGATCGCGGCGGCGATGCGTCGGCGCTCGCGCGGCAGCGCGATGAGCCCGGTGCCGAGCATGATCTCGACCGCGCCGCTGGCGACGACGATCATGTCCTTGTCGGTGTGCAGCAGCCGCGTCGCCCAGTCGGGCACCGCGATGCGATACCCCCGCCGGAGCACGGTCAGATGCGCGGCTCCCGCGACGATCAGCAGAGCGGCAAGGGCGAAGCGGGCAACGATGCGCAGCATTCGATCACGTTACGCCCGTCCGGGAGGTCCGATCACCAGCAGCACGACGTACGCCGCGATGATGCCGACCGCGAGGATCACGGCGAGCACCGCCGGACGGCGGACGAACCACCGGAAGAAGCGGTCGACTGCCCGCTGGTCGCGCGGGTCGTCGGTCGCCTCGGTGCGCCACTCCCCATCGAGGATCCCGCGACGACGGAGCACGATCTCCGTCGGCACGGTCGCGTAGGGGACCACGGCGGCGGCGACCGCGCAGATCGTGGGCACGAGTGGCCACCGGTTGTTCCACGCGACGAGCACCGCGGTCGCGCCGTAGCAGAGGAACACGAAGCCGTGGATGCCCCCGCCGATCGTCACGGCGACCGGGAGGTCGAAGGCGGAACGGAGGATGAGGCCGAGGATGAGCAGAGTCCACGAGAACGCCTCGGCGATCGCGAGCGAACGGAATGCGGTCAGCGGGGTTCGGAACACCCTCGAACCCTATCCAGCCGACTCAGACGATTCCTGCGCGGATGCCGTCCATCGACGAGGCCAGCCCCGGCATGTTGTCGCTGAGCGTCGCGTCGAGCTCGAGCAGCCGCTGGTGGGCCTGCTCCATGACCGCGATGCCTTTCGCTGTGATGCGCAGATCGGATGCCGAGCCGGCGTGCGCCGTCGCGTCGGCGACGAGCCCTTCGTCGACGAGGGTGCGCACCGCGGTGTGCGCGGACTGAACCGTGATGTGCGACCGGCGGGCGAGCTCGGAGAACGAGATCCCGGGCTCGGAGCCGATGTGCCCGAGCAGGCCGAACTTACGGGTGGAGAGGCCGAGGTCGCGCAGGGCTGCGGAGAGCCGGCCTTCCCACGACGCCGAGACGGCGATGAGCGCGATGACCGGGCTGAAGCGCGGCTCGCGCGTGAGGGCAGGAGTTTCCGACACGGTCACGATTGTAGGAGGCGCGGGCTCTCTCATGCGGTGATGGCGACCGAGAAAAGCTGTGTCGCGCGCTTAACGCGCCGAACGCCGTTCGTCAAGGACCGCGCGCCGACGCGGGGGGATGTTCATGATGAGTTCCACGGAAGAAGCGGGGAGGTCACCATGATCACGAACGAAGAGCAGAACGAGCAACACACCGACATCCGCGGCGAGAAGCCGTTCGGTCAATGGCTCGGGCTGATCAACGGCGGCCGCTGACGCCACGCGAAAGCCCCCGGCATCCTCTCTCGCGAGGAGGATGCCGGGGGCTTCGTCATTCGCGGGCGGCTCGCCTATTTAGATAGCTGGTCTATGCATGTTGTATAGTTAAGCTATGCAGTTGTCCGACTCCCCCATCCGTCTGATGTCGGCGTCGAGCCGATTCAACCGAGCTGTGGCCCGCCGGGTCGAGACGGCCGCCGCGGCGGGAACGTGGCGCGCGCTCGCCGCACTCAACGAGCTCGGCCCCACGCGGGTCAGCGACCTCGCCGAGTGGCAGCGCGTGAGCCAGCCCACCATGACGACGCTGGTGCGTCGGATGGAAGCGGAGGGCCTCGTCGAGCGCGCAGCCGACCCCGAGGACGGCCGGGCCTCACTCGTGTCGATCACCGAGGAGGGGCGGCGCCAGTTCGAGGCGTTCCGCTCGCAGGCGCTCGATGTGACCGGGCCCGCCTGGGCGAGGCTCAGCGCAGCCGACCGCTCGACCCTCGCACGGGCAGCCGAGCTTCTCGCCGCGCTGCTCGAGGAACCGGAACTGCGATGACCACGACAGACCCCGACGAGAGGAAGGTGCGCGTGACGAGCGCGACGAACACAGAACGGTCCGCGACCGGCGATCAGACGGAGGCGACAGCCGAGACCGCGAAGGCGTCCATCTGGCGCCAACCCGTCGCGGTATGGGCGATCGCCTTCGCCTGCACGGTGTCGTTCATGGGTATCGGCCTGGTCGACCCGATCCTTCCGGCGATCAGCCGGGAGCTGGATGCGACGCCGTCCGAGACGATGCTGCTCTTCACCAGCTACCTCTTCATCACGGGCATCGTGATGCTCTTCGCCAGCTGGGTGTCGTCGAGGCTCGGGGTGAAGAAGACCCTGCTGCTCGGGCTCGCCCTGATCGTCGTGTTCGCCGCGGCGGCGGGGCTCTCCGGCGGCGTGGTCGAGATCATCGGCTTCCGCGCCGGCTGGGGAATCGGCAACGCGCTCTTCATCGCGACAGCTTTGGCCGCCATCGTCGGAGCCGCGAGCGGCGGAAGCCGTCAGGCGATCGTGCTGTACGAGGCGTCCCTCGGCATCGGCTTGGCGGTCGGACCGCTCCTCGGCGGTGCGCTCGGCGAACTGTCGTGGCGCGGTCCCTTCTTCGGCACGGCGGCGCTCATGGCCATCGCGCTGCTCGCGATCCTCGTCGTCTTCCGCTCCCCCGCGCCGGCGGCCGGTGCCGCCGCGCCGGCGAAGGTGTCGCTCCTCGCGTCCTTCCGCGCGCTGCGGAACCCGGCGTTGCTGACGCTGTCGCTGACGGCGTTCTTCTACAACGTCGCTTTCTTCGTGCTACTGGCCTACAGCCCCTATCCCATCGAGTCCGCTGCGGCGCAGGCCGGGATGACGTTCGGAGCCCACGAGCTCGGACTCGTCTTCTTCGGCTGGGGGCTCGCCGTCGCGCTGACGTCGGTGCTCGCAGCTCCCGTGCTGACCCGGCGGCTCGGCCTGCGGCCCGTCCTCTTCACGATGCTCGGGCTGCTGGCCGTCGCCGAGGCCGTGCTCGCGATCGGCATCGACAGCGCGACCGTGCTGATCGTCACCGTCATCGTGGCCGGTCTGTTCCTCGGCGTGCTGAACACCGCGCTGACCGAGGCCGTCATGGAAGCCACCGACCTCCCCCGGAACGTCGCGAGCGGCACCTATTCGGGCGTGCGCTTCATCGGCGGCGCGATCGCTCCCGCCGTGGCCGGCCCGCTCGCGGCCGCGATCACCCCGAGTGCGCCGTACTGGCTCGGCGTCGCTGCCCTCGTCGTCGCGATCGCGATCCTCGCCTTCGCCGGCCGGACTCTGCGCCACCTCGGCCGCCCGCACGAGACCGCGATCGCCGAGGCCGCCGACATCGGTCAGGGCGACGCCTGATCGGAGGGCATCTGCATGTCGGAGGGCGGATTCCGAGCGAGCATCCCTCCGACGTGCAGCTTTCCTCCGCTGTGCCGCAGCCGAAGCTGGCGCTCACGGGCGACGTAAGGGAAACGGCAGCCCCCCTGGTGATCATCACCGAGCGGCTGCCGTTTGTCGTCACACGAGTTCGTCGGAGCCGATGTCCCGACCGTCCGGCGCCACCCGTTCTCCCCCGGCTCGCTGGTCGACGAACCCCTGTCGGGCGACGTACGCACCCACGAGCAGCGCGCCGGCTCCGCCGAGCACCGCCCACCAGGGAAAACCCGGGAGCTCGGGAGCCGCCCCGACGTCCTTCAGGGCAGACGGCGGCGTCGGCGTGATGCGCTTCCCGGTCACGACGATGCGATGGGAATTGATCCCGAGCGGGGTGCAGGTGATGAGGGTCGCGAGGTCCTCCCCCGGAACCGCGCGCAGCGAGCCGCTGTCGTTCGGGTCTATCACTTCGACGTCGAAGACCTCGTAGACGAAGATGTCGCCGAGCACCTCGATGGTGAACGTGTCTCCGTCCTTCACCTCGTTCAGGTTCGTGAACATCGTGGAGTTCGCGAGCCCGCGGTGCGCGGTGATGACGGTTCTCGTGCCCGCACCTCCGACGGGGAGATGCGACCCTTCGAGGTGGCCCGCTCCGCGGAGCAGGGTCGCCTCGGAAGTGCCGTGGTAGATCGGCAGGTCGACGTCGATGCCGGGGATCTTCACTCTTGCCATGAGCCCGTCATCCCCGGCCTTCAGCATGTCCGCGTAGCGAAGTGCGGAGTTCGTCGAGTTGCCGGACCCGACGGGGACGTTCCCGCCGGGCTCGAGCTTGACCCCTGCGGTGAGCGCGTCGTTGTAGTCGTGCGCGAGCTCGAACTGCCGCGCCGGGTTCGGCTCGATCGAATGCAGGTTCGTCTCGGCCTGCACAATGACCTGCGACTGGTTATAGGAAGACACCCACGCGGCCGTCATCGGATACAGGCCGGCGCCGAGACCGGCCATGGCGAGCACCATGATGACGTAGGTGATCAGGCTCGGCCTCCACGTTCGACGCCGCATCCTGCGCAGAGCGGCTCTCGTGGGGGCTGCGGTGTCGGTCATGGATTCCTGTCTCAGCAACGGGGGCGGACGAAGTTGCCTCCGGGCGGGGCCGCAACTGAGCTCGTTGCGACGCCGCCCGGAGGCCGTTCGGGTTTTAGGCGCTTGCCTTTGCCTGACGCCGGCCCCGCATCAGGACCAGTCCGATCGCCACGGCAAGTGCCGCGACGCCACCGGCGATCAGGAGCACCTGACCCGAGCCACCCGTGAGCGGCAGCTGAGGCACACCCTGCTGGGTGTTCTCGATGTCGATGTTGTCCGACGTCGTGTCGCCAACCAGCACGGCGACGGGCGTGAACGCGTTCGACGGGAGGACATACCCGGCGGGGGCCGCGGTCTCCTTCAGCACGTAGCACCGCTGCTTGCTGTCGATCGCAGGATTGACACTGTCGCTCACGAAGAGCCCGGTGAGGGAGATGACGCCCGACGAGTCCGAGGTGAAGCTCGTCTTCCCACCCACCGAGATGGGCGAGCCGGTCGCCGTGGCCGTGGAACAGTCCGCAGCGTAGGGATCGGCAGCGGCGTAGATCTCGAACTCCGCGCCGGCGAGGGTGCCGGTAGCTCCGGAGGTACCGACCGCGCGCTTGGTGATCTTCAGGTCACCCCAGTTGGTGTGCACCACCGGAGAATCCAGCGGCGGGTTGGTGTTCGGGTCGAAGCCCGGGTTGTTCGGCCAGAACTGCGCCGTGTTGGAGATGACACCGTCGACGACCGCGTTCACGACCCCGGCGAAGACGACCTGGATCTTCGCGCCGACGTGGGCGTTGGGGCCCTCGTTCAGCCACGCGATCCCGGCCTTGGTGAAGTCCATCGTGACCTGCTGGCCAGAGATGCTGATCGTGTAGAACGAGGGGTCCAGGGGGATACCGTCTGCGGTGACCGCCATGTCGGCTGCGGCCGCCGGGGTGAGACGGGTGTCCAGCGTGTCGCGGATCGCGAATCCGGTCCAGGCCTGGGCCATGCGCGACACGGGAACCGAGACCGGGAACTTCACGGTCGACCCGAGGCCGTAGTCCTGCTGCGGTTCGATCGTCTTGTCGATCGAACCCGCGCCGTTCTTCGGGTAGGCGTGGGTGTCGTACACCCAGCCGTTCTCGTACGGGAGAGGGATCGTGACGATGAACGGCAGTGACTTCTCGATGATGTTGGCAGGCGCCGCGGTCTCGCACACCTGGTACAGGCCGAGGGGCAGCGAATCAGCGGTCGCCGAGCCGTTGCTAGAGGTCAGCGGCATCACCGTCGGCGTGCCGAGCGTGTACCCCGCGGGGGCGGCGCAGGCCGCACCGGGAGTGAGCGCGTCGAGGCCGTTCCAGTTGGCGGGGACCGTCAGATCGACCGCCTTCCCGGACTTGAGCAGGGGGTAGACGGTGAACTCGACACCGGCAACCGGATCGGTGAAGTCCCCCGCGGCGGGGGCCTGGCTCACGTCGCCCGTGGCGCTTCCGGCCTGGTTCAAGAACTTGTGAACGGTGATCGAACCGGTCTGGTCAGGGTCGATGTTGCCGTAGTCCTGCGGGGCGGCGAACGCAGCCGAGGAGCTTCCGAGGATCGCGGTGATGCCGAGAGCAGCAACACCCGCAATCGTGGTGATGCGGCGTCTGGCCGTAGGTGACTTCATGCGGTGAAGCCCTTTCTTTTGAGTGAATCGAGAATCGATCGGGGTTTTACGACGCCGTCGACCTCCGAGGAAAGTCCTCATATAGATTTATCCGACTCCGGGTTCCGCCGGTAGGGATATGCGTATGCTGTAATCAGCGCGCTCCCCGCAATGGGCGGATTCGCAACGTCACCATTCGGCGGTTCTTGGCGCGAGGGCACGAAAAAGGGCGGATGCCGCAGCATCCGCCCTTTTTGTATGACTAAATCGACGCGAGACCGGAGGGCATCTGCGCGTCGGAGGGCGGACTCCGAGAAGCCACCCTCCGACGTGCAGTTCTCCTCCGATGAGGATGCGGGTCAGTCGCCCTTCACGTTGACCAGCTGACGCAGCGTGTGCCGCACCTCGACGAGGTCGGCGGCATCCGCCATGACGCGATCGATCGGCTTGTAGGCCTGCGGGATCTCGTCGATGAACGCATCCGTGTCGCGGAACTCGATCCCCGTCATCGCCTCCCGCAGCTGGTCGTGCGTGAAGGTCCGGCGCGCGGCCGACCGCGAGTACTCCCGCCCTGCCCCGTGCGGCGACGAGTTCAGTGACAGCGGGTTGCCGAGCCCCGAGACGACGTACGACGCCGTGCCCATGGATCCCGGGATGAGGCCGGGCCGGCCGGCATCCGCCTGAATCGCGCCCTTGCGCGACACCCACACCTGCTTGCCGAAGTGCTTCTCGCTCTCGGTGAAGTTGTGGTGGCAGTTGATGCGCTCGAGCTCCTCGACGTCGACGCCCATCGTCTCGGACAGCTGACGAGCCACGCGGTCCATCATCTCCTCGCGGTTCAGGAGCGCGAAGCGCTGCGCCCACCGGAGCTCGCGGATGTAGCGCCGGAACTCCTCCGTGCCCTCGACGAGGTACGCCAGGTCGGGGTCGGGAAGGTCGATCCACCACTGTTTCGCTAGCCGCTGCGCGACCCCGATGTGGTGCGTCGCGATTTTGTTGCCCACTCCTCGCGAGCCGGAGTGCAGGAACATCCACACCGCGTCGGTCTCGTCGACCGACACCTCGATGAAGTGGTTGCCCGAGCCGAGCGACCCGAGCTGGTTGCGCCAGTGCCCGGCATAGCGGGCGGGGTCGAACTCGTTCTTCTCGGCGAGCTCCTCCAGCTCGGCGACGCGCGGCTCAGCCGTCGCGACGATTCTGCGGTTGTCGCGACCGGCCGACAGCGGGATCGCCCGCTCGATCTGCTCACGCAGCGCCCCCAGGTCGCGACCGAGCAGCTGCGACTTCGTGAACTGCGTGCGGACGGCGATCATGCCGCATCCGATGTCGACGCCGACGGCAGCCGGCATGATCGCCCCGAGCGTCGGGATGACCGACCCGACGGTCGCTCCCTTGCCGAGGTGCGCATCGGGCATGAGCGCCAGATGCGGATGAATGAACGGCATGCCCGACGCGGTGCGAGCCTGATCGAGAGTCTTCTCGTCGATGATGCTCGCCCACGAGAGCAGCCTGTTCGAGAGCTTCTCCATGGTTCCTTTCCTTGTGATGACGGTCCGGGAACGGGCGCATGGAGAGGAACACACGAACGCCCCGGACCTGTGCGGTGCGGGGCGTTCCGACAGTGGCGGTATCAGACGTCTCGCACCGGAGGGTACGACTCATTGCGGAGCTGGAACTGGCTCAGGTCCGCTGCGATCAAACGCTCGTTGCGCGTGGTCATGTCGTTCCTCCGGTGATGCCGTGCGTATTCGCGCGGCGTCGCAACCCTATGCGTGGGCGTGGCGCGGCGTCAACGAAAAAGCGGCGCGTGCGCCGGGAATCGCCGGAGCGATCCCGTCACACGCGCCACTTTCGTGCGCGAGTCGGGTCAGAAGTCCCAGTCCTCGTCTTCTGTGGCCTCGGCCTTGCCGATGACGTACGACGAGCCCGACCCCGAGAAGAAGTCGTGATTCTCGTCTGCGTTCGGCGACAGGGCCGACAGGATCGCCGGGTTCACGTTGGTGACCGTGGCGGGGAACATCGCCTCGAAGCCGAGGTTCATCAGCGCCTTGTTGGCGTTGTAGTGCAGGAACTTCTTGACGTCCTCGGTCAGGCCGACGGCGTCGTAGAGGTCCTGCGTGTACTGCACCTCGTTGTCGTAGAGCTCGTAGAGCAGCGAGAACGTGTAGTCCTTGATCTCGTCGCGCTCTGCCTGCGTGAGCTGCTCGTAGCCCTTCTGGAACTTGTAGCCGATGTAGTAGCCGTGCACGGCCTCGTCACGGATGATGAGGCGGATGATGTCGGCGGTGTTCGTCAGCTTCGCCTTCGCCGACCAGTGCAGCGGCAGGTAGAACCCCGAGTAGAAGAGGAACGACTCGAGCAGGGTCGAGGCGACCTTGCGCTTGAGCGGCTCGTCGCCACGGTAGTAATCCATGACAATCGAGGCCTTCTTCTGAAGGTTCGGGTTCTCGACCGACCAGCGGAACGCGTCGTCGATCTCGGGCGTCGAGGCGAGCGTCGAGAAGATCGACGAGTAGCTCTTCGCGTGCACCGACTCCATGAACGCGATGTTCGTGTAGACGGCCTCCTCGTGCGGGGTGATCGCATCGGGGATGAGCGAGACGGCGCCGACGGTGCCCTGGATCGTGTCGAGGAGCGTCAGCCCCGTGAACACGCGCATGGTGAGCGTCTGCTCGTCGGGCGTCAGCGTGTTCCACGACTGGATGTCGTTCGACAGCGGCACCTTCTCGGGCAGCCAGAAGTTGTTCACCAGACGGTTCCAGACTTCGAGGTCTTTATCGTCCTGGATGCGGTTCCAGTTGATCGCCTGCACGTGGTCGACGAGCTTGAGCGGTTCGGGAGTCATGTCGCTTCAGTTCCTGGTTCGGGTTCCGGCATCCGTCACAGCATGCAGCTGACGCACTCGGACATGTCGGTGCCCTCGAGCGCCATCTGCCGCAGGCGGATGTAGTAGATCGTCTTGATGCCCTTGCGCCAGGCGTAGATCTGGGCACGGTTGATGTCGCGCGTGGTCGCGGTGTCCTTGAAGAACAGCGTGAGCGACAGACCCTGGTCGACGTGCTGGGTCGCGGCGGCGTAGGTGTCGATGACCTTCTCGTAGCCGATCTCGTACGCGTCCTCGTAGTACTCGAGGTTGTCGTTCGTCATGAACGGCGCCGGGTAGTAGACGCGGCCGAGCTTGCCTTCCTTGCGGATCTCGATCTTCGACGCGATCGGGTGGATCGACGACGTCGAGTTGTTGATGTACGAGATCGAGCCGGTCGGGGGCACCGCCTGCAGGTTCTGGTTGTAGATGCCGTGCTGCTGGATGGATGCCTTCAGCTCGCGCCAGTCGTCCTGCGTCGGGATGTGGATGCCGTCGAACAGACCCTTCACCTTGTCGGTCTGGGGCGCCCACTCCTGCTCGATGTACTTGTCGAAGAACTCGCCCGACGCGTAGGTCGAGTCGGGGAAGCCCTCGAAGTACGTGCCGCGCTCGATCGCGATCTTGTTCGAGGCCCGCAGCGCGTGGAACAGCACCGTGTAGAAGTAGATGTTCGTGAAGTCCAGGCCCTCTTCCGAGCCGTAGTGGACGTGCTCGCGCGCCAGGTAGCCGTGCAGGTTCATCTGACCGAGACCGATCGCGTGCGAACGGTCGTTGCCGTCCTCGATCGAGCGGACCGAGGCGATGTGGCTCTGATCGCTGACCGCGGTGAGGGCGCGGATGCTGGTCTCGACGGTCTGCGCGAGGTCCTTGCCGTCCATCGCGAGCGCGATGTTCATCGACCCGAGGTTGCAGGAGATGTCCTTGCCGATCTGGGCGTACGAGAGGTCCTCGTTGTACGTCGTCGGGGTGTTGACCTGGAGGATCTCCGAGCACAGGTTCGACATGTTGATCCGACCCTTGATCGGGTTGGCCTTGTTCACCGTGTCCTCGAACATGATGTACGGGTAGCCCGACTCGAACTGGATCTCGGCGAGGGTCTGGAAGAACTCACGAGCGTTGATCTTCGTCTTCTTGATGCGCGCGTCGTCGACCATCTCGCGGTACTTCTCGGTGACCGAGATGTCGCCGAACGGAACGCCGTAGACCTTCTCGACGTCGTAGGGCGAGAACAGGTACATGTCCTCGCCGTTCTTGGCGAGTTCGAAGGTGATGTCGGGGATGACGACACCCAGCGACAGCGTCTTGATGCGGATCTTCTCGTCGGCGTTCTCGCGCTTGGTGTCGAGGAACTTGAGGATGTCGGGGTGGTGCGCCGACAGGTACACCGCACCGGCCCCCTGACGCGCACCGAGCTGGTTGGCGTAGCTGAAGCTGTCTTCGAGCAGCTTCATGACGGGGATGATGCCCGACGACTGGTTCTCGATCTGCTTGATCGGAGCGCCGGCCTCGCGGATGTTCGACAGCAGCAGGGCCACGCCGCCGCCGCGCTTGGAGAGCTGCAGGGCGGAGTTGATGCCGCGGGCGATCGACTCCATGTTGTCTTCGATGCGGAGCAGGAAGCACGACACGAGCTCGCCGCGCTGGGCCTTGCCCGTGTTGAGGAACGTCGGGGTGGCGGGCTGGAAACGACCCGAGATGATCTCGTCGACGAGCTGCATCGCGAGGTTCTCGTCACCGTCGGCGAGGCCGAGGGCGGTCATAACGACACGGTCCTCGAAGCGCTCGAGGTAGCGCTTGCCGTCGAAGGTCTTCAGCGTGTAGCTCGTGTAGTACTTGAACGCGCCGAGGAAGGTCTCGAAGCGGAACTTCTTGCCGTAAGCGAAGTCGTTGAGCTTCTGGATGAACTCGAGCGAGTACTTCTCGATGACCTTGGGCTCGTAGTACTCCTTCTCGACGAGGTAGTCGAGACGCTCCTTGAGGGAGTGGAAGAAGACCGTGTTCTGGTTGACGTGCTGGAGGAAGTACTCCCGGGCCGCACGCTTGTCGGCGTCGAACTGGATCTTGCCGTCCGCGCCGTAGAGGTTGAGCATCGCGTTGAGGGCGTGGTAGTCGAGCCCGTCGAAGCGTGCGTCGACCTTGAAGCCGTTATCGGTCAAGGCTGTTTCCAGTGCTGATTCCACCATCGTTCCAATCCTGCGCTCACGCGCTCGACGTCTTCGGGCGTGCCGAACAGTTCCACCTTGTCCAAGTGCGGCACGGAGCACTTGCGGCTGATGATGTCGCCGGCGAGGCAGTACGACTCGCCGAAATTCGTGTTGCCGGTGGAGATGACTCCCCGGAGGAGGGTGCGGTTGCGCACGTCGTTCAGGAAGCGAACGACCTGCTTGGGCACCGCACCCTTCTCCTCACCGCGCCCCTGTCCCCCGCCGTAGGTGGGGGTGACGAGCACGAAGGGCTCGGTCATGACGAGGGGCGTCGGTGAGGAGTGAAGGGGGATGCGGAGCGCCGGCAGTCCGAGCTTGTCGATGAATCGCGCGGTGTTGCCGGAGACGCTCGAGAAGTACACGAGCAGAGGCGCCCGCGTCGCGACCGCCGTGCTCATGGCTCAGGCGAAGCGAGCGGCCAGCTCGTCGATCTTGTCGGGACGGAAGCCCGACCAGTGGTCCTCGTCGGTGATGACGACGGGGGCCTGCAGGTAGCCGAGCGACTTGACGCGCTCGAGCGCCGCCGGGTCCTCGGAGAGGTCGAGGACGTCGTATTCGATGCCCTTCGAGTCCAGCGCACGGTACGTCGCGTTGCACTGCACGCAGGAGGGCTTGGTGTAGACCGTGATCGCCATGTCGAGTGTGGTTTCCCTTCGCTTCTTACGCATCTCCGGCTGAGAACCTGCCGGAGCCTCAATACTACATATGGGTGCCGACATCGGGGGGCACCACAAGGGGTAGTAGTTACAAGTCTGTAGTTTTGCACCGCTCTCCCCAGGTACAACACATCTTGTCCACCGTTTCATCCACAGATCAGCGACTCGATCGAAGCCCGGTTCGACGCGTGATTCCGCGCTTCCGGGCGACGTCGAGCGAGTCTGTCCACAGGTCGGACGCTAGACCGACCCACCGACATCCGATTCGGGCGGATCTCGTCGCATCGGCGTGTCGCGGGCGTGTCGCCGCGGCAGCCGCCCGGGCGTCGCCGACCGGGCTTCGGAATCGCTACCGTTGAGGGGTGGCGGGATACAGAGAACTGCTGCGCGCACCGGGTGTCGCGCGCATCATCGCCGCACAGTTGACCGCTCGCTTTCCGAGCGGGATGACGAGCCTCGCCATCCTGCTCCACATCGAGCACGTGACCGGGTCCTACGGGTCGGCCGGTCTGGTCCTTGCGGCGACCTCAGTCGGACAGGCGATCGCAGGTCCGGTGACGAGTCGATGGATGGGCGTCTGGGGCATGCGGCGGGTACTGACGCTGACGCTCGCCGTGTGCGCGGCGTCGATCGCTCTGCTCGCGGTGCTCGACGTGCCGCTCTGGGTCTACATGGCGCTCGGTCTCATCGCGGGCCTGTCGACCCCGCCGGTGCAGTCGGCCGTGCGCACGATCTACCCGAAGATGGTGACGTCGCGGCAGCTCACCCCCCTCTTCTCCCTCGACGCATCGCTGCAGGAGATCATCTGGATCATCGCGCCGGTGCTCATCACCTTCGTCGCGCTGCAGGCCGGCAC
The DNA here is from genome assembly GCF_027157935.1 of Microbacterium sp. H37-C3. Lineage (NCBI taxonomy): Bacteria > Bacillati > Actinomycetota > Actinomycetes > Micrococcales > Microbacteriaceae > Microbacterium > Microbacterium sp. H37-C3. Next base: position 60,781 of record NZ_JAPVLR010000007.1, on the reverse strand, counting down.
CGTGCCGGGGCTCCTGCTCGTCGTCGTCATCCTCATCGGCGGCGGCGCGTGGTTCATCTCTTCGCCGGAGCTCGGACGCGTCCGCATCCCGCGCAGCCGGCGCAGCCTGGGCCGCGTGCTGCTCAAGCCGCCGGTCATGCTCGCGACCGCGACCGGCTTCCTCCTCATCGGCGCGTGCTCCGCGGTCGAAGCGGGCGTTGTCGCGTCGTTCGGTCACGGCGGACTCGAGTCCGGCCTCGTCCTCGCGGTCTTCGCCGTCGGCAGCCTGGCAGGCGGCCTGTCGTTCGGCCACATCCCGATCGGACGGTGGGCCATGGCTCGCCGCTTTCTCATCGTCACCGTCGGGCTGGCGGCGACCATCTTCTCGCTCAACGCCTGGTGGCTCGGCGGCTCGCTGCTGGTCGCCGGCATCGGCATCGCGCCGGCGCTCGCGGTCATGTTCGCCATCACCTCGGCGAGCGTGAAGTTCAGCGAGACGGCCGAAGCCTACGGCTGGATCGGCACCGGGCAGCTCATCGGAGCCGCGGCGGGTTCCGCCATCGCCGGTTTCCTCATCGACGGTGTGGGCCCGCAGGGCGCATATGTGGCCGCTACCCTGTTCGCCGTCGTCGGCCTCGTCGTCGCGGTGACGTGCGTGCAGTGGTTCCCCGACCTCCGCGGGCGCGACGCGTCGCCCCTTCCCGACACCGCACCGGTCCACACCATTACGTGAGGCTGGTTCCGCGCAGACGGTCGCTCAGTCGTTGACGCGCTGCAGCATCGCGAGGACGGCCGCCGCGTAGGCATCCTCGGGCTGCGGATGCTCGAACGCCAGCTCCTCGCCGGCGAACTCGATCTCCACGCGGTGAGTGTCCGCGAGCCGGCGCAGACTCCGGAAGCCGCCGCGGAGCATCTCACGCAGCTGGTCCTCACGGGGAAGCCATAGCGCCTCATCGAGCGCGACGGAGTCGAGCGCCCACTCCGTCGTGCCGTTGAACGCGAGGATCGTCCCGGTCGGATAGCGCCGCGGTTCGATCGTCATCTCGCTGACGGTGAAGACGTCGGCCTCGAACTCCGGCTCGTTGAGCTGGAAGCGGTCTCCAGATGCCGGGCGCCAGACGAGCCCGGCCTCGCGCAGGGCGAGCGCGGCGTCGGTCGAGATCATGCCCCCATCCTGCACCACGACCTCGAGGGCGCGACGGGCCTGTCGGACACGCGGCCCGCTGAGGAGGGCGGGAGCAGAATGGATGCCGTGAGCGACTTCGACCCGGCCCGATACCTTCCCGACAGCCTCATCGAACGGATCCGCGGGCGAGCCGCGGGCGTCGACGCGGACAACGTCTTCCCCGACGAGGATCTCGCCGAGCTGCGAGAAGCCGGCTACCTCGGCATCCTCGTTCCGGAAAAGCTCGGCGGCGCGGGCTTGTCGCTCGCGCAGGCATCCGTTCTGCAGCAGCGGCTGGCCGGTGCCGCGCCCGCGACAGCGCTCGCGATCAACATGCACCTCGTGTGGACGGGTGTTGCCAAGGTGCTGTCCGACCGCGGTGACGACGCCCTGCGCTTCGTGCAGGAGGGCGCCGCCGCGGGCGAGGTGTTCGCGTTCGGCATCAGCGAGGCGGGCAACGACCTCGTCCTGTTCGGCAGCGACACCGTGGCCGAGCCGCAGTCCGACGGCGGGTACGCCTTCACGGGCACGAAGATCTTCACCTCGCTCGCTCCGGTGTGGGACCACCTCGGGCTGCACGGCCTCGACACGACGAGCGAGGACGCGCCGAAGATGGTGTTCGCCTTCGTCGACCGCACCGACGCGGTGCGCACGCGCGACGACTGGGACACCGTCGGCATGCGGGGGACGCAGTCGCGCACGACCGAGTTGCACGGCGCCCTCGCATCACCGAACCGCGTCGTGCGCCGCCTCTCCCCCGGCCCGAACCCGGATCCGCTCGTCTTCGGCATCTTCTCGGTCTTCGAGCTGCTGCTCGCGTCGGTGTACACCGGCATCGCCCGACGCGCTCTCGACGTCGCCGTCGTCGCCGCCCAGTTGCGCACCTCGAAGAAAACAGGGCTGGCGTACAGCCAGGATCCCGACATCCGCTGGCGCATCGCCGAGATGGCGCTCACGTACGACGGGATGCTGCCGCAGCTCGAGGCGATCGCGCGCGACATCGACGAGCGGGCCGATCACGGCGGCCTCTGGTTCGCGAAGCTCAGCGGGCTGAAGCACCGCGCCGTCACCTCGGCGAAGGCCGTCGTCGACGAGGCGATGCTCGTGGCGGGCGGGTCGTCGTACTTCTCCCGCTCCGAGCTCGGCCGCCTCTACCGCGACGTCCTGGCGGGGATGTTCCACCCTTCGGATCCGGAGTCCGCCCACAGCACCGTCGCCGCCGCCTGGCTCGGCCCCGTCACCCCCTGACCCCCGCTCGGCCCGCTCCCGGTCGAGTCGCCACAAACTGCGGATGCCGGGGCCACCGGATCCGCAATTCCTGGCGACTCGACGGTAGGCGGAGGGACGGATGCGGTCAGCGGGTCTCGAGGTCATAGGCCTTGAGGAGCTCGGCGACGGCCTGCTCGCGGTCCGCGCCGCCGTTCTCGAACATGTGCGTCACGTGGGTGCGGAGGTGGTTCTCGATGAGGAGCTTGTCGAGCGACGCGAGGGCCTTCTGGATGGCCCGTGACTGGGCGATGATGTCCATGCAGTAGTCCTCGTTCTCGATCATCCGGGCCAGCCCGCGGACCTGGCCTTCGAGGATGCTCGTGCGGCGCAGGGCTCGTTTCTGGATGTCGTCGATCACGCGGTCAGGATACGCCGAGACCGGCCCCGCTCGGCGAAGCCCCGTGGGAGGATGACCGGATGGCACGCACGCCGACCTCCCTGCTCTCCCCCGCCGACCAGGCTCGACGCCAGGGCCTGCGGCGGATGAAGGCCGTCGCCCTCGGTGCACTGATCTTCATGGCGATCGTCTTCGCGATCTCGTTCCCCCTGCAGCAGACCGTCCCCGCGTTCGGCTATGTCCGCGCCGCCGCGGAGGGCGGCATGGTCGGAGCCCTCGCCGACTGGTTCGCAGTCACGGCACTGTTCCGGCATCCGCTCGGCCTGCCCATCCCGCACACGGCGATCATCCCGCGGCGCAAGGACGAGATCGGCCACACCCTCGGCGAGTTCGTCGAGACGAACTTCCTCGAAGCGGGCGTCATCCGCGGCAAGCTCGAGTCGATGGGCATCGCCGCCCGGCTCGGCGCGTGGCTGCGGCGCCCCGAGAACGCGGAGCGCGTCTCGGCCGAGGCATCGGCGGCGGCATCCGGCATCCTGACGGCGCTGAGCGACGACGAGGTGCAGGACCTGCTCGAAGACCTGGCGCGCGAGCACCTCCTGGCCCCCTCCTGGGGGCCCTCGATCGGGGGATGGCTCGAGCGCGTCGTCGGCGCCGGCGCCCACCACGGAGCCGTCGATCTCGCCATCGACAACATCGAGACCTGGCTCGTCGCCAACCGCTCGGTGTTCACCGGGCTCGTCTCCCGCCGCCTGCCGTCGTGGTTGCCGTCGGTGGCGACACGGCTCGTCGACGACACCGTCTACCGCGAGGCGCTGACGTTCGTCGCGGCCGTGCGAAACGACCCCGAGCACCCGGCACGAAAGGCCATCGACGGCTACCTCGCTCGTCTCGCCGGCGATCTGCAGGGCGAGACCGAGACGGCGGCGCGGCTCGAGGCCGCCAAGGCGGCGGTCTTCGACAGTCCTCGCGTTCGCGCCCTGGCCGCCGAGGCGTGGGGCACGGCGAAGGCCGGTCTCGTCCGCTCACTCGGCGACGCCGAGAGCCCGCTCCGCCGTCGCATCGCTGCCGCGCTCACCGAGGTCGGCGAACGCCTGTCGACCGAGACGGCACTGCAGCAGCGGATCGACGCCCGCGTCATCGACGCCGCCGCGACGCTCGTGGCCCGGCATCGGGCCGACATCGCCTCGGTGATCACCGAGACGGTCGAGCGCTGGGACGCTCAGGAGACGACCGAGAAGATCGAGCTCATGGTCGGCCGCGACCTGCAGTACATCCGACTCAACGGCACGATCGTGGGATCGCTCGCCGGACTCGTGATCTTCACGATCGCCCACGCGGTCTTCGGCGCGGGAGGATGATTCCATGACGACGCTCATCCTCGTGCGGCATGCCAAGAGCGACTGGGGCTCGCCCTCGCTCGACGACCACGACCGTCCGCTGAACGACCGCGGCATGCGCGACGCCCCCGCGATGGCTGAGCGGCTGGCGAGCACGGGCGTCGAGGTCGAGCGCATCCTCGCCTCGACCGCGCTTCGCGCTCGCACGACGGCGGCCGCCTTCGGGGCCGTGCTCGGGCTCGAACCCGAACTGCGCGACGAGCTCTACGGCGCCTCGGCGCGCGTGCTCCTCGACGCGGCGAGCGGCAGCGGTGCGCGGTCGGTGCTCGTGGTGGCGCATGACCCGGGGATGACCGTGCTCGCCGAGCGCTTGTCGAACGGCGGCATCGGTGAGATGCCGACGTGCGCGGTGGCAACCTTCACGTGGCGGACCGACGACTGGGATGTCGCGACCGCGACCGATCCCGACGAGTGGAGCTTCGACAGCCCGAAGGGCTGAACCCGCGCCGGCGGCTCCGGCTCAGTCGACGGCGACGACCGTTCCGCCGGTGAGGCGCACCAGCTCGTCGAAGGTCAGCGGGAAGACGGTGTGCGGGGTGCCGCCGGCCGCCCAGATCTCGTCGTACTGCGCGAGGTCTTCGTCGATGAGCGTCGCGAGAGGTGCCGGGTGTCCCGTCGGCGCGACCCCGCCGATCGCCTGTCCCGTCGCGGCGCGGACCTGCTCGACGCTCGCGCGCGTGATCGCGCTGCGCTCGGTGCGCTCGGCCAGTGCGGCCGTGTCGACGCGGTGCGCCCCGCTGGTCATGACCAGCAGCGGCTCGCCGTCGGACCAGAAGACGAGGCTGTTGGCGATTGCCCCCACCTCGACGCCGAGCGCCGCTGCGGCGAGGGCGGCCGTGGATGCGGCATCCGGCAGAACGACGATGTCGCCGAGGATGCCGGCAGCGCGCAGGGAGTCGTGGACGATTCGGCTTCGTGGAGGCAGATCGGTGGTCACGCTCACACTCTAGAAGGGGCACAATGGGCTGGATGCCGCAACGCCGCGGCACGGAGAGCATGAGCCCACAAGGCTCCGCCGAAAGAGGATCGCGATGACCCACGCCCTGCCCTTGCCCGATTTCACGCACGAGCGCGTGGAGGTGATCACGGGGCGGCGGAGCGGCCTCTTCATCGCCGCCGCGCTGCACTCCTCGGTGCTCGGCCCCGCCCTCGGCGGCGCCCGGGTGTGGACGTACCCGCACTGGAGCGACGCCCTCGGCGACGCCCTGCGCCTGTCGGCGGCGATGACGCTGAAGAACGCAGCCGCGGGTCTGGATGCCGGCGGCGGCAAGGCCGTGATCGGACTGCCTCCGGGAACCGTGCTCGACGCCGAGCGGCGCCGTGCCGCATTCCTCGACCTCGGTGACGCCGTCGAGTCGCTGGGCGGCCTGTACCGCACGGCCGAGGATGTCGGCTCGACCACCGACGACATGCTGACCGTCAGCGAGCGAACGGCACACGTCGTGGGGCTCCCCGACCGTGTGGGCGGCTCGGGCGAGCCCGCCGGCCCCACGAGCATCGGCGTGCACGCGTCGCTGCTCGCGACGCTCGAGCGCGCGACCGGTTCTCGCGAGGTCGCCGGACGCCGGGTCACGATCGCCGGGCTCGGGCAGGTGGGCAGCCGGCTTGCCGTGCAGCTCGCCGCCGAGGGCGCAGAGCTCACCGTGACCGATGTGAACCCGGCCAAGCGCGAGCTCGCGACGAGCCTGGGCGCCACCTGGATCGAGCCCGCCGAGGCCCACCTCGCCTCGGCCGACGTGTTCGTGCCCGCCGGCATCGGCGGCGTGCTGACCGACGAGGTGATCGATGCCCTCGATGCGCGGGCGGTGTGCGGACCGGCGAACAACCCGCTGGCGCACCGTTCCGGCGCCGACCGGCTGGCCGCCCGCGGCATCCTGTACGCCCCCGACTTCGTCGTGAACGCCGGCGGCGTCATCTACCTCGACCTCGCCGCCAAGCAGCGCGACCGCAGCGAGATCACGACGCGTGTCGAGGGCATCGGCGATGTCCTGCGGCGCATCTTCGACGAGGCCGACGCGCGCGGTGTCACCCCGCTCGCCGCCGCGGAGTCGCTCGCTGCCGAACGCCTCGCCGCCGGGGCAGCGCGCGACGCCCTGGTCTGACCGCGCAACCGGGATGCAGGGGATCGTGGCCGACACGCCGACGGAACGGCATCCGCACCGGCGCGCCGCGCCCGATCCCTTGCATCCCGGCACCGACCCACGGCGCAGGCAGGACCTCAGATCTGCAGGATGGCGCGGGCGATCAGGAAGTACAGGATAAGCCCGCTGGCGTCGACGAACGTCGTGATGAACGGGTTCGAGAACACCGCTGGGTCCACCCGGATCGCCCGGGCCAGCAGGGGCATGACTCCCCCGACCGTCGCGGCCATCGTGCACACCGCGATCAGGGTCGCCCCGATGACGAGACCGATGCGCGGCTCATAGACGAGGGCCGTGACCGCGAACCCGACGAGCCCCAGGATGCTGCCGAGGAAGAATCCCACGCGCACCTCGCGGCTCAGCACCCGCACGACGTCGCGAGGTCGCACGTCGCCCAGCGCGAGCGCACGCGTGACCGTCGTCGCCGCCTGATTGCCGGTGTTGCCGCCGGTGCCGATGAGCAGCGGGACGAACAGCGCGAGCACCGTGATCTGGGCGAGCGTCGCCTCGAACGCCGACAGCACCTGCACGGTCAGGGTCGCTCCGACAGCCAGCACCAGCAGCCAGACGACGCGTGACCGCACGATCTGCAGGATCGGCGTCGAGAGGTAGGGCCGGCGCAGCGGCTCGGCGCCGCCCTGGCGCGCGGCATCCTCGCTCTCCTCGTGCTCCAGGATGCGGGCGGCGTCGTCGACCGTCAGGATGCCGACGAGCCGCTCCTCACTGTCGACGATGGGCAGCGCGAGCAGGCCCCGCTCGGTGCAGCGACGCGCGGCGGTCTCGGCGTCGTCGTCCACGCTCGCGGTCTGCGCGCTCTGCATGATGTCGCGGACGCCGGCGTCGGGGTCGGCGGCGAGCAGGTCGCGCAGGCTGACGACCCCGGCGACGCGACGACCCGCGTCGACGACGGGGAGCGTGTACACCGTCTCGGCGTCGTGCAGACGCGCCCGCACCCGGTCGAGCGCGCCCGCGACCGTGCTGCCGATCGGAACCGACACGAACTCCGGGCTCATGCGGCGCCCGATCGAGCCGCGACGGTAGCCGAGCACGGCGGCGGTCATCTCGCGCTCGTGAGCGGGAAGCCCGCGCATCAGCCGGGATGCGAGCGATGCCGGCAGCTCGTCGACGAGCCAGGCGCGGTCGTCGGGGTCGAGGTCGCCGAAGATGTGCGCCACCTCGGCGTCGCGCAGGTCTCCGATGAGCTCCCCCTGCATGTTCGGCGAGAGCGCTTCGAAGACCTGCAGCGCGTGGTCCTTCGGCAGCAGCCGGTAGGCGACGGCGCGGCGACGACCGTCGAGTCGCTCGAGCACCTCGGCGAGACGCTCGGGCTCGACGTCGGCGAGTGCGGTCGCGGCCGACGGCAGATCACCGCGCGACAGGGGCGCGGCGATGCCGTCGACGACGATGGTCAGTTCGTTGATCTGCTCCGGAGTCATGGGAGCCCTCCTCATGTGGACGCGCGCGCATCCGCGGCATCGTCTCTACGACGACGGCACGGAGAACATCGCGAAGCCTGCTGGCGCGTCGCACCCGGCTCGTCCGCTCAGGAGTCGATTCGGTCGACGAGCGGGCCGGCAGCGGGCGCGGCGCTGATGATCTCGCGATGGCAACTATCACCGCTCATTGAGCACCTCACCTCACTTCCTTTTTCTCGCAGGTCGACGACGGGCAGATGAGGATCTGCCGTCGATCACGGGCCGGGCGGCGGCACATCGGATGCCGCGGGCCGAACCCCGCCGACCATCGTATGCCCTTCGACCTGGGAGGAACCGTCGTGCACCGCCGGTACAACGACGACAGGGCGCCTGACCGTGTGGTCGGGCGCCCTGTCGAGAGGGGTCTGCTGATCAGCTGGCGGCAGCGAGGTTCTTCGCGACGTGCGCGTGCACGGCCTTCAGCCAGGAGAGCAGGAACTCCGACGTCGACTCGTTCGTCACGGTGCCGTCGTCATCCATCAGTCCCTCGGTGAGCTGCAGGTAGCCCTCGGGCTGCGAGAGCTCGGGCGACGCGAGGAACGAGAGGATCGAGCGCAGGTGCTGCTGCGCGACAGCGGTTCCCACCGCGCCGATGGAGATGCCGATGACGGCGGACGGCTTGCCGGCGAAGCTGTTGTCGCCCCACGGACGGCTCGCGGTGTCGAGAGCGTTCTTCAGGACGCCGGGCACCGAGCGGTTGTACTCGGGGGTGACGATGATGACACCGTCGGCCTTCTCGACCGCAGCCTTGAACTCGGCAGCCTCGGCGGGGATCGACGCGTCGTTGTCAGCCGAGTAGAAGGGCAGCGGTGCGATCGGGATCTCGGTGAGCTCGAGCCCGGCCTGCGGGGCCAGCTTGGTGAGCGCCTTCGCCAGACGACGGTTGATCGAGGTCGACGAGATGCTGCCGACGATGACGCCGACGTTGTAGGTGGTCATGGACGAAGCCTCCCGGGGGATCGATTCATTTGCATACAGTGTACTCGTCGTAAAACGCGAAAGCCCCCGCGATGCGGGGGCTTTCTCGGTGGACCTGAGGGGATTCGAACCCCTGACCTCTTCATTGCGAACGAAGCGCGCTACCAACTGCGCCACAGGCCCGGAACTCCCCCACACTATCACGCTGTCAGGGTGCACCCGCGCGCGCACAATGGAGGGATGCACCACCCCGCGGCATCCGTCATTCGCAACGTCCGTGTCTCCAACGCCACCGCCGTCGACATCCGCATCGCCGACGGCCTGATCACTTCCGTCGAGCCGTCGACGCCGCAGGCGCCGTCCGCAGACGCGGGCGACACTGGCCTCGAGATCGACGGGCGCGGGATGCTCGCGCTGCCCGGCCTCGTGAACACCCACGCTCACGTCGACAAGTCGTGGTGGGGCCTGCCGTGGCAGCCCTACGGCGGCGAGGGCGGCACCGACGGCCGCATCCGACACGAACGCGCCCGCCGCGACGAGCTGGGGATCCCCAGCGTCACGACGACGGCACACGTTCTCGAACAGTTCGTCCGTCACGGCACGACCGCGATCCGCACGCACGTCGATGTCGACCTCGGTGTCGCCCAGCGCGGCATCGAAGCGGTACGCGAAGCGGTCGCGGCATACGACGGGGCCCTCCAGGTGCAGATCGTGGCCTTCCCCCAGGACGGCGTGCTGCGCCGCCCCGGCGTCATCGACCTGCTCGACGAGGCGGCCGCCGCGGGCGCGGAGTTCATCGGCGGGCTGGATCCCGCATCGATCGATCGCGACCCGGTCGGCCAGCTCGACGCGCTCTTCCGCGTCGCCGCCGACCGCGGCGTCGGAATCGACCTGCACCTGCACGACCCCGCCGAGCTCGGCGCGTTCCAGATCGAGCTGATCATCGAGCGGACCGAGCGGTTCGGCCTCGCGGGACGCGTCAACCTCGCGCACGGGTTCGCGCTCGCACAGGTCGGCGCGTCGCTCCGACGCGACCTGCTGCAGGCGATGGCCGCGCTCGACATCACGATGACGACAGTGGCGCCCCTTCGCCTTCCCCAGCTCCCGCTTCACGACCTGGATGCCGCGGGCGTGCGCTTCGGCTTCGGCACCGACGGCATCCGCGACCTGTGGAGCCCGTACGGCACCGGCGACCTGCTCGGCATCGCCTGGCAGTACGCCCGCGCCTCGAGCCTCGTCCGCGACGACGACCTGCGCCGTGTGGTCGACATCGCGACGGGCGGTTCGGCCCCCTTCGCGGGACTGCCGGTCGGCCGGATCGAGGCGGGCTCTCGCGCCGACATCATCCTCGTCGACGCAGAGAACCCGATGGACGCCCTCGTTCGGACGCCCGAGCGCGAGCTCGTCGTGGGGAACGGGCGCGTCCTGTTCCAGCGCTGAGCCGGGATCAGCCTGCTGCGCGCTGCGCGAGAAGTCGCCGGACGTGGTCCTCGATCTGCGCGTCGTCGACCTGACCCGTCGGCACGAACGCCGGGGTGGGTGCCTTGGCGGCGCGGCTGGCGGCAAGGGATGCCGGCGCGCGACGCGCGGCCTCTCGCTGGATCGCCTCACCGACGGCGGCCTGACGGAGAGCTTCGCGCGCGTCGACCTCGTCGAGCACGGCGGCGGCACGCGACCCGGCCGAGGCCGTAAGCGGGCGGGGCAGCTCGCGGGGAGTCCAGGTGGCACGCGCGTCGGCGAACTCGAACTCGGGCACCACGGCTGAGGCCGGCTGGACGGTAGCGGTGACAGACGGCGCGACGACGGCAGAGCGGGCGGCGCGTCGAGCAACCGCAGCCATACGGTTGAGCACGACGGTGGCCACGAGCAGGGTCGCGATGCCCGCGATCAGCAGCGCGGCCGATCCGGACGATGCCAGCATCCAGCCGCCGGCGCCGCTCGCGCCGACAGCCAGCAGAGCGACGATCGTCGTCGCCAGGCGGAAACGGCGACGGACACGCGCGCGGTGCTCGGGCGACGTCATGCGTGCGGAGCGCGCGACACGCACTTCGCGGCGCGCTTCGATGAGCCGGCGGCGCTCGCTCTCGAGTCGCAGCTGCTCCTTCTCGTGCTGCACCTGACGCGCGAGCTTCTGCTGCGCCAGCGCGGTACGCGTCGAGAGCTCGACCCGCACTTCCTCCGGCGCCTCAGCCGTCTCGGCGAGCACGCGCAGGGCCTGGTTCAGGCGGACGGCGTTGCGTTCGGCGGCGTCGTAGCGGTAACGACTGTGCCAGGACGGAAGCAGATAGACCATCCACAACGCGACCGCGACGAGGACGATCACGCCGCCGCCGAGAACCTGCCCACCCATGGGGACAACCGTACGTGGCATCCCGCGTGGTGACACCTCAGACACACGCGTGTCTGAAGTTCTTGTTCAACTTTAAGGTTCGAGTCCCGCCGCGCGACGGTCGGCACGGGGGATGGCCGCCGCATCAGGCGGCACCGCGCCCTCGAGCCAGCGCCCGAGGACGCCGCGCGGCACCTCCTCCGCGACGAGCGCGAAAGCGAAGTGATCGCGCCAGTCGCCGTCGATGTGGATGTAGCGACGGCGGAGCCCCTCGTAACGGAACCCGAGCTTCTCGACCACCCGCAGGCTCGCCCGGTTCTCCGGCCGGATGCAGATCTCCATCCGGTGCAGCCGCAGTTCCTCGAAGCAGAGGTCGGTCGCCAAGGCGACAGCGGTCGGCGTGATGCTCTTGCCGGCGAACCGCTCGCTCACCCAGTACCCGATCGTCGCCGACGACAGTGAGCCGCGCGCGATGCCCCAGACGTTCAGCTGTCCCGCGATCTGCCCGTCGTGCTCCATGACGAAGGGCACACCGGTGCCATCACGGTACTGCTGCAACAGACGCCGGATGCCGAGCCGCATGTCGAAAGACACCGGCCCGTCCGGGCTCGTCGCCTCCCACCGCTGCAACCAGGAACGGTTCGCGAGGAGTTCTGCCTGCAGAGTGCGGGCATCGCGCGGCCTGATCAGCCGAATGGCCACCGGTCCGTGGTGGCGGGGTGCGGTGGCATCCACGCGCGTTCCGGTTCTCGTGTCAGAGGTTTCCGACGAAGTCCTTCAGCCACGGGCGGAGCTCGGGTCCGAGGTCATCACGGTCAGAGGCGAGCTGCACGATGGCCTTGATGTAGTCCAGTCGGTCCCCGGTGTCATAACGGCGTCCGCGGAAGACGACACCCAGGACTCCCTCGGTCGTCGCGAGCTCCTGCAGCGCATCGGTCAGCTGGATCTCGCCACCCTTGCCCGGCTCGGTGCGCTCGAGGATCTCGTACACGTTCGGCTTGAGGACGTAACGCCCGATGATCGCGTAATTGGAGGGGGCGTCCTCCTTCTTCGGCTTCTCGACGAGGCCGGTGACCTTCACGACATCCGGATCGTCGGTCGGCTCGACGGCCGCGGCGCCGTAGAGGTGGATCTGGTCGGGGTCGACCTCCATGAGGGCGACGACCGTGAGACCCGAGCGCTCCTGCTCCGCGAGCATCTTCGGCAGCAGCGGGTCGCGCTCGTCGATGAGGTCATCGCCGAGCATGACGGCGAAGTTCGAGTCACCGACGTGCGCCCGCGAGCGCAGCACGGCGTGCCCCAGGCCCTTCGGCTCGCCCTGACGGACGAAGTGGATGTCGGCGAGGTCGGACGACTCCTGCACCTTGCGGAGCTTGACGTCGTCGCCCTTGCGGGTGAGGTTGTGCTCGAGCTCGGGAACGGAGTCGAAGTGGTTCGACAGGTTGTTCTTGTTGCGGCCGATGATGATCAGGACGTCGTCGATGCCGGCCTGCGTCGCCTCTTCGACGACGTACTGGATCGCCGGCTTGTCGACGACGGGCAGCATCTCCTTCGGCATCGCCTTCGTGGCGGGAAGGAAGCGGGTGCCGAGGCCTGCGGCGGGGATGACCGCCTTGATGCGCTGCTGAGACATGGGTCCACCATATCGATCAGGTGGCGCAGGCGAGTGGTTTGACGCCCACCCTTTACAATCGGGGGCATGTCCGACGCGATCGACAACGCCAAGCGCGCTCTGCGGGCGGACCTCCGCGAACGCCGGTACGGGATGTCGGATGCCGCTCGCGAAGCTGCGGCAGACGGCATCCGCACACAGCTCCGCGAACTCGTCGCCAGCACCGGTGCCCGCTCCATCTCGTGCTACCTCTCGGCGCCCACCGAGCCCGGCACGCGCGCGTTCATCGACGAAGCCGTCGCCGCGGGCGTCCGGGTACTCCTGCCCATCAGCCGCAACGACGGTCTACTCGACTGGGTCGTCGCCGAGCCGGGCGCCGCGGTTTCGGACGGACTGTTCGGCATTCCCGAGCCGATCGGTGAGGTGCTCAGTCCGATCTCCGTCGGGGAGGTCGACCTGCTGGTGATCCCCGCCGCCGCGGTCGACTCCGCCGGCATGCGTCTCGGCTGGGGCCGAGGCTACTTCGACAAGACCCTCGGTTCGATGGAGAACCGCCCGCCGGTGTACGCCGTGCTCTTCGACTCCGAACTCGTCGACGAGGTGCCGCGCGATCTGCATGATCAGCCGGTCACCGGCGTCGTCACTCCCACCCGAACCGTCGTCCTCGCCCCCGAGGCGCACTGAAGACCGAGGAACCATGCCCACCTACGCCTACGCCTGCAAGTCGTGCGGGCACCGCTTCGATGCGGTCCAGTCCTTCGCCGACCCCGCTCTCACCGTCTGCCCCGAGTGCTCGGGCGAGCTCCGCAAGCAGTACGGGTCGATCGGCGTGACGTTCAACGGCGGTGGCTTCTACCGCACCGACTCCCGCGCAAGCGGCTCGGGGGCGGGCACGTCAACCGGTGGCGGCGACTCCTCGTCTTCGGCATCATCGAAGTCGGAGGCGAAGTCCTCCCCCGCCGCGGCGGGTTCATGACACCCGGCGCGTCCGGAGAGAGGAGAGCCATGATCAAGGGCTTCCGCGACTTCATCATGCGCGGCAACGTCATCGACCTGGCGGTCGCCGTGGTCATCGGCGGTGCGTTCACCGCCATCGTCAATGCGATCGTATCGAGCATCATCAACCCACTCGTCGAGCTGTTCTACCAGCCCAACGAAGAGGGCATCGCCGGCCCGACGCTCACCGGCATCTACGGTCAGCCGGTCCCGTTCCCCCTGGGCGGGCTCATCAGCGCGATCATCAGCTTCTTCGCCGTCGCTCTCGTCGTGTACCTCGTGTTCGTCGTTCCGATGAACAAGTGGAAGGAGCGTCAGGCCGCCAAGGCCGGCGTCGTCGAAGAGGCGGCGAAGCTCCCGACCGAGCAGGAGCTCCTCATCCAGATCCGCGATCTGCTGGAGAAGAACAACGCTTCGAGCGCCGCAGCCGCGACCACCGACGCCCCGCTGCGCCGTTCGCAGAACACTCCCCCGGCGGCGCCGTCCGCCTGACCGGATCAGTAGTGCGGCGGAACCTCGTTCCGCATCCGCGCATCATTCGGACCGGATGCCCCGGCCGCGCCCTCGGCGCCGGCCGGGGCATCCGTCGTCTCATCGGCCGATGTCGGCTCGGCCGTCGTACCCGGAGCGGCGGTCAGTCGAGCTCGGCGGCTGCCGACCCGCTCGACCCGCTGTCGGTCACTCGATGACATCGAGCGGCTCGGTGCTCGCGTCCGCGGTCGGCGCCTCGGGCTCGACGCCCAGGATCGCAGCGACGCGCGCGGCCACACCGGCAGGGTCGCTGTAAAGGTCGAACGAGTGCACGCGGATGTAGTGCCATCCCAGCCGCCGCAGAATCTGGGGCCGCAGCCGCAGCGACTCCCGGAGCGATTGTCCGATCGTCTCAGGGTCACCCTCGACGACGACGGCCTTGCCGTCACGCTGGGCGACCAGCGGCAGCAGCCCGCGATACGCGACATCGACCGCGACGCCCAGACGGCGGAGGTTCTGCGCGAGGGCCAGAGTCAGCGGGTCGGCGAGGTCTTCGAGACGGGCCTCGCGAGCGCGTGCCGCGATTCCCCCGAGGATCGACATGAGCATGGCAGCGCCGTTCTCGAGTCGTCCGTCGTCGAACGCCGACGGCCGGATCGACGACACGATCACCATGGAACGGCGGGCGCGCGTCATGCCGACGGTCAGCAGCCGCTCACCATCCGGCCCCGACAGCACACCGAAGTCGCTCAGCACGCGCCCGTGGCGCGTCAGACCGTAACCGAGCGAGAACACGACGCGGTCTCGGCTCTCGGCGACCGACTCCTCGAGCCCGAGCACGGCGAACGGCTCAGCCGTCTCGCGGCCGACGAACTCGGCGACATCCGATCGTCCGGCGAAAGCAGCCTCGACGGCGGCCCGGATGCGGAGGGCGTGTTTGGTCGACGCCGTGACGACCATCAGCGACTCGTTCGGCCGGTTGACGGCGTGCTCGACGACGAGCGTCACGACACGGGCGACCTCGGCATCGGGGCTCTCGACCGCTCCCGAGTCGGGGTCCGGTGCACCGACACCGCCCTCGACGTAGTCGACGCTGAGGCTGCCGCGTCCGAGATACGAGCCGGCCCAGGGGAACGAGACGATCTCGCCCCCGTAGAAGGCCTCGTTGACGAGTTCGGCGAGGTCTTCGCCGCCCGCGCGATAGCTGCGGGTCAAGGTCTCGACCGGAACGATCTCGGCGAGGCGCTCGAAGACACTCCGCTCGTCGGGGTCTGCGATCGGCTCGTCCGACGGATCGCGGTCGGCGGCAATCTCGAACGGCGTGGGGCGCTGCGTGACGGGGTCACCGAACGCGACGATCTGCCGCCCGCGGCGAAGGGCCGAGGCCGATTCGGCGACGCTCAGGGCGCCGGCATCCGCCAGGATCACGACGTCGAACGCGGGCCGGGCTGGCAGGGAGGCCACCTCGTAGGGCGACGCGATCCAGACGGGCGCGAGCGTGCGCAGGAGCTTCGGTGCGACGGCGAGCAGTTCGGCAGCCGACGCTGTGCCCTCGCGCAGCGCGGCCTTGAGCGCCGCGGTCTCGTCAGCCTCGTCGACGATCGCGATCTTCCATCGCGTCGCGAGCTCGGCCGCCAGCTGCTGCCCCGCCGAGGCGGCGTGCGCCTCGTCGACGAGGCGGAAGTCGCGTTCGAGACGATCGACGACGCTGGTGTTGGCTCCGAGCAGTGCACGGTCGCTGCGAAGCATCGCCTCGAGGGCGGACTGCCACCAGGCGAACTCGAACTCCGCCGCGACGCGCTCCTCGGGCACATGGCGCACCGAAAGCTCGGTGAGCAGGCCCTCGAGGCCGAGGGAAGCGAGTTCACCGCGCAGCGTCGCTCGTTCGACGAGGTTGTCGAACACGTCGGACTCCGCGGCGAGCCCGGCGAGGATGCGCACGAGCTCGGGGATCGGCGTCGCGAGCAGATCGTGCCCTGGGCCGAGCACGCGCGAGAGCTCGGCGAGGTCGGCGTCGACGCGCTGCCACGAGGTCGCGACCGCGTCGAGACCCGCGGGGATCTCGGGGACGACGCCCACTTCGGCCAGACGCTGCCACTGCTCGCGCTGCTTCTGCACGCGCACGAGGGCGTCGTGCATGTCGGTGACGTGCATGCCCGGCCGGACGTACTCCTTCGAGAGCCGTCGCAGGCGACGCCGTGTCGCACCGTTCATCTCGGGAGTGTCGCGGCGGGTGGAGTGCGCCTCGATCAGATCGCCCAGCGGACGCTCGAAGACGGTCAGGCTGAAGCGGTCGAGCGACGCGCGGATCCCCTGGAGAAGGCGGATGTACGCACCGAGCTCGGCGAGCGTCGTGAACGGCCGCATCCGGGTCTGCCCGATGAGCTCGTATGCGCGCTCGAGGATTTCGGGGATCTCGGTGCGGTGCAGGCGGCCTGCCAGAGCGTGTGCCGCGCGTGCCTGCTCGGTCGTCTCGAACGCGACGCCGTACCACGGCGAGTCATCGGGCCCGAAACGGAACTCGCCCAGCCGAGCGGCGGTCGCGAGCGATGCGGCCGCTTCGGCGCGACGCGTCGAGAGGCGCTGGAGGGTCGCGGCATCGAAGCGCGTGGCTGCCGACGGCTGCGGCGACTCGGCCGCGATCGTCGTCAGCTTCTGCAGCACTTCGAGCGGCGAGACGCCGAGCATGGGATGCCGCTGGGTCAGCGAGACGCGATAGTCGCGCAGAACCGTGCGCAGCCGAACGAGGGCGTCGTCGATCTCGCCCATCTTCGGGTGCTGCGCCTTCTCGTTGCGGGCGATCGCGCGAATGAGGTCGCGGTGGACGCCCCGGGGCGAGACGGCCAGCCCGGGCAGCCCGATGCCGGCGAGGCGGTGACGGACTCCCTCCAGAGTGGAGCGGCGAGCGCTGACGACGAGGACGCGCTTGCCGCGGCGGACCAGCTCGCCGACGGCGTTGATGATCGTCTGCGTGCCCCCTGTGCCCGGCAGCGTGTGGACGACGAGCGACTGCCCGGCGACGATCCGGTCGAGGACGCCTTCCTGCTCGGCGTCGGCGTCGAGCAGCAGTCGGTCGGATGCCGGCGGGCGGTCGTCCGAGGGAACGGCGTCGGGAACGGGGTAACGAGTAGCCACGAGCGCGCGGTCGTCCTCGTGGCCGGCGAGAGCGTTGAGCACGGGGACGTCGAGGTCTGCCGCATCGCGCTCGGCGCGAGCGGCGACATCCGCGAACGTCGAGACGATCAGCCGTGGCTGAACCGTGAAGGTGTCGACATGGGCGGTCAGGGCGCGCAGATGGTCGATGACGGGCTGCGGCTTGAAGACGCCGCCGTCGTACGCGAGCGCGGCGAGCCCGCGCCGGTCGAGGTCGATTCCGAAGTGCGCACGCGCGATCTCGACGAGCTCGGGATTGACGGAGAACGAGCCGTGAAGTTTGAGATCGAAGTCGCCGTGATGGCGGCGGATGGCGAGCGGGCGGAGAAGGACCGGGGCGTTGTAGGTGAGACCTCCGGCCCGCCACGAGGCGAATCCGACGCCGAGGTGGACGGTGTCGAGGCCGCGCGTGGTGCGGAGTTCGACGTCCTTCGCGGTGATGCGCCCGGCGGCGAGGCGGGCCGTGCGCAGCGCCACCTCGTCGCGGAAGAGGTTCGACAGGAGCGTCGAACGGCCGGTGATGAACTGCGGGAGGCTGCCCGGATGCGCCTTGGTGATGTCGATGCCGACATCGTCGGAAGCGATGTAGTGGAGCAGCGTCGAACGGCCGCCGAGGCGGGCGGCCTGCACACGGATGCGTTCGCGCTCCGGGTCGGCCACGTGGGCGACGGTGACGTCGTCTTCGGCGACATCGAGTTGCGCCGGGGTCACCGAATCGACCCGAACCTCGTCGGCTGCGTCCGTACGGACGGCTCCTCGATCTCCTCGCCACACAGCACACACCCTAAGCGGCGCGCCTGCATCCGACCCTCAGGCGCCGCCGAGTTTCGCGCTATTTCCGACACGCCGGATGATCGGCGGTTCCTCCCCCGGCGCCCGTCGCCACCCTTCATCCCCGCATCGACTCCGGGCGTCCGGGGGCGGCGAGCCGGCCCGAGATGATGGAGCAATGACCGACGCAGCATTCGCGGTGCACCCCACGCCGATCGGCGAAGCCCTCCTCGTCGTGACCGAAACCGGCCTGGCCCACCTCGACATCCTCGACCACCCTGCCGACGTCGCCCTCGTCGACCTCGCCCTGAGCCTCGGCGCGCTCCCGGTCCACGACCCCGGCGCGGTTGCCGACGTGGCCGCCGAACTCGACGAGTACTTCGCGGGCCGGCTGCGGCACTTCCGGACGCCGATCGACTGGCTCCTGGCCCCGCCGGGATTCGCCGGCGCCGCACTGCGCGCGGTGTGCCGAGTTCCCTACGGCGAGGTGGCGACCTACGGCGAGATCGCGATCGCCGCCGGCTCACCGCGAGCGCACCGCGCCGTCGGGTCTGCGTGCGCGCGGACGCCGATCTCGATCGTCGTGCCCGCACACCGTGTCGTCCGCAGCGACGGATCGATCGGAGAGTATGGCGGCCATCCCGAGCGCAAGCGATTTCTGCTCGACCTCGAGAGCAGAGGCGACTCCGGCCGCGTGTAGGCCGCGCCGAAACGACGGCGGCCCCGGGCAGCGCGCCCGGGGCCGCCGTTCGGTCGGCGAGGTGTCGCGGCCTAGTGGTCGACGGCCTTCTCCGCCCCATGACCGGTCAGAGAACGCACCTCCATCTCGGCCGCCTTCACCGGGTCCTCCCGCCGACGCTCGGTGACCGAACCCAGCCAGCCGAGGAAGAAGCCCAACGGGATCGACACGATGCCCGGATTGTTCAGCGGCCAGATGGCCGTGCCGACGTTCTTGAACACGCTGGTCTCGGTGCCCCAGAACACGGGCGACAGGACGATGAGGATGATGGCTGCCGCGAGCCCGCCGTACATGCTCCACACCGCGCCACGCGTCGTGAACTTGCGCCAGAAGAGCGAGTAGATGATCGTCGGCAGGTTCGCCGACGCCGCGACGGCGAAGGCGAGGGCCACCAGGAACGCGACGTTCTGTCCCTGCACGCCGATGCCGCCGACGATCGCGAGGATGCCGATCACGATGACCGTGCGGCGCGCGACCTTGACCTCGCCGTCGGGCGGCACGTTCCCCTTCTTCACGACGTTCGCGTAGATGTCGTGTGCGAACGACGCCGCCGCCGTGATCGTGAGCCCCGCCACGACGGCGAGGATCGTCGCGAAGGCCACCGCCGAGATGAAGCCGAGCAGCAGGGGGCCGCCCAGCTCGAGCGCGAGCAGCGGAGCAGCGGAGTTGACCCCGCCGGGCGCCGAGGCGATGCGCTCCGGACCCACGAGCGCGCCCGCACCGTACCCGAGCACGAGGGTGAGGAGGTAGAAGAGGCCGATGAGCCAGATCGCCCACACCACCGAGCGACGGGCCTCTTTCGCGGTGGGCACCGTGTAGAAGCGCATGAGGACGTGCGGCAGACCCGCCGTTCCGAGCACCAGTGCCACCGCGAGCGAGATGAAGTCCCACGGGTTGGCGCCGTACTGCAGGCCCGGTCCGAGGATCGCCTCGCCCTTCGGAGAGGCGGCGACCGCACTCTCGAGCAGAGTGTTGAGGTTGAACCCGTTGATCGCCAGCACCCAGATCGTCATGACGAGCGCGCCGCCGATGAGCAGGAACGCCTTGACGATCTGCACCCACGTCGTGCCCTTCATGCCGCCGATCAGCACGTAGACGATCATCAGCACGCCGACGACGGCGACCACGATCGACTGGCCGACCTGCTCGGTGATGCCCAGCAGCAGTGAGACCAGACCGCCCGCTCCCGCCATCTGCGCGAGCAGGTAGAAGAAGCACACCGCGAGCGTGGTGATGGCGGCCGCCATCCGCACCGGCGTCTGCTTCAGCCGGAACGACAGCACGTCG
The DNA here is from genome assembly GCF_027157935.1 of Microbacterium sp. H37-C3. Taxonomy (NCBI): domain Bacteria; kingdom Bacillati; phylum Actinomycetota; class Actinomycetes; order Micrococcales; family Microbacteriaceae; genus Microbacterium; species Microbacterium sp. H37-C3. Next base: position 40,739 of record NZ_JAPVLR010000007.1, on the reverse strand, counting down.
GCCATCGTGAACTTGCCGGTGTTGCGCATGAGCTCGGCGACGAGCAGCAGCGCGACGAGCCAGGCCACGAGGAATCCGATCGAGTACAGGAACCCGTCGTATCCGTTGATCGCGATCGCGCCGCAGATGCCGAGGAAGGATGCCGCCGACAGATAGTCGCCCGCGATCGCGAAGCCGTTCTGCGGCCCGGTGAACGAGCGGCCCGCGGCGTAGTAGTCGGCCGCGGTCTTGTTGTTGCGGCTGGCACGGATGACGATGAACAGCGTCACCGCGACGAATGCGCCGAAGATCGAGATGTTCAGCACCGGGTTGTTGTCGACGGTCTCTCCCGCCGCGACGACGGCCGCCCCCAGGCCGTTCACCGCTTCCCAGAATCCGTTCACGATCCGGCCTCCTGTCGCTCGAGATCGTTCCGGATCGCCGACGAGATCGGGTCGAGCTTGTGGTTGGCGTACCAGACGTAGCCCATGGTGATCGCGAAGGTCGTGACGAACTGGCCGAGCCCGAACAGCAGGCCGACGGTGATGTCGCCCCAGACGCGCTGCGCCATGAAGTCGGTCGCGAACGACGACAGCAGCACATAGACGAAGTACCAGACGAGGAACACGATCGTGAGCGGCCACACGAAGCTGCGGTGCTTGCGCTTCAGCTCGCGGAACGGCGCCGACTCCTCGACGGCGACATAGTCCACTCCGCCGGGAGGCGGCGAGTGGGTGGGCGATGCGGTCATGTGGCCTCCTTGCCTCATGGTGAGCAGCTCTCCAGCGGCCGTCGTCGTCGAGCGACCGCGATGGTAGGGTCGACGCTACGAAAGGCGGCAACGAGGCCGTCACCCCCGGAAGTAGGTAGTGCGTGACAGCACTGGCGGCACCCGAGAACGACGCGCAGCTGGTCTCCCGCGCGGTCGACGACCTCGCGCGCAGCACACGCTTTCCCGTCGTCTTCGGCGGCCTCGAGAGCCAGGGCTCGGTTCACGTCACCGCGATCGCCGGAGCGCGGTCGCATTCCATCGACGATCTGGTGGTGCGCGTCGGCCGCGGGCTGGGCGGCGCCGCGATGGTCGAACGGCGTCCGCGGCTCGCTCTCGACTACCGCACCGCGCGCACCATCACGCACGACTACGACCGGGCCATTCTCGGCGAGGGCATCGCCACCCTCTTCGCCGTACCGATCGTCACCGAGGGCCGGGCGCGCGGGGTGCTGTACTGCGGCTCCTGGTCGCAGGCTCCGGTGGGTGACCTCGTGGCGCGTCCGGCGTTCCGAGCGGCTGACGCGATCAGCACCGAGCTGCGCATCCGCGACGAGGTGCAGCGCCGGCTGGCGCTGGCGCCGGCACCCGAGTCCGCGGCCGGCCTCTCCCCCGCCGCGCGAGAGGATCTGCGCGAGAGCTTCGCCGAGCTGCGCAGCATTGCCGCGACGATCGACGACGCCGACCTGCGGGCGCGGCTGGCGGCGATCGAGCGCCGCCTCACCACCGTCGCGGGCGACGGCGCGGCGTCGGCGAAGGATGCCGAGGTGCAGCTCTCTCCGCGGGAGCTCGACGTTCTCGCCTGCTGCGCCCTCGGCTCGACGAACGCCGAGATCGGGGGGGCTCTGAGCCTCAAAGAGGGAACCGTGAAGTCGTACCTCCAGGCGGCGATGGCCAAGCTCGACGCGTCGACCCGTCATGCGGCCGTCGCGCGCGCGCGGCGTCTCGGCCTGCTGCCCTGACCGCGGATTCAGGCGGCGATGCGCAGGCCGGCGACCTGGTCGGCGATGACGGCGCCGTACTCCGTGATCATCCGGTCTCGACCCAACCGGTCCCGAGCGGCGAGCGCGGCGCCTCCGAACGCGACGCGCTCTTCGACGGCACGACCCCAACCGGCCGCGATCGCATCCGGGTCGCGCGGGGTGACGATGCCGATCCCCTCGACGAGGCGGGCCGCGTCGCCGACATCCGTCGTGACCGGTACCGCACCGCTCGCCGCCCCCTCCAGCAGGCACAGGGGGGCCGCCTCGCCGAACGCGCTCGTGAGTGAGACGACGTCCGCGGCGCGGTAGATCGCGGGCATGTCGTCACGGATGCCGAGAGCATGGATGCGGTCGCCGCCGATGACCTCCAGCAGCTCCGTGAGACGGGGGTTCTCGCGCGTCATCCCTGCTCCGCACATGACGTAGTGCGCGTCGGGCACGAGCGTTCGATGCGCGGCGACCGACCGCAGGAACAGCTCGGGATCCTTCATCGCGTCGAACCGGGCCGCATAGGCGACCACGACCGCCCCGTCGGGGATGCCGAGCTCACGCCGCACGCGGTCACCCCCGCGGGTGACCGACGGCTCGAAGCGCGAGAGGTCGATGCCGTTGTCGACGACATGACGCTGCGCGTCGCCCAGGACCGACGCGTAGGCGGCATCCGTCGACCGCGCGCATGACACCGCCGCCGTGACGATCCCGCGACGGACGCTCTCGCCCAGCCACTCCAGAGCATCGCCCGAATGCTCCGGGTCGGACCGGTGCAGGCACGTCACGACAGGCCGGTCGGCCAGCATCATCGCCTCATCGAGCGCGAGCAGGAGCCCGAGTGGCTGCTCCTTGAGGGTGAGCACGACGTCGGCCGCGGCGATCGCACGCGCCGCGGTGCGCAGCTGTCGCGAGGAGAAGGTGTGCGGCGCGTGCGGCACCGCCCCCGCCGTCTTTCCCAGAGACGTGACCCCGATACCCGAGGCGCGCAGCGCCCGATACCGCGGGTCGCCGGCCATGTGCTGGACGGTCGACTCGCGCCGCGCCCGCGACGCGATGGCGAGCACGCTGTGGTGCTGTTCGCCCCGCGCGTGGAGGCCGACGACGACATCGCTGTGCAGGATTCGAGCCCCGCCGGCGAAGAAGCCCTCGGTGAGGGAGAGGACGCGAAGCGGAGCGCTCATTCAGGACCTTCGGGATCGACGCGGCGGGTGCGATCCATCGTGCGGCAACGCCCGCCCGCGGCGAGTGAACCGCGGACGAGCGTTGCGTGAACGAACGGCGCCGGACGCCGGTCCCGAGAGCCGGGCTCAGAGGATGGGCTTGCCTCCCGTGACCGCCAGACGTGCGCCCGAGATGTACGACGCTTCGTCCGACGCCAGCAGCACGTAGGCCGAGGCGAGCTCGGCAGGCTGCCCGGCGCGTCCCAGCGGCGTCTGCTCGCCGAAGCTCTCCACCGCATCCGCCGGAAGGGTCGCCGGGATCAGCGGGGTCCAGATGGGCCCCGGGGCGACGCTGTTCGCGCGGATGCCGCGCTCGCCCAGCATCTGCGCGAGCGATGCCGTGATGCTCGCGATGGCCGCCTTCGTCGCCGCGTAGGGCAGGAGGTTGGGCGAGGGCTGGTCGGACTGCACCGAGCTCGACCCGATGATCGACGACCCCGGCCCCATGTGCGGCAGCGCAGCCTTGGTCAGGTGGAAGTACGCGTCGACGTTCGTCGCCCACGTGAAGTCCCACTCCTCGTCGGGGATCTCCTCGAGCGTCTCGCGGTTCATCTGGAAGGCGGCGTTGCTGACCAGGATGTCGATCCCGCCGAGCTCTTCCACGGTGCGGCGGACGACCTCACGGCAGTGGGCCGGGTCGGAGATATCACCCGGGATGAGGACGGCGCGGCGCCCGGCCTCTTCGACGAAGCGCTTGGCCTCTTCGGCATCCTCGTGCTCGTCGAGGTAGCTGATGGCGACATCCGCTCCCTCGCGGGCGTAGGCGAGCGCCACAGCCTTGCCGATGCCGCTGTCGCCGCCGGTGATGAGCGCGCGCTTGCCGGCGAGCTTCCCGGAGCCGCGGTAGGTCTCTTCGCCGTAGTCGGGCTTCGGCACCATCGCCTGGTCGGTTCCCGGGACCTTCTGCTGCTGGGGTTCCATGATCATCCCTCTCTGTCGTCGAACGGTGCTTCTACCCGATCCCCCTCAGCCGTCGGATTCACGGGGCTTGACACGAGAGGGCCGAGTCCGGCATCGCGCGACCGTGCGGGGCCGGTTCACCAGCGCGTCTCCGGTCAGCAGGATCCCGGCCGATTCGAGCAGGAACGCGCAGTGTCCGTCGGTGTGGCCGGGAGTCGCGATCGGGAGGATGCCGCCGGCGAGCGGGATGGAGCGACCGGGCACGATCGACGGGTCGGTCCGCACGCCCTTTACCCCGAGCGCTCCCGCGCCCACCATCCTCGCCAGGATCGGGAGCGCCGCCGGGTAGCGGAACGGATACGGGAACCGGGCGGCCTCGTGCGCGTAGCGGTACGGGTGCCGCGCGAGCTCCTCGTCGCCGGGGTGGACGTCGGCGACGAGGTGGTGCTCGTCGGCGAGGCGCTCGCACATCCCGACGTGATCGAAGTGGCCGTGGGTGAGCAGCAGCGCGTCGATGTCGGACGGGTTGGCGCCGACCGCGGCAAGGGCCTGTTCGAGGAGCGGCCACGTGCCCGGGAGCCCCGCGTCGATCAAGACGAGCCCGTCGTCGGACGCGACGAGATAGGCGTTCACCCCGCCGCGAGCGAGTTGATAGACGCCCTCGGCGACCTCGGCCACATGCGGTCGGTGATCGTTCGTCATCCTGCTCCCTCCGGTCTCGCACGATGATCCGGAGCACGTCGGAGGAGAGCGCGGGGGTTGACAGATCGATCGGTCGTCCCCCGGCGCGCGGGCGCGATGGTTGCACCGACCTCGAGACGAGTCAAGGCCCGTGGCTTTCGCGGAAGGGCAGACATACGTTCGCGGCGCCGGCGCACTCGGCGTTCGGCCGATCCCCAGGAGGCGAGATGTTCTTCCATCGACAGGAACTGCAGTTCGAGGCCCGTCCGGAGAAGCCCGACGCGATCTTCGCGCGACGAATGCAGGAGGTGCTCGGCGGCCAGTACGGCGAGATCACCGTGGCCATGCAGTACGGGTTCCAAGCGTGGAACGCCCACATCCCGGGCAAGTACCGCGATCTGCTCTACGGCATCGGGGCGGAGGAGTTCGGCCACGTCGAGATGCTCGCGATCATGATCGCGCAGCTGCTCGAGAAGGCCCCGGCCGAGCAGTCCGAGGCTGCGGCGAAGTCCGACCCCGTCCTCGGCGCCGTCATGGGCGGCATGGATGTGCAGTCCGCGATCGTCGCCGGTGCCGGTGCGCGCCCGGTCGACTCGAACGGCAACCCGTGGCAGGGCTCGTACATCACCGCGAGCGGGAACCTGCTCGCCGACTTCACGGCCAACGCCAACGCCGAGATGCAGGGCCGTGTGCAGGTCGCGCGGATCTACCACATGACCGACGACAAGGGGGTCCGGGACATGCTCTCGTTCCTCCTGGCGCGCGACACCATGCACCAGAACCAGTGGATCCGCGCGGCCCAGGAGCTGCGCGAAGAGGGAGTGGAGGACATCCCCGTGCCGTCGAACTTCCCGCTCTCGAACGAGGCGCGCGAGCACGCGTACAAGTACATCAACTTCTCCGACGGCGCCGCGGCCGCCGAGGGCTCGTGGGCATCGGGTCCCACCCCCGACGGCAAGGGCGAGTTCACGTACCTCGACGGACCCGATACCTCGGTTCCGATGCCCCCGCCCACGCAGCCGGACCCCCGGTTCTACGGCACCGACGCGAAGCCGAACCTCCTCGATAAGGCCGAGGGCGTCATCCGCGACAAGCTCTGACCCTCGCGGGCACGGTTGCGGGCGACGCGGCCGTGCCCCGATACCAGGAATCTGACCCGACACCCCGATCGGATGCCGTTCCGGCCGGGGTGTCGGCGACGATCCCTTGCATCGGCGCGCGCTGCCTCGGGGCCGTGCGGGGCGACGACACGACGACAGCACGAGCACCCGGCAGAGAGGCGATCGATGAAAGCCATGACCTATCGCGGACCGTACAAGGTCCGCGTGGAAGAGAAGCCCGATCCGCGCATCGAACACCCCCATGACGCGATCGTGCGGGTGACGCTCGCGGCCATCTGCGGCTCGGACCTGCACCTCTATCACGGCATGATGCCCGACACCCGGATCGGTCACACCTTCGGCCACGAGTTCATCGGCGTCGTCGAACAGCTGGGCGGTGCGGTGACGAACCTCGCCGTCGGCGACCGGGTCATGGTGCCGTTCAACATCTACTGCGGATCGTGCTACTTCTGCGCACGCGGGCTGTTCTCGAACTGCCACAATGTCAACGCCAACGCGACCGCGGTCGGCGGCATCCGATCCGGTCGCGGTTCGGACGCGGCCGAGTCGATCAGCGCCACACGTGGCTCGACCCCGTTCTCGTCGCGGGCCCGTGGGTGCTCGCCGCGTGGGGCGTGTTCCGCCTCGTGCGCCGGGCAGTCCGGCGGAGCTAGCCCGGGCGGGCGGTCAGCGCCGAGGTGTCTCGGCGACGGTCGCCGGATCAGCGAGGGGTTCGAAGAGCGTGCCGTCGCTCGGCGGCGTCTTCGCACCGCGACGGACGCGCGCGTCGGCGATGTCGGCGGACAGGCGCGCGGTCACCCGTGGCGCCAGCCGCGCACCGATGAGCGAGGCCCGCGCCTTCCAGCCGGCGGGCTGCGCGACCCGCGGGTGCAGGCCCGCACGAAGGATGGCGTCGACGACCGGTTCCGGCTCGTCCATGAGCGGCATCCGCAGCGCCCGGCCCGCGTGGTTGCCCGCGTGCCGCCAGAAGGGTGTCCGCACGGCCCACGGCAACACGGCAGCCACCGCGACGCCTGAGACTCCCATGAGCCGGAGCTCCTGCTGCAACGTCTGGGTGAGGCTGAGCAGCCCGGCTTTGGTCGCCGCGTACGAGGCCTGATAGGCCAGGGGCACGACGCTCTCGACCGAGGCCGTGTTCACGAGCACGCCGGATCCCTGCGCGGTGAACCGACCAAGCGCGACGTGCGCTCCGCGCATGGCGCCGATGAGATTCGTCTCGACGACGCGGACGTGCTCCTCGATCGGGACGTCGCCGAACAGGCCGATCGTGCCGACGCCGGCGTTGTGCGCCCAGACGTCTATGCGCTCGAACACCGTCTCCGCCTCGTCGGCGAGGCGCTCGAGGTCGCCCGCACGCGAGACGTCCCCGACCACGGCATGAGCTCGTCCGCCGGAATCCCGGATGCGCTCGACGAGGCTCGTCAGCGCGTCCGGTCGCCGGGAGAACACGACGACGGCCGCTCCGAAGCTCGCCGCGCGCAGGGCGACACCTCTCCCGATGCCCGTCGAGGCCCCCACGACGACGACGGTACGCCCGGACAGGTCGGCGAGACGCGAGGAAGCAGCCATGCTCGAAGCATCGCCGCCACCGCGCTCACCGCGATGCCCGTTGCGCCCGGTGCTCCCAGGCGCTACGGGCATCGCCGTAGGCGCACTGGTCAGCGGTCGGTACGCGCGTCCTCGGCGGCCTCTTCGGCCTCGGCGCCCTCTTCCGGCGACTCGGAACCGGCCGAGGCCGCTTCGTTGTCCTCGTGCTGGTGCTCGTCGTCTCGTCCGTGGTGGTCGGCACTCATCTGGCTTCTCCGATCGGCTCGTGTGGCGCCCCCGACTGCGGAGGCACCTTCCACTCTGCACGCGGATCGGATGCCGCGAACCGGGCTTGCACCGGGAGCGGATGCGTGCGAGCCGCACCGCTCCCGGAAGCCGCGGTCAGTCGCGCGTCTCCGAGCGGTGGCGGGGCTTGCGAGCCGGCCGGTCGTCGCGGTCGCCGTCACGGTCGCGGTCACGCGGTCGGTCGTCACGGTCGAAGCGGCCGCGCGAGCTGCGGCTCGGGCCGCCGGTGTCGACGCGGATCTCGATCGCCTTGCCCGAGATGCGGGTGTCGGCCAGACGGTCGAGCGTCGATTGGGGCATGTCGGACGGCAGCTCGACGAGCGAGAAGTCGGGACGGATCTGGATCGCGCCGAAGTCGCCGCGGCTGAGACCGCCCTCATTCGCGAGCGCCCCGACGATCTGACGGGGCTCGACGCGGTGGCGCTTGCCCACCGCGATGCGGTAGGTCGTCATATTCGGGTTGCTCGCACGCGGGCGGCGTTCCGGACGCCCGTCGCGGTCGTCGCGGTCGAACGAGCGCGGGGCACGGTCCTCGCGCGGCGCGCGTGCGCGCGGCTCGGGGTCGGGCTCGAGCAGCAGCGGGGTCTCGCCCTGCGCGACCACGGCGAGCGCGGCGGCGACGTCTACTTCGGGCACATCGTGGTGACGGACGTAGTGGGCGACGATGTCGCGGAACCGCTCGATGCGGTCGGTGTCTTCCAGCGCAGCGGTGATGCGGTCGTCGAAGCGCGACAGGCGCGTGACGTTGACCTCGTCGACGCTCGGCAGCTGCATCTGCGTGAGCGGCTGGCGCGTCGCGCGCTCGATCGCGTTCACGAGCCCGCGCTCGCGCGGCGTGACGAAGCTGATCGCGTCACCCGTGCGGCCGGCACGCCCGGTGCGGCCGATGCGGTGCACGTACGACTCGGTGTCGGTCGAGATGTCGAAGTTGACCACGTGCGAGATGCGCTCGACGTCGAGGCCGCGGGCAGCGACATCAGTGGCGACGAGGATGTCGAGCTTGCCCGACTTCAGCTGGTTGACGGTGCGCTCGCGCTGCACCTGAGCCACGTCGCCGTTGATGGCGGCGGCAGAGTAGCCGCGGGCGCGCAGCTTCTCGGCGACCTCCTCGGTCGCGCTCTTCGTGCGGGCGAAGACGATCATCGCCTCGAAGTTCTCGACCTCGAGGATGCGGGTGAGCGCATCGATCTTCTGCTGATACGACACGATCAGGTAGCGCTGGGTGATCGTCGAGGAGGTCGTCGTCTTCGACGCGACCGTGATCTCCTCGGGGTCGTTGAGGTACTGCTTCGACATGCGGCGGATGGCCGCCGGCATCGTCGCGGAGAACAGCGCGACCTGCTTGGTGTCGGGGGTGTCGGCGAGGATCGTCTCGACGTCCTCGGCGAAGCCCATCTTCAGCATCTCGTCGGCCTCGTCGAGCACGAGGTACTTCAGCTCGGAAAGGTCGAGCGTGCCCTTGTCGAGGTGGTCCATGATGCGCCCGGGCGTTCCGACGATGACGTGGACTCCCCGGCGCAGCGCGGAGAGCTGCACGCCGTAGCCCTGACCGCCGTAGACCGGGAGGACGTGGACACCCTTCGTGCGCGAGGCGTACTTCTCGAATGCCTCGCAGACCTGCAGCGCGAGCTCGCGCGTGGGGGCGAGCACGAGGGCCTGCGGGGTCTTCTGGGTCAGGTCGAGCCGGTCGAGGATCGGCAGCGCGAAAGCCGCGGTCTTGCCGGTACCGGTCTGCGCGAGGCCGACGACGTCGCGCCCCTCGAGGAGCGTCGGGATGGTCGCGGCCTGGATCGCCGACGGGGTCTCGTAGCCCACGTCGGAGAGCGCCTTGAGCACCTGCTCTCCCAGCCCGAGGTCGCGGAAAGTGATGACGGGCGGCTCGTCGACGGACTCGGGTACAGACTGTTCAGCAGAAGTGGACACGCTTCAGGGTAGTCCGCCTCCGCCGAGATCGCATGATCGGCCCGGCGCGACGGAGCCCGGTGCCCTAGCCTCGAAGCAGGTCGACGGACTCGAGGGGGTATCGATGCCGGAGTGGTTGCTCTTCACCATCGCCGCGGTGGTCTTCTCGATCGCGGCCACCTGGCTCGCCAAGAGGGCGCTCGAGGCGCGTGTCGGCTGGGTGCGCGGTCCCCTCGTCTCGCTCATCGTCTTCGTCGTCTTCGGCCCGCTCGGCATCTGGGTGCTGCGCGGCGCGGGCGTGCTGCAGGAGCAGGGCGGGCTGCTCACGGATCAGCCCGTCGCTTTCGGCTTCGTTCTGCTCGTGCTGGCCTGGCTGTTCGCGATCGTCCTCATCGCCCTCATCACGCTCGAGCTCATGTGGCCGGCGCGGCCGCCGGTCGGTCCCGTCACCTACGTCCGCGAGGCGTTGCACCGCCGCCGCCGGGCCGTGAGGTACGCGCGTATCGTCGCGATCGCCTCGCGGCACGGCCTCGGCGGCATGCGCAGCGAGTCGGCGCGCGCCGAACTGCCCCGGGCCCTCGCGGCCACCCTCGACGACGCGGGCGTGACCTTTGTCAAGCTCGGTCAGATCCTGTCCACCCGCAACGATCTGCTCCCCGCCGAGATCACGAGTGCGCTCGCCTCGCTGCAGATGGACACGACGCCCATCCCCTGGCCGGAGGCCAAGGCCGCGATCGAGAAGCAGCTGGGCCGGCCGATCGAACTCGTCTTCGCCGGCATCGACGAGACGCCGCTGGCAGCGGCATCCGTCGGTCAGGTCCACAGCGCACGGCTCAAGGACGGACGCGCCGTCGTGGTGAAGATCCAGCGACCGAAGGCGCGCGCGCAGGTCGCCACCGACCTCGACATCATCGAGCGTGCCGCCGCCGACCTCGAGCGGCGCACGACGTGGGCGAAGGATGTCGGCGCCTCGGCCCTCGCCGCGCAGTTCTCCGCCGCTCTGCGCGAAGAGCTCGACTACCGCGTCGAGGTCTCGAACATGGAGATGCTGCGCGACTCGATGACGGCCGCCGACGCTCGCGCGGTGCGGATCCCAGACGTCTATCCCGACCTGTGCACCGAGCAGCTGATCGTGATGGAGCACGTCCAGGGCATCCCGTTCAGCCGGCTGCCCGAGCCCGGAAGCGACGCGCCGGGCGCCGTCGCGCCCGCGGAGGCGACGCGCATCGCCGACGCCGTGCTCGACGTCATCGTCGGGCAGATCGCACTGCGGGGGGTCTTCCACGCCGACCTGCATCCCGGCAACCTCATCCTGCAGCCCGACGGGATCGTCGCCCTCATCGACTTCGGGTCGGTCGGGATCATCGAACGCAGTATGCGGCGCCTGCTGCTGCCGATGCTCGTGGCATTGCACAACGAGGACGACTCCGGTGCAACGGATGCCGTCCTGATGCTCGTGAAGCCGCGCGGCGACGCCGAGCTCGATGTCGGAGCACTTCAGCACGACATCGGCGTCATCCTCACACGACTGCACAACTCCACCTCCGACCAGCATCTCTTCACCGCACTGATCGAGGTGCTCCGGCGCCACCGACTCGCACTCCCGCCCGGTCTGCTGCTGGGGTTCCGGACGCTCGGCGCGATCGAGGGGACGCTGCGGCGCCTCGATCCCGACTACGACATGATCAAGCGCGCGCTCTCTCGGGCCCCGCAGTACGCCCTGCACATGGGCGATCCGCGCTCGGCGGCGATGACCGCTCAGGTGCAGCTGCAGCTCGGGCTCGAGCGAGCGCGTGAGCTGCCCCGCCGCGTGGACGGCATCCTCAGCGACCTCGAGTCGGGCCGCCTCACCGTACGACTCCGCGCTCTGGAGTCCCCCGACGACCGCTCGTGGGTCGAGTCGCTCACCGGACGCCTCACCACGACACTCGTGGGAGCCACCCTGGTCATCGTCGGCGTCATGATGGGCGTCGTTCAGCACGGTCCACTGCTCACCGACTCGGTGTCGGTGTTTCCGTTCCTGGGTAGTGTGGTCGGGCTCGGCGGCCTTCTGCTGCTGCTGCGTTCGCTGCGTTCGGCGCTCGTCCGTCGCGATGGAAGGTGACCCATGAAGATCCGCGATCTCGTCCACTTCGTCGCGGCCGCCGATGCCCTGCACTTCCCGCGCGCTGCGGAGAAGCTCGGAGTGTCGCTTCCCGTGCTGTACTCGTCGATCGACCGCCTGGAAGAAGAGGTCGGACATCCGCTGTTCACGAAGGACGGCGGCAAGCCGCGCCTGACCCCGGCCGGCACCCTCCTGCTCGCCGACGCCCGAGCCGAGGTCGCCGCGGCGCCCGCGCCGGCTGTCGCGCCGAAGCAGAAGGCGTCGGGCGGTGGAAAGGCCAAGGCGTCGAAGGGCTCGGGTCGCGCCCCCATCGTGAAGGGACAGCCCAAGCCGTACAAGAAGCGTCAGGGACGCTGAGGCCTCAGCCGCGGGTGGCGGCCGTCTCGTGTGCGCTGTTCCCGGTGCGCGACTGCGGCTGCGGGGACCAGCGGAACAGGTCGATGAGCCGCGCCAGCGCGGGGACGCGCGCGAGCAGAAGCAGCAGGCCGTAGCCGAGGGCACCGCCGGCGACGTTCGAGAGGAAGTCGTTGACGTCGGCGATGTGTCCGCCGGCGAAGTACGCCTGCGCAGCGAGCTGCAGCGACTCCACGGTCAGGCTCGTGATCGCCGCCGCGCCGACGACCTTCAGCCACGTCGGCCGGGCGAGCATGAGCGGAATCAGGATGCCGAGCGGCACGAAGACGAGCATGTTCATCAGCGCGTCGTCGAGCTCGTAGTCGGCGAACGGGATCAGCGCCAGACCCGGCGTCCAGGGCACCCCCGAATCGGGCTTGTCGAGGAAGATCGGGAAGATCGTGTTGCCCACGATGCCCGCCGCGTAGACGGCGACCGCCGCGGCCACGGCCGCACGAGGCAGCGAGAAGCTGCGCCGAGCCCACAGCACGGCCAGGAGCACGGCCAAGACCACGATGCCGAAAGGGATGACGACGGGAAGGACCGGTACTTCGGTGAAGGGATTGCTCATCATCGTCGACGCTATCGCGCCGCCGCCCCACGCCCGGACGGCGTGCCTCAGCGCACGCGCGGGTCGATGAGGAACTTCATCGTGTCGGGGTCGGAGTTGCGCCTGAAGAAGTCGGCGAGGTCATCGAGACCGCCGCGTGCGGTGACGAGGTCATCCACGCGCACGGCACCCGAAGCGACCAACTGGATGGCGAGCGGCCAGGTGTCCACATAGCGGAAGAGCCCCTCGACGACGAGCTCGCGACTCTGAAGCAGGAAGAGGTCGAGGTCGACCGTCGCTGATCCCATGCCCACGAGGACGGCGCGGCCGGCGCCGCGGAGCGAACGCAACCCGGCGGCGATCGCCGCGCGGGCGCCGGACGCGTCGATGAACGCGTCCATCCGCCCGTCGAGTGTCGCCACCTCGGCGGGCTCCAGCACCCGCGTCGCCCCGTGCGTGAGTGCGACCTGTCGACGAGCGTCGACCGGATCGACCACCACGACCTCGGCAGCGCCGAACGCGCGCGCCGCGGCGCCGGTCAGGATGCCGATGGGACCGGCACCGGCCACCAGCACCCTCGAGCCCGGCACCACCCCGGCCTTGCGCACGGCGGCGATGCCGACCGACAACGGCTCGACCAGCGCGCCCTCGTCGTCGCTCATCGTCTCGGGCAGCGGGTGCGCCGCGTCGCCGGGAACCGCGAGGTAGCGCGCGAACGCACCGTTCTCGGGCGGTGCCGAGGGGAACCGCATCCGCTCGCACAGATTCGTCCGCCCCACCCGGCACGCCGGGCACCAACGGCAGGGACGCTGAGGGTCGATCGCGACCCGCTCTCCGATCCGGTGCGCGTCGGCGGGAGAGGCGACGGCGGCGATCACCCCGGCGGCCTCGTGTCCGAGGATGAGGGGGCTCTCGACGACGAGGTCGCCCACCCGGCCGTGCTCGAAGAAGTGCACGTCGGACCCGCAGAGCCCGACGGCGGTGAGCTCGACGAGCACGTCGCCCGGTTCCATCACCGGTACCGGCATGTCGCGGACCTCGAGACGACCCGGCGCGACCAGCACGCTCGCCATCATGCGATCGGGGATGCCGCTCATGCGTGCACCCGCTGACCCGCAGATCCGGTCGTCGGCGCTTCTGCGGGAGGCGCGTCGATCTCCTCGTCGTAGCGGGCGAGCGCCGCGGAGAGGTCGTCGGCCCGGCGGCCCGCTGCCTCAGCCGGGTCGAGCGAGAACAGCAGCGTCTCGGGTAGCGATGTCGCGAAGTAGTCGACCCGTGCCGGAGCTGAGCGCAGCTCGGTCACCCGCGCCACGACTCGCGACCGCAGGGCGGCCGCAGCAGCGTCATCGCCTCGGGCACGGGCAGCCCGCGCCCCATCGAGCGTGTCGGCGTCGACCTCCGCCGCTGCCGCCTCCACCATCGCCGCCCGCCACGCGTCATCGGCCGCCGCCGTCTCACCGAGATTTGCTCGAAGCCGCCCGAGACGCAGCCACAGGGCCGCCCGGCTGTCGAGCAGATGCCAGGCCTCGCCGAGTGATCGCGGAGCGTCGAGAGCCCGCTCGAGGATGGCCGCGGCCTGCGCGGCCTGCGCGGCATCCGGCTCCACCTCCGCAGCGCGCGCGATCGACGCCCGGGCGAACGCGCGGATCGCGACGCCCTCGCCGCCTTCCCACGGCTGCAACGGACGGCTGAGCAGCAGGTCGATGGCCTCGGCGGGTCGCCCGACCATCGTCAGCAGGTCGGCCACCGTCACGAGGAGGTCATCGCGCACGATGAGCCGGTCGCGGTGCGGCTCGAGCCTGGCCAACCGGGCGGTTGCGGAGATGCCGCGCCGCTGCGCGAGCTGGTCGAGCTCGAACCAGAGCCGGGGGTCGTCGCTCACCTCGACGGCCCGGTCGTACAGCACGGCAGCCGCCTCGAGGTCGCCCCCGACCTCCGCCGTGGCCAGCGCGGCGTTGCGCAGCAGCACGCCGTCGCGCGTCGCATCGTCGAGCGCAGCACGCCACTGGACCAGCGCGTCGGCTCGGCGTCCGCGGTCGTAGAGCCACATGCCGAGCAGCGATCGGGCGCGCGCATCCGTCGGATCCGCGGCCACGGCAGCGTCGAGAGCGTCGTAGGCGTCGAGCCCCGCGGGGAACACCCAGTCGGCGGGTGCGCACTGCGCGCGACGGCGCGCCTCGGCCGCGGCATCCGTCTCACCCGCCTCGGCGAGCACACGCGCCCGGACGTACTCGGCGACCGGGGCGACGCCTCCCGTGCCGGCCGCCGGGCTCGCGGCCGCGGCGGCGAGCACGGCGAGCGCGTCGTCGCGCTCCCCCGCGCGGGCGAGGTCTCCGGCGAGGTCGAGCAGCACGAGACCGTCGTCGGGGAGGCCGCACCCGCCGAGGTAGGCGGTGAGCACGTCGAGCCGATCGCTTCGCCCGAGGTCGGCGAGCTCCGCCTCGGCTTCGGCCTCGCGCCCGAGGCGACGCAGCACGAGCACCCGAAGGTTCCGTGCGAGCGGGTCGTCCGACCCGTGACGCAGCGCATCGTCGAGGCGGCCGAGCGCGGCGAGGTCGCGCCCGGCTCGCGCGTCGAGCAGAGCCATCTGCACGCTGGCGGGGTGGGCCCACCGCACGTCCCACGCGGCCTTCGCGAACGCATCGTACGCACGCTCATCGTGGCCGCGACGCGTCTCGACGAGTCCGAGGCGGTAGTGCGCCTCACCGTCGGCGGGATTCGGGTTGCGGAAGGTCAGCCGATCGACAGCGGTGCGCAGGTATGCGGCGGCAGCGTCGTACTCACCGCGGCCGTAGGCGGAGGCGCCGAGCGCCGTGTTCGAGCGCGCGTCGCCGGGGTCACGGCGGAGCGCCTCTTCCCAGTACGGCTCGGAATGCCGCGTTGGGTGGCGGTACTGCGCGAGGTGGACGCCCGTGAGGTACAGCTCGTCGGCTGAAGCGATGTCTGCGGGCAGCGGCGGCTCGGTCGCAACGGCAGGCTCGGGCGCGGCGTCGTGGTCAGCGCGCGGGCGCCACCAGATGAGCTCGCGATCGCCGTCGTGGACGACCACCTCGACATCGGTCGCACCCGCTCCCGCCGGGCAGGGCATCGAGTCGACGAAGGGCCGGCCCGGCTCGAGGTCGGTGACACGCTCCGCGGTGTCGGCCCCGACGGTGACCCGCACCCGGGCCGCGGGTACGGCCCCGGTGACGGCGACGCCGACGTGCACGCGCCCCGCTTCGAGACGCACCGAGACCGCAGCATCCTTCGTCGCCTGGTGCGCCGCGCCGATGCCGGTGATCGGGAACCAGAACTGCGAGAACGTCTTCACCTCGCCGGGTGCGAGGTAGGCGAAGTCGGGCTGGTTGTCGGTGTACACACCGGCCATCAGCTCGACGTACGGGCCGTCGCCGTCGGTCAGCTGGTCGTCCCAGGCGTGGCCGAAGGGGGCACTGCCCCACGTCCACTGCTTCTTGCCCGGTGCGATGCGGCGGTCCGCCCAGTGCACGAAGCCCGCACCGGCGGCATGGTCATAGCCGCCGAAGAAGTCGTCGCGTGTCTCGACCACCATGTACGACGTCGGCACGGGGATGTTGCCGTAGTAGTCGATGCGGTCGGCATCGGGGTGGGCGGCGTCGACCCTACCCGGGTAGTCCACGCCGTAGTACGGGCGGTCGGCCCGGGGAAAAGCCGTGACGGCACGACGAGCGTGATCGGCGACATAGCGGACGTCGGTCGGGAAGAACGACTGGTAGTCCTCGTGCGCGCGCGCCGCGACGTTCGCCCACCACAGGAACGTCTGCGGCACCTCGGTGCGGTTGTGCAGGCGGGCCCGCAGCTCGATCAGCGAGCTGTCGGGGCGCAGGCGGATGCCGTGGGTGCCGCGCATGCGCGCGAAGGGGTCGTGATCCGACATCCAGACGGTGACCGCCCCGTCGGGTTCGCGCTCGATCCAGCTCTCCATCGGCAGGAAGGTCGCGGGCCGGTGGTGCTGCGGCCAGTTGAACTCGACACCCCCCGACACCCAGGGCCCGGCGAGCCCGACGAGGGCGGGCTTGATGACGTTGTTCCGATAGAAGAAGTCGTAGTCGGCGCTCTTGTCGTAGCCGATGTGGATGCGGCCGCCGAGCTCGGGAAGCAGCACCAGCCGGATCCAGCGGTTCTCGAGGTGCACGGCCCGCCAGTCACGGTCGCGCGGCTCGGCGGCGATCCGCTCGGTGAACGGCAGCGGGTACACCCGCCCGCTCGACCCCTGGTAGACCCGACGGTCGAAGAACATCGGGAGCTTCTCCGGTTGCGCCGGCTCGTACGTGGGGATCGCGAGTGGCTGCTCCCAGACGGCCACGCCGCCGTCGTCGAGCGTCGCCTGCTCGTCCGCGGGCGGCTCGGGAAGACGCAGCGAGGATGTCGAGGTCGAATGCATGCCTCCAGCGTCGCCGAGCGAGCGCGGCCGCGACATGGCGGAAGCGGCCGTGCACCTGGACGATCCGCCGATATGCCAGGATGACGATCATGGCCATCTCAGACGGTTTCGCGGGCGAACGCCTGTGCGTCGTGCCCGCGCCGGCCATCACCGCCGCACTGCAGCGACCGGTCACCCGCCGACTCGTCGTGACCGATGCCGGCTGGTTCCCGCACGCCGCCGATCACGGGCGCACTCGCGAGCGCGGCATCCGCACGACGATCGTCATCGTGTGCACGGCCGGCGCCGGATGGCTCGAGATCGCCGGCACACGCCACCGCGTGCCGGCCGGGACCGCGGTGGTGATCCCCGCGCGCACGCCGCACGCCTACGGCGCGGATGCCGATGACCCCTGGACGATCTGGTGGTGCCATGTCGTCGGCTCCGACGTCGACGACCTCACCGCGGCGATCGGCACGACAGCCGCGCGCCCGATCGTGCGACTGCACAGCGTCGAGCGTGCGGTGTCGCTGCTCGATGAGATCGTGCGCGGGCTCGAACGCGACCAATCGCCGGTGCGTCTGGTCGCCGTCACGGGCGCAGCGTTCAAGCTCATGACGCAGCTCGCGTCAGACCAGGCGCTGCCCGAGCGCGGCGACCCGCTCGAACGCGCGATGACGTTCCTGTCCGAGCGGCTCGACAGCGCGGTGCCGGTCAGCGAGCTGGCAGCCCTCGTCGGCGTCTCGGCATCCCATCTGACGTCGCTGTTCCGGCGCGCGACGGGCGGCGGCGTCCTGGCCTACCACACGGGCCTCCGGATGACGGCGGCCCGCACTCTTCTCGAGCGCACCGACCGCACCGTCGGCCAGATCGCGACCGAGGTGGGTTACAGCGACCCGTTCTACTTCTCGCGGCACTTCCGACGCGTGCACGGGATGAGCCCGAGCCGCTACCGGCAGGAGCGTCGCGGATGACCCCGCTCAGCCGCGGTCGCGCGTCGCCGTCGTCGGAGCCGCGAGGATCTCGGCGTTGAGGCGTCGCTGCCACGCGACATCCGACCAATGCGGATGATGCGGCGCCGCGTTCGAGCTGAGCACCATTCCCCACACCCCGTGCTCGAGCGCGGTGCGTACACCGTGCTCGGCGAGCTCCGTTCCGACCGGCCCGTCTTCGAAGTCGGCCCGGAGCGGGGTGTAGCCGACCCACCCCTCCCCCACGACGGCCGGTATGCCGCGGCGCCGCGACCATGCGGCGAGCGCCGTCACCCGTGACCCGATCTCACGCAGCATTTCTTCGCGGTAGAGCCCGTAGTGGTTGTAGAGCCAGCGGTCCCACAGATCGGGGTCGACCCAGTCGTACCCGTAGATCTGCTGATCGGTGATGACGGTAGCCTCGAACTTCCAGTCGGCGGCGCGGCCGTACTCGGCGAACGAGGGCGCGTCGTCGACGAGCAGCGCTCGCATGGCCTCGCCCGGAAAGCCGTCGGTGCCTTCGGAGCGGATGTCGATGCGCCGCTGCAGCGCGTCGAGCACGCCGTAGGCGTAGACGTGCAGCTGACCGACCTGGAACCGCTCGGAGAGTCCCGCGAGGTCGAGGAAGTGGGCCTTGCCGTAGCTGGCGGTGACGAGGTGACCGGGGTGCGCGGCACGCACCCGGTCGAGGGCGGCATCCCCGCCGTCGGCGAACGCGGGGACGATCGAGAAGTCGACCTCGTTGTGGAGCTCGGCGAAGGCGATCGTGTCGGCCAGACCCGCGGCCTCGATCTCATCGAGCATCCGGATCGTGGCGGATGCGAGCAGGTCGTAGCGCTCTTCGAGCGGCACGGCGTCGATCGCGCGGAACCAGCGCTCGTCCGCCGCGAACGCCGGCGACTGCTGGTACTCCCAGCTCGCGAGGATGACGACGATGCCGCGTTCGCGGGCACCGCGCAGCAGGTCGAAGAAGCGCGTGCGGAGGTCGAGCCGGTAGCCGCCGGGCACGTCGTACCAGCGCGTTCCGTTGCCGAACACCTCACCGTGCGGCGAGCGCCCGAGCCCTTCGATCTCGAGGTCGCTCGCGCGGTCGTCGAGCCCGAGACCGCCGAACAGCAGCAGCGGCGCCGCGCAGATGCGGATGGCGTTGTAGCCACGGTCGACCGCTTCGTCGAGCGCGGCGCCGAGGTCGGCGTAGGGCTCGCCCGCGCCGGCTCGCGTGTACCAGGAGAAGTCCCACAGCGTGATCGTGAGGCGCGGCGGCAGGTGGGCGGAAACGGCGCCCGTCAGCGCCCGGGTGTCGGGGGCTGGTTCGTGTCCGGAGCCGAGATAGCGGGTCATCGGGTCATCCCTTCGTCGCGCCGGCGGTGAGACCGGCTCGCCAGAATCGTTGCAGAGCGGCCATGACCACGATGAGCAGCACGGCCGAGACGGCGGCTCCCGTGACGACGAGCTCGTAGTACAGGGGTGCGCGCTGCGTCTGACCGTTCCAGAGCATGAGCCCGAGGGTGACCGGGAACGTGCGGGCGTCGTTGAGCATGACGAGCGGCAGCAGGTAGTTGTTCCAGATTCCCACGAACTGGAAGAGGAACACCGTCACGAGGGCCGGGGCCATCATGCGGGTGGCCATGGTCGCGAAGATGCGCACGTCGCCGGCGCCGTCCAGGCGCGCGGCCTCGATGACCTCGTCAGGCACGCCCGCGGTGGCGTAGATGCGGCAGAGGTAGACGCCGAACGGGCTGACGATGCTCGGCAGCAGGAACGACCAGTACGTGCCGGTGAGGCCCACCGCATTGAACATGAAGTAGGTCGGCAGGGCGATCACCGTCGCGGGAACGAGGACGCCGCCGAGGATCATCGCGAACACGGCCTCACGTCCGGCGAAGGCGTACTTCGCGAAGGCGTAGCCCGCCGCACCACTGAGGATCGTCGCGATGAGTGCGCCGAGCCCCGAGTAGAACAGGCTGTTGAGCAGCCACTGCGTATAGATGCCGCGATCGGTCGTGAAGAGGTTCTGGAGGTTGGTCAGCGGCTGCGGCGCATCGCTGAACCAGAGTCCGAACGAGCCGAACAGGTCGGCGTTGCTCTTGGTCGCGGCGAACAGTACCCACACCACCGGCAGCGCGAAGTAGACGAGAGCGGTGACGAGCACGGCGAGGGTCGGCAGCGATGCCCAGAACCCCACGCCCGGTCCCCCGGTGCGGCGAGCCGCCCGGCGATCCCGACGATCGGATGCCGCGCCGGTGGTGACCGAGCGGGTGGATTCGGTGACGGGCGCGATCACCATGCGCGGTTCCCCTTCCGGTTGACCAGCCGCAGAAAGACGAACGAGAACACGAAGGCGATGACGGCCACGATGACGGCCATCGCGGCGGCGAGGTTCGGATTGCTCTGCGTGAACGCCTGGTTGTAGGCGGCGAGGTTCGGCGTGTAGTCGGTGTTGATGGCGGTCGTGAGCGGCCGCAGCACCAGGGGTTCGACGAAAAGCTGCAGCGTGCCGATGATCGTGAACACCGTGGTCAAGACGAGCGAGGGACGCAGCAGGGGGAGCTTGATCTCCCACACGATGCGCCACTCGCCCGCACCGTCGATTCGCGCGGCCTCGTACAGGTCGGCGGGCACGGCCTGGAGCGCCGCGATGAGGACGAGCATGTTGTAGCCGGCGAACGTCCAGATGCCGATGTTCGCGATCGCGAACATGACGGTGCCCGATTCGATCGGGGCGGCCGAGATGCCGACGGCAGACAGCCCCTGGAGGATCGGACTCGTGCTCGGCACGTAGAGGAAGCTCCACAGCAGCGAGGCGATGACGCCGGGCACGCCGTAAGGCATGAAGAACGCGACGCGGAAGAACTGCGGCCAGCGCGCCCGGGTCGACTCCAGCAGCAGCGCGAGCACCGCCGAGAGCACGACCATCAGCGGCACCTGGATGAGGGCGAAGACGGCGATGCGTCCGAGGCTCGAGACGAACGCGGGGTTCGCGAGTGCCCGGACGTAGTTGTCGAGGCCGACGAAGAGCGTCTCCGGCGCTCCGAGGCCGAGGCCGCTCGCACGCACCGAGAACAGGCTCTGCACGATCGCCCAGATGATGGGCGCCACGTAGAAGACGGCGAAGGCGAGGAGGAACGGGCCGAGCAGCAGCAACAGCGACAGCCGGCTTCGGGTGGTGTGCATGCGATTCCCTTCGGGGCGCGACCGGGCGGGGCGGGCGGCGTCGCTGCCGTCCGCCCCGCTCGGGTCAGTCGGCTACCGAGATCCCCTTCGCCGTCATCTCGGCCACCATGCGCTCCTGCACCGCGGCATAGGCCTCGGTGAGCGGGGTGCCCGACTCGACGGCGGCGGCGACCTCGTCGAGCAGGCTGGCGTTCAGGGCGTCGACCAGCGGCGGCCACTGCCAGTCGCGCGCGACCTGCTCGTTCGACTCGGCGAACACGTCCCAGATGTCCTGGCCGCCGAAGAACTCGAACACCTCGGGGGCCGACTGGATCGAGGGGATCGAGTCGACGTCGGCGATCGCGGGCCAGCCGGCGCCGTTCTCGGTGAGCAGGCTCACGCTGTCGAGGTTGCTGTTGAGCCAGAGGGCGAATTCGGCCGCCTGCTCGGGGTGCGCCGACCCCTTCAGCACGACGTTCGCGGAACCGCCCGACCAGCTCGCCGAGCGGGGGTTCGCCGCGTCCCACTGCGGCATGAGTCCGACCGACCACAGCCGCGAGGTCTCGGGTGCGTTGTTGCGGATGATCGCGTCGGCCCACGAGCCACTCATCCACGACACAATGCGCCCGGCCTGCACGTCGGCGAACCACTCGCTCGACAGGTCGGCCTGAACCTTCACGAGGTCTTCGTCGATGAGGCGCTGCCAGTACTCGGCCATGCGAAGGGTGTCGGGGTTGTCGATCGCAACCTTCCAGGCATCGCCCTCGACCTGGAACCAGGGCTCGCCCGCCTGCTCGGCGAGGCCCTCCATCCAGGCCGCCTGGTTCGGCGCGAACGCCGCGATGTATCGGTCGGGCGCCGTCGCCCGCACCGCCACGGCGGCCGCGTAGAAGTCGTCCCACGTCGCGGGGGCCTCGGTGATCCCCGCTTCGGCGAACACATCGGAGCGGTAGTAGAGCCCCATCGGCCCGGCCGCCTGCGGGATGCCGTACACCCGATCGTTGAACGTCGTCGCGCCGATCTGCCAGTCGGAGAAGACGTCGACCTCGTCGCCGACGTAGTCCGTGATGTCCTCGAGGGCGCCGTTGAGGAGGAACGTCGGCATCTGGTCGTAGCCGACCTGGGCGACATCCGCGGGGTTGCCGGCCTGGACATCCGAGAGCATCTTGGCGTAGCCGCCTTCGGCGCCCGAGACGATCGTCTGCAGCTCGACCTGGATGTCGTCGTGCTGCTCGTTGAAGAGATCGACGGCCTGGTCGATACCGGGCACCCAGGTCTGGAACGTGAGGGTGACCGGACCCTCGTCGGCCGGCGCGGAACAGGCCGCGAGCGGCGCGATGACGGCGACGGTGACCGCCAGCGGGAGAAGGCGACGGCCGCGGAGCCGCCGGGGTGGAGTAGACATCGATGCCCCTTTGCATGTGTGCGACAAGCTGCTCGGGTAGCAGCCGGATTTCACACGTTAGAACCGGCGAGAGCGCACGCACATAGCCGAATGAGCGTGCGCCCTGGACGATCCGCTGATCACGCCGCCCGGGGCAGACCTGCTCCGGGACGCCTCATAAGCGGCTTTCATACGGTGAGAAGAACGAAGGGAGCAGGGATGCCGGAGGAAGTCGTCTCGGACGAAGCGCGGGTCACCATCAGCGGCGGCGAGCTGCGGGGCTCGCGGACGAACGGGGTCGACCGCTACCTCGGCATCCCGTACGCGAAACCGCCCGTCGGCGAGCGCCGCTTCCGAGTCGCCGAGCCGGTCGATCCGTGGGTCGGCGAGCGCGACGCGACACGGTTCGGCCCCACGGCGCCGCAGACCCCGTACGCGGGCGAGCTCGGCGAGCTGCTCACGGTGCCGACGATCGACGGCGACGACATCCTCACCGTCAACGTGTGGGCACCGGTGGGAGCGACGGACGCCCCCGTCGTGCTGTGGCTGCACGGCGGCGCTCTCGAACGCGGCGCCGCCGCGCAGACGATCTACGACGGCACCACCTTCGCCCGGGACGGCATCGTCTTCGTCTCAGCGAACTACCGCCTCGGTGTCGAAGGATTCAGCGTGCTCGACGACGTTCCCCTCAACCTCGGGCTGCGGGATGCCGCCGCCGCGTTGCGCTGGGTCAGCGACGAGATCCACGCGTTCGGCGGCGATCCGGCCCGCATCACCCTCATGGGCGAGTCGGCCGGCGGCGCCCTCGTCGCGGCGCTGGTGAGCGAACCACGGTCGCGGGCGCTCGTCGCGGGCGCGATCATCCAGTCGGGGCCGCTCGAAGCTGCGGAGCCCGACAAGGCGCGCCGGGCGTCGGACGCGATCGCCCGCGAGCTCGGCATCCCGACGACGCGCGACGCGTTCGCCGCAACGTCCACCGCCGATCTCCTGAGCGCGCGGTCGCGGGCCTCGGCCGGCTCGAGCCCGCTGCGCGGCGCGCCGGGATTCGTCCTCGCCCTCGACGATGAGTCGCTGCCCGAGGTGCCCGAGGTCGCGCTGACGTCGGCGGAGCTGCCCATCATGATCGGGACCAACACCGACGAGTACCGCCTGTGGCTGACCCCCGACGCGATCGCCCGGATCGGGCGGCTCACGGCGTGGGTGGCGCGGCGCGCGATGGGGGTGTCCGAGCGGGCGGCCCGGGCCGTCGCACGCTCATTCCCCGGCGCATCGCCCGGTGAGGTTCTGGGGCAGCTGCTCACCGACCGGATGCTGCGCGCCCCCGCGACCCGCGTCGCCCGTGCGCGCACCGCACCGACGTTTGTCTACGAGTTCGCCTGGCGCAGCCCGGTTCGGGGTCTGGATGCCGCGCACGCGCTTGAGATCGGCTTCGCCTTCGACCGGCTCAGCGACCCCGAGGCGCTGCTGCTCGCGGGACCGGACGCCCCGGCCGATCTCGCGCGCGACATGCACGCGGCGTGGGTCGCCTTCATTCGCGCGGGCGACCCCGGCTGGCCGCACTTCTCACCGTCGCGCATGACGCGCATCTGGGATGCCGCGACCCGCGACCTTCCGCAGCGACGCGCCGAAGTCATCGACGCTCTGAGCTGACCCGGGCATACGCGAAATCCGCCGCGTCGGCTAGGGCCTCTCGCCAATTCGTCGTCGGTGCGAGAGTTTCGTCCGGACCTCTCGCACCGACGAACGGAGCCGTCATGACGGACGCCAACACCTCACCTGCCACGGGCGACGACGCTGCCGTCGACGATGCCGCCGTCGTCGACGCGCGGACGCCCGCCCCGGAAGCATCCGAGAACGCATCGGGCGTCACGCGCGCCGCGTCGCGAGTCGTGCATGGCGTCGCTGATGCCGGCAAGGGCGCCATCCACAAGGTGCAGGATGCCGCGAAGGATGCGCTTCCCGACGCCGTTCCCGACGTCGCAGACAAGATCGTCGACGCCGCGGCCGGCTTCGCCACCGCCCGGATCGATCAGAACGTCAAGATCGTCGACGGCGCGCTGACGCTCACCCGCCGCACCGGCAAGGCCGTGCGCATCGCTGCCGTCATCGGTGTCGTCGCCGTCATCGCGCTGCTCATCGCCCGCCGCTCGTAACGGGATCGAAGCGCGCTCCCCCGCGCTCACCGCGCATCGAGAGCATCATCGCGAGGGCGATCCAGCCGATGAGCGGTAGGACGATCAGAAAGAACCACACGCCGCTGCGGTTCGTATCGTGCAGGCGACGCCAGGTGACGGCCAGCATCGGCAGCAGGGTGGCCAGCGAGAAGACGAGCACGATCACGTCGGGGACGTTCTGCACGACACCAGTGTCGATGGGCCGCCAGTCGCCCGTGGTGAGACCGTTGACGATCTGAACCACGATCGGGAACAGCACGATCACGAGCATCGGCCACCAGAACTCCGACCGGCTCGCGCGTCCGCGAAAGGTCGCGTAGTTCTGCATCCACCGCCGCAGCGCCGCGAGCGGCGGCGCACCGACGTAGGGCCGAGTCAGCGGCGGCTCGGCGAGACGGTTCGGCTGGGGTGTCGCGTCGCTCGTCATCCCCCCGAGCCTACGGGGCGCCCTCACGCGGGTGTCTACCGGAACACGCGCCCGATCGACGCACCGGTCTGCGAGATTTGCAGCCAGATCGCGAAGCTGTTCAGCGGTCGCATGACCCACCGCAGCAGCGGGATCCCTCGCCGCGAACTCGTGCGCTCCCACGCGTGGCGAATCACGAGGCGCGTGCCACCGGCCGCAGGCTCAAGTTCGATCCGCATCCGGCGCTTGTTCGACGTCGGAGAATCGGGCCAGGTCGTGATCCACTCGATCGCCGTCGTGGGCTCACACTCGACGAGTTCGATGCGGGCGCGTCGACGCTCGGGGTTCACCCGTTGCGGCTTGCCGTTCGGCGCCGTCTCGAGCGAGTACGCGGTCCATGTGGCTCCCGGCGCGACGTCGTCGGGCAGATCGTCGACCCGTCCGAACAGGAGATCCCATTCCGGCATCCGGGCGGGGTCGTTGAGCAGCGCCCACACGTCTGTCACTGGAGCAGGGACATGCACTGCGCCGGCGCCCGAGAGTGACCGGCCGTTGTCGGCGGCGCGAGTTGGCAGCGCGGGGTAGCGCTCAGCCTGATCCAGAAGCTCGCGCACCTGCTGCGGGCTCGTGTCGAGGCGCTGAAGAATCGCCTCGATGAGCCCGCTGCCCTCGTCGACCAGCTCGCGCAGCACCGCGGCGGCATCACCACGCTTGCCTCCCTGACCCGCGCGTCGGAGGACGTCGAGGGCGCGATCGTTCCACGCGAACTCCCCACGCTCGTGATACGTGATGCGGCCGGGACCGGGCATGGCGGCCTGCACTCCGAGTGACGCGAGCTGATCGGCGTGCTGCTGCTCGACTGCCGCGCGCGTGCGCTCGAGGTCGGCGCCGAGCGCGCGCAGAACCTCGCCGGCCACCTGCTCGTTGATCGTTAGGGCCAGCAGAAGGTGGTCGATGTCACCGCTCTGCTCGCCGAGTCGAGATGCCTCCTCCGCACCGGCGAGGGACAGGTCGTACATCGTCGCGGTCGCTACCGTCAGCTTGCTCATCGGGTTCTCCTGGGGACGTCGATGGTCGGATCGATCCGTTTGGCGTACTTCTTGTGCACGGCCTGGCGCGAGACGCCGAGCGCGTCGGCGATCTCTTGCCAGCTCATGCCCGCGCGCAGGCCCGCCTCGACCTGCGCCAGCTCGAGGCGCTCGGTGAGAGAGCGCAGCGACGCGATCGCGCGCAGACCCGCACGTGGATCACGCGTGTCTGCGGCGACGCCGGCGATCTGGGTGGATTCCATATAAGCAACCTAGGTTGCTCGCGGCATTCTTGTCAACCTTGGTTGCTCGCTGGGTGCGGTCGCGCGCTTGTGTCATCATGCTGATACATTTTGTTACGCCAGCGGGGTACAAGCGAAAGGCGCCACGCATGCTTATTCCTTCTCTCGCGGCTTTCGGGCCCCTCGAGCTCACCGGCGCCATCGCGACGTGGCCGCCAGTGTCATTCGTTCTCGGACTCGTCGCCGCGGCGACCGTCGTCGCGATCCGCGCGAACACGAGTGGCCGTGCTGAGCACGCCCCCAGGCTCATCGGAGGACGCCGGTCCGCGGTTCGGCGTCGATACGCCGGGGAGCACATCGCTCTCGCCGGCGCGGGCTTCGCCGTCTCTCTCGTCTTCGTTCTCGAGTTCATCTTCCGCGGCTACATCTGGGACGGTTCGGGCGCGTCGTGGTGGCGCGTGGCGGCACCACTCGTGGTCGCGCTGGTGGGCGTCGTCGCCGCGCTCGTTCTGGTCCGCACCCGCGGGTCGGGCGCGCCCGAGCGGCCCGTGTCGCCACCGGTGCGAAGGTCGTGGGTGTCGTTCAGCTCACCGATGACCCTTGCCGCTCTGACGGTCACAGCCCTCGCGCTCGCGGGGACGACGGTGGCGGCCGGGCTCGCGTCGTCGCCCGACGATGCCGGCGACTGGCTCTGGCTCGTCATCCCGATCCCGAACGCCGGGGATGTCGACCCGGTGCGCGTCGTGTTCTACGGCTGGGTCTACGGCGTGCCCGCTCTCGTCGGGCTGGTGCTGCTGGTGGTCGCCGCCTGGCGCGCCCTCGACCGCAACGCGGCCCGGTCGTTCCTTCGGCCCGAGACCGTCGCGATCGAACGTGCGGCCCGCCGCCGGACCGCCGGCGGCATCGTATGGCTCACGACGGGTGCGTGCCTCCTCGCCCTTGCCGCCGCGTGGCGCCTCGTCGGCAACGCGGGTTCGACCACGATGCTGATGATCGACAGGCCGGGCACCTACACGTCGTACGACGTCGCATGGCGTTACGCGGAGCTTGCGTCTCTCGCCGGTGCCGCAGCACCGATCATCGAGATCGTGGCGCTCTGCATGCTTCTCGTCGTCGGCGGATCGCTCGTGCCGGGTGCCGGCCACGCCTCGGCTGCTGCCCCGGCATCCCCGGGGGCGGGGCCCTCGGTGATGGATGTCGGGTACGCCCGATGACGGCCACCCGACCGCTCTCCGCGGCTGACGAGAGCACCCCGTCGCGCGAGATCTACCTGCAGCTGCGCGGGCTCATCGTGTCGGGCATGCTCGCGGCCAACGAACGCCTTCCCACCGTCCGCCAGACCGCCGCCGACCTCGGCGTCGCGCCCGGTACCGTGGCGAAGGCCTACAAGCTGCTCGAGCAGGAGGGGCTCGTGGTCACCCGCACCGCCGCGGGAACTCGCGTCGCGGAATCGGCGGCGGTACTCCCCCATGCCGTGCTCAAGCGGATCCGCGAGCTGACCGATGAGGCGCTGCGCACGGGCGCGGGGCTCGACGATGTCGTGAGCGTGCTGCGGGCGCAGTGGTGCGCTCAGACCGAGCAGCCGCCGACCGGCTGAGGGCTGCGTCGGACTACAGCCCACCGCGGATGATGACGACGCTGTCACTGATCTGCTCTCGGCCCGGGCGGCTCTCGGCGTGCGGCAGGTAGCGGAAGTCGCCGACCTCGATGGCAGGCCCTCCCGTGATGATCGTGCCGAGTCCACCTCCCGAGGAGCACGCCGTGTTCTCGAAGCCACCGTCGCGGAGCTGGATGAGGCATATCTCGTCGTCCTGGCTCTTCGCGAGGAACAGCTCGACCCCGTCCACCTCGCCGACGAAGCGCGTCGTTTCGGACGCAATGGCCTCGATCGCCCGCTCGTCGGCGACGACGTCGCGGTCGGTCTGCTCGGTCGCAAACTCGGGCAGATCGCCTGCCGAGCAGCCGGCGAGCAGCAGGATCGGTGCGGCCACGAGCAGTGCTTTCGTCAGCGATCGCATGCCTGCACCCTATCGGGATGGCTGTCGCGGCTCAGGCCTCGGTGACGCGGCCGCCCTCGACGTGCCAGCGGCGGTTGGTGCTGACGGCATCCAGCATCCGCCGGTCGTGGGTGACGAGCAGCAGCGTGCCGTCGTACGACTCGAGGGCCTGCTCGAGCTGTTCGATGGCGGGGAGATCGAGGTGGTTGGTCGGCTCGTCGAGGACGAGGACGTTCACGCCCCGCGCCTGCAGCAGGGCGAGGCCGGCGCGGGTGCGCTCCCCCGGCGACAGCTCGCCGACCGGGCGCAGAACGTGGTCGGCCTTGAGCCCGAACTTCGCGAGCAGCGTCCGCACCTCGCCGGAGGCCATCTCGGGCACGAGCGCTTCGAAGGCGTCGGCGAGCGGCGTTGATCCGACCAGCAGAGAACGCGCCTGGTCGATCTCACCGATGCTCACGCTCGAGCCGATGCTCGCGCTTCCTTCGTCGGGCTGCTGCCGTCCGAGGATCGTGCGCAGCAGGGTGGACTTACCGGCACCGTTGGGCCCGGTGATGCCGATGCGGTCGCCGGCGTTGATCTGCAGTGACACGGGTCCGAGCATGAACGAGCCCTGCCGCACGACCGCGCCGTTGAGCGTCGAGACGACCGAGCTCGACCGCGGCGCGGAGCCGATCGTGAACTCGAGCTGCCACTCCTTGCGGGGCTCTTCGACTTCTTCGAGGCGGGCGATGCGGCTTTCCATCTGGCGCACTTTCTGCGCCTGCTTCTCGCTCGACTCGGTCGCGGCCTTGCGGCGGATCTTGTCGTTGTCGGGGTTCTTCTTCATTGCGTTGCGGACGCCCTGGCTCGACCACTCGCGCTGCACGCGGGCCCGAGCGACGAGGTCGGCCTTCTTGCCCGCGAACTCGTCGTACTTCTCGCGCGCATGACGCCGCAAGGTCGCCCGCTCTTCGAGGTAGGCGTCGTAGCCGCCGCCGTAGATGCGGTGCGAGTTCTGTGCGAGGTCGAGCTCGAGCACGCGCGTGACGCTGCGCGCGAGGAACTCCCGGTCGTGGCTGACCAGCACGACTCCCCCGCGCAGGCCCCGCACGAACGCTTCGAGACGCTCGAGCCCGTCGAGGTCGAGGTCGTTCGTGGGCTCGTCGAGCAGCACGATGTCGAAGCGCGAGAGCAGCAGCGCCGCGAGTCCGACGCGTGCCGCCTGCCCACCCGAGAGGGAGGTCATATGGATGCCGTCGGCGTCGAGCTCCAGCCCGAGATCGGCGAGCACAATCGGAAGGCGCTCGTCGAGGTCAGCGGCGCCGCTCGCGAGCCAGCGATCGAGCGCGGTGGCGTACCGGTCGTCGGCGCCGGGGATGGAGGAATCACCGAGGTCGGATGCTGCGGCATCCATCTCGGCCGTCGCCTCGGCGCATCCCGTACGACGGGCGATGTACGCGGCGACGGTCTCACCTTCGACGCGCTCGTGTTCCTGCGGGAGCCAGCCGACGAAGGCGTCGGCGGGAGCGAGGCTGACGGTTCCCGCCTGGGGCGCATCGCGTCCGGCGAAGATGCGCAGCAGCGTGGACTTGCCGGC
Source organism: Microbacterium sp. H37-C3 (assembly GCF_027157935.1). Taxonomy (NCBI): domain Bacteria; kingdom Bacillati; phylum Actinomycetota; class Actinomycetes; order Micrococcales; family Microbacteriaceae; genus Microbacterium; species Microbacterium sp. H37-C3. Next base: position 11,001 of record NZ_JAPVLR010000007.1, on the reverse strand, counting down.
ACCGTTGGCGCCGACGACACCGACGACGTCACCCGGGCTGACGGTGAGATCGACGCCGTCGAAGAGTGTGCGGTGGCCGTATCCGCCGGCGAGGCCCTGAGCGACGAGAGTTGCGGTCACCGAATGATTCTTCCATCTGGCGCGCGCGGTAATGGCTGGCTAAGGGCGGACGCGGACCGTGCGATCCTCGTGGCTGACGACGTCGTCGATCTGCAGCTGGCGTCCGCGCCGCCGCTCGACCTCACCGTTGACCGTCACGTAGCCGTCGATGATGGCTTCCTTCACGTCGCCCCCCGAGTCGAGTAGGCCCGCGAACTTCATGAACTGGCCGAGGCGGATGCCGTCGCTCCCGATCGAGACGTCCGTGATCCGGGGTGCTTTGGCCATGCGGAAATGCTAGCCGAGCGCTACGGGCGGAGGAACAGAATGTCGCCCGGCTGGAGCTCCGGTTCAGAGAACGACTTGTCGTTGTAGGACAACATCGCGATGTAGTCGAGGCAGAAGCGGTCCCCGATGCCGTACCCGGTGTCCCCGGCCGCCACGGCATAGGTCGCAATCTCACCGTCATCGTCAAGCCCGACCTCTCCGGACGCGTAGGCCGTCGGGCCGAGGTCCGTCATCGCTCCAGACAGCCGAGCCGCGGGATTCCATGCATCGTACGGAGTGATGATCGCCCACGTCGGGCAGTCGCCCGGTCCTTTCGCGGGGATGCTGACACCACCGCCGACGTCTTGATACCCGGCAATGCCGCCCTCGGCGTCGACGGGCGACGTCGTTTCGGCGCCAGGGTCCAGTGGTGGGCTCTCCGTCGCAGCGGCCTCTGGGGCACTAACGTCAGCCATTTCAGGATCAAACCCAACCGAATCAGCGAGCGATGCGACTGCCGGCATTGCCAACGCGACGAGACCGGCGACCGCCAAACCGGCGAAGCCAAGCAAGATACCTTCGCGCCTATTCATTGCTGACGAGGCTATCGGCATCGGGAGTCAAGAGGCGAGCACCGACTGATCAGCTTCTTGAGCGGACTCGTCGGATGCTGCCCTGCGGATCCCTTACTGAGAGCGACCATCCTCATCGCATTTGTCAGCGCGACGCTCCACCTCCCGGCTCGAGCGCATCGGCTGGTCAGACTCGGATCGATCGCTCCGATCTCGTCGCGGACGCGCGCCTCCCACGACGCCTCATCGAGATCGGCCGGCTTGTTCGGACGCGACACCGCCCACGCGCGCCGGTCGATCTGCTGCAGCACCTCGACGCTCGGCGCAGATCCGCCGTGCGCCGCCGACCACCCCGCGATCAGCCGCGCGCGGTTGGTTTCGATCTGCGCCGACCGACGCGAGACGGGACGGACGGCGCCGGCGAGCTCGGCGATCTCTCCAGTGTCGTCGAGCGTGTATCCGTGCCGGGCGAGCGCGGCGATCCCCGCGGAATCTGTGTGGGCTGCGAGCTCGCCCTCGGCGTTGACGACGGTGTGCAGTTTCATCGCGACGCGCGAGTCGAGGTTCGACCACTGGTCGTCGTCGCCGAGCACCTTGATGTTCAGCCAGAGATGCCGGTGGATGTGCGGGTCGAGCGCACGCGAGCGCCGATGCTGCAACTCAACGACCTCGATATGCGTGATTTCCCCGCGGATGAGGCCGCCGTGCCCGCGCCGTGCGTCGAGCTCCGTCTGCCACGTCAGCAGGATGCGGTCACGCAGCCGGTCCTGCAGTGCTTCGAACTGGGCGGCGAGTTCGGGATGCAGCAGCGCGGCGATGCTGTACGACTTCGGGTGGTTGAGCGTTCCGTCGAGCAGCAGGTCGGCGTCGGGGCTCAGCCGCTGGGGGCCGCGCTCCTCCCCCGTGACCGGGTCGTGCCCGGTGAGCCAGACGCGAACGCCGCCGGCCGTGAGTTGGTCAGTCGTGATGACGCCGTTGTCGACGATGAACCGAGAGACGGTTGAATCGGATGCTGCGCCATACGCCTCGAGCGCCTCGGCGCCCGTCGGATATGGCATGTGGGCGTCGCACGTGCCCTCGAGTGCGTACGAGATCGCCTGCCGGACCCCGCGGGATTCGACGCCTCTCTTCCATCGCTCCAGGCCTCCGCGCATGGCGCCAGAGTAGGCGACGAGTTTGCGGTTATTCAGGGATTTCTCTGCGTTGCAGGTAGCTGTAGCAAAGCCGTTTCAAACGGCGTCGTCCACCGTGGGTGCCTGCGTGCATCGCTCTGTCTCGATCGAGCTGTCTCGATCGAGCTGTCTCGATCGAGCTGTCTCGATCGACCTGTCTCGAGCGCTCTGTCTCGACCGCCCCGTCTCGATCGTGCTTGTGACGCGTGTTAAAGGCGTCGCGCGGAGCAATTGTGCAACTCCTGGCCGGTTCCGTCTGCACACGTGCACCGTCGCGAGACTGGGTCCAGTTGGCAATCGAAGTCCGCGTCTGTTCGACTGCGCGCATCAAGCGACTCCTCGGTCCTGCGTCGCGCGCGGGCTACCAGCGAGGCGCTTCGAGGCCGGCTTCGTCACATACCAGAGTCACGTTGCGCTGGATCTCAAGTCGGAAGGCATCAATTGCGCCCATGTCGTTTCCGGTCAGGGACGATCCGTGTTGGAGTGAAGCGGTGAGGATGCGGCTGATCTGATGGCTGGCATTGTAGATCTGTTGCAGAGGCGCGGAGTAAGGAGGCTGAAAAGTTGATTTGGGTCGGGCGATCCGATCACCAGCATCATCCACTCCCCGCGCAAGAAGTCTCCTGATGTCCTGCATCGCGGTGCGCAGATCCTGCCAGTTTGACTCGTAATGGCGTGCGTCGCGAATCGCGGGCCGATCCAACCACGCGACGATCGTCGCGATCTCTCGGGCGTCCGATTGACGCGGCCGCCCCCAGTCGTTCGCGAATCCCTGAACAACGTCGTCCACTTCGTATAGCGCGTCGTCACCAACGTGCGCCAGGTCGAGCAGCGAGTACAGCTCGATCGCTCGCATCCGAACGTTGGACTGAGCGTCCACCGGGTTCCAGCGCCGGATCTGCGCGTTGTCGACGCAGCTGATCCCGACGACATACACATCTGCCAATCGCTTGACTCTCGAAGTCGACGAGGTGGCCTCTTTTGCGAGCGCGGAGCGAGTGAGATCGAACTTCTGCTTGGTCGCGCGCACCGTTGCTTGATACCCGACAGTTTCGTCGTCGGTCCGGAGATCGATGCCGGGGAAGTTGTTCGTGCCCGAGTTGAGATCCAGAACCTTCCGGCCAGTGGCCGCTCCCACCGCTCGCTGAACCAGTTCTTCAGTGAATCGAGGCATGTATAGGCCCCGTCGCGCGAGATCCTCCAGCTGATAGCGGATCGTGGCAAGGTTGCGAGTAATTCGCGCCTGAGCATCGACTCTGTTCATGGCTGCTAACCTTCCACGACATCCGCCACGACCAGAACTCGCGTGAGCGGAATGATTGAGCGCCAGGACTCCGGGAGTGCAGCGTAGTTCTCGAGCACCATCGTGACAACATCCTCACCAGACAGAAGTCGCAGGCCAGGGCGTTGGCGCTCGATGGCGAGCGCGTCGCGCGAGTAGCTGCCCAGGGTGACGAACAGAGAGAGCTCGCCGAGGCCTTGCGTGCCGATGAGCTGTTGCACGTCGGGTGCGCCGACCGTGCCCGTCCGATGCTTGCACTGGACCTTGATCAGAGGTGGTTCGACTCCCAGCGGGTCGCGATGTGCAAGCACGTCCACTCCACCATCCTGCGAGTACTGAGTCACGCGGGCTTGATAGCCAACTGCGCGGAGCAACGCGGCTGTGAACTCCTCGAAATCTTGATGCGTCAACTTCCTGTGCAGCGTCTCGAGCACGAAATCACGGGTGTGTCGCTCAATTCGAGATGCTCGCGGCTCATCGATCTCATCATCGCTCGCAGACTGGTCTGCCGCGAGATCGACGGTCTTGGCGAGCTCGTCTGGTGATTCTTCGGGACTATCCAGTGCGGCTATGAACTCGTCGCCATGTCTACGGACGCGGAACACCGCAAGAACCGAGCCGATCTCGTACAGCGCAGCTTGCGAGAAGACCGTGCGTGGTAGTCCGACCTTCTTCCACTCGACCCTGCGCCGGTGCCGGTGCCGTTCAGCCCCTGTCTCGTAGTAGTACTCGCTCGATACAAGACCGAGGTTGATCGTTGAGGTCGGTTTGTAAGGCGCAACGATGACGTCGCCCGGGCGCATTTCGTCGCGAAAGCGTGTGAGCACGCCGGCCTGTCCGGCGATCGAACGCGGCTTAGCGTCCGGCTCCGCCTCGGCGAGAGCACTCTTCAAGCCCTCTCGACCCGAACCGATGGACCGCAGGTCCCCGAGATCGTCCCAACCCAGACTGATGAATCCTTCGTCCACGAGCTCGGTCGTGAGCGCATTGTTATGGACTCCCCAAATGTTCATGCATCGCCTCCGCTAACGCCGCTCGAAGCTCCCCCGAAGGTCAGGTACTCATACAGCATCGCCGGCAACACCCTTGCCATCTCCGCATAGAGCCCGCTGTCGTTGAACAGGTCGTCGATGAACGCGGGTGTCTCGTCCCGCACCCCAAGGAGGGCTTTCGTGAATGCCTTCGGCAGCGCAGGGGACTCGGCAAATTGCTGCGGGCTGTTCACTGCGGCTTGGTTGGCAAGCTCCACATCCAATGCCAGCTTCCCGACGATGTGGTTCATCGTGATGTCGATCACGCCGACGCCATACTTGTCACCGAGGCGTTCGTTGAGCTTGTGAATAATTTCCTCTAGCGCGGAGCGGTGCTTCTCGTGGATCGCGCCCGATCCGATCGCGGTGATCGGGTCCAGGCCAGGTCCCTGCCCGAGGTTCAGTTTCACGGACTCGCCCGCGCTGATCTTGTAGCCGACGAGCGTGACGTCGGAGATGTCGACGGGTTCGATGATCGTCGCGGTGGACAGTTGCGGGAGGATGCGGCGGAAGAAGTAGTGCCGGCGGGGCAGGTCGGTGTCTTCGAGGTTTCGGGCCTGGGAGATGAAGTCGTAGAACTTCACAAAGTTGCCCACATCGGCCTTGAACAGCCGCAACTCGTCCTGTTCGCCCTTGTCGACATCGAGCACCGCGGCGACCCACCGCTTCTGGAACCGGTCCACCGCCGGCGCGGTCGCCGCCGACACCTTCGAGTTCGCGTTAACCCCACCAAAGAGGGCCGCGTCGAACGCTTGCTGAACCTCCGACATGTCGTAGATCCCGGCCGAGTCGAGCTTGACCACGAGGTCGTAGACCAGGTTCGGGTCGGTCGTCGCGGTCAGCGTCGCCTTCCGGTAGTACGGCAGGAACGCGTCCAGCACCTCCTGCGGGTCGTTGACGAAGTCGAGGACAAAGGTCTTGTCTTTGCCTGGGTAGGTGCGGTTCAGGCGTGACAGGGTTTGCACGGCCTGCACACCGCCGAGCTTCTTGTCGACGTACATCGCGACCAGCCGGGGCTGGTCGAACCCGGTCTGGAACTTCTCTGCCACGATCATCACGTTGTACGTGGCCGGCTTGAACGCCTCCGCGAGATCCGACGGCACCCCCGGGTTCTGGGTCCGCTCCGTCAACCCCTCACCGACATCGTCCGGGTCTTCGACTGTTCCCGAGAACGCGACCAGCGACCGCACCCCCAGAACCCCAGTGTCCGTGATGTACCGATCGAGGTACTTCTTCCACCGCACGGCCTCGACACGTGACCCGGTGACGACCATGGCCTTCGCCTTGCCGTCCAGCAGCGGCTGCACGAAGGCGCGGAAGTGGTCGACGACGATCTTCGCCTTCTGGCTGATGTTCGTCGGGTGCAACCGGACGTACTGCACCAGCGCCTTCACCGCGGTCGACTCGTCAACCTCACCGGCACCGTCGTACTCAGAATCGGGATGCTGCAGCTTCCACGCCACCTTGTACGGCGTGTAGTTCTGCAGCACATCGAGGATAAACCCCTCCTCGATCGCCTGCTGCATCGAATACAGATCGAACGGCTCAGGAGTCGCATCCGGCCTCGCACCCTCCGGCACCCGCCCGAACAGCTCAAGCGTCTTAGCCTTCGGGGTCGCGGTGAAGGCGAAGTAGGAGATGTTGGGGGCGGAGGCGGTGACCTCCATCGCCCACTGCAGGTACGCATCCGAATCGATCGGTGCACCCTCGGCGACCGCGGCCTGCTCGTCCGGAGACAGCACCTTCGTCAACGCGCCCGCGGTCGACCCGGTCTGCGATGAGTGCGCCTCGTCAGCGATCACCGCGAACCGACGCCCTTGCAACTCAGGCAGGGTCTGGATCGCGGTGATCAGCGCCTCGAACGACTGGATCGTCACGATCACGATGTTCTTGCCACCGGTCAGCGCGGCGGCGAGCTGCTTCGACTTCGACTCGCCCGCATCCTTCGTGATCGACTGCACCACCCCGGCCTGCTTCTCGAACTGGCTGATCGCGTCCTGCAGCTGCTTGTCCAGCACCGTCCGGTCCGTGACCACCACGACCGTGTCGAACACCCGCTCATTGGCGTCGTCGTGGAGTTGAGAGAGGCGGTGCGCGAGCCACGAGATCGAGTTCGTCTTCCCCGACCCCGCCGAATGCTGCACCAGGTACCGGTTCCCCGGCCCCTCTACCCGGGCCGCGTCGACCAGCCGGGTCACGGCCCGCCACTGGTGGTACCGCGGGAACAGCACCTTCTCCGACCGGGTCTTCTTCCCGGTGTCGGGGTCGGCATCGACCTCGACCTGCAGGTGCACGAACGACCCCAGTATCTGCAACCAAGTGTCGCGCTGAAGGATCTCTTCCCAGAAGTACCCGGATGCCGACCCGTCTGGGTTATGCGGGTTGCCCGCACCCTCGTCCGCGCCCTTGTTGAACGGCAAGAACCGCGTCTTTGGTCCGGCAAGGCGCGTGGTCATCTGCACCTCGGAGTTCGACACCACGAAATGCACCAGCGACCGCTTCGCGAACCCGAACAAGGGCTCACCCGCCGGTGACCGGTCGAACCGGTACTGGTTCACCGCGTTCCCGATCGACTGCGTGAAGTCAGTCTTCAACTCGACCGTCGCTACCGGGATGCCGTTCACGAACAGCACCAGATCCAATGCCTTGTTGGGATGCTTCGCCGAGTAGTGCACCTGACGCATCACCCGCACCCGCATCTTCCGGTATGCCTCAAGCGTGTCCGGGTTGTTGGTCGTCGCGGGCCTGAACTGCGCCAACCGGAACTTCACCGCACCCCCATGCAGCGGCACCATCGAGAGACCTTCATGCAGAATCCGGATCGCCCCGCCGTTCTTCGACGGATCCAGATCCAGCGACTTCGCGAGACGGTTCAGGATGCTGTTCCCCGCGGCCTTGCGCTGAGCTTCGGTGTCTCCGGGGCGGACGACCTTGGCGAACTCGGTCGGCTGCGAATCTTCCAACCACCCGAAAACATCCTCAGGGAACAGAGCGAGTTCACGGTCGTACCCAGTACCGGTCGGCGAGTACAGCCAGCCGTTGGCGGCGAGGTGCTCGGCGATCTCGTTCTCCAGCACAGACTCGAGGTGCGCCCCAGCGACACCGCTCATGCAGCCACCCCCACATCAATCTTTCCCGTCACCGCAGCCGAAATCAGCGCGGCACGACGCTCGCGCATCAAGTCGATCGATCGCCGCGCGGCATCTAGAGCAGCGTCGATTGCTGAGTGCTGATCTCGGATGTATTCCACAATGCGCGCCTGCGTGGACAGGTCCGGGAGCGCAATGGTGAAGTTGCCGACCTGCTGTTCGCTCATGTGGGGCACGCTAACACCGGTGAAGTCGGGCTCGATGTACATCGCGAACCCGCCCCATGCCAACGAGTACTCAAGGTAGTCGTTGCGGACGAGGGCGCCTCTAAGCCGGAGCACTCGCTGAACGAGCAGCGTGCCGGCGTCCCGTTGGCCTACCCGGGCGACGCGGAGCCCCCCACTGATCACTGGGCGGTCCATTCCGAGGACAAGATCACCTTCATCGAGCATGTAGCGGCTCTCAACGTACGCCGGAGGGTTCTCGATCCCGACCGTCTCCCCCCAAGAAATGGATCCCACTCCGACGTTGATGCCGCGAAGCAAGCGCGTCGCGCCGCTGTCGGCGACGAAGTCGCCGCTCGCGAAAGCAAACCCTGGGAGAGATCGAACAGCGAACTTGACGCGGACAGCTTCCCAGTCTTCCGGGATGGAGCCAAGCCACCCGAGGCCTGACTCCTTGAGCACCGCGGAATCGTCGATGCCGCGCGTCACCGCTTGCGCGGTAACGGCGGCGCGGCGTTCGGTGAGGAGGGTGATGAGCTCCTCGTTCTTCGCGATGAACGCGTCGATCTGCGCCGTCTCCCGATCCAGAAAGTCCGCAATCGCCCGCTGCTCATCGAGCGGGGCGAGAGGAACGCCGACCTGAGCGAGAGATGACCCAGACAGCTCCAGAAAGGTAGTCCCGAGCCCGCGAGCCTCCATGTCTGCACGTGAGGCAACGAGCGCGTACGCCAGAAAGCGCGCCTCGTGGTTGCGGGCCGGCACGAGCGCGCGACAGCCCTGGTTGAAGGCGGCGGGCGAAGTCAACCGGCCGATATGCCCGATCGGTGCTCGGGTCGAAAGGAGCACGCTGCCTGCGGGCGCTAGACCCGAATGTGCAACGCCCTCCGCGGTGATCGTTCGGGCCGTCGATTCCAGCTGTGCCCCATCGAGACCGTTGAGATCAGGTGGCGTCACGAACGGCACGTCGCCATCCCAGAACTCTGCAACTCCAGATGGAGGCGTTCCACCGTTCAGGATGCGGGCGGCGCGGCGGAGAGGTATGCGTGGGAATGTCACCTCTCCACCTCGACGAGCATCGCGCGGAGCTGGTCCATGACGGCGTCGAGGTCGCGGTCGATCTCCTCGAGCGGGCGGGGCGGGATGTACTTATAGAAGTGGCGGGTGAAGGGGATCTCCGCACCTTCCTTGGTCTTAGTGTGGTCGACCCACGCGTCGGGAGCGTACGGGAGAACTTCGCGGGCGACGTAGGCGTCGACATCCTCCTCCCACGGCACGTTCTCGGTGTCGCGGAGCGACGCATCCGGCTCCGGGTTGCCCTTGGCATCGGTGCAGGTGTCCGCGGTGTCGTCCTGTTCACCGAGCTCGGTCGTCACGGCCTTGAGTAGCGGCGCAGCGAGGGTGAGGCCTTCGGCTCTCGCGGCATCCTTCATCGCCTTCTGGAACTCGGTGCGGTTCTTCCAGACTGTGTCGGTGCCGAGCCGATCGAGGGTAGCGCGGAGGGCGGCAGCATCCGTCTCGTTCAACTTCTGGATGGCCTTGGCTTCGAACACGGCGTCGATGCGTTCGGCGGTGGCCTGCCAGTTCAGTTTGAGGGGGCGTTCGACCGTGATCGTGCGATACAGGAAGTCCTCATTGCGGAAGATCTTCGCCTGCTCGCCGTCCTCGAATCCGGCGTACAGCCCCACGATGGTCTCGATGTTCTTCGGAGAGAGTTCGTTGCGTTTGGAGCCGAGGCCCTTGCGGAGCTTGGTAAACATCTCACGGCCGTCGATGAGCTGAACGCGGCCCCTGCGGTTCTCGTCTTTGCGATTGGTGAGGATCCATATGTAGGTGGAGATGCCGGTGTTGTAGAACATGTCTTTCGGCAGCCCGATGATCGCCTCGACGAGGTCGTCGTCGAGCAGCCACTTGCGGATGTTCGACTCGCCGCCGCCGGCGCCGCCGGAGAACAGCGGTGACCCGTTGAGGACGATCGCCATGCGGGAGCCGCCATCTTCGAGCTCGCGCATCTTCGACACCAGGTGCAGCAGGAACAGCATCGCCCCGTCGCTGACCGCGGGGGTGCCGGGACCGAAGCGGCCGTTGAACCCGAGCTTCGAATGTTCGTCGTCGACGTAGGTGCGCTGATCCTTCCAGTCGACCCCGAAGGGCGGGTTGGACAGGCCGTAGTCGAACTTCTTGTCGTCGAAGTGGTCTTCGGTGAGGGTGTCGCCGAGGGCGATGTTGTTGACGTCCTGCCCCTTGATGACCATGTCTGCCTTGCAGATCGCGTACGACGCGTCGTTGTAGTCCTGCCCATACAGGCTCAGCTGGATGCCCGGGTTGAGGGTGCGGAGGTACTCATCGGCGACGGAGAGCATGCCGCCGGTGCCGGCGGTCGGGTCGTAGATGGACCGCACCACACCCGACTTCGACAGGGCGTCGTCGTCGAGCGCGAACAGGAGCTCGACCATGAGCTTGATGACTTCGCGCGGGGTGTAGTGGTCGCCGGCGGTCTCGTTCGACTTCTCGTTCGCGAACCGGATCAGCTCCTCGAAGACCAGGCCCATCTGGATGTTGCTGACCGCGCGAGGGTGGAAGTCGGCCTGCGCGAACTTCTCCGTCACCGCGAACAGCTTGTTCTTCTCTGCCAGCTTGTTCAGTGTCTTATCGAACTCGAACCGCTCGAAGATGTCCCGCACATTCGGCGAGAAGCCCGCGAGGTATGCGGAGAGGTTCGCGCGGAGGTCGGCCGGATCGGCGACGAGCTTGCCGAAGTCGAACGGGGACGTGTTGTAGAACTGGTGGCCCGTTGCTTCTTGGAGCTTGATCGCCTGCAGCATCTCGGGGAGCGATTCGATTCCCTTCGCCGCCTCGAGCACGGCCGGCTTCGTGTCTGCGAGGACGGCGTCGAGGCGGCGGAGCACCGTGAAGGGGAGAACCACTGACCCGTACTCGGAGGGCTTGAACGGTCCGCGGAGGGACTCGGCGATGTTCCAAATGAAGGCGACGTGATTCACCACTGATGGGCACTCCTGCTGTATGCGACGACCAAGCGGCATCCACGCCGCCAACTACCCCATCCTGACTCATTGGCGCCAATCGTCGTGGCAGAGACGCGAACGTTCGAGAGTGGCGCCCCTGGAGGGATTCGAACCCCCGACCCGCTCCTTAGGACGGAGTGGCTTGGAACCGCGTGCACCGCCAGCGCCCGCACAAACACAGGCTACACCCCTACCGCCGCCCAGATCAGTGCACACAGAAGTGCACACACCAAGATGCTGGT
>NZ_JAPVLR010000006.1:0-157807 GCF_027157935.1 Microbacterium sp. H37-C3 | reverse complement strand
CGGTGCGCGTGCATCAGTGGTCTGCAGGGACCTACCTCGAGGATCAGGATCAGTGGTGGCTCCCCGGAATCTTCCGCGATGTAGCACTGCTGGCTCGCCCAGCGGGCTGCCTGAACGATGTGTGGCTGCAGGCGGACTTCGACGAGACACGCGGGCGCGGCTTCCTCACCACGCGCGTCGATGCGACCGACGATGCGTTTCCGCTCACCCTGCGCATCCCCGAGCTCGACGTGGAGACAACGTTCGCGGACCGCGCCTCGCTCGATGCCGCCGCGCCGCTCGATGTCGGAACGGTGGAGCCGTGGTCGGCAGAGGAACCACGTCTGTACGAGGCATCCGTGACTGGTGTCGGCGAGACCGTGCGTCTGCGCCTCGGTTTCCGCACCGTCCGCATCGATGGCGACCGGTTTCTCGTCAATGGCCGCCCCGTGACCTTTCGCGGCGTCAATCGGCACGAGTTCCACCACCAGCTTGGTCGTGTGTTCGACGAGAAGGCAGTGCGTGCCGATATGCTCACCATGAAGCGGCACAACGTCAACGCCATCCGCACGAGCCACTACCCGCCGCATTCGCGAACGCTCGACCTCTGCGACGAGCTCGGGCTTCTGGGTCATCCTCGAATGCGACCTCGAAACGCACGCGTTCTTCTTCGTCGATTGGGTGGCCAACCCCAGCGACGATCCTCGCTGGCGCGACGCCTACCTGGACCGCATGCATCGCACGCTCGAACGAGACAAGAACCATCCGTCGATCGTGATGTGGTCGCTTGGAAACGAGTCGGGAACCGGACAGAACCTCGCGGCAATGTCGTCCTGGGTGCACCGTCGAGATCCGGGACGACCCGTGCACTACGAGGGCGACTACACCGGCGCCTACACGGACGTCTACTCGCGGATGTACCCCACGCCCGCCGAGCTTCAGACGATCGCCTCCGACGAGGGCGACATCTTCGGCTGCACGCCGGCCGAGGCGGCACGCGTGCGCTCGAGGCCGATGGTGATGTGCGAGTACGGTGCCGCCCTGGGAACCGGCCCCGGAGGGCTGGACTGGTACGACGAGACCGTCGAATCGTCTCCCCGCCTGCATGGCGGGTTCATCTGGGAGTGGCGCGACCACGGTCTCGAGCACCGCACCGCCGACGGCACGACCTACTTCGCGTACGGCGGGGACTTCGGGGAGCACGTCCACGACGGCAACTTCGTCATCGACGGCCTCGTCCTCTCGGACGGGACTCCCACCTCGGGCCTCGTGGAGTTCGCTGCGATGTCCGCGCCGGTACGCCTCTCCCTCGACGCCGACGCGCTCACGGTGCACAACCGGCAGCACTCGCGGGGCACGGAGTGGCTCGACATCATCGTCGAGTCCGTCGATGATGAGGGCCGCTCGCGGGTGATTTCGACCGTCCTGGAAGACGTTCCACCGGGTCGCTCGCGCGTCGTTGCCCTTCCCACGGATGCCACCCCGCCCGCTGGCGGATGGCTCTCGGCCCGCGCCGTGGTCCGCGACGCCACGGCGTGGGCATCGAGCGGCCACGTCGTCGCTCATGCCGACCACTCCGCGGATCCTGCCTCCCCGGTACCGGCTGCGCCGGCTGGAAGAACCCGCCCTACGCGAACCGAGGGTTCCTACCCGGCAGCGCGATTCGACCCGCAAAGCGGTGAACTCCTCGCGCTCCTCGGTCACGAGATCACCGGCGGCAGGCTCGAGTTGTGGCGCGCCCCCACCGACAACGACCGCGGCCGCGGTGCGGGGTCGTTCGAGATCGCCGCCCCGGAATCCACTCCCCGTGGTCTCGGGATGGTGCCCGCGGATCCCAGCGAGCAGCGGTGGCGGAAGTGCGGGCTGGACCGCCTCCGGCACCGTGTCGTTGCGATCGAGGCGGGCTCCGACACGTTCATCGTGGACACCGTGGTGGCGCCGGCGGACAAAGCCCCGACGCTCCGTGTGCGGTACGAGTGGAGCGCACTGGCGGGCGACGAACCCCAACTCGTCGTCGACGTCGCTCCGAGCAACGGATGGGACACCTCGTGGCCGCGGATCGGGGTGCACTTCACTGTGCCCGCGTCATGGCACACCGTGGAGTGGATCGGTCAGGGGCCCGGCGAGTCGTATCCGGACATGCGGGACGGTGCGTTCCTCGGAACGCACCGTGCGACGATCGCGGAGATGAACACGATGCACGCACGCCCGCAGGAGTCGGGACACCGTTCCGGTCTGCGGCGACTCGATCTCTCCTCCGACGACAGCGTGCTGCGCATCACGCCCGCGGGACGTCGGTTGCCGGGCACGGGCGGATTCACGTTGAGTCGGTGGAGCAGTCACGAACTTGACCGCGCGTCGCATCCCTTCGAGCTGCCCGTTCCCGAGCGCCATCATCTCTACCTCGACGATGGTGTGCACGGTCTGGGCTCGCGCGCGTGCGGACCGGATGTCGAACCGCGCCACGCCCTGTGGCCAGGCGCTCGGACCTTCTCCTACAGATTCCGAAGCATGTGACAGCGGGGCCCTGGCGCGACCGCGCCCAGGGCCCCGGCCGCACGTCAGTCGTCAGGGTCCCCGTCGTCGAGATTCGTCGGGGCGGGTCCGAGGGCGTCGAGCTCGTGCCAGACCGCGTCGGGGATCTGCGTCGCGGTCAGTTCGTCAAGCTGCGCGAGACGCGCCGTCGACGACGCGCTCACCACGGTGGAGTCGATCAGCGGTGCGCGGAGGGAGAAGGCCAACGCGACGGCTTTGAGGTCGACCCGATGCCGTCTGCACACATCTTCGGCCTGCGCCACCCAGGCGCGCAGCTGCGCGGTGGTGTCGCTGTAGCCGTAGCGCGCACCGGAGGCGGAACCTTTCGCCAGCAACCCCGCGCCGAAGGGGGCCGCGTTGAACACGGTCATCCCGCGGGATCTGGCGTCGGAGAACAGTTGCCGTGCGGATTGGTCGACGATCGTGAACCGGTTGTGCACGAGAACCGCGTCGAACAAGTCGGTTTCGACGAACGGTCGGACCATGGGGATCGGCCCCGCCGCGATTCCGATGCCGTCGACCGCGCCGGCATCGCGGAGCTCGATCAGACCGGCGATCGCTCCGTCGGGCGCCGACGCCTCGGCGAAGGTGATGGTGAACGGATCGTGCAGGTGCAACAGCGAGACCCGGTCCACACCCAATCGCGCCAGACTCTCATCGTAGGAGCGGAGGACACGGTCTCGGTCGAACACCCCGGTGTCGAGATCACGATCGACCTTGGTCACCACGGGAGCAGGGCCGGTGACTCCGGAATGGCGCAGTGCGATTCCGATGACCTCTTCCGAGCGGCCACCGTCGTATTCGTTCGCGGTGTCCAGGAGCGCGTGACGGCTCTCGAGCATGGCCACGGCGAGATCGACCGCGACCTTGCGCTCGGCGGTCCCCTCCCATGCCGCCCGGCCGAGACCGGATGTCCCCAACGTGAGAGCCGAAGGACGAGGGGACGGGAACGCGCGCGACCGGGAGTCGCCCCTTGCCCCTTCGCCGCCGTTCACAGGACCACCGGCACCCAGGCCGGGACCGGCACGCCGCACACACCCGGGTCCAGGAGGAACACCGCACCATCCTCGCCCCCCGGGTCCCGAAGACCGGCGGTCGCCGAGGTGACGAGCAGGTGATCGAGCCCGGGACCGACGAACCCGACCGAGGACACGTGCTGTGCGGGGAGCGCCCGGGTTTCGCGCACCGTCCCGTCGGGGCGGTATCGGCGCACTTCGGCGCCGCCCCAGAGCGCGACCCAGATGTCGCCGTCGACATCGAGAGCGATCCCATCGGGGTAGCCGCCGATCACCTCGAACGAGCCGCGGAGGACCACGTTCTGCCCGTCGTCGTCCAGAATGTCGACGCGATGGCGCAAGGTGTCGACGTGATACATCGTGCGCCCGTCCGGGGAATAGCCGATCCCGTTGGAGAGGCTGAGCCCCTCACGTAGGGTGCGGAGCCGACCGTCGGAGTCCAGTCGCATAAGCGACTCTTCCGAGCTCTCACCGTCACCGCGCAGCGTACCGAGCACGAGCCGCCCCCGGGGATCGCACGTCGCGTCATTGAAGCGTCGCCCCTCCTCGAGCGGCACCACGCGCGCACTCTGGACGACGCCGTCGGCGTCCAGGTGGACGAGTCGGTCGGACTCGACCACCAGCATCCCGCCGTCATCGGCAGGGAGGACCGCACAGACCTTGCGCTCAGACTCCCAGAACGACGCGGGGTCGAGCCGGGGCCACGTCGCCGCCCACGCTCGGCGGCCGTCGATATCGACCCAGAGCGCTCGGTCACGTGTCGGGTCCCAGACCGGGCCCTCAGCGAGCGCGTGCACGCCCCGTCCGACTCGTCGAATGTCCTGGTCACGCAAAGCGAGCCCCCAATCCCCCGTCGACGATCCAGGTCGCCCCCGTCACGAACGACGCGCGGTCACTCGCGATGAACGACACCGCGTCGGCGACCTCCGCCGGGGTTCCCGTCCGTCTCAGGGCGTGCGTCGCGTCGATGCGCGCGACCTCGTCCGGTCCGATGCGTTCGAAGTGCTGCTCGACCCGCTCACTGCGCGTCCACCCCGGGATCACGGTGTTGACACGGACGCCGGCCGGACCATAGTCCAGGGCGAGGCTTCGCCCCATCGCCTCCACTCCGGCTTTGCTGACCCCGTAGGGGAAAGCTCCCTCGACGGTCATCCGACCGTGCAGCGATCCGATGTTGACGATGGCGCCGTGTCCGGCCGCGGTCATAGTCGGGAGGACCTCCCGTGCAGCCAGCCACACGGACTTCACGTTGAGTCCCATGATCGTGTCCCACGATCATGGGGACATCTCGACCGCATCGTGGCCGGCGTCCATGCTGGCACTGGTGACGAGGATGTCCACGCGGCCGCTGTCGCGAACGGCTTCCGCGACGACGGCGGATAGGGCCGATGAATCCGTGACATCTGCGTCGACGAATCGGATGCGATCCGGTGCGGCAGCGGCGAGCGCGCGTCCAGCATCCCCGTCGATATCCACCGCCCACACGAGGGCACCGTCGGCGACCAGTTGGCGCGTGACGGCAGCGCCGATGCCCTGAGCGGCGCCGGTGACGATCGCGGTCTTGTGCTCGTGCAACGGGGTTGTGCCGATCCTCTTCGGTTGCGCCGGTGATGTGACGCTCATGTCGGGACCTCCCTGATCCGGGCGAACTCGTCGACGAGGCACCGGAGTGTGTCGGGGTGTGCGGATGCAAGGTCGTGGTCCTGGTGGGGATCCTCTCGCAGGTTGTAGAGCCGGTGCCGGTCAGCGTTTCCCGTCTCGATGTCCTTCGCCGGCAATCGCTCCGGCCCGGTGTGCGGGGGGATCATCGCCCATTCGCCCCGCCGGAACGCCGTCCGATGGACGGCTTCGACCACGAGTGACTCCCGACCGATTTCGGTCTCGCCGAGGAGTGCCGCCAGATGGTTCTCGGAGTCAGCGGTCGGGACGTCGGCGCCGACGAGAGCCGCAATCGACGCGAGAAGGTCCATCTGACAGACCAGCGCACTGCTCGTCCCCGGGGTCACGCGTGCCGGCCAGTGCACGATGAACGGCACTCGTGTACCCGCGTCGAACAAGCTGTACTTACCACCGCGCAGGGGGCCGGTTGGCCGGTGGTCGCCCACGCGCTCGACGGCGTCGTCTTGGTACCCGTCGTCGAGGACCGGCCCGTTGTCGCTCGAGAACACGATCAAGGTGTCGTCGAGCACCCCCGCCGCTTCGAGCTCGTCAAGGATCTCGCCAACGCACCAATCCGCCTCGGCGATCGCGTCCCCGCGCGGGCCCATGTCGGTGGCGCCGACGAATCGCGCACTCGGCGTGCGGGGAACGTGGGGTTGGTGGAGCGCGAGATACAGGAAGAAGGGCTTGCGGTCCTCGCCCGACTCCTGAGAACGGCGGACGAAATCCTTCGCCCGCTCGACGAGGCGTTCGGCCATGTCCTCATCGGTCCACCGCGCCGACTGCCCCCCGCGCATGTATCCGATGCGTCCGATCCCGTTCACGATCGCGTTGTCATGCCCGTGGGACGAGGCGAGCCGGAGCATCTCCGGATGCTCAGCGGCGACCGGCTCCCCCGGGAACGGATGCTCGTAGGAAACCTCGATGGGATCCTCGGGATCGAGGCCGACGACCGAGCGGTCCTCGATGTACACCGTCGGGACGCGGTCCTGGGTGGCCGCGATGATGTAGCTCTCCCCGAAGCCGACGTCGAGGGGGCACGGCCGGATCGGACGGTTCCAATTGACGCCCCCGTCACCGAGGCCGAGGTGCCACTTGCCGACGATACCCGTCCGATAGCCGCAGGCGGCCAGCATGCTCGGCAAGGTCATCTGATCTTCCTCGATGATCATGGCGGCGTCGCCGGTCAGGATCTCCGCCCCCGACTTGCGCCACGGGTACTCTCCGGTCAGCAGCGCGTATCGACTCGGAGTGCACGTCGCCGATGTCGCGTAGCCGTCTGTGAAACGCAATCCACGGGCGGCGAGCCGGTCGATGTGGGGCGTGTCGACGGCCGAGGCGCCGTATGCCCCGACGTCGCCGTAGCCGAGGTCGTCCATGTAGATGATGACGATGTTCGGTCGAGTCATCGGTCCCCTCCTTGCGCATCCATGAGCAAATTCATCTAATCTATTTATAGCAGTCGACCGCTCGGCCCTGCGCCGCGGCCCGACATTGTTCGTGCGCTGTGGTCTCGACGGCGTTGCCAACCTACTATGGAAAACCGGTTCTCTGTAGGGCTCATCCACCCTATGAGGCACATCGATCGGAAGGATTCGAGGACGAATGCGATCAGCAGCGTATGTCGGCGACGGGAAGATGGTCGCGATGACGGTCGAGGCCCAGCCGCCGGCCACAGGTGAGGTTCAGGTCGCCGTTTCGCACGTCGGTTTGTGCGGCACAGACCTGCACATCCTGCACGGGGCGATGGATTCGCGGGTGACGCTCCCCGCGATCATCGGCCACGAGATGAGCGGTCGCGTCGCGGCCGTGGGCGACGGCGTGAGTGGGTGGACGATCGGAGCCCCGGTGACTGTAATGCCTCTCGATTGGTGCTCCCAGTGCCCCGCCTGCGATGCCGGCAACCAGCACATCTGCCAGAACCTCGACTTCATCGGCATCGACTCCACCGGGGCGTTGCAGGAACGGTGGAACGTACCCGCCCGCGCTCTCGTCGCCCTCCCGGAGAGCCTTCCTCTTCGCGACGCGGCGCTCGTCGAACCCGTCGCGGTGGCGGTGCACGACGTCCGGCGCTCCGAACTGACAGCGGGAGATCGCGCGGTGGTCGTCGGCGGTGGCCCGATCGGCGTGCTCATCGCCACGGTCGCCCGCGACGTCGGCGCCGAGATCGTCCTGATCGAAGTCGATGCATCACGACGCGCTGCGGCCGAGGCTCTCGGATTCCGCACCCTCGACCCGCTCGCCACCGACCAGGTCGCCGCCGTGCAGGAGTGGACCTCCGGCGCCGGCGCAGACGTGGTGTTCGAAGTCTCCGGCGCGGCCGCAGCCGTGCTGGGGACCACGGCATTGGCGAAGGTCCGCGGCACGATCGTCGTCGTCGCGATCCACCCGGACCCGCGTCCCATCGACCTCAAGCAGGTCTTCTGGCGCGAACTGCGTCTGCTCGGTGCGCGCGTGTACCAGCGCACCGATTTCGAGCGCGCCGTCGAACTGCTCGATGGCGGAGTCATTCCCGCCGATGCCCTCATCACCGACATCGCCGCGCTCGAGGACATCCAGGACGCGTTCGCGAAGCTGGGCTCAGGGGCGATGAAGGTCCTCGTCGATGTCGCTGCCGAAGGAGCTCCCGCATGAACGATCTCTTCGACCTCACCGGCCGCACGGCCGTCGTCACCGGCGCCAAGCGCGGAATCGGACTGGCCATGGCCGAAGCGCTCGCCGCGGCCGGCGCCGACATCGTCGGCGTCTCCGCGACGCTTTCAACCGCGGAAAGCGAGGTGCGAAGCCGGGTAGAGGCGCACGGTCGGCGGTTCCACGGCTACGCCGTCGACTTCGCCGACCGCGACGCGGTCCTCGCCTTCGCCGAGACCGTCGTGACCGACCACGGTCCCATCGACATCCTCGTCAACAACGCCGGGACGATACGGCGCGCGCCCGCGGCCGAGCACGCCCTGGCTGACTGGGATCACGTTCTCGAGGTGAATCTCTCCAGCCAGTTCGCGCTCACGCAAGCGCTGGGTCGGGACATGCTCGAACGCGGGTACGGCAAGGTCATCTTCACCGCGTCGCTGCTCAGCTTCCAGGGCGGCATCACCGTTCCGGGATATGCCGCGTCCAAGTCGGGGATCGCGGGCCTGACCAAAGCCCTCGCGAACGAGTGGACCGCGCGAGGAGTCACCGTGAACGCGATCGCCCCCGGATACATCGCCACCGACAACACCCAGGCACTGCAGGACGACCCGGACCGTTCACGAAGCATCCTCGAGCGGATCCCCGCCGGACGGTGGGGGCGGGCCGACGACCTCGGCGGCGCGACGGTGTTCCTGGCGTCGCGGGCGTCGGACTACGTCTCGGGTGTGACCCTTCCGGTCGACGGAGGGTGGCTCGGCCGATGAACACCCCCCTCGACGCCCTGATCGCCGCCCGCGTCGTACCGGTCGTCGTCCTCCACGACGCCGCCACGGCCGAGCCGTTGGCCGACGCTCTCGTCGCGGGAGGCATCCGCGCGATCGAGATCACACTCCGAACTCCGGCCGGCCTCGATGCGCTCGCGTCGCTCGCATCGCGAGACGACCTGATCGTTGGCGCCGGGACGGTCACCTCCCAGCGAGAGCTCGCTGATGTGCGCGCGGCGGGTGCCCGGTTCGCGGTCAGTCCGGGGTTCGACGCGGACCTTGTCGACGCCGCACGCGAAACGGACGTGCTGCCGGTGCCGGGGATCGGAAGCGCGACGGATGCGCAAGCGGCTCGTCGCGCCGGACTCGACCACGTGAAGGTCTACCCAGCGGGAGTGCTCGGCGGACTGCCCTTCATTCGCGCACTGCACGGGCCGTTTCCCGAGATGCGGTTCATGCCCAGCGGCGGAGTCGACCAGGCCAAGGCCGCCGAGTACCTCGCGGACCCTGCGATCTTCGCAGTCAGCGGTAGCTGGATGGTGCCGGCAGAGGCGATCCGCGCCGGGGACTTCGAGACGATCACGACGTTGGCCCGCACGACGATGGCGGCGCTCGATGCCTGAGGACGCAGAGACACCCGCCATCGTGACCATCGGCGAGACGATGCTCCTCCTGCACAGCCAACGGGCGGAGGGGCTCGAGATGGCTGCCGCGCTCGATGTGAGCATCGGAGGCGCTGAGAGCAATGTGGCCATCGGCGCCCGACGACTCGGCGTGCCGTCCGCTTGGGTCAGTCGACTCGGCGATGACAGCGCCGGCCTGCGGATCCAGCGCGATCTGCGCGCGGAGGGCGTGACCGTGTGCGCCCGTGTCGATCCCGATCTCCCCACCGGCATGATGCTGAAAGAGCGACGCAGCAGCAACGCCACGCACGTGTGGTATCACCGGGCGGGTAGCGCGGCCTCCCGTCTGACACCGGCCGACGTGCCGGACGGACTCATCGAGAGCGCCCGCGTCCTGCACCTGACGGGCATCACGCCAGCGCTGTCGACCGACGCACACGCGACGGTGCGTGCCGCCATCGAGCGCGCCGCAGCGGCCTGTGTGCTTGTGAGTTTCGATGTGAACCACCGACGCAGGCTGTGGTCCGCGTCGTGTGCGCGGCCCGCATACCGCGATCTCGTCGCCGCATCAGGCCTTGTGTTCGCCGGGCTGGACGAGGCCCGCTTAATCCTCGACGACGATCTCCTCGACGCCGAGGCCGCCTGTGCGGAACTGCACGGGCTCGGGGCGGCCACCGTCGTCATCAAGCTCGGTGGCGATGGAGCACTGCTCTCCGACGCGGAAGGACGGATCCACCGCCCCGCGATCCCGGTCGACGTCGTGGACACCGTGGGGGCCGGCGATGCGTTCGTGTCGGGCTTTCTCGCCGCACTGGTCACCGGGGCCGACCGAGTGCAGGCGCTTGAGGCCGGAATCCGCTCGGGTGCATTGGCGTGCACGGCAGCCGGCGACTGGGAAGGACTCCCCCGCCCCGCGGACGTCGAGGCACTCTCTGCCACCGAACCCGTCTCCCGGTGAAACCTCGGCAGGCGCGTCGACGAGTCGGCTAGCATGTCGGCCATGCCCGTGCCCGCCCGCAGGCCCGCTTCGGAGGGCACTCTTCAGCGACGCCGTTCGCGCCCTCGAAGCCCGCATCGTGGAGATGGACCCGGGCGACCGCCTCGATGGCGAGCCGCGCCTGGCGGAGCAGCTCGGGGTGAGCCGCCTCACGATGCGTGAGGCTCTCAAGGTCCTCGAGGGACGCAGGCTGATCGACTTGGCCAAGGGCAAGCGACCGACGGTGCGCGCGGCGGATGGGTCGGTGATCGCGCGGGACCTGTCGCTGGCGGTCCGGCGCGATGCACGTGCCGCGAACAAGCTCCTCGTCGTACGCCGCTCTCTGGAGGTCCTCTCCTCCGGCGAGGCGGCGCGCAACGCCGGCCGCGCCGGTCTCGCCGCACTCGAGGCCACCGTGGCGGAGATGGAGAGGATCGCAGAACGGTTCGACGGCAGCGATCAGCACATCGCGGCGTACAACGCCGCCGACGTCGCCTTCCACGAGCCCTCGCGCTCCTCAGCGGAAACGGATGCTCGCGGTGCTCGTCGAAGGCCTCGCCGCGGCGCTTGAGGACAGCTTCCGGCGCAGTATGAGCGGATTCCTCGCGCAGGGGCGCGACAGCCGCGATGGGGCGGCCTCGCACCGAGCGCTGTACACCGCCGTCGTCTCGGGCGATGCGCGCGACGCCGCACGGCAGGCAGCCGCGAACCTCGCCTCCTCCGAGCCGGATCTCCGCGTCGGCGCTCCGATCACGGGCACCCCGTCGAACTGAGCCCTCAGGAAACGCGCGCGTGGACTCGGCACGGGCGCCGTACCGAGTCCATGGCTCATACCGGCTCGAGGGCGGGGTCGTGCAGCGCGATCTGCGCCTGCCGGAGTTGCTCGCGCATCGACTTGACCAGGTCCGCGTTCGCGGGATCGGCGATGAGGTTCCGCAACTCCCACGGGTCGTCGACGGTATCGAACAACTGATCGTGCGCGAGATCCGAGTAGGAGATGAGCTTGAACCGCCCGCGACGGACTGCCCGCTGGTCCATACCGTATGCGGTGAATACCTCTACGTCGCGGGAGTCGTCGAGACCATCGATGATCGGGACGAGCGAGGGGAACTGCAGGTGTTCCGGGGCGGTGACGCCGACGAGGTCGCAGATGGTGGCGTAGATGCTCCCCGAGTAGACCGGGGTGGTCCGCTCCTGCGCGGAGGGGACCCCGGGGCCGACGATGACAAGCGGCACACGGGTGCTGTGGTCGTACAGGCTCTGCTTTCCCAGGAGCCCGTGCTCACCGAGGGCGAGACCGTGGTCGCCGGAGAAGACGATGACGGTGTCGCGGTTCGAGCGCGCTTCCGCTTCGCCGATCGCCTGCAACAGTCTGCCGATCTCCCGGTCGACGTGAGTGATCATCGCGAAGTACTCCCGACGGTGCAGCTGAACCGCCGCCTCCGTGCGGGGGAAAGGCGCGAGTTGTTCATCACGCAGACGCAACGAACCGTTGTCGAACGGATGCTCTGGCAGGAAGTTCGGGGGGATGCGGATCTGCTCCGCAGGGTACTGGTCGAGGAACTCGCGAGGAGCCTGTCGGGGGTCGTGCGGTGCGTGATAGGCGAGGTGGAGGAAGTACGGCCTCGAACCGTGGTCGCGCGCGACGAAGTCCACGGCGGCATCGGTCCATCGCTCCGACGAGTGCTCGATCCGCCCGTCGTCCCGCGGCATCCAGTGGCCGCCTCGCGAGGCGTCCGCGGGATCCCAGGCGTCGGTCTCGCTCGGTCGGTGATAGGCCTCGTCCGAGGTTTCCGTCGTCCCGAGCATGCCGCCACCCCACGGTCCGACCTCGGCGTAGTCCTCCTCGAGGGCCGACTCGCGGTTGTGCCACTTGCCCGTGAAGTACGAGTCGTATCCGGCGCCGGTCAGCGCCCTCCCCAGTCGCGTGACGTCGTCGAAGGCCGGCTCGGAGTCGAAGACCGTCATTCCGGTCAGCAGCATGCGACGCGCCGGCGTACAGACAGCCGGGATGGTGGACCCCTGATTGTCCGCGTGGGTGAACGTGAGGCCCCGCGCGCGCAACGCGTCGAGGTTCGGCGTCGAGACCTGATCGCTACGGAGGGACCAATGTGTCATGTCGTCCATGAAGATCAAGACGACGTTCGGGCGCTCGGCCACGCTCACATCCGCTCCATCGTGGCCTTCCACGCGACCCCGTCGAAGGCGGGAACGCCCGGATCGGCCACGCTCTGCAGGGTGAGGGTCGCGGTTCCGAGGTTCCAGCCGGAAGCCGACACCGCGATCTCGCCTTCCCCGTCGGTCGTGCGAACCAGAACCTCGGCGAGCCCGTGGAACGCCCGACGCTGCGGAGCCCGGTCGGACTCATGCGAGTTCGGATCCCCGTTCCCGGTTCCGAGCACCGCACCGGGGCCTGACACCTCGAAGAACAAAGTCTCGTCCGACAAGGGGTGCAGCCGGCCTTCGGTATCGACCACGCGCGCGACGACGATGGCAAGATCGTCACCACCGGCACGAAGACGATCGCGATCGACGGCCAACTGAATCCCCGCAGGCGCGGAAACGGTCGAGCGGGTGTCTCGCGAGACCTCCACACCGTCGGCATCGAAACCGATGGCTGTGAGTTCTCCGGGCGCATACGTGACGCTCGTGTCGACGCGTCCGTTCACCGGCATGGCCTCGTCGGCGACGACCTCACCGTTGACCTGGATCTGCACACGGGCGGCATTGCTGTAGCACTGCACATCGATCTGCTGCCCCTCCCGGCCATACCAGGTCCAGTGCGGCATGAGGAAGGTGTACGGGTCTTCGGGTCGCCACCACGCGCGAAGGTAGTGGGCGATCTCCTTCGGGAACCCGCAGTAGTCGAGGATTCCGAAACGCGAGATCACCGAGGGCCAGTCGTACGGGAAGGTCTCGCCCCGATAGTCGAAGCCGGTCCAGATGAAGGTTCCCGAGAGGAACGGGCGGGATGCGCAGTCGCGCCAGGTCTCTTCGATCGTGTAGCCCCATGGCGTGTGGGTCGTCCCGTAGGCGCTGGCGATGCGCGGAAAGCGCTCGTCCGGGAAGTTCTCCGGGTCCTCCCAGCGATCGCCGATGCTCATCGGCAGGCTTGCACCGCGGTCGGGCATGTACAGGCCGCGCGTTGCGGCGCCACCGAAGGTCTCGGTCGCGATCTTGGGCCAGTCGGGATACTTCGCGTGGACATCGTCGTAGTTCTCGCTGCGCTGACCCGACCGGTAGTTCGAGCCGAACACATCGACGAACGGCCCGTCCTCGGCATGGAAGTCCACCAGCTCCGCCCAGGTCTGGTTCATCGCGTAGGTCGTCGGCCGGTCGTCCAGACGACTGACCGCGTGGCGCATGCGCTTGAGGATGGCCTTGCCCACGCGCCGACCGTGTAGCTGCATCTCTTCGTTGCCGATGCTCCACATGATCACCGAGGGGTGGTTGCGGTCCCGGCGGACGAGGTCCTCGGCCTGTCCGAGAAGCTCGTCGCCGATCCCGGGGATGCGTACCTCGTCCATCACCATGATTCCGACGCGATCGCACGCGTCGAGCAGCGCCGGGTCGGGCGGGTTGTGACTCACGCGGATGGCGTTGCACCCCATCTCCTTCAGCTGACGCATCCGCCATTCCTGGAGCGCCGGCGGCACCGCGATGCCGACTCCGGCGTGGTCCTGGTGGATGCACACGCCCTTCAGCTTCATGCCGACGCCATTGAGGAAGAAGCCCTCCGACGGGTCGAACCGGATGTCCCGGAATCCCGTGACGGTGGTGACGCTGTCGACCACCTCGTCGTCAACGAGGACTTCGCTGCGCACGACATACAGCGCGGGGTCCTCGGGCCTCCACAGGTGCGGGTCGGCAACGGTCATCGACACCGTCGTCGAGGAGGTGGCGACATCGCCCACGGATACGGCCGTGGCCGCGGACTCCGCGACGAGAGCGCCCGATCCGTCGGACACCGCGCACCGCACGACCGCGTCCACCGGGTCGAAGCCCATGTTCGCCACGGGCAGGTCGACGGCGACGGATCCATCCACCTTCGCACGCACATGCAGAGTCCGGGCATCGATGTACACGTCGGCGGTGCGTACGAGCCGGACCTCGCGGTACACGCCGGCCCCCTCATAGCTCCAGAGCTCGTTATCGGTCGGGTCGACGTGCACGACGACCGTGTTCGCACCGGTCTCGCACAGTTCGGTGATGTCATAGGCGAACGAGGTGTATCCGCTGAGGTGACGACCGACGAAGTGGCCGTTGACGAAGACGCGGGAGTCGCGGAACACCCCATCGAACTCGATGTGCACCCGCTCGTGCTCGCCCACCGGGTCGAGGTCGAAGACGCGGGCGTAAACGGCCGGCTCGCGCCGCAGACCGCCGACCTTCGCATCCACCTCGACGGTGAACTCGCCATCCAGCGCATAATCGTGGGGCACGCGCACCTCTCGCCACTCTTCGAGCGCGGGGTTCCCTGTGCGCGAGAGCCCGTGGTTGCCGGCCTTCTGCCACAGGCTGGTCTCATTGGCGATGATCTGCACGTTCCCATGGATGCGTGCTTCCGCCGGTATGTCGGCGTCGAGAGCAAAGCGCCAGTCTCCGTTGAGCGAGGTCGTGCGGCGGGTCATGTGGGTCCTTTCGAGGAACGATGGTGGAGGGGGGGGAGCCGGCCTCGTCGGAGGATGGCGCCGATCGACCGCGGCTCGGCCGACCGGCGCCAGGCCTCACGACTTCACACTTCCTGCGGTCAGTCCGGCGCGCCAGAACCGCTGCAGGGCGAGGAAGGCGATGACCAACGGGATCACCGACAGGAAGGCGCCGGTGATCACGAGGCTGTACACCGGTTCGTTCTGGCGGGAGAACCATTGGTAGAGGCCCAAAGTCACGGGGAAGAGGTCGGTGCTGGAGAGCATCACCAGGGGGAGGAAGAAGTTGTTCCACACCGCGACGAACGTGAAGAGAAAGACGGTCACCAGCGCCGGGGACATGATCCGTAGCGAGATGGAGAAGAAGATCCGCAGCTCGCTCGCACCGTCGATGCGCGCGGCTTCGATCAGCTCGTCCGACACGCTCGCTGCGGCATACACGCGGCAGAGATAGACGGCGAACGGGCTGACGAACGCCGGGAGGAGGACGGCCAAGTAGGTGTTGACGATGCCCATCCACGAGAACATCAGGTACAGCGGGATGGTCAGCAGGGCGGAAGGAAGAAGCACACCGGCGATGACGAACGCGAATAGCGCTCCTCGCCCCCAGAAGTCGTACTTCGCCAACGCGTACCCGCACGCCGCTCCGAGGAGGGTCGCAACCGCACCGCCCACACCTGCATAGATGACCGAGTTGACCATCCACAGGGGGAAGGCCCCGGTCTCGTAGGTGAGGACGTCGGCGATGTTCTGGAAGAGGTTGAACTCCCCGAACCACAGCCCGTTCGTGGCGAACAGGTCGCCGTCGTCCTTCGTGGCGGAAACGATCAGCCACCACACCGGAACGAGGAAGTAGAACGCGCTGAGGAGGAGAACGCCGAAGGTCAGGACCGTCGATGCCTTGGAGACGTGCAGAGCATCCGGAGAGGGCGCCGGTGCCGCCGTCTTTCGTCGGTTCGCGGTGACGAGAGTCGCGGTAGCCATCACTGAGCCCTCCGCGTGGTCAGTCGGTAGTACACCATGGAGAGCACTCCTGCGATGACCGCCACGACGACCGAGGCCGCCGCAGCATAGTTGAAGTCGTCAGACTGGAACGCCGCCTGCATCACGAACATGGTGGGGACGAACGTCGAGTTCACGTTGTCCGAGATCGTCTCGAGGACCTTGGCTTCGTTGAAGATCTGAATCGCGCCGATGATCGCGAGCGTGCCGGTCAAAACGAGCGCCGGTCCGACCTGGGGAAGCTTGATGTGCAGCGCGAGCTGCCACTCGGACGCGCCGTCGAGGCGCGCCGCTTCGTACATCTCCCGCGGGATCGACTGCAACGCCGACAGGATGATGAGCATGTTGTAGCCCATCCACCCCCACGTGATCATGTTCCCGATCGACAGGAGCACCGTTCCCTGAGCGAGGAAGTCCAGATCGATCCCGACGTTCGCCGCAGCGTCCACGATCGGGCTGAGAGTGGGTGAGTACAGGTACGACCAGAGAATCGCTCCGATCAGTCCGGGAATCGCGTAGGGGAGGAAGTAGATGAGGCGGAACGCACGCACTCCCCGCGCCGCCGCCGAGTCGAGAAGGAGCGCCAACACCAGCGCACCCCCCAACATGACCGGCACCTGCACAATGGCGATACCGAACATGTGACCGAAGGAGCCCCAGAAGTCCGGGTCGGTCACCACGCGTGCATAGTTGTCGACCCCGACGAAGACCGTCTCCGGAGCCGTCAGCCCCAGTCCGCTGGACTTGCGGGCGAAGAAGCTCTGAACGATGGCGAAGACGAGCGGCGCCACGTTCGTCAGGAGGAACAAGGCGAGGAAGGGAAGTGTGAACAGGGCGATGGCGCGGCGTCGGTGTCCTGCCGTGGTGAGGGCGCGACGTGTGGGATTCACGTCGCGCCCTGCACGAGAGACACCGCTGGCCGAGCGCTCGGTGGCAAGCGTCATGTCTGGTCTTTCTGTGGTCGGTGGCGACTAGTCGGTGACGACCGAGAGCCCGCGCTCTTCCATGGCGTCGACGGTGTCCGCCTGCGCCTCTTCGACGACCTCGGGAAGGGTCATGCGCCCCTGGGAGACGTCTGCGAGTCCGTCCCGGAATGCCGTCAGGGTCTCATTCGCACTGGGACCCCATGCCCAGTAGCCCTCGACGTTGCTCGCCGATTCCGCGAACGCGTCCCCCAGCACCTGCCCGCCGAAGTACTCGTTCGGCTGATCGAAGATCTCGTAGTCGAGCGCCTCGATCGCCGCCGGGTACAGACTGCCGCCCTCTTCGGGGTCGGCCATGAAGTTCCAGGACTCCTCGGACGTGTTCAGCCAGGTGGCGAACTCGACGGCCTCGGGGATGTGCTCACAGCCGGCCAGCACGCCGACCGCGCTTCCCCCGTTGTTGGCGGTCGCTCCATCGGCCCACGTCGGCATCTGGGCCACGGCCCAATTGCCGGCCTGGTCGGGGACGTTCGACGAGATGAGGCCCGCGTTCCACGCCGCGCCGACGTAGTTGACGAGGGTCGAGTCCGACAGGAGCTTGAAGAAGCTGGGGTCGTACCGCGGACCGGCCAGTGCGATGCCGTCGTCGAGCAGCCCCTGCCAGTACTCGGCGACCTCGATGGTCTGGGGCGAGTCGACGGCCACGCGCCACGACTCTCCGTCGACCGAGGTCCACTCCGCACCGTTCTGCGCCGAGAAGCTCGCGAAGCCGCCCGGATCGTTGGTGCCGACGAACGCGCCGTACATCTCGGGGTTCGCGGCGTTGATCGTCGCCGCCTGCTCGGCGTACTCCTCCCAGGAGGTGGGCGCGGTCAGGCCGAGCTCGTCGTAGACGTCGGTGCGGTAGTACAACATCATCGGCCCGGTGTCCTGAGGGATTCCGTATGCTGCGTCCCCGAACGAGTACTCGGCCCAGGCCCAAGGGAGGAACTGGCTTTCGACGTCTGCGGCGTACTCGCTGAGATCCTCGAGGTAGCCGTTGGCGACATATCCGGCCGTGAGAGTGTTCGCGAGCTGCGCCAGGCACGGGGCGTTCCCCGCCGCGACCGACGAGCTGATCTTCACGCTGGTCTCCTCGCCGTTGGGCATGCGCGTGAATTTGATCTGGATGTTGGGGTTCTGCTCGTTCCAGACCTCGATGGGCTTCTCGATGCCCGGCGCCCACGCCATGAATTCCAGTTCGACCGGTTCGCCGTCGTTGCCGGCGTCTCCACCGGTCTCTGACGAGCACCCCGCAACGGCGAGCGTCAACGCGGCCACCGCGGCGACCGCGGCCCCGATACGTCGTTGTTTCATCATTGCTGCTACTCCTTCGTATGCATGATCCAGCAGGCGGGATTGATCATATCATTCTGGCGTTGTGGCGCAAGCTCCTCACAAGATTGCGCGTCCTAGCGTGAACTAGCGCTTTCATCATATGATGATTAAGCCAAACCGAGAAGAGGAGCGAAGATGACCTCGCGTCGACCGAACATCGTGCTGATCTTGACCGACGACCACGCCGCGCACGCCGTGAGCGCGTACGGATCCGTTGTGAACCGCACGCCGCATATCGACGCCATCGCCGAGCGAGGGTGGCGCTTCGACTCCTGCTTCGCCACCAACGCGCTCTGCTCCCCGTCAAGGGCGTCCATCCTCACCGGAACACACTCGCACGTGAACGGTGTTCGCACCCTCTACACACCGATCGACGCGTCGCAGCCGACCTTCATCTCGCAACTGCGGGAAGCCGGCTACCGGACCGCCATGATCGGCAAGTGGCACATGGGAGACGGTGAGGGCCACAACCCCGAAGGGTTCGACTACTGGGACGTGCTCATCGAACAGGGCGAGTACCACAACCCCCGATTCCTCTCGCCGGACGGCGTTCGGACCGTCGAGGGGTACGCGACGGACATCATCACCGATCTGGCGATCGAGTGGGCTGACGCGCAGGACGACGACGCCCCCTGGTGCATGCTCGTGTGGCACAAAGCGCCGCACCGCTCGTGGGAGCCGGACGAGGCCCACGCGACGATGTACTCCGACCCGATTCCGGTGCCGGGCACCTACCACGACGACTACGACACGCGCACAAGCTCCGTTCGCCGCACGGCCATGCGCGTCGCCGATCACCTCGACCGCAATGACCTGAAGGTCGACCCTCCCGAGGGCCTGACCTACGAAGAGGAATCGCTGTGGAAATACCAGCGCTACATGGAGGACTACCTCCGGTGCGTCGCCTCGGTGGACGACAACGTCGGTCGGCTCACGTCGTGGCTTCGTGACCGCGGCGACCTGGACGACACCCTCATGATGTACTCCTCCGACCAGGGCTTCTTCCTCGGGGACCACGGCTGGTTCGACAAGCGGCTCATGTTCGACCCCTCCATCCGGATGCCGCTGCTGGTCAGCTATCCTCGCGAGATTCCAGGCGGGCGAGTGCACGACGGCATCGTCACCAACGTCGACTTCGCTCACAGCATCCTCGAGGCCGCCGATGTCGCTCCCCACGCGCGCATGCAGGGGCGGAGCTTCTGGCCCGACCTCGAACCGATCTCCCGAACGCGCGAACCGGATGCGCCCGCCGAGGGGATGTACTACCGCTACTGGGAACACGGTGATGTGAGTCACAACACCCCCGGTCACTACGGCTGGAGAGATGCGCAGTACAAGCTCATCTACTACTACAACGATGGATACGATCTGCCCGGGACCACCGGCTTCGTCTACAGCGGGGAGTGGGAGTTGTACGACCTCGAGCAGGACCCCGACGAGTTGCGGAACGTTTATCACGATCCCGCCTATCGGGAAACGCGGGATCGACTCACTCGCGCCCTGTGGAACGCACAGGCCCGCGTAGGCGATCAGCCAGACTCCCGCCAGCCGATCCCGGCGGGCCTGTCGTGACGTCGCCGCGGCTAGGCGATCTCGACACTCCCGCTCACCACGACTACCTCGAGACCGTCGCCCAGGTCATCGCATCCGGCCCGTACGACGCCACGTGGGAGAGCCTGCGGAATGTGCCCGTCCCCCGCTGGTATCGCGAGGGCAAGTTCGGGATCTTCATCCATTGGGGTGTCTTCGCCGTGCCCGCTCACTGCGACGCGAGCTTCGGAGAGATGGGCGGCGGCGACTGGTACGGCCGGAAGATGTACCTGCCGTGGACCGAGACCCACCGTCACCACGTGGCGCGCTACGGCCCCGTCGACGAGCACGGGTACGAGAGGTTCATCCCCGAGCTGACGGGCGAGGCCTTCGACCCCGATGAGTGGATGCGCTTGTTCCGAAGAGCGGGGGCGCGATTCGTCGTACCCGTCGCGGAGCACCACGACGGTTTCGCGATGTACGACTGCTCCTTCACCCCGTGGCGCGCCTCGACGATGGGTCCGAAGCGGGATGTGCTCGGCGAGCTGGCGACAGCGGCGGCCAGGCAATCGATGAGCTTCGGCGCCTCGTCCCATCGTGCGGAGAACTGGTGGTTCTTCCACGGCGGTGCCGGTATTGACAGCGACGTCCTGACCCCCGGTCCGACGCGATCGCTGTACGGCCCCGCGGCCCCGGACACTCTTCAGCCCGACGAGGCATTCCTCGAGGATTGGCTCGTCCGAACGGCGGAGATCATCGATCGGTACCGCCCGCTGCTGCTCTGGTTCGACTGGTGGATCGAGCAGCCCGCGTTCGAACCGTACCTTCGCCGACTCGCGGCTTTCTATTACAACCGGGGACACGAGTGGGGCCGGGAGGTGGCGATCAACTACAAGTTCGACGCCTTCGCGCCCGGCGCCGCCGTCCTCGACGTCGAGCGCGGTCAGACGGAGGGCATCTCCGAGCGGTTCTGGCAGAACGACACGGCGGTATCGAAGAACTCGTGGGGGTTCGTCGACGGACACGACTACAAGCGCTCGCGCGATCTGATCGCCGATCTGGCGGACGTCGTCAGCAAGAACGGGGCGCTCCTGCTCAACGTCGGACCCGATGCCGCCGGCCGCATCCCCGACGACGAGCAGCGCATCCTGACGGAAGTGGGCGATTGGCTCCACGCGAACGGTGAAGCCATCTACGGCACCACCCCGTGGCGCATTGCCGGAGAGGGGCCGACGAGGATCGTGCCCGGGACCTTCAACGATGTCGCCCGCGACCCGTACGTGCGTGAGGACATCCGTTTCACCACGGCGCGCGGCGACCTCTACGCCATCTTCCTCGGCGCGAAAGGCGGCGAGACCGTGACCATCACATCGCTGGCATGGGGCGCCCCCCACGCGTCGCCGGTCGAACGCGTGCAGTCGATGGCATCGGCGCAGGACGTCGACTGGCGACAGGACCACGAGGGTGTCCACGTCACGTTGCCCGACGACTCGGCAGCGGTTCCGGTGGTCCGCCTTCGTTTCCCCAAGGATCCGGACGCCGCCCGAATCCCACCCATCATCGAGGGGCAATAAAGATCTGATCTATGTATCATAGGTCTGAGGAATTACTCGTTCTGGCGTGATGAAGCGCCTTGAACGTTCGAAAACAGGAGTAGAGATATGACGACCATCACCGGGGTACGTGTCAGCGACGTTCGATTCCCCACGTCCGACGAGCTGCACGGCTCCGACGCGATGAACAAGGACGGGGACTACTCCGCTGCGTACGTCGTGCTCGAAACGGACGACCCGACCCTGGCCGGCTACGGCTTCACCTTCACGATCGGACGAGGCAACGATGTGTGCGTGCTCGCCGCGGAGCGTCGTGCGGCGACGCTGGTCGGGCGATCGGTGGCGGAGGTCGTCGGTGATCTCGGTGGCGTCTACCGCGAGTTCAAGACCGACTCGCAACTTCGCTGGCTCGGGCCCGAGAAGGGCGTGATCCATCTCGCCACGGCGGCCGTGATGAATGCCGTGTGGGATCTGGCCGCGCGGGCGGCCGGGAAGCCGCTGTGGCGACTGCTCGCAGACATGTCGCCGAGCGAGCTCGTTTCAATCATCGACTTCCAGTACATCACGGATGCCCTCACCCCGGACGAGGCGGTGCACATGCTCGAGGAGATGGTGCCGGGCCGCACGGCTCGCATCGCCGAGCTGGAGCGCACCGGGTACCCGTGCTATACGACGAGCGCAGGATGGCTCGGGTTCGAAGACGACCGCCTCAGGACGCTGCTGAAGGAAGCCGTCGACGACGGGTACCGGCATGTGAAGCTGAAGGTGGGAGCGGACATCGACGACGACATCCGGCGCTGTTCGATCGCGCGGGAGGTCATCGGGTGGGAGGCGACGCTCATGATCGACGCGAACCAGATGTGGGATGTGCCCGAGGCCATCGAGTGGGTGCAGCGACTGGCGGAGTTCAAACCCCTGTGGATCGAAGAGCCCACCAGCCCCGACGACGTCCTGGGACACGCGGCCGTCCGCAAGGCCGTCGCCCCCATCGGGGTGGCCACCGGCGAGCACGGGATGAACCGGGTCCTGTTCAAGCAGATGTTCCAGGCCGAAGCGATCGACTTCTGCCAGCTCGACTCGGCCCGCCTGGCGAGCATCAACGAGATCCTCGCCGTGTACCTCATGGCCAAGAAGTTCGACGTGCCGGTGTGCCCCCACGCCGGCGGAGTCGGCCTGTGCGAACTGGTCCAACACCTGTCGGTGTTCGACTACGTCGCCGTCTCCGGCACCCTCGAGAACCGCGTCACCGAGTTCGTCGACCACCTCCACGAACACTTCGTCGACCCCTGCATCGTGGAGAACGGCGCGTACCGGCTCCCCTCGCAGCCCGGCTACAGCGCCCAGATGCACGCCGCCTCGGTCGCGGAGTACACCTACCCCGACGGACCGCGGTGGAGCGCCAGGCTTCAGGAGAGCCGGGAGATGGCGTCGCTCTCGTCGTGATCGATCAGGAAGTCCTCGACGCCGAGCAGGTGGGCCGACATCCGGATTCGTGCGGCATCCGGGTCCCGCCGACGCATCGCGGCGAAGATCGACATGTGATCGGCGTGCGTACGAGCCTCCGCGCCCTCTTCGCTGATCGCACGCCAGAGTCGGGCTCGGATGGTACGCCCGGCCAGCGCATCGATCATTCCCTCGAGCGCGGGGTTGCCGGAGGCTCTCGCGATGATGCGGTGGAAGGCGATGTCGGCCTCCATGAACGCTTCATGGTCGGCGGCCGGCTCGTCGAGCAGAGCACCGGCATCGCGCAGGAGCTTCGACGCCTCGGCGAGCGCCGCGTCGTCGATGTGCAGCGTCGCCTGGACGACGGCTTCGGCCTCGAGAACCCGGCGAACCGCCTGCAAGTGGCGCACCCCGTCGGGGCTCTGCAGGTCGACGAGGAAGCTCATGGGCGCCAACAGCAACCCGGGATCGAGAGAGGTGACGTACGTCCCGTCACCCTGCCGGGTTGCCAAGACCCCCATAATGCACAGGGCGCGCACCCCCTCCCGCAGGGGCCCGCGCGAGACATCGAGCCGCTCCGCGAGATCCCGTTCGATGGGAAGGCGATCGCCCGGCCGAAGGTCGCCGGCCAGGATCATGCCCTTGATGCCCTCCACGACGACATCCGTCTGCGACCGACTCGCACGCACCGTTTCCTCAGTCATCTGACCATTGTAGGGTCGAGCGTGATCTCGACCGAGATTGGAGAACATCATGGTCATCGATGCCCATCAGCACATTTGGGACCCCGCTCAGGCGTCGTACCCGTGGCTCACCTCTGATCTCCACCCCATCGACCGCGCCTTCGCACTCGATGAGGCTCTTCCCCTGCATCGCGAGGTGGGGGTCGAAGGATGCGTTCTGGTCGAGGCGTCTGACGACCCTGACGACGCCCGACTGATGGAACGTGCCGCGGACGCTCACCCCGAGGTGCTCGGGATCGTGATGTACTCCCCCGTGTCGGACCCGGTCCAGCTCGCCCACGACCTGGACCCGACCACACGCCACGAACGAGTGGTCGGTGTGCGTAATCTGATCCACCACCATCCGGACCCGGACTGGATGCTGAGGGAAGCCTTCGACGAGGGCCTCGGTGTCTTGGAAGCCCTCGGGCTGCCGTTCGACGTCGTCGCGGTCTCCTCGCGTCATCTGTACAACCTCACGACCGTGTCCGAGAGGCATCCGCGACTCCGACTCGTCGTCGATCATCTCGGTAAGCCCCCCGTGGGTGGTGACCTCGGAGAGTGGCGCAGGGCGATTCGAACCGTCGCCGCAAACCCCCTCACCGCCGCGAAGCTGTCGGGCCTGTACGACGATTCACGCCCCGCGGCGTGGACGCCTGACGACCTGCGACCGATCGTCGATCACGCGCTCGAAGTGTTCGGCCCCGAGCGTCTGATGTACGGCGGTGACTGGCCGATCTCGGTCCGCGCCGGCGGCTACCGCCGAGTGTGGGATGGCATCTCGCAGTGCCTCCTCCACCTCGGGGATGATGAGCGAGAGGCGGTGCTCTCTCAGACGGCGACGGATGTGTACGGGCTGGCACCCCGGGGCCCTCGGAACGATGTCGGAATGAACATCGACTGATGGGCGCTGCGAACGAGACTGTCCAGCGGATCAATCGGCTCGGCCTGGGCCTGTCCCAGCTCGGAAACATGGGGCGAGTGACCGCCGATGCCGAGGCTGCGGAGGTGGTGCGCACCTCGTGGGATGCCGGCGTGCGCTACTACGACACGGCACCCCACTACGGCCTCGGGCTGTCGGAAACACGCGCCGGACGCCTCCTCAGCGAGTTCCCGCGCGAGCAGTATCTCCTCTCGACGAAGGTCGGCCGCCTTCTCCAGCCATCGCCCGAGACAGCGCACCGCCAGGACGACGAGGGGTTTGCCGTCCCGGCCGCGCTTCGTCGGGTGCGGGACTACTCGCGAGACGGTATCCGTCGGAGCCTCGACGCCAGCCTGATGCGGCTCG
Source organism: Microbacterium sp. H37-C3 (assembly GCF_027157935.1). Classification (NCBI taxonomy): domain Bacteria; kingdom Bacillati; phylum Actinomycetota; class Actinomycetes; order Micrococcales; family Microbacteriaceae; genus Microbacterium; species Microbacterium sp. H37-C3. The sequence goes on along the minus strand of NZ_JAPVLR010000006.1, from coordinate 133,137 downwards.
GCACCGATCGCATCGACATCCTTTACCTCCACGACCCGGAGGGTCACGAGCGTGACGCCCTGGATAACGCGATTCCGGCCATGGCCGCGCTTCGCGACGAAGGCACCGTGGGTGCCATCGGCGTCGGCACCAAAGAAGCCGGTACGGCTGCGGAACTGACACGCTCGGGAGCCCTCGACCTGGTGATGATCGCCGGACGGTTCACGCTTCTGGACGCCAGCGCGCGTGATGAGCTCTTCCCGGCCGCCGCCGAGACCGCGACGTCGATCGTCGCAGCCGGCGTGTACAACTCCGGTCTGCTCAGTCGGACCCGCCCCGCCGCCGATGCGCAGTTCGAGTACGGTCCGGCGCCCACGTCGATGATCGAACGAGCGAACCGGATCGCTGATGTCTGCGAGCACTTCGACGTGGACCTCCCCACCGCGGCCGTGGCGTATTGCCTACGGGACCCACAGGTGATCTCCGTCGTCCTGGGCGCGCGCAACGGTCCACAAGCGCAGAGCAATGTGCAGCGATGCGCCCGGGACGTACCCGACGCACTGTGGGACGAGCTGCGCGCCCAGCAGCTCATCCACATACGACCCCTGGGAGAGAACAGATGATTACCCGACGTATCGCCGCCGTGATCCGGCTCGACCCGGACCGCATCGACGAGTACGAGCGCTACCACCGAGAGGTGTGGCCGGGTGTGCTCCGTCGGCTGACCGCGAGCCACATGTCGAATTACTCGATCTTCCGCCACGGGACGACTCTCTTCAGCTACCTCGAGTACACCGGCGACGACTACGACGCTGACATGGCGGCGATCGCCGCCGACCCGGAGACGCAGCGGTGGTGGGAGATCATGAACCCCATGCAGCAGCCGTTCGCCGAGCGTGCTGAGGGTGAGTGGTGGATGACCCTCCCCGAGGTGTTCCACCTCGATTGACGCGTGCCCATGCCGAGCGAGTGAAAGCTCTGGAGCGATAATTTTTCATCAACCGGTTCAGTAGCATGGCGGGAGCGCCACCAGCGAGACAAGTGTCACGGAATCGCACGGTGATCGACGGGGTTGACCCTGCGGCAATATGAGCGTCGACGCGAGGCTACCGCGAGGTGAGCTCGGTCCGAGTCGCATGCACCGGGTCGGTAGGAGCCTCGCGTTCCGGCACGAGCGCGTCACCGCGATCTCGAGTCGAGTGCTGCGACACGACCAGCCCCTTCGGATCCTCCGCCGATTCCGACAAACTCCGCTGATCGTCCACGGCCGCGCCCGCCACATCTGACGCGATCCCCTGATCGGGCACTGTTGCGTCGAGGACGGGAAGAGCTGCCGACCTCGAGCTCCGCCTCGTTTTGGAAATTGCGTGTGACAGACGTGCCTCGTTCTTGCTCCACAAACCTCTTCACATCGTCCGGGAGCAGTTGGCTTTCCTCTTCTCGTATGAAGATGTATCGCTCCGCAGAAGCGTCCTTCGCGGCCTGATACTCCGAGTAGACGATGCCGCTCAGTTCACCCGCAACGAGAAGGATCAACCCGTCACTGGTCTGTGCGAACATGATGCACTCACGCTCCGAATGAAGAACACCCGTCGGCGCATCCCGCTCCCACCACCACGCTCGATGCGTCACGAGACGCTCAACTGTCTCCGCCGCGACCTTCCGCTCACTGTCGAGAGAGCCGTTCATCCGTGAACTGATGAAGAACCGGAGATGATCATGGTCTCGCCCATATCGGACCTCATCCTCCTGATCAGGCGACCACGCCTTAGGTCGTTGACGACGAGAACTCACACTCGAACAGTACCCGCCTACCGATGCAACAGATTCGACCCTTCGCGCCCGACGGCATGCCCCGCGTGCAGGGCCACTCGAACGGTCGCCCCGACGAATTCATCTCGGATGTCTCGCGGTTGCGCAATCGCAATCGTGAAAGAGGAATGAGACACTCGCGACGCCGATGAGCCAACCAGCCGATCACCCGGGATCGGGGTGGGAGCACTCAGCTGTCAGAACCACGCAAGTCAACGGCCTGGTGCCGAGCGACCTCCCGACCGTGATCGCCCGAGTGCGTGCAGCGCTCGCCGACGGTGTCGACCCTAGCTCGTCGCCGTGGCGAGATTGCTTCCCCATGCGCCCCGTCGACCGTGCCAATGTCGGTGGCCCGCCGTAGTCTGTAAATGTCAGGTTCACAACATTATCTAGGAGGATGACATGACAGACATCACCACCACCGCCCCGGTCGCTCTCGGAGAAGGGACAATGGTGCTGCCAGCAGCGCCGGTGGTCACCGACCGCCGAGCCGGGTTCAGCGGCGAACTCGACCGCGCACGCAACGAGCTTGCCGCAGCACAGCGCACGATCGCCGAGCGTGACGAAGTGATCGCCGCGCGCAACCTCACGATCGAAGCGCTGCGCACCGAGCAGATCACCGATGGCGGCGACTACCGCCTCACGGAGTTCTGGGAACGCGCTGGCCGGATCGCCGATCACGCTAGCTTCTGCGAGGAGTACGACCGCATGGCAGAGGCGATGAACGGCCCGCGCCGCGAGCGCGACTTCGACGTCACTTTGCGGATCACCGTCGAGTGGACGACCGGCCGCCGCGCCGTCGATGGCGAGACAGCCGGAGGCGACGCCCTCGACGACTTCGACGTCACCGAAATCGCCGAAGAGGCGCGGATGGGAGCGCTGACCGTCATCGAGACCGAGGTGTACGACACCGAGGAAAGCTGACGGCGACCGGGGAGGAGGCCACAAACCTCCTCCCCGGGGGTTCCCAACGTCGGCGGCATCCGCTAGACTGTAACTGTCAGGTTCACAACAACAGATTTTCTGGTCAAGCGCTCGCCGCCGCCACCACCACCACGAAGGGAACACCATGATCGCCCACAGCATCACCCTCCGAAACTCCATCGCTCACGTCGAGATCACCGCAGCGGATCCCACCCCCGCCATGCAGTCCGGCCTGTACGACAGCGTCGGCCAGTTTTTCGCCGTCACCGGCCTCCACTCCGACCTCGACGCCCGCTTCGAGAAGTTCGACCCCTCCCCCAGCAACGAATGGCTGCGCCCCGGCTACGCCGCCGCAGCGGCCTACCGCACCGACCCCACAGCCCCCACCACCGACCACCGATACGTCCTCGCCACATACGTCGAAGGCGACGTGACCCGTTACCGGTTCACCCGCTTCGAAGACGCCACCCGCGCCGGACGTCTCTGGGCAGCCGGCACCCCGGCGAGCGCAGCATGAACACTCCCGGCGAACGCGCTCCCCACCCCCGCCCTGACTGGGGAATTGTGAGCCGATGGGTCGACGCCGGCAAACCACCCCTCAACCCCGACGGCACCTGGGACACCCCGCGCTCGCCGCATCCGTCCCAAGGAGGCACCCTCGATGACTGAGACACTGATCGGCTGTCAAAAGCCCGGATGTGGCTTCTCAAGCGAAGGCCGCACCCCACGAGAAGCACAGGCCCGCCTCTCCCGCCACATGAGCCGCGCCGACCACACGGCCTTCGCCCGCCGTCACCGCGCCGCGCTCGCCGCATCCAGGGAACACCCCCAGCGAGCGCCGGCGATCGCAAACCGGGCGAGACCCTCGAATGCCACCGCTGCCACCGCATCGGGACACGCGGGTCCATACCCTGGGGCACCGAAGGGTGGGAGTGCTCGAACGATCGCGCCTGCACCAGCGCGAGAACCCCGACCCCCGCCAGATGTCACAAGCCGAACTCAACGACCACCTCGACTCCTCGTCACCCAAGACAGAGACGACACCCCCGAATTCCACCAGACCCACAAGATCTGGGAAAAAAGCCAATGACCAACTCAACGAACCCCACCTACCCCGAACACGTACCGCGCCGCGCTCGCCGCAGCACCACGGATATCATGAGCCAAGGCACCCGGCTGTCGAGCACGCCGCCCCGCGCGGGAAGGTTGTCCGAGCCTGTTGTGAACCTGACAATTCCCAACAGCTCCAGCCGGGTGCCGCCTTCCTCGTCGATCACCCGCACACCAGCCCCGATCACGAAAGGCACCCGCTGATGCTCCACCGCGACAGCATCGACCTCCTCGTCACCGCAGCCGTCGCCGCACTCAGCGACGACGACGAACTCACCACCCACCACGAACGCCTCGTCACCTCCGCCGACACCCTCGGCCAGAACCTCACCGACGCCGCACACGCCGCATCCGTAGAGCTGTACAAGTGGCAGCCAGTCGCAGAACTTCTCACCCCGACGCTCGTCGACGATCTGGTGCTGCAGCTGGAGCGCACTCGCCTCGCCTACATCGACGCCTGCAGCACCGACGGAGGATGGGCGAGCACCCCCGCTCGGCGGTACATCGATCGCCTCGGCGCCAGCATCCGCGTGCGACTCGATCGCGGGACAACCGACCCTGATCGGATAATCCTCACCTCGAGCGAGCTCGAGGAGACCGAAGCCGACTGGCGTCGCCCCACACTCCACGCTCACCACGACCTCACCAACCCCCAGGAGGATGACCATGGCCAGCCGTGACCTCGTCGGATACGACTACATCGCCGCCGGCCTCGGGCTCGCCACCACCAAGGCAGCACGCGAATACCGCCACCGCCACAAGGATTACCCGAAACCAGTGAACCCTGGCCAGCGCTCCCCACTGTTCCGTCGCGTCGACGCCGACCGATACATCGACGCGCACCGCAAGCCCGGAGCACCCGAGAACCCCACACCCGAGCCGCTCAAGATCGACCTGGCCAAGCTCGTCGACTTCTCCTACCTCGCCAACGCCCTGCAGATCTCACTCAAGACCGCCTACAAGTACGGTACCCCGACCAGCGGGCAGTACATCACCGGCTTCCCTGAACCGGTCACTCCCGCCGGCGTCCGCACTCCCCTGTTCAACAAGCTCGAAGCCGACGTCTTCATCGCCGGCCGACGCGCAGCTGCAGAGAACCAGAAGGGCCGCGTCCGCGCCGCAGCGATCGGAACCACCGCGCTCGCCGCAGCGCAGGAGATCTATCGGCTGCTCGGTCGTGAGGTGAGCCTCGAGGATCGCGGGCAGCTGCAGGAGGTGCTCTTCGGAGATCTCGGCCTTCCGTCGACGTCGTCGACGTCGCGTGGCCCCTCGGTTGCGACCGCGGCACTGGTGAAGCTGCAGGAGACGAACCCTCATCCCGTGTTGCACCAGCTGCTGGTCTACCGCGGCGCGATCGCTCACGAGGTGGAGTGACCCAGACCCGACCGACACAGCAGTAGCGGCCGCCCCCCTGAATCGAGGGGGCGGCCGCTACTGCTGTGGCTGTGTCGTGCGGTCGAACTATCCGTTGGCGGCTCGCGCGACCATGACGTTGACGTTCTCGCCGTCCTCCTCGAGGCGCGACTCGACGGCACCGACCTTGGTGTTGACGATCTTGATCCTGCCCAGGCGGAGATCTCGCGCTGAGACATGCGCGAGCTGCTTCTCTGCGAGCCGGTAGGACTTCCAGGTCATCCACTTCCCCCGGGGAGCCTGCACGAGCGCGTTGACGCGAGCCTCCGCCTGCTGGCGTGCCGTGGGGACCGGTGAGGAGCCGAGGACATCTTCGACGGTTCGTGCGGCGGGATCCTGCTTGAACCGTTCGACGAGGTGGCCGACGGTCTGCTCATCGAGCTTGCCGATGCCGCTGCGGATCTGCTGCAGCGCATCGTCGGCGCTGATGGGCGTGTACGTGTTCGCGTGCTCGAAGTAGAAGTCGCGGTAGAGGCCCTGGTTGAGGTGGAACTTGCCCGTGTTCTGCACGTAGGTCCAGATGCGCTGCTCGTTGTCTTCGTGCGCGATCCAGACCGGGGTGCCGGCGGCGTTTCGGACCAGATAGAGGTTCATGGTGTTCCTCGCTCCATTCTCAATTGCCTACATCTTAGTTTATCTTAGTCCGTCTTGGTAGGGGCGGGGCGGGGTGGGAGGTGTTGGTGGCCCATAGGCCTTCTCGACGGCGACGACGCTGCCGATGTGAAGGTCGACGAGGCCCGGCGGAGTCGGGACAATGTTCCAGGCGTTGACCATGGTCGTGTGGGCCGCGGCGCGCGTCGGGTAGGGCTGCGTCTGATCGCGCAGCGTTTCGTAGTCGTGGTGGTAGCGGTCTTTGATCGCGGCGCCGGCCTCGGAGTGGAACTGGATCTCTACGTCCTGGTCGGTCTCGCTGTGGTGCACGACGATCGAGTGCAGGCCCTTGTACGGGTTGCCGTCGACGAAGGAATGCTCGATCTCCTTCACCTCCCACCCCTTGGCGACGAGACCCTCCAGCGTCTCCTGTGCGGCAGGGACGACTCGATCGGGAGTCGGTGCGACCACGGTGTAGCGAACGAAGTCGGTGAGGCGCCCCGTGATCTCCACCGGCGTCGCGGTGGGATCAACCAGGATCCGGCTCTCGATCTTGCCTGCGAGGGATGCCGGCGACTTCATCCGGTACTCGAGGTTGTGCATCCGGCAGCCTGAGGGGGCCGCGTCGATGATCGCCGCGGTGATCTCCGGCTCGATGGCGGCCACTTCTTCGAGCTTGTGGATCGCGGCGCCGGCGACGGTGGAGCCGTAGGTGTCGTAGAGCTCTGCCGTCGACGGCGGGTGCTCTCCCCAATCGACGTCGGGTGCATCGTCGGTGGCCGCAGGGCGAAGGTCGTCGACGTCGACCTCGCGGAGGTGGCGGTGGTCGAGACAGCGGCGGCCGCCGTCGTCAGATGATCTACACACGGGAGAGGGCCTCTCGTGCCGCGGCGTACTTCGCGGCCAGTCGGGAGCGGGTGGCGTCGTCGAGCAGGGCGGTGCGCGCCGGATCGGTGTTGTCGTCGATGTCGGCGTCTTTCACCTGACGCGCGAGGGGGTTCCGGCTGACGCGGGCGTAGTAGTCGGCGCGCGGTTCGCCGGGCCGGTGGGTGATGGCATCGACGGCGTCGACCACTTCGAGAGGGAACTCCGCCTGCAGGTCGACCAGCTGCACGTCGGTGTCTTCCACGACGTCGTGGAGCCAGGCGATCGCCTCCAGCAGCTCATCCCCCTGCACGCGAGCCGCGACCCGCGCTGGGTGATCGATGTAGGGCTGACCGCTCTTGTCAACCTGGCCGGCGTGCGCGGCGCGGGCGATCGCCTCGGCGCGTGTGCTGAGCTGATCTCTCATTTTGTGTCCCCCTCTACCCTCATCTTAGAGAGGGGTCCGACACCGTTCAGGCTCGGGCGACGATCAGCTCATCCCAGGCAGCGCTCTGCACTCGCCCCAAGGCCTCCCGCCCAAGCCCTCTCGCGAAGTCCGCGAATCCAGCCATGTCGCCCTCCCCCACCTCGTTCGATCGAGATCGCCTGGCTCAGGCTATCGACGCCCGCAGGTCGACGCCCTCCTCTGTCCGGCTCAATGTCCGACGTTACTGCTATTTTGTAACTGTCAGGGATGCTAGATGGAGGTTTGAGATGAGCAGGGAAATGAAGCGGCTGGCGATGAAGGTATCGCGCGAACTTGTCACGCAGCGAGTAGACCTCGGCGATGACTCGTACGACGTGATCTCGGATGCCGTGGAGGGAGACATCGAGGTGGTGTCACTGGCCGACGATCTTGATTTCTTCGCCAACGAGAACGGCTGGGCGGAGTTCTCCCCGCGTGACCGCAATGCGCTCGCAGAGATGGTGCAGTTCGCCCATCTCGGTGCCGCCAATCCGATCCTCGGGCCGGTGATCTTCACCGGAGGTGTCGACGGCGCGGGTGAGACTCGGGGCCTTTCGGAGGAACGGGCTCGACAGATCGAGCGACTCGCGGTCGTCTTGCGAGAGGCGGTGTGAGATGGGTGCGGACATGTTGATCGCGGTCGCCGCGGCTCCTGTGCTCGCTGATGGAACTCCGGTCCTTGATGTGGAGGTGATCTCGCGGTGCGCGTCGGCCGCGTTCCAGAGCGCCGCGACTGCTGGGCAGGTAGATCCAGAGGCCTACTGGGACATCGTCGATGCGGACACGCCTACCGTGGCGGAGATCGCGGCCGCGCTGGATGGTTGGATCCGCGACGGGGGGCTTTTCGGCCGCGATGTGACGGTGATCACTGTTGAAGGACGCATGTTCGTCGCGAGCGGCGGCCTGTCGTGGGGTGACGCCCCGACGGATGCGTTCAGCTACCTGTGCCTGCTCGATGAGATCGGCGCCTTCACTGAGCCGATCTCGTCCTGATACGTTCAGGCGACCTCGAGGTTGACCGACTCAGCCTCGAGGTCGGGGATCGTCTGTGCGGGGTGGCTGAAGGTTGCGCGCTCAGCGGTGATGGTGACGGTGTCGCCCTTGTGCACGGCGATCCGGAGCAGCTCCGCGCGTGCGCCCGAAGCATGCACGTTGTAGGGACCGTCCGCCCCGTCGATGCGGAAGCTGACCCTCGCGACGTGATCGGAGATACGGCGCATCAGTGTGAGCGGAGAGCGCACGGTTCCCGTGACGGTCACGGCCGTGGCCACCTGCTCATCTGCGAGTGGCGCGGTCTTTGTGGTGTTCATTTCTCCTCCTGGTTATCGATGGATGGATGCGCCGAAGAGGGCGCGCTGAAATACGAGGTCGGCGTCGACGGCGCATCCGGCGCCGAGGTGGTCATCGACCATCGCGGCCGCGCAGCAGAGATCTCCCTCGTCGTGCAGCGCGGCGAGCGCGGCGAGGATCTCGGTGAAGGTGATCACGGTGGTGACGGCACTGTCTGTCTCGCTGCCTGGGCGATTGTGGGTCACGGTGACCTGCGCTTGCTCGAGGTCGGTTTCGGTGGCGATCAGCCATGGCGAGGTACGGCCGTCGAGAAGGTCGCACAGGTCGATGAGCTGGGCGTCGGGGATCTGCTTGGTGAAGGTCAGGGGGTAGTTCATGGCCTACCGGTCTCCTCGGTGGTCGGATCGGGGACGATGATGGCGTCGAACCCGTTGAGATCGACGCGGTGGCTCCCGGGCGTGGCGCCGGTGGTGTAGGTCGGGTGCCATTCGAAGCCGGGTGCGTTCCCCTGTTGGGAGGCGTAGTCCGCGAGCGCGCCGAGGGTTCTCCCGGCGACGGGGTGGGCGTCGCGCAGTGAGATCGCGATGAGGCCTTGTACGGTGCGCGGGTGGAGAAGGTGGCGGTCGAGCTTCAGGGACTTCAGGTGCGCCGGCCAGAGGTCTTCGGCGTTGGTGCCGTAGTCCTCTGTGAATCTCGCGTGGGCGGCGTCGGTGATCTGCTGCTGGATGAGGGCCATGACAGGGCCGGCGTAGCGGTTCGCCTCGGCCACGAATGCGGCGCGATCGTCGTCTGCGGCCTTCTGGGCGAGGCGGCATGCCGTGCGCCATTGGGTCAGTTCGTCGAGGAGTTGCTCGTCGGCCCAGGCCAGTGTGGGGCGAGCCTCGCCGTAGTCGTGGGCATCGGAGGGCCACCAGGGGGTGTGGCCCCACTTGGATCCTCCCGAGTAGGTCGAGAAGGCGTATGGGGCTTCTCCGAAATCAGATGTCGGAGTCAGGGTGGCGGTTCCGTTGCGGCGGGTGACCTCCCAGCCGTAGGAGCGCACGGCGGGGTCGGCCTGATGCCATGAGAGCGGGTCATGGGTGGGGGTGACCTGGGCGTCGGCGGGGGTTCCTTCTCTCGCCCAGGCGTAGGTGAAGAGCTTGCGGGAGGCAGGGTTGCGGTGGTCCCACAGTTCGGTGACGCAGAGCGTTCTTCCGGGAGTGCGCTCGATCGCGTCGGCGATGAGTGCGCGCCGTTCAGGTGCGGTCAGATGATGAGCGGGGTTCGCGCCGAAGGTCCATGTTGCCCAGGCTTTGGTGTGCCAGGCGACGTGGAGTGCAGATGCGGTGCGCTGCGGGAGAATCTGCCAGGGCGAGGTGGGGCCGGTCTTTCCGCTTCGGTAGAGCCGGGTCACGTCGAGGTAGATCTGCGCCTTCCGGTCGTCGGGCGAGGGGGTGTATGCGAACCATCTGCCCTGCCGGTCCCGGGCTACGGCGATCGCGCCCGGGAGGGTACTGCCCAGCTCGATCATCTGGTGGGCTCCGTCGTCGACGGCACTCGCGCGGCGGGAGCGGTACTCGGCGAGGATCTGGTCGGCGGCGCGTTTCTCGTGGGCGCCGCTGCCGTTGAGCGGTTGGGTCCAGGTGTGTGCGAGCTTCCACCAGTGCACGAGCTCGTCAACGAGCTCGTCGATCGTTTCGGCGGCCGCACCCTCTGTCACGAGCAGCTGTCCGATGAGGCCGCGGAAGTCTTTCTCCTGCTGCGCTTCGGAGCGCTTCGCATCGAGCGCTGCGCGGATGGTGGGCACCATGGAGAGGAAGTGCTTGCTGCGCTCATCGCGCGAGTAGAGGAACCGTTCGAGCTCGGGGACGCTGACCAGATCGAACGGCAGCACCCAGGAGTCGTCGGGCATGACGACGCACGAGGCTCGTACTTTCGCGGGCACCGCTGTTTCGCCGCGGTAGATGTAGCCAGGCTCGCCAGGAACGGGCACGTTGCGCTTGTAGATCTGCTCAGTGCGTTCGTAGCGGATGACGAATCCGCCGTCACGGCGCCCTTCGATCAGGTGCGGTACGTACGCGTCCGGATACTCGGCGTTGCCTGGGTGAATGCGGGGGTGATACCCGCGAGTCCAGCGGTCCCCGTCGACGTAGAGGGATCGGAAGTCCCGCACGCCCCAGTTGCCGATGACGCGCAGCCCGGGGCGGAGCTTTCTATTGAGGCGTCGCTGCCATTGCTCGAAGCTCTCGCCGCCCTCGCCCAGTTGGATGGAGTCTTCGTCGTCCTGGATCAGCTGGATCTTGCCGGCGTCCTGGTCGGCGATTGAGAGGAAGCTGACCCCTGCGGGTGGGAGTGGGTGCCATACGGGCGTGCGGTCGACGAGGCCTTGCAGCACGAGCATGATCCGCATGTAGTGCCGGCGTCGGGCGTCGGCGATCTTCTCGATCGCGAACCACTCTTCGCTGCCCGGTTGGACGGGGTCTCCGGATGCCCGCCCAAAGCCGAACAGGCCGCGGTCGAAGACCTCGACGAACTCCCGCCTGCGCGGGAGCACGCGGTCCCGGATCCTGAGCTCGGGATCCACCGTGAGTAGGTACAGCTTCTCGCCGTTGCGCAGCAGCCAGTAGCTGCGCTGGTTCGCGGCGTTGCGACCGACGTCCTCCCAAGGGTTCCCCGATCGGGACTCCACCTTGGTGGGGATCAGCACGACGACGCCCTTGGGCTCCGGGAGAACACGGTCCAGGTGGGCGGCGTCGGAGACGAGCCAGTCGATGAACTCGGGGATGTTGTCAGCGGTCAGGCCGGTGCAGGTGCCGCCCATCATGATCAGCGACTCCTCCGCCATCACGAGCACCTTCTGGCGCAACGTGATAGGGGTCTCTGCAGGCGCCGGCTTGCCGTCGCGCACGAGCTGGAGTTCTTCGTCTCGGCCGAGGTAGAGGTCAACGGTCCACAGCACTTCCGCCATCTGTTCCAGCTGCGCCTTTAGCGGAGCCATCCTCGCCTCGAGCTCACGGCGCGCCTTGTCGAACTGGGCCTCCAGTTCCTTGCGCTGCCGCTCGAGGTCTGTACGTTGCTGTTCCTGCTCAGCTTCCAACGACGCACGTTGACGGGCGAGCTCGGTCCGTGCAGCGACGAGCGACTCCCGGGTGGAGACCGCATCGGAGCCGACGTGCGGTGTGAGCTCGTTGCCGGTCATGCCTGCTCGACTTCCCACATGGTGGTGTTGTAGGTGCTGTCTCCGTCGGCACCGATGCCGTAGATGGAGCCTTCGTCGGCGTTCTCCAGCCACTCGATGATCGCCTCGGCCATCTCGTCGCGGGTCGCGAACTTTCCTTGCTCGCGTTCCAGCTCGACGGTGATGGTGAAAGTGAATGTGTGCGCCATGTCAGTCCTCCTCGGCGATGTGTGGGACCGCGACGATGCGTGCTTTCGTCGGGCGAGAGAAGAACCCGAACGCCTCATCGTCGGCGCTGACTTCGATGGTCGCGGTCAGGGCGATCCGGTGGCCGCGTGGGGGGCGGTCGTTGAAGTCCAGAGATCTCGGGACAGTGCCCCACACCTTCCATCCGGCGCCGGCGAGGAGCATTTTCAGCGACCCGCCGTGGTCGTTCTCTACCCACTTCGTGGAGAGAACCTCAGCCTCGATTTCGATGCGGCCGGTCGGGACTGGGCGTTTTGCTTCCTCGCGGATGGCGATCTCCTCAAGGACCGCCTCAGCTGCTGCCCGCCAATCGTTGATGTCGGTCTTGCCCGTGTGTGATTCTTCGGCCGATTCCAGCAGTAGGCCGATGCGACTGCGGAGTGGGTCGTTGTGTCGAAGCTGCGCATGCTGTTCTGCGAGCGATTCGTAGACTGCGCCGTGGCGGGCCATGAACGCTTCTCGCGCGTAGGCGATCTGTGCGGCGATGCCACGAGAACGATCGGCCTCCTTGGCGCGGCGTCGGGCGGTCTGACGTGCGGAGGAGACGAGGAAGGAACGGACACCGGTGCCGGCACAGGAGAAGCACCCCGTCGTGATGTCGTTGACTGCAGAGGTGTAGAAGGTGACCCTGCTAGGGGCGTTGTAGACGCCCGTACCGCCACATCTTCCGCACGTTTCAACGATGCGTTCACGGCCCTTCCTGCCCGGGTACGGGTCGATGTAGGAGCTGACGGATTCCAGACGTCCGGCCGTTGCTTGAGTAGTCACTCTCCCAGACCCCCTTATTGGTATCTTTGTTAGTTACATATTAGGCATTTTTCGACCTCGGTCGCAAGCTTCTTTACCCAGGTGCATCCTCCGCCCGGGCCACGACAGTCCTGACCCGTCGTAGCCGGCCTTTATGCTCACCGCATGCTCGATCGTGGCTCCTACCCGTCCGTCGAATGGGCCGAGGTCTGCCTCTGGATCGCGGAACACCGGCCGGATCTCGATGCTCGCCTTGGCGCAGTCCAACCGCCTGCTTTGCCTCTCGACGACCGCAAGCCCTCGCGTTGACGAGCGCAGCATTGGCGTGCATCATCAACCCAAATGCGCTAGAATGTAACTGACAGGGATAGTTACTAGGAGGTGTTGAGATGGCGAATCAGACAGCGATGCAGGTGATGAAGGTGCTGCACAAGCAAGCCAACCCCACCGCCACCAAGCGCGGTACTCCCGAGATCGAGGCGCGACGCCTGGAGAAGTCTCGTCTGCTGGCGCTGAACAACGCGGCCGCCCTCGTTGTTCAGCTGAATCATTCCGCTGCAGAAACGGATGGTGTCGCCGTCCAGCGGTTGACCGACGACGCTCAGATCATGCTCGACGCCGCGGCGGGTTTCCAGGAACTCATCGACGATATCCCCAATGGTCGGCGACTCGCAGCATGATGCGAACTCGACGGCGTGCGTTCACGATCTACTCCGCAGCGGCCGCAGCGGCGGCGGCCGCAATCGCTCTCGCCGTCACGCAGTTCACCCCCGAGGTTGATCAGGTCGTGCCGGCCCCCGATCTCCGGGCACTGACGGACGCCGGTTACGTGACTATCGAAAATGATGCTGTCTCCTACGAGACCACGGCGATCACTGCCGCCCTCGAACAACTCCCCGTCGATACGACCGAAGAGACCACGGGCCCTTACGACCGGGACTATTTCGGCCAGCGGTGGGCGGATGTCGATCGCAATGGCTGCGACACCCGCAACGACGAGCTCGCGGCATGGATGAGTGACATCACCTTCAAGCCCCAGACCAACAACTGCGTTGTCCTTAACGGCACGCTCGAAGACCCTTTCACCGGTCAGACGATCACCTTTACCCGGGGGCAGGGAACCAGCGAGGCAGTGCAGATCGATCACCTCTGGCCCCTGGCTGCGGTTTGGCAGCGCGGCGCCGACGGATGGAGCGACCAGAAGCGACTCGAGTTCGCGAACGACCCTCTCAACCTCACACCCGTCGACGGGCCCACGAATCAGTCCAAGAGCGACAGCGGGCCGGAGTGGTTCCCCCCGAATCAGAGCTACCGCTGCACATACGCGGCACGGCTCGTTCTCGTCGCCGCCACCTACGGGATTGAGCTGACGAAGGCCGACCGATTGTCTCTCTACTCGGCACTCGCCGACTGCAGCTAAGCGCTCACCTTGCGGCGACCAGGCGGCGCCGACTATCCCTCCGAAGCACGAAATCCGCATTGCAAACGCACCCCTGCTGAGGCTCGCGGCTTAGCCTGCGAGCGAGATGTCGGGGGCGTGCAGTACTGTCTTCGGAAGACGCCCGGCTGGGTGTGGCGGTTGAGAAGTGATCCCTGACAAGACGCTCCTCCAACTCCCGCCATTCCCGCCGGGCGCCGTCATGCGTACGATCGTGGCCGATCCTGCGCGACGCCGCCGGCGCTTCCGGACAGTCGACTGCCGGCCTATAGCCTGAGGACGATGAGGAGGATGAGGATCTCGCGTTCTGGCTCCCTTCAATGAGCTAGGAGCATAATGACCCGAATCTTCGACAACATCGAGTTGAACCTCGGTGGCCACCTCGTCGAAACGCTGTCCGAGTCCAACCGCATCGATGCCGCTGTCGGGTACTTCAATATCCGCGGCTGGAAGCTGTTCGGTGACGTCGTCCACGGACGTTCCGCTGGTGGCCCGCCGATCGCTCGAGTGCTGATCGGCATGGTTCATGGCGAGCCAGAGGAACAGGTGCTTGACCACCTGCAGCGCACACTCGAGGGAGGCCCACTCGAGGACGTGATCGATCGGAAGACCGCGCAGGCACGTCAGCAGCAGGCCAAGCTCAAGTTCCGGCAGCAGCTGATGCGCGGGGCGCCCACCGCGCAGGACGAGGCCACCATTCGGGAACTTCGCGCGCAGCTGGCGGACGGTCGGGTCGCGATCAAGCTGTTCACCCGCCGCCCCCTCCACGGCAAGACCTATATCTGCCACCGGGACGACAAGATCACACCGATCGTCGCCTACGTCGGTTCATCCAATCTCACGATCGCTGGCCTCGCGAACAACTACGAGCTCAACGTCGATGTGGTCGACTCGGACGGAGCCGCGAAACTCGACGGCTGGTTCGAGGATCGATGGGACGACAAGTTCTCCATCGACGTCACCGCCGACCTCATCGAGATCATCGACGAGTCCTGGGCAAGCGAGACACCGCTGACCCCCTACGAGGTCTACCTCAAGGTCTGCTGGCACCTCTCCCGCGATGTGCGCGAGGGTCTTATCGAGTACACACTGCCGCCGTCAATGCGCGACCAGTTGCTTGAGTATCAGGAGAGCGCCGTGAAGACGCTGTCCCGTCGCATCATGACCAAGGGCGGTGCCATGCTCGGCGACGTCGTCGGCCTCGGCAAGACGATCACCGCAACGGCCACCGCGATGATGCTCAATGAGGCTGAGGGCTACCGCACGCTCATCGTCTGCCCCGTCAACCTGGTGAAGATGTGGGAGGAATACAAAGAGCGCTACGCGCTGAACGCCACTGTCGTCCCGTACAGCATGGCGGCCAAGCGCCTGCCCAACCTCGGTCGCTACCAGTTCGTGATCGTCGACGAGTCGCACACGCTGCGCAACGACACCCGCCAGGACTACCGGGCGCTCTACGACTACATCCGCAACTACGACTGCCGGGTGCTGCTACTCACCGCGACGCCATACAACATCCGCTTCAAGGACGTCGGAAATCAGCTGGGGTTGTACATCGACCCCGACGACGATCTCGGGCTGCAGCCCGTGGTCGCGATGACGCTAGACGACCGATTCGCGGAGAGGCTCGACGGCAAGACGAGCACGCTCGAGGCGTTCAAGCGCAGCGAGGAGCCCGATGACTGGAAGCGGCTGATGAGCGAGCACCTAATCCGCCGCACCCGCTCGTTCGTGCGGAAGAACTATGCGCTCGTCGACGAGCAGGGCAAGGAGTACCTCACCTTCGCGAACGGGACGAGGTTCACGTTCCCGGCCCGTGTGCCCAAGCCGCTCGTGCACTCGTTCGGCGAGCACGACCCCGCAGCCAAGATGGAGTCCGTCGAGACCCTCGACGCGATCGACAATCTGAACCTGCCGCGCTACAACCTGTCCGCATATCTCCGGAAGTCGCTCACGCTCACGCCCGAGGAGAAGGTGATCGTTGAGCGCTTCGAACGCGGCAGCGGCCACCTGATCGGGTTCGTACGCAGTGGGCTCTACAAGCGGCTGTCCAGCTGCGGGTACTCGTTCATGCTGTCGCTGCAGCGCCACATCGCCCGCAACCAGCTGTACATCTACGCCGTCGAGAACGACCTCGACCTCCCGCTGGGCACACTGCTGGATGTCATGCTCACCTCGTCCGAGAGCGACGACGACGCCGAAGAGGATTACGAGGACATCGAGCCGCCGACCTCCGGGGATGGCCAGAGCGAATACGAAGCACTTCGCGCATCTGCACCAAAGTCGGTGCGGTGGATCCGCCCTTCCATCTTCACCCCGAACATGCTCGACGACCTTAAGGCCGACACGGCAACGCTCACTGGGCTGCTCAACGAGTTCGGCGCGTGGACGGCGGATGCGGACTCGAAGCTGGCCGAGATCCTCAAGCTTCTGACTGAGACGCACCCCGACGAGAAGGTGCTGATCTTCACCGAGTACAAAGACACAGCCAACTACGTCGCCGAAGCGATCAAGGCCGCAGGTGTCGACCGGGTGGGGATCGCCAGCGGCGACACCAACAACCCGACCGACGTCGCCCGCAGATTCGCCCCCCTGTCCAACATGCTCGGCTCCGCGACACTCACCGACATCGAGCTCAACAAGATCATCGACCCCGCAGCCGAGTACAGAGTGCTCGTCGCGACCGACGTGCTCTCCGAAGGGCAGAACCTCCAGGACGCGCACATCGTGGTCAACTACGACCTCCCGTGGGCGATCATCCGTCTGATCCAGCGTGCCGGCCGCGTCGACCGCGTCGGTCAGAAGTCGGATGAGGTGATCATCTACTCGCTATGGCACGACGGCGTGGAGCAGGTGCTGAACCTCCGCCAGCGCATCGCTGACCGCCTCCACGCCAACGCCGAGGTATTCGGATCGGACGAACAGTTCTTCGGCTCAGAGGACGAGGTGAAGATCATCGAGGATCTCTACAAGGGCAAGCTCGACGACAACGAGATCGACAACGAGGTTGACGCATCCAGCCTCGCCTATGAGGTGTGGAACTCCGCCGAGCAAGAGCACCCCGAGCTCGCCGACCGCGTCAAATCACTGCCCGACCTCGTCTACGCGACCAGGCCATCACTATCCGACCGAGACGTCGACGGCGTGGTCTGTTACGTCCGCACTGAAAACGACAACGACGGGTTCGGCTTCGGATCCGCCGAGGGTATCCGTCTGCTCACCGGGCAAGAGGCGCTTAGCCGATTCCGATGCGAAATCGACACCCCGGCGCTACCCGCCCGCGCGGACCACTTCCCGCTCCTGATTCAGATGGCACAAGGGAATCTCATCCAGAGCGGAAACATCGAAGGCCGCCTCAGCGGTGTTCGCAAGCGAGTATGGAACCGTCTCAACGGCGCCCTGGTGGCCGGGAAGGGCGATGTCGCCGACGCACTCGAGGCCATCTTCACCCGCCCTCTCACCAAGGAGGCCGAGAAGCGATTCACGACCGCGCTGGCTGCGCGCAGCGACGTCGACGACCTGGCAGACCTTCTCGTGCTACTCCATCGCGACAAGCGGCTCGTTATCGACATCGCCGCAGCCGATCCGATCCACATCGTGTGCTCAATGGGGGTGGCATCATGAGCGCGTCAACCAGGATGAAGCTCGTCAACTCGGGTGATTTTCAGACCCTCTTCCTCGAGGAGCTCGGCTGGGACAAGCCAGACCTCGCACCACTACGCATCACCGTCGACGAGCAGACCTATACGTTGCAGCAGGTCGCCGGTTACTCGGGCCTGCGAGTGTGGCTCTGCAACGAACTGCCCGATTCACGCACGCAACGACTGATCGACCAGCAGGTACGCAAGGTCTCCGATGCGCGACTGCTCATCTTCGCCGATCACACCCGGCAGGAGTGGCGATGGCTGCAATCGGCGGATGCCGACGGTGCAGAGCCAGCCGCGCCTGGCTCTGCACCGGCACACCGTTGGCACAACCAACGAGGCTCTCAGCCAGCGACTCGGCACCATCGAGATCAAGATCGACGAGAGTCCCACCCTCATTGAGGTGCTGCGCAAGATGCGCGCAGCCTTCGATGCCGACATCGTCACCAAGCGGTTCTACGACCAGTTCGTCCGCAGGCAGCGCGCACTCACCGTCGCCATCCAGGGCATCCCCGACGACAGCGAGCGGGAGTGGTACTCATCGTTGATGATGAACCGACTGATGTTCATCTACTTCATGCAGAAGAAGTCGTTCATGGACCAGGACACCGACTATCTGCGGAATCGACTCAACCAGCTCCGCGATCTGGTCGGCACAGGCCAGTTCTACGGGTTCTATCGCGACTTCCTGCTCCCGATGTTCCACGAGGGGCTGGGCCAGAAGGCTGATTCACGGAGGTATCCCAACGATGTTGTCGCCGACTTGGTCGGAGACGTGCCCTACATCAACGGGGGAATCTTCGCCGAGCACAAGCTCGAACACGACAACACCATTGAGATCCCCGACGAGATCTTCACCTCGATCTTCGACCTGTTCGACCGCTTCCAGTGGCATCTCGACGATCGCCCGACAGCTTCTCAGAACGAGATCAATCCCGACGTGCTCGGCTACATCTTCGAGCAGTTCGTCAACGAGAAGGACAGCCTCGACAACCGCGGCTCCGACAAAGGCGCTTACTACACGAAGGAAGACGTCACGCACTTCATGGCCAGCAACGCCATCGTGCCCGTGTTCCTTGAGCGCCTGATTGACCGCACCGGAGTCAACCCATGGCGCTACCTTCGCGAAGCTCCCGAACGGTACATCTGGTCAAGCCTGGCATGGGGGACCGACGAGCCGCTGCCGGCCGAGATTGAGGCGCAGCGCACGGCTCGGCGCCGACCTCTGTGGGACGGTCCCGCCAGCGAAGATCTCGGGCTCCCGGGAGAGACCTGGTGGGAAACCGACCGGCGGCGCAACGAGCACGCCAAGCTACTCGCTGCAGCCAAGTCCGGGCACATCGACTCCGTAGACCGAGCAGTCACCGAAAACATCGACCTCGAGCAGCTCGCGGTCGACACGATCGACCAGCTGAACGCCCCAGAGCAAGCGCTGGCCGCGTGGCAGATCCTCACCGCCATACGCGTCATCGACCCGGTGATTATGCGCAAGTCGGATGTCTCACGAGACAGTGAATCGAGCGCGCCAAGGCAGTTCTATCTGGCCGCGTAGCGGTCAGCCGAGCGCCTTGTTGACGGCAGTTGAGAGCGATCGCCACGCTTCGCGTTCCGATGCATCAAGTGCTGCAGTTCCATTCGCGCTCAACCATTTCGCGAATGCGCGAGCGAGTTTCCACTTGGAAGCTCCAGGATGCTCGGCGACGAGGATCTCCATGAGAGGGCGAGCGGGTTGCTGCTGTACCGTCGCGAGGCTGTCCCATCCGAGTTCGTCGCGGGCGACCTGAGCCAGTGTCTGCCGCAGCAGATCCTCGATCTCAGCGCGCTGCACGCCGGAGATGTGGTCTCCGGTTCTCAGGATCCTCTTCGCGCTCAGTAGCTGCCAGAGCGCTTCCTGCTCAGCAGCCTGATCGCCAGCCGAATCCGAGTCCAGGAGAGCTGCCACCTTGAGGCTCTGGCTGGTGAGAATCGTGCTGTAGTAGACGACCTTGCTTGCGCTTCCGGCCGGAACAATTGCGATGTCGCTGTCCAGTGCCGGTCCGCCGTCCGAGGAGAACGCGGAGTTCAGCGCCTCGATGATGAGAAGGTCGGTGATGCCTTCCACGACCAGGTTTCGCTGGTGTGTGAAGATGCTCTGCGCGAGGTCGTAGCCGAGTGCAGCCTGAAGCGGGTAGATGGACTTTGGATCGTCGACCGCAAGGCGAGTATGAACTTTAGTCCCGACCTTGCGGTCTACCATCTCGACCACCCGGACGAGGTCCAGCTCGTCCGCCCCCACCATAAAGGGGGAGTGCGTCGTATAGATGATCTGGTTCCCCTCCGCCAAGGCGGACACGGTCTTGCGGAACTCTTGCTGTTTGAGCGCGTGAAGGCTGAGGCCCGGCTCATCGAGGAGCAGGACTGCGTTCCGGAGATCGTCCTTTGCCTGCGCATGGAAGACGACGAAGAACGATACGAGCCAACGGAAGCCTTCGCTGCGCTGGTCGAGTTCGACGGGAATGCCGAGCTCATCCTCGACGAGCGTTTGAAGGTATTGCCCGTCGACGTCGAGTCGGAGCGTCAGCGAGTCGTCGTTCCACACGCGACGAATATCAGCTGTAAGGCGAGCACCAGCCGTCTGCAGCGCACGCTTGCGTTCGGTGAGCTTACGTTCATGCGCGGCAAGTGCGGCCTTGTATCGCTCCTGCTCCTGAACATCGCTGTCATAATTGACGCCCTTCTCAGGAGCGTCCGAGTCCATGTCCGACAGCTCGCGAGCTGTGAATCCGAGGAACTTCAGTAGCTGGAGGTTGCCGAAGTCGTAGTCGAGGTCAATCTCGCCGGATTCCTCACGCTCCGCAAGGCGATTCAGGTGTATGCGTGGACGCACAGAGAAGTACGAGGAGAAGTAGACGAACGGTGGCAACTTGGACAGAAGGTGCTTGCCAACATCGTCCCGTCCCGTCGCCTCTTTGACGACCGAGTCCAGCGCATCCCAGTAGCCCTCGGCGGCAGAACCGTCCGCGAACAGCGGCAGGAGCGCATCGAGGTGGCTGCGGAGTTCATCTGCGATCTCTCCACTGATCCGATCGCTTTGGCTCCGATCTGCCCGCCAGGCAGTCAGTGTCTGCGCGGCCGCTTTCGCGTCCTCGCTCGATTGCTTCGACATCGCACTCGTGAGCCGAACGATGCTCTTGTCAACGTCCCCGAGCGAGGGCGAAGGCGGCAGCCCCGTGACGCGGTATGTGCGCTTGCCGCTGAGCCATACCGTCATCTCAAACCGGACTTCGGTGCTGTTCGCGAGAGCAAGTCCCTCGAGGTCGGTTGAATCGGGCGTCAGAACGACCTTCGCGACTGCCATCTCCGCGCGCTCCAGATTCCCACGTCGGATTTCGTCAACCATCGGTGCTGGTGCATCAAATAGCCAGTCGATGTCGGGGGTGTCTGGGGTCGGGCTGACGAGCTGGATCGCTTTCAGCAGCGCTGTCTTACCTGCCTCGTTGATCCCGACCAGGATTGTCTTGTCCGCTTCAACGCCGAACTCTCCGCTATCGACGATGCAGCGATAGTTGGTTACAACTGCTGATTCGATCCTCATCCCCGAGGCTCCTTCCGTTCTGATATTGGTTCGACGCACAGCTCATGCGCCATTTGCGGCTTGCGCGGTCAACTCTCGAAACCGGAGCTCGGGTCGAACTTGAGAACGCGCGCGTTCTCGGAGATCGTGCGCACCTCGCCCTCGTCGAAGCCGTCTCCCTTGCTGGCCTGGATGTCGATGGTGATCTCGAGCTTGGCGCCGGCGCCGGCGAGGCGGTCGATGATCTCGCGAGTCACGTTTCCGATGTCGCGCGAGTACCGGTCGGGATCGACCTTCACGGAGCCGAAGTAGCGGCTCGGGGGTCGCGGCGCGAAGCTCTCTTCGCTCGATCCCTCCCCGTCTCCGTCGTCATCGATCAGGACGATGTCCACTGGGCCGATCTCTGCGGCGCCCTCCTCTGCTGCGCGCCGGGCGGCTTCTCGAGCGGCAGCGGCACGATCGGCGGACACCTGCTCATCTGCCTTGTTCCAGTCCACGAGGAGCGTGCTGTCTGTCACCTGGAGCGCGGCGGTGTGCGCCGGCGGAACGATCAGTCCGCGGTAGCGACCGGACTCGGCGTCCTTCGCCGTCGCGATCGCGAACTTCTCGCCGTCGACGAGCACGGAGTTCAGCGAGCGCTCGATCGCGGAGTCGAGGGTCTCGCGGCGAACGAGTCGGGGCAGATAGACGTAACGAGTGAAGTAGCCCCACAGTTCGCCGACGCTGATCTCGCCCTTGTCGCGCCACAGCTGCCCGAGCTCCTGGTGGAGGGTCGCTCCGAGGATCGGCGCTCCAAGCTCGGTGACGAGCTGATCGTCGCGGGACAGCTTTGCGGCGACGCGCTCGGCGAGGGAGCGGCCGCTCGAGTCGGGCACCTTGTCCGCGATCAGCTCGAACGGCTTGGTGGCGTCGAATTGTTCGGGGTAGACCGCCCACACGAAGGTGTCGCGGATGCGGTCCGAGACGGTCCGATCCAGGCGCGTGACCCAGTCGTCGGTCTGCTTGCGCTGCTGCACCGACAGGTTGAGGCTCTCGCTGGTCGCCTGCACGCGTTTCCACGCGAGGTAGCTGCGAGCAGCGGCCTCCAGGCTCTCCAGCTCGCTCTTATCGGCCACCAGGAACACGAGAGTGTTGCGGTGCACGCGCTGGCTGGCGCCCTTGGTCTCGATCGCCTCGCGCACCCACTGGTGGGCTGAGGAGTTGGCACCGTCGGACTTCCGCCGCGAGTGGCGCGGGTGGACGATCACCAGGCGCGCGTCTTCGAGGTCGGGGATGTCGGCGTTGGATGCCGGCGCGACGTGCACTCGATCGAACACGCCGCGCGCCCGTTCTTCGCTGCGGAGTCGTTCGGTGATCTCGTTCCACACAGTTTCGACGTCCTCGCGGAGTCGCTCGGCATAGTCGTTCGCGGTCTTCGTCACCGACGGCTGCGTGTCGAACCAGTAGTGGCCCTGCTCCTCGTAGAAGTACGTCGACCTCTGCGCGAGCAGCTCGATCGCACTGCCGAAGTTGCCGAGCGTGTCACCGGGAGCCGCGGTTCCGAGCCAGACGTACTGCTTGTCCAAGCCCTTCCGCGACGCCTTGATTCGCGGCGCGGCGCCCATGAAGATCGTTCGCGCGATCCGCTGCGTCACGAACCGCTGCCCCAGATTGGGGCGGTCGAGGTCGATCTGTTGCGCCATTGACCCCGGGCCGTCGATGTCCGAGTCGATGATCGGCTTCCACTGGTCCTCGAGGTACTGGGTGAGGTCGGTGTTGACCGTCGTCGCCTCCAGCGGCACGTTGCCGGGGAGGATCAGCGGAGAAGTGTCGTTGGAGGCCCACAACTCGTGCACGATCGATGACACGAGCTTGAGCACGCCGCGGGTGCGCTGGAACCGCTCCAGCGTGGACCAGTCCTCGTACAGACGGTCCAGCAGCTCGGGGTGTAGCGGGTACGACGCGCGGATGCGCTGCTCGTAGTCGTCACTCGGGGCCGCGGCATCGCGCGGAAACAGAGCAGTGTTGCTCCGATACAGGGTGACGAAGCTGCGCGCTACGGCGGAGATCGTGGTCAGGCCCTCAGCGTTCGGCGCTTGAAACAGCCGGCGGCGAACGATCTCGAAGGACTCGTCTTTGCTCGACGGCCTCCACTGGTCCGCGACACGACGGATCACGTTCTGCAGCCGTTCCAGCGCGAGCTGACCGTTTGCACCGCCGATCTCGATGTCGCTTCCGCTGCCCGCATCGCCGGTGTCGGATGCCGGGATCGAGACAACGAGCATCGCTCCAGGCACCGACCGAACGACTTCGGTCAGAGACTGTGCGAATGTGAACTGCGTCTCGAACGAACCAGACGGAAGCTCCTTGTCTGTGACCAGCTGCCGCGCGTACGCGACCCACTCATCGATCAGGATCAGCGCCGGCGAGTACTTCGCGATCAGCGTGCGCAATGCTTCGCCCGGGTTCGTCCCGGCGCGGTCGTCCTCAGCAATGAGGTCGTACGCTTCGCGGCCACCGAGCTGCCAAGCGAGCTCGCCCCAGAGCGTGCGGACCTCAGTCCCGTCCTCCTTGATAAGCGGTGATCCCGCCTTCAAGTACGTGCCGACGAGCGCGACGCGCTTCACGCCCAGCGCCGCAAGGTCGGCGTCTCCGGTCTCTGCGATGAGCTCCTGCAGCTCCTGCGGGTAGTCCTTCGCGGGCGTGCCGCTGAAGAGGTGGTAGAGAGCGAGCATCGAGTGGGTCTTGCCGCCACCGAAGTTGGTCTGCAGGTTGACGACGGGGCTCGCGTTTCCGTCTCCGTCGCCCACGCGTCGGAGCGCGCGCGACAGCAGGTCACGCAAACCCTCCGTGAGGTACGTGCGGGTGAAGAACTCGACCGGGTCGCCATACTCGGGGCTGGTCGCCTGACCTGTTCGCACGAGATGCAGGTCGGCAGCGAACTCGGATGCCGTGAACTCGCCGCGTGCCACATCATCGTGCGGGCGGATCACTTCGCGCCAGGGTCGCAGACCCGAACCCGGGTCGAGGGTCACCGTCGTGCGCTTGACCTGCTTACGTGTCTGGTCCTCGAAGACCGTGCGCTGCAGGTCGATGCGGAGCTTTCGGACGTCCTCCGCGGAGTCGACCGCACCGACGGCATGGAGCAGCCGCTCTATCGTGTCGAGCGCGCGCGCCGCGTCATCAGAACTGAAGGGCTCGTTGTGCGCCCACAGATTTCGCGTCTCGCGCAGTTCGGACCCAAACCCCTGCTGCGCACGCGACAGCACGTCCTTGAAGCGGTAGCCCTGCTCGGTGATCGCGCGAAGCTGCACCTGGACATCGTGCTTCGTCAGCGTTCGCGCGGGCCCACCGCGGCGTTGCGCGTCTTCTTGTGCCCACGCGGCGGGCCAATCCGACGTGCCGTAGGCGGCGGTCATCACCTCGTCGACGGAATCCAGCAGTCCCTCCGACAACAGGTCGAAGGCCTTGCCCACGCGATCACGGTTATTCATCGCCATCGAACTCAGTCCCCATCCTCATCGAAGTCGAACGCCTGCTGAACGGCCCGCGGTGATCCAGCGTGCTTCCTCGCCTGCTCGTTTACGTCACTCCACGCACTCACCAACCCATTGAAGAGGATGGCGTCTTTGGTGTCGCGCTTCTTCTCCGCCTCACGGAACAGCCACAGACCCAACTGCTTCACAGCGTCGAGGTTGACGCGCGTCTGCACTGCGGGCAAGAGTTGGGCGACCTTGTCGACGCCCTCTTTCGACATCACGGCTGCGAGCCGAACAGTTGCTTCCCAGACGCTGACGCGCTCGTCAGACGATACGTCCCAGTCGCCTTCGAGTGCTGTTGGCGAGAAGAGCCTGGCCTTCCCTCCCTTAGCTTCGAAGATTCCGCCCCTTTCAAGAGCTCCCAACGAAGTTCCGGCGGACTGAGCCATCGCGATCGCAGTGCCGGACCCTTCCGCTCCCCACCCGAACTGTCGGTACCACTTCGCAGCAAACCGAGAGTCTGGGTCAGAGTCCGACAGCTCGTCGACGACCTCATCGAGTGTCGAGTTGATTAGCTCGAGGGCGTCCCGGACTGTCATGTCCGTCCCGTCTGCCTCCCGAACCCGCGAGTAGCGTGAGAACACGGCAATGCCAGGTCCGATGGCGGCCTGATCGAGATCGACGGCTGCGATTGAGCCTTGGATGAGGGTGCGCAACGCTTCTGGCAACTCGGCGCGTAGCGCAGCGACAAACGCGCGACGCGTGGTTGTCGGTGCCCCCTCCTTTCGTGGCCTGCAGGCGAGCACGATCGATGACGCGAGAGCGTTGGTGCCAACGCTGATCATCCGGCCGCCGCGCTCGCTTCGCATTGGCCAGGTGGCTGTGATCTCCCACCCAGCGTCGATCAGGCCACCAAGCAGGGTGTGCCACCCTGTCGAAGAGGTGCCAGCGTCTCGGGTGTCCTGCTGTTTATACGCGTAGTACACAGTCAGCGGGATCGATAGGTTTGCCGTCTCGCGGATATGGCGGAACACCGAGTTGAAACCCGCGACGAAGAATTCCTCGGCGCCATGGCGGCCGCCATGGCGATAGGGGTTCGCAACGAGCTCTTCGTTTTTGGGAGTGAGCATCGTCGCGACGGTCTCTGACTGAATCGACCCCAGCGATCGACGTAGCCAGATGTAGAAGAAGTCCGACAGATCGGAGTACCCGATGTTGTCGTAGTACGGCGGGTCGGTAGAAATCGCGAGTGAGGAATAGTCCCGAGCCATCGCGTTCGCCTGGATTGCTTGACCCCGAGAGCCGGTAGGTAGTCGCTCGATCGCTCTCGCGGCAGTGTCCACAGAGACCCCGACGTCACCAGCGGCACCGGCGAACGGGTTGACTTCGACGTAGTCCCATGCCATCGGAACTGCCTGACGTGCGAACAGATTGCGTGCCTGATCTCTGCTGTTCGACCACGTCACCAGGCTGTTAGTCAGATCTGCTGTCCGGCTAACTGCCAGGGCGAGGTATGTTGCGATGGCGTCGGCGATCGCTTCAGCACCGTCGCCACCGTCCTCGAGCCGCGTTCCTCGGGAACGCCCTGCAGCGACTGCGTCACCCAGTGCCTTTTCGCGAGTCTCTTCGACTAGATCGCACAAGGTGGTGAGTGCTACCAATTGACGATTCGTGTAGAGATCCGACCAGAGCTTGAAGCCATAGGCCTGGACGCGAAAGCTCGGCGCTACAGCCGGTAGTTCGGCGATAGGTGCGTCAATAGGCCGCTCGACGCGCGCCGCGTCGATCTGGCCATCGCTGGGAGACATGTAGAGCCGTCCGCGCGCGCCCTCGCATACGACCGCAATGAGGTGAGTCCCCATGCGACCAGCCTTGGCCTCCGCTCTGATGTACTTGAAGTCGATGGGTGTCCCGTCCGCGATCGACACTGCACCTTGACGGCCCACGGTGCCGTCCTCATCCGCACTTGGGCCTTCCGCGTCGTGGCGCACTTCGTAGTGAACTGCTCCGTCGATGACCGAGGCCTGGATCCAGGCCTCGCTTCCCTTTTTCTTGCTCAGCCACCAGGAGCGAACGAGCGGTACGTCGATGGGGTTTGCAGGGTTGGGGCTCTTGACGGTGCGCGCCCACACCCACGCGATTGCCTTGTACTGGCTACCGCTCGCGCTCGTGACCTGTGGATAGAGCCCTCCTATCCGTCGCTCAGCTTCAGCACGCATCCACTCGCCATAGGCGCGGACATCCTCGGCGAGTCCTTCGGCCCCGTTCCAACCGTTACGGGTGTCCGCTCGGCCCGGGTAGATCGGCGCGAGGTCGGTGAACCGCGGCGCGATCTCGATCAGTGCTTTATTGATCAGGACCGCGAGCGGGTTGAGGTCGCTCGCATGCGCCTCGAGTCCGAGACGCTGAGCTTCCAGTGGAATCGCTCCGCCGCCGGCAAATGGGTCGAGGACGGCTGGAAGCTCACCGTTGTTGCTTTTTCGGATCTCGGCGCGTGCCTGACTGAGTAGCGCCTCGTCATTGCTGTTCTCCCAGACAACCAGCTGCTCGAGAAGCCGGTGAAGACGAGCGCGCTCGGCATCCTGCTCCTCAACGGTAGGGAACTCCTCAGGCCGCGATGCCGGGTCATCCACAAGCTGTGCAAACAGAACAGCGCGTGCTGCCGCCAGTGGCCGGCGCGCCCAGTACAGGTGCAGGGTAGAAGGGTGTCCATGCCGGATGGACTTCTCTCGCGACGCCTCGGCGTTGATCGCTTCGAGCGGCAGAGACGTCTCGATGAGCTTCTTCTTGGGTGTCGCGTTCACTGATGCATCTCTCGTGGGTCGGGTCGTCGTCTCGCTCGGGTTCGTCATCGGGGCGGTCCTCCCCGGTCCCAGTAGTCGCGCCACTCCTCGTTGTATGAACGGGTTGTCGCGGAAGGCTCGATGTGGGTGAACGCGTCGAGGACGTAGCGGAGACGATCCCGCTCCTCGCCGTCCGGCGAGACGAGGACAAGCGCGAGCCGGTGACGATCGCCCTGCGTCTGCGCGAAGGTGACCTCGTTCGTCGTGATGGTGAACGTGTCGGACCCCTCGATCCGCCCCTTCACCTCGATGTAATGAATGCGCCCGTCTGGATCGAAGGACTGGATGTCGTAGCCGGGGTTGTTGCGGGCCATCTCGCGTGGCGTGCGGCCGAGTGCACGTTCAGCGGCAAGGACGGACTCGACCGCTCGGCGTTCGACGAGTTCGGTCGCGCGCGCGAAGAGCTGGGGCGCAGCATCCTCGTCGTCAGTCGAAAGCCGCTGGCTCGGCACGACGAGCGCTGATCCACGGACGACCGCGGGCAACGCGACGAGTTGCGTGCTCTCGTCGAGCGCGCGGAGCCGCTTCTCGAGTCGTTCGTCGAGCTGTCGCGCTCGTTGGAGCGCGGCCTCTGCGCGGATGCGGCCAATGGTGCCGGCGCGTTCGAGAGCTTCTAGGCGGTTGTGCTCGCGATCCCAATGGTTGATCTCGGCGAGCAGTCGCTCCTTGACCTGCACACGGGTGCGGTCGACGTCCACCGCGATCCGCGCACTGAGCTCCTCCATACGGGGGGCGAGTCCGTCGCGGTATGCCCACGCGCGGATGGACCGTTCGTGATCGCTGCTCGACCATTCGGTGTCAAGGACCGCCGCGATTGCATCGGCCTCGGCGGCGTCTGGTGCGTCGTAGTCGAGGTAGGGAGGCGCGGCTGCCAACGTCACATCGCCTGCGGTGTCGAGGACGGGGTAGTCGAAGTGGTGCGACACGGTGTCGGCGTCGGGGGTGGCGTTCTGGATGCGCTGCTCGACCGCGTACAGCAGCGCAGTGTGCTCGGATTGCTGTTCGCGTCGGTCGACGAACACCGTTCCGCGCTTGAGTACCGGCCCCAGGTCTTCGATGGTGAGGTCTATGACCGCTTGCAGCAGCGGGTGGCCGGGGGCGAGGAGTGCCGCCTGAGTCTGATTCTCAGGGCGAACGAGTGCGGTCTCGAACGTAACTCGTTCGTACCGTTCCGGCACGGGCGCCCACCTGTTGAGCCTGCGGGCCATGTCGATGACGCGCTGCGGTACCCGCGTGATCTCGTATCGGCCCTTCTCGCGCCGGCGGATGCGACCGCCGAGGCGTTCGAAGGCCGGGATGAAGAATGCGGCGATGTAGCCGGGCTGCAGGCGTCGCTCGCGCGCCTTCTCCATCCGCCCGCGGATCTCTTCGAGGTTGAGTGAGGAGTACATCTCGGGATGCAGCGCACGTTCGGCGACCATGGTGTCTAGCCCGTGGGCGACGCTCGCGTCGATGACGCGGTCGAGCTCGGCCTTGCGTTCGGGCTCGTCGCCGTACCGAATCGCCTCGATCAGCAGTTCGCGGAGCGACTTCTCCTGGAAGGCATCCGCGTCGCCGAGCACGTTGAAGAGGTTGCCGTTGTACGCGATCGACATCTGGTCGATCTTCGACAGCAACCGAGCGAATACGTCGCCTTCGCGGGTGTCTTTCGCGACCATGTTCCACAGGTGGCACACCTCGCGCTGGCCGATGCGGTGGATGCGTCCGAAGCGCTGCTCGATGCGGTTCGGGTTCCACGGCAGGTCGTAGTTGACCATGAGGTGCGCACGCTGCAGGTTGAGGCCCTCACCCGCGGCATCCGTCGCCAGGAGAACCACGGTGTTGCGGTCGTACGTGAACTGCTCGCGCGCCGCTTTTCGGTCTTCGCGGCGGGTGCCACCGTGGATAGTGATGACCGACTCGGGCCGGCCCAGTTGCGTGGTGATCTTCTGCCGCAGGTAGTCGAGGGTGTCCTTGTGTTCGGTGAAGATGATGATCTTGCGCGGCTCGCCCGAGTCGCCGTGGACGAGGAGCTGGTCGTCGAGGATGGTGCGCAGCTGCACCCACTTCTTGTCGTCGTCGAGGAGCCTTACGCGGCGTGCGACGCGGATGAGGTCTTCGAGGATCACGATCTCCGCGCGGAGTTCGCCGATCGACTCGGCGGCGGTGGCGAGATCGACGACCTCGTCGACACGGGCTTCGAACTGGGCGCGTTCTTCTTCCGCGACCTCTTCATCGAGATCATCGAACTCGTCGGGGTTGAAGCTTGGCGCCGAAGAGGAGGTGTCCTCGAAGTCGAGTGCGACACGGCCGGTCGACCACTCCTCGATCGTTGCTGTCATGGAGGTGCTGTAGCGGGCCTCGTCGGTCGCGCGCTGCCATTCCCGCAGACGTGTTTCGAGTCGCACTTGGCGTCGCTCGAGTGATCGGAGGATGGCTTCGGGGCTCGAGGCGAGGCGCCGCTGCAGAACGGTGAGCGCGAATCCCACGTTGTTGCCGCGCTTCTTGTCTCCTGCCTGCGCGAGGCGTTCCGCGCGACCCATCTCGGTGCGGACGTAGCCGGTGACCAGCTCGTACAGCTCGCGTTCCGGGTCGCTGAGCTCGTACTCGACCGTGTAGGCGCGCCGCTCGGGGAACAGAGGCTTGCCCTCGAAGGTGAGGAGCTCTTCCTTTACCATGCGCCGCATCAGTCCGCGGGTGTCAGTGCGGTGTACGCCGGCGCGGAACTGGCCCTCGAACCGGTCGCGGTCCAGCAGCGACATGAACAGCTGGAAGTCTTCCTCTTTGCCGGCGTGCGGAGTCGCGGTCATGAGGAGGAAGTTGTGCGCGGTCTCGGCGAGCAGCCGACCGAGCCGGAACCGCTTCGTCTCGTCTACCTGACCGGCCCACGATGAGTAGTGCGCGGACATGCGATGCGCCTCGTCGACCACGACGGCGTCCCAGGTGACGTCGGAGAGCTGCTCGATCAGGTCGTCGCTGCGGGAGAGCTGGTCCATTCGTGCGATGAGGAACGGGTGCTCGGCGAACACGTTGCGGCCTTGCGCGTCGTCGACCATCTGGCGGTTGAAGATCTCGAACGAGAGATCGAACTTCTGCGACAGCTCTTCCCGCCACTGCTCGACAAGACCGCCGGGGGCAACGATCAGTGCCCGTTCGCAGTCGGCGCGGAGGATGAGCTCCTTGAGGTAGAGGCCGGCCATGATCGTCTTGCCAGCGCCGGGATCGTCGGCAAGCAGGAACCGCAGCGGGATTCGCGGGAGGAGTTCCTCGTACACGGCGCGGATCTGATGCGGCAGCGGGTCGACGTCCGAGCTGTTTACCGCCGCCATTGGGTCATAGAGGGCGGCGTACTTGATTCGGAGCGCTTCGGCCGCGAGCCGGAACTCATCCGGGTCGCCGTCGAACGCGGGGGCGTTGCCGAGTTCGGTGACCAGTTCGAGCTTGCCGGCATCCGTGTCGGTGATCGTGCGTTCGCCGGTGCGGCCGGAGTCGTCGCGGAAGAAGATCTCGACGAGCGCATCGTCCAGCGGTGTCACGCCAACGAGAGTCACCGGCTGCCCGGGCAGGACGCCGCGCAGGCGTTGCCCAGCGCGCAACGAGGCGAGTGTCACCGCAGGTGCGTCCACGTGGTTCCTCCCCTGGAAAATGGCAAGTCGATCAGGATACGTCGAGCCGCCGACATTGCGGCTGGCTGGGTCAGTCCGGCGATCCGGCATCCCCCTTGCGTACCCAGTCGTCGACCTCGCTCGCCTGGAACTTCCATAGGCGCCCGACCTTGTGCGCCGGCATGCCCTTGTCGGAGATCCAGGCGTAGACCGTGTCTTTGGTCACGCCCAAGTGCTCAGCGATGTCGTCGGCAGAGAGCCACGGCTCTGACATTCACGCCCCCATGCGGATTGAGCCGGATTTTTCCGGGTATGGCCGATCCTATCGGGAACCCTGACCGTCGTCGCCTTTGACTTGCTCGACGTCGTCGACGGCGGCCAGCAGTTCTTCGAGGTGCATGTGAAGTTCGTCGAAGGCCTGCATGAAGAACATCAAGTCCATGCTCGATGGCGGAGTGTCGTCCAGGTCGGCGATGACTTCCCGTGCCTCGCGGACTGCGGTCTGCAGCCGTGTCTCGATTCCAGGCATGCTGCGGATCCAGGCGTCGATCACGCTGAACGGGATCGGCGCGAAGTCGTGTGCGTCGACGCCCACGTGGAACTGATGGCCATTCGGGCCGTGGTCGCGCGCGTGGGTGTGTCCGTGGAGAAGTGGGATGCCGTCATCCCCGCGGGGGCGATGTGATGTGTGACGATCGGTGGGCTGGCTGTCGCCCGCGTAGGGATAGTGCGAGGCGATGATCCTGTACCCGTGGCGGGTTCCCTCGATGACCTCCGGGAGGATCTCCCAGCCCGCCGCTTCGTACATGGGCAGGAATCGCTCGATGGCTCTCTTCGACTGCGTCGCGGGCGAGACGCGGTCGTGGTTGCCGGGGACGAGAAGTCGGCGTCCGTGCAGGTGTGCGGTGAGCGGAAGGGATTCAGCGATCGCTCCGAGCGCGAGATCTCCCAGGTGCAGCACGACGGAGTCAGGAGCGACAACGTCGTTCCACCGGCCAATCAGCGCGGCATCCATCTCCGCGACGGTTGAGAAGGGACGGTCGGCGAGCTCGCTGATGCGGGCATGGCTGAAGTGGGTGTCAGAGGTCACGAAGTCGACTTGATTGAAGTCGAACCACGGGTACTCACGCATCGTGAGGATCCGGGGCGTCGGGGTCCATTTCGAAGGCGCGAAGCAGCGTTCGTTCGAGGTCGCTGACCGACTCCGGCGGCATCCCAGCGATCTCGTCACGCAGCTGACCGAGAGCGGCCTCGATTGCGGTCCGATGCTCGTCGCGCCAGGCGCGAACGCTCGGATCGCGGAGGACTCCGTCGTCACGACTGCCCGGATAGTCGAGCAGGAGCTCGGTCTCGATCGCCGACGCCATTGCGCGTGCATCGACTGCGCTGGTCATGCGGAGAATCGAGAGGTGGGTCGCGGCATCCGAGCCCGACACCTCGACGAGGTAGCGCTGGATATCGCCATCCTCGCCGTGCGTGGTCGCGACGAGCGAGACCGTGACCGTACGGCCTGCGATTGAGATCTCGCGCATGCTTCCTCCTCGACGTAGAACCGGCCAACCTATCAGGCGGTGATGGATCAGTCAGTCTCCGGCTCGGGATAGATTCGTCCCGGCCGTACGACGTCGTCGTGTCCGGGGATGAAGGCGATCGCGCCCAGTCGGGTCCAGTAGCTGATCAGCCAGCGTTGGATGAGCTCGGTCTGTTCACGGCGTTCGAGGAGTGTCCGTCCCGAGTCTTCGATGACGTCGTCCCACGCGATGCTCGTGAACATCGCGTTCAAGAGTTCGGTGCACGACGGCCCAGTGCCATGTGTGTCCCACCATGCGATCGTCAACCTGCCGGCTTGGGCTGCGGTGCTGGATCCGGCGGGCTCCTCGATCGTTCCGATCAGGGCGGTGAGGTAGGGATCTTCCACCGCCATGACGAACGACTCCTGGTTGAGTTCCGCAGCGCCCATACAGTGCAGAATGCCATACAGATTAGGCCTCTCTTGGTAGTCGCGGACTGTCACCCGCAACGCAGAAGGGCTTCAGCGGATCGTGAGGTCGGGCGTCGCGCTGGGCAAGAGGTCCGTGAGCTGAACGTCGAGCACCTGAGCTACCGCCAGCAGAGTCTTGACGGTCGGATTCGCGGGAGTTCCGGGCTTCGACTCGCCCTTCTCGAGCTTCTGGTACGTGTAGCGGCTCAGGTTGGACTCGTACGCCACACGGTCCTGGCTGTACCCGACACGCGCTCGCTCCCGCTGGATGTTCTGGCCGAGCTCGCGAGCGTAGTGGTCCCACGCATCAGGCGAGGTCGCGGGAGAAGGCACCCCTCAAGCGTCACGATTAGGCCTCTGCAGTAAGGCCTAATCTGTATGGCAATCTCGATGGCTCGATGACCCGGCTCGGACACAAAGACGCCCTCCACGAGGGAGGGCGTCGGGCCACGGTTGGGATGAACAACCGGGCGGGGTGTATCCACACTATACACACGATCGCTGGTAGGAAGGTGATCACCTCGTGCACCGATATGGAGTCGTCTGTTGTCAGCCTCACCCGTTCCTGGACCACCGCACGAGCGCCTCATCGTCTACATCGACGGCTTCAACTTCTATCACGGCATGCACGACAAGTTCGGACGCTCCACGCTCTGGATCGACTTCGTCGCACTCGCGCAGAGCCTGCGTCCACGCAGCCACATCGTCGCGGTGAAGTACTTCACCGCACCTGTGCTGGGCGATGCGGGCGCGGCCAGTCGTCAGGCCTACCATCAGGCAGCCGTCGCCGCGCGTCACACCAACGTCTTCAGCGTCACGCAGGGCCGATATCAAGCGAAGACCGTGACGTGCTTCAACTGTCGCGCAACGCGTACGGTGCACGAGGAGAAGGAGACCGACGTCAACATCGCCGTTGCTCTTGTGGGCGACGCCGCTGCGAACGCGATGGACTCGGCACTGATCATCAGCGCCGACAGCGATCTTGCGCCCGCGGTCAGGGCGGCCAAACAGTTCCGCCCGCACATGTTCATCGGCGCCGCCTTCCCACCCAAGCGGTTCTCGAGCGAACTCAAGCAGCTGATGCCCGCGTCGTCGCAGATCGGTCGCGACAAGATCCGCCAGGCTCTTCTGCCCGAGAGCTTCACCGTCGGCGCGACCACGTACACACGACCTCCGAAGTGGCGATGATGCGAACGAGGTAGCCCCCCGTCACCTGCGGCGTGGGTCCGCATTCGGTCGCTTCATCGGAGTGATGTTGCGGCTCGGGTCGTCGCCACGCAGCAACTGGTTCTCGACGTGCAGCTCGGCGACGGCGGTTGCGGCGATCGTCAGCTGTGCTTCGAGGCTGCTCACTCGCTCGCGGAGCTCTTTGATCTGGGCTGCACGATCCGCCAGCGAGCTTCGCAACGACTCGATCTCGCGATCTCGCGGCTGGGACCCGTCGACGCGACGTGCCCACTCATCCATGACCTCAGTCGCGCGGTTCATGGTGGCGCGGCTGACGCCCGCTTCGCGATAGAGGTTCTCCTTGATGAGGCGTCCGTCGGTGCAGATCGCCGCGCCGGTGAGCAGGCGCTCCATCGCGTCGCGCAGTTTGCGTTCGGTCGCGGCAGTGATCTCAGGCATCCGTGAACTTCCTCGTGATGCGGCGAACGTCCTCAAGCTCTGTCTCGAGTTGTTCGCGATTGTGTGGTGCCATCTTGCGGTCGCGCAGCTTCGCGACGAGGTCGCGTTCCTCCGCGATCCAGATCGGCGCGTGCTCCTCGGTGACGACGGAATTGCCGCAGGCGGTGGGTTGGCAGCGATTAGGCATGACGCCTCCTGCGGCTGCTTCGGCGGGCAGCCCCGTCAAGCACGCCGCCTGCTCAGGTGACTATGTCAACTTGAATTGGCCCAGGGGTGTCGCTCTGATCTGGCCCAGGGCGTTGTCTCCTGGTCAGTATCCTGAGGTCGCGGCTTTCGCTCGGCGTGAGAGAGGGCTTTGAGTTCTTCACCCCGGGAACAGGATGTATTGATGACGCAGGCGTCGACGGTCACCGCTCGGAGCTCGGTGTGGGAGGTGTTCCTGGTTTTCCTGCGACTGGGAGCGACATCGTTCGGTGGGCCGGTCGCGCACTTGGGCTATTTCCGCACCGAGTTCGTGGAACGCCGGAAGTGGATGGACGATCGCGAGTACGCCGACCTGGTCGCGCTGTCGCAGTTCCTGCCCGGGCCCGCGTCCAGCCAGGTGGGGTTCGGTGTCGGGCTGTTGCGCGCCGGTGCTGGGGGTGCTGCCGCCGCGTTCGTGGGCTTCACCTTGCCCTCTGCGGTGTTGATGGTCGGTTTCGCGTATGGGGCGGCCTGGTTCGCTGGTCCGGTTGGCGACGGGCTGCTGACCGGTTTGAAGATCGTCGCGGTCGCGATCGTCGCCCAAGCGGTCTGGGGCATGGCGAGAACCCTCACCCCCGACAAGCCTCGCGCCGGGATCGCCGTGATCGCCCTGATCACCACCATGGTCCTGGTCGGGTCGGTCGGGCAGATCGCCGCGATCCTGATCGGCGCCACCGGTGGACTGATCTTCTGCCGTGCCGCCGTGGAGGCCCGGCCCGACATGCTTCACTTCCCGGTCCGACGAGCCGCGGGCATCGCCAGCCTGGTGGCGTTCGTCGCGCTGTTGATCGGCGGCCCGATCCTCGTCGCCTCGACCGGGGCCGGCGGGGTGGCGTTGTTCGACGCGTTCTATCGGGCTGGGGCGCTGGTGTTCGGCGGTGGGCATGTCGTGCTGCCGTTGCTGCAGGCAGGGGTGGTGGACCCCGGCTGGGTCACCGATGCGCAGTTCCTCGCCGGATACGGTGTCGCCCAAGCTGTCCCCGGGCCGTTGTTTACCTTCGCTGGATACCTCGGCGCGATCTCCGACATGGGCCCTGGCGGGACTTGGGGCGCGCTGATCGCCCTGGTCGCGGTGTTCCTGCCTGGGTTCTTGTTGCTGGTCGGGGTGTTGCCGTTCTGGAACACGTTCCGTCGCCGTGCGTGGGCGCAGGCGGTCATGCGGGGCGCGAACGCCGCCGTGGTCGGCATTCTCGCCGCCGCGCTCTACTCACCCGTTTTCACCACCGCCATCACCGGGCCTGGCCCGTTCGTCCTCGCAGTGATCTGCTTCGTGCTCCTGATCTCCTGGAAGCTGCCGCCGTGGGCGGTCGTGATCATCGGTGCCGCCGGGGGCGTGCTCATCGGACTGCTGTAAGACCGTCACGTTCCCGACCGCTGTCAGGCCGTAGCTGAGCGGGTGTGGGCGAGTCGGTAAGACTGGGTGCCGGTTTCGATGATGGTGCCGTTGAAGGTGAGTCGGTCGATGATCGCGGCGCAGAGCCTGGGGTCGGTGAAGGTGTCAGTCCAGCCGGAGAAGGACTGGTTCGATGCGATCGCGACGCTGTTCTTCTCCTCGCGTTCGGTGAGGACTTGGAAGAGGAGTTCGGCTCCGCGGCGGTCGAGTTCCATGTAGCCGAGCTCGTCGATGCAGAGCAAGTCGACGCGGCCGTAACGGGCGATGGTCCGCGCGAGCTGTTTCTCGTCGGCGGCTTCGACGAGTTCGTTCACGAGCTTCGTGGCGAGGGTGTATTTGACTCGGTAGCCCTTCTCCGCGGCCGCGGTGCCGAGCCCGATGAGGAGGTGGCTCTTGCCGGTGCCGGAGTCCCCGATGAGGCAGAGCGGGTCGCCGCGGCGGACCCAGTCGCCGGTGGCGAGGGTGTGGATCGTGGCGGCGTTGATGTTCGGGTTCGCGTCATAGTCGAAGTCCCCGAGCCATTTCTGC
Organism: Microbacterium sp. H37-C3; assembly: GCF_027157935.1. Lineage (NCBI taxonomy): Bacteria > Bacillati > Actinomycetota > Actinomycetes > Micrococcales > Microbacteriaceae > Microbacterium > Microbacterium sp. H37-C3. Next base: position 96,247 of record NZ_JAPVLR010000006.1, on the reverse strand, counting down.
CGAGGGAAGCCGGCGGACGCGACTCTGCGGACGGTGGAGCGGCGGTCGCGGTCGTCGCATTCGGCGAGGAGCAGTTCGGCGAGGAATCCTTGGTAGGAGAGCTGCTCGTGTTCGGCGACGCGGATCGCTTCATCCATGACCGCGCGAATCGTGGGCAACCGGAGCCTCCTGCAGGCTTGGTCGACGGCGGCCGCAGCGGCTTCCTCGGTCATCCCGCGCTGGCGGCGCAGCGTCGTGGTCACGGTGGTTCTGGTGCTCATGTATCTGTCGTTCCTTCTCTTTCGGTGGTCTGGGCGCGGCGTCGCAGGAGCTGGTCGTATTGCGTGACGGTCGGCAACGGACGCCGGTCGGGTGGGAGTCCTGCGATCACCGCGGCGGGGTCGCGGAGGCGGCGCTGGGTGAGACTGATAACGCGTTGCTCACCGGTGTTCTCGTGAGCAACGGGATGTCGGTGCAACGTGGCCCCTCCTGCGTGCAGACGTGCTTCGACCGCGACGACGTCAGCGGTGACCGCGCCGACGCTGAGCGCTGCCCTGATCCCCGCGATCACGTCCGAAGTGCGCATGCTTCGATGCAGGAGCAGCACCTCAATGAGCTCCCTGGTGCCTGCGGCGTCGCCGTTGACCTTCCGCGTCTCCTGCCAGAACGCCTCATGCGCCGCGGTGAAGACCCCGGCCTGCCTGGCCGCAGCGAGAGCGGTGGACCCGGGTAGCGCGCCGGGCTTGTGACGGAGGACCTCGAGGTAGTGATCCAACACGATCGATTCCCCGCCGCGGGCGACGACCCGCTCATGACGGCAGGCCTCCTCGCGGCCATCGAAGATGACGACCTCCGAGGCGCGCAGCGAGACGCGGACCTGGCGTCCGATCAGCCGAGCGGGGACGGAGTACTTCGCCATCCGAACTGTGACCAGACCCGACCTGTCGACGCGCGGGTGCAGCACCAGCCCCGGATCGAAACGCTCGGTCGGCAACGGCCGCAGCAGCGGCTGCTCAACCTGGAAGTCGTCGCCGACCTTCGTGCGTCGCTGGTTTATGCGGCGATCCTCATCACGAACATCCCAGCGGCGGATCATGGCGTTCAGTTCGGCGAGAGTGTCGACCTCGGGCATCGGGGACAGCCAGGTGCGGCGGAACCGGCCGACCTCGCCCTCGACGCCGCCTTTCTCGTGCGCGCCGTCGATGCCGGGCTGGCAGTAAAACGCATCGAACCCGTAATGCGAACGGAACAGCACCCACCGGTCATTCTCGATCCGCGCCCGATCCCGGCCATGGAGCACCGCGGTGACCGCGGAGGTCAGGTTGTCGTATTTGATGTGCAGGGCCGGGACTCCGCCGATCTCCTCGAACGCGTCGATATGCCCTTCCAGGAACGCTTCCTGCGACTGTGTCGAGTAGACCCGGTGGATCGCCTTCCCAGAGTGGGAGAGCCGGAACGTGAACATGTGGCACTTCGTCTTCACCCCGGCGAGGATCACCCAGACCTCACCGAAATCGACCTCGGCCTCCGCCCCGGGCGCGTGCAGCTGCGGGATGAATACCACCGGAACCCGACCCGCCTCGACCAGGATCTCCCGCCGGCGCTTGGCGACATAGTCGCGCACCGCGGCATACGAGACATCCGCCCCATGCTCGTCAAGCAAACGCGCGTGCATCCGGGTCGCGGTCATCCACTGCTTCTTCGGCGCGGTGAGGTTCTCCCGCAACCAGTCATCGATCACCGGCTTGAACAGCTCGAGCTTCGGAGCCCGCCGCTGAGGCGTCTTCCGCTCCGGCGGAACCGGGGACGCCAACGCCTGCCGGACCGTGCGCCTGTGCACCCGGAACCGTTTCGCCAACGCATTAACCGACAGGCCCTCGACCCGCGCAGCGCGCCGGATCTCCGAATACAACTCCACCCGCGACCCCAACTGGCCCTCCTCACTCGCAACGAATACGACTGAGGACCACGCTGACGGGGTTGGGCCAAATCAAACCGACATGAACACCCCGGCGCGTCGCAACATGGGCCAGATAAGACCGACGCCCCTGGGCCAAATCAGAGTGACAGAGTCACTCAGGGATGCCGAGGCAGTGGTTGACGGTTCCCCATCGGAGCGTGCTGAAGCGATCGCGCAGGAGCGCGCGCAGTGTGCGCTCGTCGCCGACCTTGACCTCGTTGCTTGCGACGGCCACGACCTTCTCGAGCCCGTCTCGGAAGCGCTGTGCGCCTGCGCCTGCGAGCCTCATCTCGTGGTCTTGGTGAGAAGACCAGGCGCCGACCAACCGTGACGCGACAGCTTCCTGAAGCTCATGCTCGAACTCCGCGGCCCACTCCGGCGTCTCGCTCGCGTACCCGGAGGTCGTGCCGTTCGCGACGGCGCGTCGCGCTGCGTGCTTGAGCTGGATGCCGAGGGCGATCTCGCCGTCTGGCTGTTGCGCGGTGATCACGGCCATCGTCCGCCGGAACATGTGCGGCGCAAGATGGAACGCGGGGATCGATTCGAGACCGGCATCCGCGGATTGACCATTGAGTTGAGAGATGAACTGCTTCAGCTCGCTGTGACGATCGAACCGACCTGCTCCGTCGTGCGCTCGATGTTCACGTCGAACAGAGCTGAAGACGTCGTCGCCGAGAGCAAGTCGTTCCGCGACGGCGATTGCTTGCGCAACGGGTTCGATGATCCACCAGTTGCGTCGCTGGGTCCCACGCCGACCCTTCCGGAGCTGGGAGGTGACGGCGGGCGCCCCGTACGAGGTGGTGAGCGCTCCCTTCTTGATGCTCAGCAGTTCCGAGTCGCGCATCATCGTGAGAGCCGCGCAGAAGACGTAGCACGCGTTGCGGAGGAGCTTCAGTTGGACTCGGATCGTCGCCGGGTCGAATCCGTCGATCCACGGACCGACGGATCCATCGGCGCGTTCGATCGCCGTCGCTTGCGTGGCGAGCCCACCGCGCGCGGTCGCGAGCGTGCCGGAGCCGATCGCGTCGACGATGTCCTGACGTCGGCGGAGGACGTCAGGACGGTCCAACTCGGAGAACATCTGTTTGCTGTGCCCATCGGAGACGAGCAAGGAAAGAAGTGTCCAGTGGATCTCGCCCTCGCGGAATCTGCCGTACGTCATCCGATGCAGGGGCACCCGATTTCCGGGCGTTACGATCCATCGCGCGAGCGTGTCCTCGGGGTGTCGTACCTTCACGCGCTCGGCTTTGGGGCGGTCGAGCGCCGACCATTCCGCGGCGGCCGCAAAGATGTCGTGCGAGAACACGTTGATGTACTGCCAACACGCCCGCAGGAGCGGCCACCACACCTGCGGTGGAATCACCGGCGTGCTCAGCTCGGCGCTGGACTTCTGCCCGCTGAGCGCGATCGTGTGGAGATCTCCCCATGGACGGAATGGGATGCCTCCGCCAGAGAGGACTGCCGCGTAGGTGTGCAGTTCGCGAACAGCATCGACTGCTTGTCGCGTTCTGGAGGGGATCCCCATCGTCTTGACCTCAGTGAGGAAGCCGTCGAGGTGCGACTGATGGAGATCACGGAGTGGAGTGTCAGGGAGGTTGTCGGCGTACCACGCGGCGAACCGCTTCATGCCCTCAAGCTTGGAACGGATCGTCTTCACATGGGCGGGCGTTGCTCGCAGATAGATCATCTGCCCGCGCAGCACGGGATGCACAGGGTTGAGAAGTGCCATTGCGAGTTCGCGAGCACGAAGGTTCCACTCACCGATGAACGAGTCGAACAACAGCACCGCGGAATGGCGGCCCGCAGCAGGGTTCCACCCCAGGGCGCTGAGGTCCCAGCGATCCTCATCTCCGAAGGAGGGGATGGGGAAGTCATGTTCGAGGTGTCGATCTGAGATGACCGCCGTGTCGCTCGCCCAGTAGTCGCTCGCGAACAGCGACACCGGCTCGGCAGAGTACTCGCGATCGACGCTCACAGGTGGACTCCTCTCTGGGTGAGCGGCACATGGACAGAGGCGGTCTCGCACGCCGTCCGCGCGTTCTCGATCTCCGTCGGGGAGAACTCGTGGAGGATGCGTTCGACGTTGACCAACTGCTGGCCGTGTACCGCCGCGAACTGGGCCGGGGGCATCTCGTTCTCGTGACCGCGGAGAATCTCTCTGTACGCGAGGACTCGCGGCAGGTGATCTGCGAACACGATCGCGTTCGGGCACGCGAAGCACATCGATGGCCGATGCTCGCAGAGCCGCCCCGCGGGCGTGAAGGGCGATTCGTACGGTGACGTGCACTGAGTCACGTTGATTCCCTGGTCGGTGGCGCTCGAGGCCAACTCGGCGGCTGCGGCAGCACCCAGGTCGCCTGCTGCGTCGTCGACGGTGCTGGCCGCAGCACGAACGAAGACCGGCCCTCGTACTCGATCGAACACCTGACTCTGCGCCGCGTTGACGGCGTTGCCGGCCAGAACATGCACGGTTGTCGACTGCGCGTAGTGGCGTTGGTAGACAGCGATGCTGTGGTCGTCTCCCGCCGCGGCGTCAGCGCTGCGGAGCACTGCTGCACGAACACTCTTCACTGTCTTGCGTAGCCGGCGGGAATCGTATGGCTTTGATATCTCGGGCGAGATCGACATCAGAAGCGACGTGAAGGGGCGGCGCGAGAATGACTCCTGGCGCGCGACGAGATGCCGGGACGCGGTGCGCTGCACGGTGATGAACAAGGCGTCCGCGTCGGAGCCGCCCACCTCCTTTGCCTCCTCCCGAGCTGCCTCGGTGACAGCGATCAGGCGAAGTATGAGATCCCCTGCTCTCCACCCGGTGCCGTCGCGAGACCCGGTGATCGCGCATCGCACGGTTCGAGTTCGGTGGGCTCGCGCCTTGTGGAGCCGTACGCGGACCGAGTCAGTCGTGTGCTCGATGTCTGTGAGTCGAACGCCCGACCACTCTTCCGGCGCCGCGCCGCTTTCCAGCTGGAGGAGCGTGCGGAACGCAACGAGGTCCTCGCTGGACGGATAGATGTGAGTCAGCAGCTGTCGCGTGATCTGGCCGGCATTGGCGCTGATCGGTGACTGTTCGAGCGCGAAGTCGTCGTGGAGGTCGCTGAGCACACCCGATGCGCACGCGCGGAGGACATCAGCCTCGATCGATGCTCCGGGACGTCGTCCGAGATGGCGAATGCCCCACAGGACATCGGCGCTTCGTTCCCATCCTGTGCTTCGGGGATCGGTTGCGTTGGCGAGCAGCCGACGTCCGACTGCCAGACGAGCTTCCAATTCGCGGATTCGGGCGCGGCAGGCGTTGCGAATCGCGAGTCGCTCCGCGTTCGAGAACTCATCGAGCGGTGTGGAGTCGCCGCCCTGGTGCAGCACGTGCGCTTGCGCCCAACGGAGCGTGGCGTCGCTGACGTCACGACCGTTCGCTGCGTGGACGCGGACGAGAGCGCGGATCTGTCTGCCGTACTTGTACGGGATCGCGCTCTCCGGCGGGTAGTTGCCGGCCAACGCGGATTCCCACGCGTGCAACGCGTCGATGAGGGCGAGTCCCGGTGTTGCGAGACTCACAGTTCGCGGGCAAGCGTCAGGTAGACCGCGCAGGAGGCTCATCAGCGCCCGGCGGTACTGATACGCGGTGCCGTCGGTGTGACCCATGGCTCGACGCATGTCGATCAGCGCATCCGCGAGCTCAGCCGCAAGGACGGCGTGTGCGAAGTCGAGCGGGGCGAGTGTTCCATCGACGTTCGCGGTCGGAAGAACGAACTGCATCTGCCGCGGGGTGAGGTCGATGTTCGTCACGCGACGTTCCGATCAGCGAGGACTGCGTCGGCGTATGTCATGCCCTCGTCGCTCCAGCTCTCGAATACGTCCTGGATGAGCGCATCGGTGTCCTCGATGTAGCGCAGGTAGACCATTGTCGTCGCCGGGTTCGAGTGCCCCAGCAGCCGCTGCACTGTAAGTCGCGGGTTGATGGCGATGTGTTCGGAGATCGTGGCTGGTCCCACGTTGCCTGCCCGTCGCTCCGCCTCGCGGGCCAGCGCCACATCGGTCAGCGATTTCAGGAGCACGACAGCGAAAGTGTGGCGCAGATCGTGCGGGGTGATCCGTGCACGGCGACCGCCCATCTCGTCCTGAGCGAGCCTCAGAGCACGGCCGCTTGCAGCCTCGAACGTCGCGTGCCATTGCCTGCGGCTGATCGGCAAACCGCCTCGACCGACGAACAGCCCCAGCGCCTCCAGCCCGTGGTCCCGCTCGATGACGGCAATTCGTCGCAGGTGCGGAGGCAGCTGGTGCAGCCGCCATCTCGATCGCCGCCCATTCACCCGGCCTCGCAGGACGCCTGCCGACACGTCGATCTCGTCGACGATGAAGAGCTCGGAGCGGCGTCGCCAGAGGGAGGCAGCTGACGCGCGGACGACTGCTCGGCGCTCCGTCTGCCGGTAGAGATCGACCGCCCGAAGCGTCGTGAGGGGGACGTGGACGCGTCGACGCTTCTGGTACTTCGCGCACGCCTCGAGCAAGACGGAGATGCCGGTGCCCGTCGGCGGCGGGACTTCAGCGTCGAGCAGTGTGGAGAACTCACCGAGGCGCATCCCCGTCGTCACGGCCAGCTGCGCGCCCGCCTTTGAACGCAGGCTCGTTGTGCCCCGCCAACTCTCGTCCAGATCGCCCGCGGCGGTTCGTCCGCCGAGACCGACGTCGAGGAACGTGCGCCACTGCGCCTGCGTCAGCGGCCGAATGTCGGGCTCGCTCCTCCAACGCATCCGGAGCGGCGACGACCTTCCGATGGTGATCCACGGTTCGCGCTGGATCTGCCCGGTCTGAGTGAGCAGCTGATAGATCCCGCGGATCACGACCACGTCGCGTCGCCACGTCGCCGGCGACACCGGGCGCTCGGAACCGCTCAGCCGCCATTCGCGGAACGCGACGATGTCGTCGCTCGACGCATGGATGACGTCGGTCTGTCGCGTGGCGAGGAACGACGCAAACCGCCTGGCGTCGTATGCGTACGCGCGAAGCGTCGCCGGGTCTGTCGACGCTGCGACGATCCGGAAGTACGTCAACCACGGCTCAACCGGCCGCCACCGATCGTCAAGAAGGATCGGCATCCCCGCGGGGAGCGAACGGGTGCGCGAGCAGATGTCTATGGCGCGCGCGTCGAAGTCGGCGGAGGGGGCGAGTTGGTGGTCGATGAAACGCAGATGCATCATGCTCCGGGGGTGCAGTCGGGTGGGTCGTTGAGACACTGACCGAACGTACACATAACGACATGTGGCTCAGGAGCCTTCCTGTTCGCCGGTTTGCGGGTGCTGCAGCCGCTGTACGACGCCACGCTCGATGCTCTGGACCGTCACGTCCGATCGACAGCGTTTCCCGAGGGCGAGGCACTGCTCGAGAACGTCTCCAAGCACGCCAACACCGAGTACTTCGTCCTCAAGCACGCCACCCTCAGCAACCTCTACGGCGTCGACATCATGCGCGAAGCGGTCGAGGTCGCCCGGCTCCGGCTCTTCCTGAAACTCGTGGCATCCATCGACGATCGCAAGGATCTCGAACCGCTCCCCGACCTCGATTTCAACATCAAGCCGGGAAACACTCTCGTCGGAGCCCTCACCGTGGATTCCCTCGAAGAGGACAGCGGCACCCTGTTCACCAGTGACCGGATCACCGATGTCAAGAAGTCCGCTGCGCGGATCTCCGAGCGCTACGCCGCGTTCCGGGAGCGCCAGGAGACCAACGAATCGTCCGTCGGCCTGCGCCGCGAACTTGTCGCGCTGCTCGACGAGGTGCGCCGAGACGTCGATGACCTCTACCACTCGGCAACGATGGTGCCCCAGCCTCTGACGGCATGGGTCGAGACGCACCACCCCTTCCACTGGTTCGTCGAGTTCCCCGAGGTCTTCGAGCAGGGCGGGTTCGACGTCGTGATTGGGAACCCTCCATACGTGAACCGTCGCGAGCTCAGCTACCGCATCACCGGCTTCAAGACAGATGACGTAGACGACATATACGCATCGTGCTGTGAGCGATCCGCACAGATCACCCGCCCCGATGGGCGTCTAAGCCTCATCGTCCCAATCCGCAGCCAGTTCGGCGACCGTGACGAGTCGCTTCGGAAGTACTACGCCGAACGATTCGGCGCGATCTGGGTGAGCACGTTTCAGGAGCGGCCGGCAGCGCTGTTCCAGGTCAAGGTACGCAGCACGATTATCACCGCCGCCGGGCAAGGGAAAGCGTCAGAGATTCACACCACGATCACCCATAGTTGGATCGAGCCGTTCCGACCTCACCTGATGGCGACGCTCCGATACGCACGGCGGCCGAACAGCACGAAGACGCCCAACTGGATGCGGTCGAGTGGCGATGCCATGTTCGAACTCATGGACACGTTGCTGGCGAAGGGATCACTGCAGGCATCCTTGGTTCGCGTAAGCGACTTCTCGGTGGGATTCAAGAAGACCGCGACCTACTTCCTCAGCACCTACACGGTGTCGCCGGTGACGTACGAGAAGTCCACCCATGCATCCGTGCCGCTGAACGAGGGAAAGTTGTTCACCCAGCACCGCAACGACCAGCTGGCAGTGAGCGCCGTCGCCGCTTCACGACTGGCCTTTCTGTGGTGGACCTTCACCGGCGACTGCTTCAACGTCACCAAGGGGACCATGTCGGCGATCCCGTTCTCGTTGCGCAGCTGCGACCAGACAACTCGCGACGCGCTGATTGACTTGGGGAAGCGGATCGAGACTGCGTTGCCCGATGTCCAGTCATGGGATCTCAACTCCGGCAAGTACGTCGGCGGCTACGCGGTCCCCGAGCTACGCCACCTCACCGACGAGGCCGACGAGATCATTTTGACCTCGATCGGGCGTATGGATCTGCTGCCAGAAATCCAGTACGCGCACGCCCGCATGTTCAAGAGCACGGGCATGTCTGCAACGACCCTACGCACGCTACCCTTCGAGGTCTCCTAGTCACGCGCACCATCAGCTACTGGTCGCGAGCAAGCTCATCGGCGAAAGCCCGTGTGATCGCTTCCTCATCCGGGAGAGCTCGTTGTGCCTCTTCGCCGAGTTCGTAGCGGCTGACCGCGACCGGCTGGGTTGTTGAAGCGAGTGCGTAGCGAACGACAGTGTCGTTCTTGCCAGCGACGAGCAGGATGCCGACGGTCGGCTGGTGCTTGTCGCGGATCCGAAGCCGGTCGTCGTCGACGGCGACGTAGAAGCCGAGCTGCCCGGCGTCGCGCGGATCGAACTTGGTGGTCTTGAGCTCGATGACGACATAGCGCAGCTGCTCGACGTGGAAGAACAATAAGTCGACGTAGAAGTCGTCGCCGTCAATGTCGAAGTGCACCTGGCGGCCGACGAACGCGAAACCAGGGCCGAGCTCGCGCATGGTGTCAAGGATCCGGTCGACCATGCGCTGCTCGAGCTCACGCTCGGACGCATCGCCGTCGACGGCGAGGAACTCGAGCGCGTAGGGGTCCTTCGTGAGCTCCTGCGCCTGGTCGGAGTCCAGCCGCTCGAGCGCGCCGGCGAAGTTGCTTGGCGCAGCGGCCTCCCGCTCGTGCAGGCGGGTCGTGATCTGGTGAGCGAGCATCGGCCGGCTCCACTGGTGGTGTGCGTCCTTCGCGGCGTACCAGTTGCGCGTCTCCTGGTCGTCGAGCTTGTCGAGCAGCTCGATCACGTGTCCCCACGGCAATTGTGCAATGGGTCGTTGCACAATCTCAGTGGCGTCCGGCCAGGCACCAGCGAAGGCCCGCATGTAGAGCAGGTTCCGGCGGGAGAACCCCTTCATCGACGGGAACTCCGCGCGCAGATCTGCTGCAAGGCGATCCAGGACCTTCGATCCCCATCCCTGCTCGGCTTGCCTGTCGATGATGGTTCGGCCGATCTGCCACCACAGCTGCAGCAGTTCGGTGTTCGCCTTCCGCTGCACACGCAGACGCGCCTCGTGCACCTGCCGTTTCAGCTCCTCAAGCGTGGCGGTGTAGTCGTCCGGGATGAGGTCGCTCATGGGCCCGATCCTCCCAGAACGTTCCAACGACGGCCGGCAAGGAGTGGATGAGCTTGTCGGGTCTCTTACACTGAGCTACAGTTAGTAACTGTCAGGGATACAGACTAAATGGAGTGATCATGAGCTCACAGGTTGTCCGCAGTGACACAATCGATCTGCTCGTCTCAGCGCTGATGGTCTTGGGGTTGAGCCCCGATCCAGCGAAGCCTCTGCCGACCGGGGAGCAGTGCGTCACGCACATCGCCGATGGCGTCGGCCGTGAGCTGGCAGAGGCGAACCTCGATGCCGTCAGTCTCTCCGAGGGGTCGAACCCGCCGGAGGCTGCGTATCGCTGGCGGCCGGTGATGGAGGTCGCACTGAGGTATGCCCTGTCGCCCGCGACGGCTGTTCAGGTGGAGGCGGCGCGCCGCTACTTGGTTCGCAACTGCGCCGCGCACCCAGGGTGGGAGCAGTCGCAGGCGCGACAGATCGTGGCTCGCCTTGGCGAGAGCTTGCGGCGGGGCCCGCTGCAGCGGTGGCCTCGAGAGAGTCACGGCGACTTCCGCGGCATCGCCGTCTGCGTTCCCGGATGGACTCGAGACGACGGGTTCCCGGCGCTGCAGTCGAGGGCTGACGCATGAGCACCCCGTCGCGGCCGAGCGGTCCCCTTCCTGCGGCGCTCCAGCGTCGCTTGCGGCGCCAACTGATGGTGCTCGTGTTCGCGGGCGCAGCAGGCCTTGCGGGATGGCTCGGTTTTCTCGTGATGCCGATTCTCGATCGGGTGCTGCTCGTGGGGCTGCTGCTGTTGTTGTCCTACGCGCTGACGGTCTCGCTCATCGACTTCTTCCGTCGGGAGTAGGTGAGGTGAGATGGCCAGGCAGACGATCAGCTGGACACAGGGTGTGCGATTCACCGCCACCGTCGATGTCGACGAGAGCGAGCTCACGCGGTGGGCGTCCGGCGCAGTTCACGTGCGCACCATTGACGGCGAGGTAACTCGTTCAGCCGGCAGCGAGGATGTGTCACGGATGCTCGGGTCGAATCAGCACCTGCGTGCCGCGCTGTTGCAGTCGTGGGTGGCTGAGAAGGCTCAGGAGCAGCAGTGAGGGCGCCCGCACGCGGACGCCCTCACTGCTGCGGTGGTCAGACGAGTCGAGCGGCGAGCTCGTCGATCTTGTCTGGCCGGAACCCGGACCAATGGTCCTCGTCGGTGATGACGACCGGCGCCTGCAGATAGCCGAGGGCCTTGACGCGCTCGAGCGCATCGGCGTCCTGGCTCATGTCGACGACCTGGTAGTCGATGCCTTTCGAGTCCAGCGCTCTGTACGAGGCCGAGCATTGGACGCATGAAGGCTTGCTATAGACGGTGACAGCCATAGGGGACTTCCTCCTCTCTTCGGATCGTAGTGTGCAGGAGGTCTCAGACACGTAGGATTCGTGAGCGCCTTGACGGCGACTCCAACCGCATCAGGTTGCCCGTTCCGGGGAGTCAGCGACGGAGCGTGCGGCCTTGAGGACACGGTGAATGTGGGAGTCGTAGCCAGCAGATTCTCCGCCGGCCCCCTTGGCGGCGCGGCCCCGCGCGCCGCATCCACAACCCCAACGACCAGATCCGCCGGGAACGTAGAAGTGCTCGAAGGCGGGCGGGTTGGCGGAGCTCACTGGGTGCTCCACTGTGGCGCGGGGGCACGCACGGTGACGACGTCGACGATCCCAGGATGCCGCCATACGCGTCCGTCGACGAGCAGCACCGGGCGCGTCCCGACTGCAGCGGTGGGATCCGCCGCGATCTCTCGCGCCCAGGTTCCGATGATGCCGCTGGCGGGATCGGCGAACCCGAGCAGCTTCGGCAGCAACCGCCGCGGCATCCCCGAGCTGACGACGTGGTCGGCGCCTACGAGGAGGGGTGGCGGTTCGACGAGAGCGTCTTCCGGCCGCTTGAGATACACGGTGTACGCGGTCCGAGCTCTGCGCAGCATCCTGCTCATCGGGCTTGCCCTTCCATCTGGCGGTCCGCGGCAACGATCGCGAGGACGCCTTCCAGATCGGCGCGGCGAGCGAGTCGGATCATGGGGCGAGTGATCTCGACGCTCGGGTCGAGCTTGGAGAGTACATAGTGGCGTTGGCGCGCCCGGGCTGCTTCCGCGCACGTCGCGAGAGTGCGCGAGCCGTGGTTGGGGCATCCCCCACGGCTCTTGCACCCGTCGAGGAATCCCGCCGGCGTGCCGTGCTGCACGCGCTCGAGCATGTCGAGGATCTTGCTCATCAGGCTGCCAGCTGCATTTCAGGTGCTGTGGAGAGCTCGGTCACATGGAGCACACGCAGCACGGTTCTCGAGGTGATGTCGAGCAGCTGAGCCGTTTCCTCGAGGCTGTATCCGCGTTCGCGCGCCAAATGAATCGCGACGTGTCGCTCTTCGCGGGTGAGCCGTACGCGTTCACCGCGCAGGGCGAGGTCGATCGCGACCTCGTCGACGACGGGCTCCTCGTCAACGACGGCAGGTTCGTCGTCGGTGTCGATGTCGTCCCAGGCCATAGGCGGAAGCCATCGATGGGCTCGCGCGTACTCGAGCGCGCCGGTGTAGACGGCCCTGTCGTACCGGCTTTCGTGAGGGGGGTGTACGCGCCACAGCCGCTCGTACAACGACGCTGCGGCGTTGTGGAGTTCGGCAGGGATATCGGTCTTGCTGGTGAGGATCCTCGCCATCCTTGATTGGCTGATGTCGAGCATCCTCGCCAGCCGGGTCTGCGCCCACCCGAGCGTCCCAAGGGCCTCGACGCGGCGGCGCATACCTCTCGACGAAACCTTCGCAGCCGGAGGAAGAGAGGTCAGGTCTGGGACGACGGCGAGGAGCTTCTCAGCAGTAGAGCGATGGATGCGTGAAGGAGATGCGCCGCGGCCTCGGCTGCCCTTGTTCTTGCTACCGAACCAGATCGCGCGGACGGTGTCGGCGCTCACGCCGGCAGCTGCGGCGATCGCCTTCACCGTCATGCCGTGTCGGAGAAGAACCCCGATGTGGACCTTGACGGGCGCCGTCGACGACATGCCGCAGTCGTACCTGCCATAGGCGATGAGCTTCTTCCGCTCATAGCAGCGAGTCGTGTTCGCGGCGCGGCATTCCGCGCATCCGCACTTGTGCACCCGGTAGCAGGTCGGCGTGATGCCGTGCTTGTGATCGGGCGGGCAGAGCTTCGTCCTATCCATCCTTCACCCCTCAAAGTTGCTTACATTTATGAATGTAAGCCCTCCATGATGCCGATGCAACCAGAGGGACGATCCCTCCTACCTACAAGGGGTGGGCGTGCGGGGGGAAAGTCGACAAGTTGCCGGCACGAGGGGCGCGACGAGCTCAGTTGCGGGGCTGAGGGCGGCGCCGGTAGAACCCGTCGACATCGCGGCCGTTGCGCTGATGCGGCGCGACCCAGACCTCGCCTGATCCGCTCTGCGCAGATCCGGGCTGCTCGTCAGTTGAACTCAAGGAGAGAGCAACCGGCGTAGCACGGTGAGACGTCGGTGCGGTGGCCGCCGGCGTTCTGCGGAGGGTCCATTTGCGCGACCAGCGCCCATCTTCACGCTTGCCGGCGTATTTCTCGACGAGCTCGGGGGCCGCCTCGGGCTGCTGAACGGTGTACCGCTGGAAGCTGACGACGTTCGCGTTGGCGTCAGCGACTCTTTTCGCGATGCCGGCGCAGATGGACTGGTCGTCCTGTTCGTAGAGGCCGTCGCTGAATCCTGGCGGCACGGCACGGCCGCCGAGCCGTTCCACCTCGGTGGCATCTGGTTTCAGGCTGGCTAGGTATTCGGTCCGCCACCGGTATTCGGCACGGGCTTGCGTCACGGCCTTCGGCCCATCGACGACGACGAGGTCGACCGCGTACCCGTTCTCCTGCAGCATCCGCAGCGTTTCGAGTGCTTTTCTCTCGTTCGCGAGGGTGCCGTCGAGGATCACGTTCTCGCCTCGGAGGACGGCCCGGTCTCGCTCCTGCTTCATGAGCAGCGAAGATTCTTCGTGCACGAGGGAGGCGCGTTCTCGAGGCGAGAGCACCTCGGTTCCCGGCGGGGCGAGCTCGTGGTCGAGCGTCCCGTCTCGCTGGGCGCGCAGGAGCAGATGATCCTTGAAGTCGTCGGCGTTCAGATCCCGCCAGTCCTGTTCGGATGACCCGAGATCGGCGATCAACTTCGCTCGCGCCGAGGACTTCCCTGCACCGGGAGGACCGGCCAAGACGATCGCACGTCGGTCTCGCTTGACGTTGGGCCTCTGGGCGCGGAACGCGGTACGAATCTCACGGTGAGCTGCTCGCCGCTCTGCTGAGGGCCGGATGCCGTCCCGGAACCAGCCGGCGTTGTGGACGGTGGATCTTGAGGTGTCCGCGGCAAGCGGTCCGCCCGGCGCACCCAGCTGCTCGAGCAGCTTCTTTCGGGCGTCGAAATCGACCTGGCGATCAGGGGATGCGTCCACCGTTGGCCTCCGTCACGGCATCGGCGATCTCCTCGTAGAGGTCGTCGTCGATGAAGTCGCAGGCAAGCGCCGTACCGATCTCCTCGAACGATCCCCGCGTGGTCACTGCAGGGTCGTCGAAGGGTGGGGCGATGCGCTCGCGCGCGACGAAGGGGAAAGCCCGCAGCGCGGCAATGAGGTCGGCGCGCGAGATCTCGCCGTCGCTGTACTGCCGCGTGAGCTCGAGCGGAGTGGTGGTCATCCTGATCACCTCCCTCTCAACCGTCATCTCCATACCCCCAGCATACGCCAGGGCCGGTTATATTCGTAAAGGTTCGCCGTGTGGGTCATCGCAATCCCTTCCACCTACAAGGGGTGGAAGGGACAGTGGCCGGTCGACAAAGTCAGGTCAGAATCCCCGCCGCGGTGACGACCAGCGCCGCGGCAGCGATCGCAGGGCCATGCGCGTGTGCGGTGCGCCCTCGTCCGGCGGCGATGCGCGCGAGCCGTTCGCCAGCGCTGAGCAGCACGGCAAGCGGGACCAGGTAGATGGCGAACCACCCCGCGAAGACACTGGCGAACAGCGCGACCGCGCCTGCGAACTTCGCGTCTCCGAACCCGAACCACCCCGCCATGCCCATCAACGCATAGGCGAGGAACACCGTTGCGGCTGCGGCGATAGAAACGATGAGGATCCACGGGTCCGCGGCCACGATGCTGACCGCGGCCGCCTGCAGGGCGCCTGCAAGGGCGTACGGGCCTGTGTACCGGTTAGGCAACCGCCTCGTACGGATGTCGACGAGCGCGATCACAACGCCGGCAGCGGTGAAGCTGGCCAGGGCGATCCATGGGTATCCCGTGACGCCGACGAGGGCGAGAACAGCGAGAAGTGTGCCGCCGATGGCGGCTCCGACATACTCGCGGAACGGGCTGCGCGAGTGCGCAACCGTCGCCTCTTCGGTCACGGTCATCGGGATTCGACGAGCTTGGCGGGCGCGGAGTCGATCAGCTGCTGGGTGGCCTCATCGAGCTCATAGTCGGGATCTCCTCCCCCGGGACGGGCGTAGAGCTCGTCGATGACGCGGGAGAACTCGGCGGCGCTGCCGGCGCGCATGGCGGCCTCCAGCTCGAGGCGCCAGCCGGCCTCATTGAGTGGGTCGGCCGACTGGGCGATGCGTGCGGCGAAGCGAGCCTGGTCGAACTCTCCTCGCCGGAGCGCACGGTGCGCGAGTTCGTCGGCAGCATCCAGGATTGCAGCGATCATCGCCTCCTCGGCCGGTGCGCGCCAGACCCACCATCCCCGCCGATTCGTAGGCGGAGTTAAGGGCTGGCCGCGGACCAGCCGGATCGCTGCGATCAGGTCCTCGTTGGGCGTGGTCTTTAGGTCGGCGCCGATCAGGGAGCGGAAGTCGTCCCAATCGCTTCGAATGGCGGGGTGGATGAGGAAGCCGACTTCCTTGCGCCCCTCGGGGAGGAGCTTGTGCCCGTCGGGGTCTGCGCCCATGACGTTTCGAAGGTGCTTCGCGAGCTGGCGAGCGTTGTTGGCATCCGGATCGACCTTGTCCGGCCAGAATGCCTTGTGCAGCTGCGCCCCGGGCACCTGCCCGCCGTGCAGTAGCAGGTAGGCCATCATCTCCGCACCGCGGCCGGGGAGCTTCTCCGGAACATTCAGGACGTCAACGGGCCCGAGCATGCGTACGTAAGGCGCAGGCCAGTCGGGTGCGCTGACCACGAGGGGCGGCGCGACCTCTGTCTCGGCGGCTACGGTCGTCGGCTCGATGTCCGCGTCGGAGATCTCGACCGAGGCAGCGGGCTCGGCGGGCTGAGGTGTGCTCGCCTCCTCGTCTTCGACGAGCTCTGGGAGGGCTTCCTCAGCTGCCGGCATCTCGACGTCGGGCGCCTCCGTGGCTTCGGCCTCTGCTTCGTCTGCCGGAATCTCGGGTGCGGTCTCGGCGGTGGCGTCGCTGTCGTCGTCGAGGAGAGCTCGCTCGTCGATGACGTTCTCCGCTGCCAGATCGGCGACGTGCGATTCCTGAGCTGTGGTGTCGAAGAGGTTCTGGATCAGCTCGAGCTCCTCGCCAGCGAGCAGCTGGGGATGGAATGGGAGCGGTGGGAGTTGTCCCCCAGAGCGGTATTCGGCGGTGGTGCGGTCGGTGATGACGACCGTGGAACCCGCCTCGATCGATTCGCCGCTCGCGACCGTGGCGATGCCCAGCCGTGGCATATGCGCGACGAGCTCGGCGAGCTCACTCCGTTGTGCCTCAGGCGGCTCATTGCCGAGGATGACGATGTGCGGCGCCCACGACTCCAGGTCTGTGGCCTTGACCCGCGCCTGGTGGACGTCGTCGACGTCGTACGAGTTCAGCGCAGAGCGACGATCCTCCATGTCGGCCCGAAGGTTGCGGATCAGAGCCGGAACGTCGTCGACGTGCTGCACGCGGAACCGTCCGAGATCGCGGGCGAGCCCGTGAGGCATCCCGACGAGGGTCACCTGGATCTGATCAGACCAGGGGTTCACGGCGAGCTCGACGGCGATCGCGGTGAGAACACCTCGAGCGGTCTCTTCGTCACCGACGACGTTCAGCGAACCGATCTGCTCGAGATCGAGGAGGAGAACGCCGCCGGCGTCATCCGTACCGATCGTGGTGAGTGCGGGGTATGGCGACACGGTCGGCCGCATCGGCGGCTGCGCCCGCCCAGGGCGCACGACCCAAGCCGTGCGGTCGGGGTGCGCCGCCTCGAAAGGCTCCGGCAAATCTGCGGGCTCGGTCAGGTAGATGGCGATCTCATCGTCGGCCAGGCGAACGGCGAGGAGTTCGGGGAGCGCTGCGCCAGTGTCCTCGGCCCAGGCCTGCAGTCCTCGTAGCGCATTGTCGATGTCTTCGACGCCGATGGGGTTCTCGACCAGACGCAGCTCAAGTTCAAGGTCTGCCGCAGCTTGGCTGGGCATCGCGATTCGTTCACCCGCGAGACGCTTACGTCGCTGCCGTAGTCGCCTCGCCCCAAGCGCGGCGAGTAGGCCCGCGACGAGCAGCCCCACTGCTCCCCCGACCGTCGCGAGAGGAACCGAGTAATCTGCATCGGCGCCGTCATCCTGCCGGGCATCGCCGGTGGTCGACTCGTCCTGCGCGGCGGGCAGATCGGCCGAGTGCGTCTCCTGCTGGACGCCCTGATCTTCTGTCGTACCGCCAACAGCCCCACTCGATCCTCCTGCACCTCCGGATCCGGCGCCGCCGGAACCATCGACGCCGGCGCCCCCGGCCCCGGTGGATCCAGTGACAGAGTCGTCCGGAGTTGCCGGAGCCGGCGGGTCGGGTGTCGGTGCCGGTGGGGCCTCCTCCACCTGGACGTTCGGGACGGCCAGCGTCCACCCGGTGATGATCAGGTTCGGGTCGCTCAGTGCGCGCCCGTCCGCCTGAGTGACCCCGCGATTCGCTTCGAAGATCTCCGGGAAACGCTGCCCATCTCCGTAGTACTTCTCCGCCAGATCCCAGAGGGTGTCTCCGCGAACGACGTTGTGGTCGATGGTGACGTTCGTGATGACCGGCGCGGCGTCCTGCGTCGACGCGACGGCGGGCGCGGCCGGCGCCGATACCTGCACGGCCTGCTCGAGGAGGGCAGGTTCAGCCTGCGACCAGGTCGTGGCCGACGCGTGGATCGGCTCCGCGGCGACCGCGGGCGTAGCCGCACCACCCAACGCCCCGAACCCGGTAAGCATCACCGCGACCGCTGCGACGAGGGATGCGGCCAGGCGCTGTTGCCCTCGGAACGCACCGACTCTCTTCCGGGTCTGACGCCCCGAAACTCCGGCGCCGATCTCCAAGAGCAGCGGGCCCGCGAATGCCAACCACGCGAGCCAGCACAGCAGCGGCAGCACTTTCGTCGTCAGGATCACGTATCCGTAGTCGGGCGTGAGGGAGAAGATCGCCTGCCACTGCGCCGAGGTGGGCAGCGGGTTCCCCGCGATCAGGATGAGGAGGACGGGCACGCCGACGAGGATCGCGCCGATCACGATCAGGGCGCCAAGACCTCGCAACAGTTTCGTCACGTCGTCGCCTTTCGGTCAGCCAGGCTGTTCAGTCACCGTAGTTGGCGGTGTTGACAGACTGGAGCTCGCCCACGCGCACCTGGGCTGTCGAGGTGGTCATGGGCATCGCGATGTTCCCGCTCTCCCCTCCGCCGGTCCATTCGACGACCCAGGAGGTCGACGCGGACACGGTGAAGGTGCCAGAGCCGGAGGTCCGCTGGTAACGGAATCCGCAGGTCGGTGAATCGACAGCCAGCTGATCGGCCATGGCTGCAGCGTTGAAGGGCGTACCTACGCCGCAGTTGATGGTCTGGCCGTCACCCGACGACCACGTCAGCGAGCGAACACCAGCCGTCGCGGTCACGGTCACTCCCCCGTACGTCGCGGTACGAGACAGCGGCCCCCAGGTGCTCTCCGAAGTGCCATCAACCCACAGCCACACAGGGATCCCGACCCACGTGCGCCGATACGCGGCGGTGCCGATCGGATCATCGGAGTGGACCTTGCTCTCAGGTGCCATGCCGATCGTGATCGGCTCCAGCGTGAAAGTTCGCACCAGCATTCCCGCCGCTTGGGCAGGCGTGTATCTGCTGATCCCGGGAGGCGGAGCGTCCTGCCACGCAGAAACGAGGAACGCGTTGGAGGTCTCGCCTGGAGGGACATAGGGAGCGCAGTAGTAGTACGCGCCCACGTTCGGGCTCTTACCGTTCGGCGCGGGCCGCTGCGGGTCGTCGAGGGTCCAATAACACTGTTGCGAGTTGGACCACCAGTTGGAGCCGGTCGAGCAAGGGACCTCCTGTGCCTCGTAGAGGGTCCCTCCGTTTCCGAACCGGTCGCCACCGAAAGTCCCACCGTTCCACACACATGTCGACGGTCCAGGCGTGAAGCCAACTGGACCGGTCGTTCCATCACCAGAGCCCGGGTTGCCCGGTTGCTCGATCTCGATATCACACTGCTGGTGGCCCTCTTCGTCGATCCAGCAAGAGTTCGCCGAGGCCGACAGCGGATGAATCAACAGAGCCGCGCAGACCAGAAGGGCGAGCGCGACGGCCGATGCGAAGTATCTGAGCTGTTGCCGCCCGATTAGCATGTCGGCGCACCGTCCTTGCCCGTCAGAGACACCGACTCCTGGACCAGCCAGATGTGCTCGTTCTGCTCGTAGACCATGGTCCACTGGCGCGGGAAAGAACCCTTCTGGATCGCAGGAGGGGTCTGGCCTGCTGGGACCTCGATGTCCCAGCCCGAGTTATCTCCGCAGCCGTAGATGATTGCAGCTCCAAACTCGAACTTTTCCCCCGTCGCTGCGTTGGTCGTCTGCGAGGCATAGGACATGGCGTCGTTAGTCGTCCAGGTGGTGGGGCTTCCGGTCTTGTGCCAGCCGTTCTCGAGGTTGTGGGCCACCGTGTCACTGATGACCTTCTGCTCCGCACCACCCTGAACGAGGAATCCTCTTAGGTACTCCACGCCCAAGTCGGGATTCTCGTCCACAGCGAACGAGGCAACTAGGTAGTTCTCAATTGCCTTCGTCGCCGAGGTGATGGCTTCTTGCTGAGTCGTCGGTGCTGGGACCGGATCCTGAACAGGAGCCGCACCTGCAGTTGCGGTCGGGCTCGGGGACTCCGAGGTGGTCGGTGAGGCTGTGGCGCTACCTGTGGGGTCGGTCGGCGTGGTCGGGGTGCAGGCAGCCATCGCGATGGCGGCCGCGACCAGGAGGGTGATCGTGGCGGTCGTCTTGGTGGTCTTCATGCGTGGTTCCTAGTCGTCGATGAGTGCGGCGGATCCGGTGGCCTGGACCGGGAGGGGTCCGATCATCCAGAGGATACGTGGGGTGTATGCCATGTCGACGGTGACGAAGACCTCGTTGCCGTTGACGGTGACGGTGCCGGTGGCGCCGGCTGCGGTGATGTAGTTCTCTGCGGCCGAAACGGCTGCGGGGATGGAAAGGTCGAAGGCGTCGCCATTGACGGAGGTGCCGGTCGCTGCGTTGGTTCCTGCTCGGGCTGCTGATTGGGCGACGGTGAGTGCTTGTTGGAAGGTCTGAGTCTTGCCTTGCCCGTCGACGACGATTCCGGCGATGAAGATGAGCGCGACGAAGAAGCCGAGCCACATGGGGACGAACTTCATTGGATCACCTCTCTCGGTAGGGGTCGACGGGGCTGCTGGCAGTCTTGGTGATCGTGACCGAGCCGGGTACTCCTGGGAAGGAGATGTCGGAGGTCGCGATCGTGCAGGTCACGGTGGCGGTGACGGTGCCTGTTTGGCCGATGCCGGTGGTGAGGCCGTTGCCGCCAATCTCGACGTCGAGGTTGATGCAGGTGACGTTGCCGCCAAGGGCTGAGGTGGCAGCGGCTTGCGCGTGAGGTACGGCTTCTTCCACGGTCCGGGAGATGGATGCGTCTCGGGCGGCGGCGTAGGCGGCGGCTTGAACGGTGTTGGCTGCGGCGCCGCCGCGGCCAACCCAGACGATCAGTCCGATGAGTGTCACTGCAGCTAGGGCGAGGATGGTCCAGCCAGGGAGGTCGTCGAGATCTCCGGACTCATCGTGGATAATGCGGCGGATCGTCTTCATGGTGCCGGCACCCATCGTTCGATCGGCCCGGTGAGGGTGCGCTCGATGGCCGGGAGGGTGAGCCCTGGTATGAGGGAGACGGGCTGGCCGGTGACGGTGACGGTCACTGTGTCTACGGTGCGGTTGATGGTGACGTTCGTCCCGGTGAGGAAGCCGGTTCCGTCGAGCAGTTGGTTAGCGCTGGCGATGCCGGCGGCGGAGTCGGATTCGTAGGCGCGAGCGACGGTGTAGGCCGCTTGTGTGGCGACGTTGGCCGCGTCGTTGCCGAGATACCAGGTGCCCAGCTGGAGGCCCAGCAGCACCAGCAGGACGCTGAAGAAGGCGAGGACGGGCGTGGAGGCCATCCCGTCTTCTTTGGCCAGCGTCCTGCTGGTGCGTCGGAGCCAGTTGCGCATCGTGCGATCAGAACCCGTTGAGGCGGTCCTGGATGTAGCCCTGACCCCAGGTGAACAGCATGGTCGCGATCGCGATCGCCGCTGCGCCGCCGACGGTGATCCAGATCGCTTTCCAGGCTGCGTCGTCGAGTCCCGATTCGGGCTCGTCGGTGAGGCGGTCGATGCCGTCACGGACCCGGGCCTGGGTGACGATGACCGCCTTTGTGACCTTGTCGCTGATGGTGCTCATTGGTGTTCCTTTCGGTGTGGGTGGTGCTCAGAGGGTGGTCAGTTGGAGGACGGAGGGAACGATCATGAGGGCCATGATCGGGATGAGGGTGCAGAAGACGGGGATGTCCATCTTGCTG
This sequence comes from Microbacterium sp. H37-C3, assembly GCF_027157935.1. Classification (NCBI taxonomy): domain Bacteria; kingdom Bacillati; phylum Actinomycetota; class Actinomycetes; order Micrococcales; family Microbacteriaceae; genus Microbacterium; species Microbacterium sp. H37-C3. Next base: position 74,552 of record NZ_JAPVLR010000006.1, on the reverse strand, counting down.
GTGACCCTCTCGGCAGCATCTTTGTCGCTGGCTGCGACTTGCGCACGGAGCATGTCGCAGGCGGGGAGCAGCTGCTCTCGGAGGCCGACGCGTGCTTCGGAGAGACGCATCGTTCTGGCCATGTCGATCAGGGCGGGTACTCCGACGCTGACTCCGAGCCGCTCGAGGGCATCCCATTTGCTGGTGCGAGTGAGCTCGGCGGCTTGGTACTCGCGGCGGATGCGGCGGAAGACCCAGGAGTCGGAGACGGATGCTGCGGACATCAGCGCAGCGTCGGCGGTGGTGTTGCCGAGGAGAGCGACGGCGACCAGCTGCAAGTAGACGGTCACGAACCGGGTGAACTCGCGGCGGGCTTCTTTTGCTTTGGTGCGCACGCTCGAGTCGGGGATGATCCAGAACACGAACGCGAGGATGGGGCAGAACAGCAGCGGCAGCGGAAAGCTGAGGCCGGCGATTTGAAGGAGGGCTGCGAAGCCGAGCGGGATGCAGAACCCGATCGCCGCCATCTTCAGCTTGTCGGCGTAGAACTGCGCGACGGGGATCTCGAGGAGGTCGAGCTCTGCGGTCGGCGCGGTGAAGAAGGGGATGCCGGGGGCGCGCCGTGAAACCCAGGCGCCGGCCTTGTCCCAGCCGGCGAGAGCTTTGGCGGGTGTCGCGTTGGGGATGGACACTTCCCCGAGTCGGGTGAGCGCGTCCCCGGCGCGGATGGTGCGGGGGGCGTAGTTCAGGAGAAGCAGTGCCAGGCCGGCTCCGGCGATCAGGCCGGGGATGGTGGCGAGGAGTAGCGGGTTCATCGTTCGACCTCCGCGGCGGTGGAGCTGAGAACGATCCGCGGCTCGGGGCGGACTCTGGTCTGCGACTTCGCCCAGACGAGGATGAGGACGAAGATGCCGATGATCACCAGGAGCGCGATCTGCCCGACCGGGGTGCGGTAGAAGGCGATGGTGGGGGTCTGGGAGAACACGACCAGGCCGGCGAGGACGATACCGACGATGCCGGTCATGATCTGCATGGTCCGTCGCGGCTTCTCACGCTCGTTGAAGATCTCCATGCGCTGCTTGGCTTGGACGGCGAGCGTGTCGGCGACGCCGGAGAGCGCGCGGGCGAGGCCGCCGCTGTTGAACTGGGCGGCTTGGATCAGGTAGATCGTGACCTCGTCGACGTAGGCGCTGTCGAGCTCGTCAGCGAAGGCTTTGAAGGCTTCGGCTGCCGACCATGAGGTGGACATGCGGGCGTGCAGACGGTCGACGGCGGAGCGGAGCAGCGGCGGGGTTGCGCCTCGGGTGATGCCGATGACCTCGCGGAGGGTGTACTTGCCGGTTTCGGCGGTGGAGGCCAGCGAACGGGCCCAGGCTTCCAGCGACAGGATGAGCTGCTGTTCGCGGGTGTCCTGCTTGCCGAGGAGCAGCGGGAGACCGACGATCGCGGCGGGGATGACGACCAGGAGTAGCGGGATCCCGGTGAACAGGGCAGCCACGAGGCCGACGGCGGCGCCGATGAGCAGCCGCGTCCGGGTTGGACGGCTGACGCGACGCCACCGCTGGGCGAGGGTGGCCTGCGTCTTGGCGCGCTTGGGTGCTTTCTCCGGTGCGGGGCGGAAGTAGGCGACGACCATCACGATGCCGGCGAGCAGGATGGCTCCGGCGATTGCTGCGGGAAGGATCATCAGAACTCCCAGGGGATTCCGTTGACGCGGCTGGCGCGGGCGAGCATGGGCAGCAGCTTGAGGTTGCTGGGCTTCTCGGGTTCGACGTAGGTGTCGTGGTCCCAGTCCCACTGGAAAAGCTTCGACGCCATGGGTTCGCCTCGGTCGTTGGGTACGACCTCGGCGACTTCGGACACGATGCGGGTGCGGGTGCCGTCGGGGTTCTCGATGAAGTCGAGGTAGATGATGATGTCGATGCTGCGCAGGATCTGGCGGAGCGGGACGGTGTCGGTCGCGAGTCCGTACTCGCTCATGAGCATGTCGGCGAAGCGGTGGATGGCGTCGTCGGCGCTGCGGGCGTGGATGGTGGACACGGATCCGCGTCCGGCCTGCATGGCCTTCATCGCCCACCCGGATTCGGGACCGCGCATCTCGCCGAACAGGATGCGCTGGGCGGAGGAGCGCAGGGATTCGTAGAACGCGTCGGCGAGGCTGTAGGAGGCGGTCACGTCGCTGCCGGCGAACATTGCGGGGCTGTACTGGAGGTCCTGCACCTGCGAGTGGCGGGGCCCCTTGTTCAGGTAGAGCTCGCGTTCGGTTTCGATGGTGACGATCTTCTCTTCCCAGGGGACGGTCGCCATCCATGCGCGGAGGAAGGTGGTCTTTCCGGTTCCGGGGTATCCGGCGATGAGCGCGGAGCAGTTGGCTCGGGCGGCGAGTGTGAGGAAGGTTCTCATCTTCGCGGTGAGCGTGTTCTTGCCGACCAGGTCGTCGAGATCCACGTCGACGAGGTTGTGCTTGCGGATGGTGAGGTTGGGGACACTGGTGTTGGGGACGCCGGTGGCGGAGAGCCGGGCTCCTCCGATGTCTAGGTCGAGGTGCCCGCCGGGACGGGAGAAGTTGCGTCCACGCCAGGATGCGATGTCGGACACCATCTGCTCGAGGTCGGCGCCGTGTTCTGCCAGGGCGGGGCGCTGTTCGCGGCGGCCCGTGGTCTTGGTAACCATGACGTTGTCGTGGCCGACGACGCTGACGTCCTCCACGTCGGGTTCGCGCAGGTACTGCTGCAGCCGCCCGTATCGGAAGACGTTGTCGAAGACGGCCTGGACGTGTTGGGCGCGTTTGCGGGGGCTCCACTCGTTGTCGCTCCCGAGGTTGACCACCCGCCATTCCGCGTGGCGATCGACCATCCGGGTCATCTCTCCCAGCGACTGCTCTTCGAACGGGGTGTCCGGACCGGCGGGGGCGGTCGCGACGTCGAACTCGGCGCGGGTGCGGCCGGCTCCGTCTTCGTTCAGCGTGAGTTGCTTGGTGAGGGTGTCGACAACGGTCCAGTCGACGTCCTCGAGGAAGGGCTCCACGACGGTGGCCGGCGCGACGCTCGCCGCGCGCCGGGTCGTCGGCGCAGGCGGTGTGGGCATCTGGTAGTTGTCGGGAAGCACTTCGGCGGTGGGTTCAGGTGGCAGAGGGCGTTCATCTTCGGTGACGCGGTGCAAGTGGGTGCGGCCGGTGGCCGCGGCGAACAGGTGCGGGTTCTCTGCCGCAGCGTTGCCGCGCAGGTTGGTCTGCGGTGAGGGTGCGGTCAGCATGTCGCCCAGGAAGGGGCGGGTGCTGATCTGCACCTCGGGGACGGATTCGTCGCTCATGTCAGCTGGCGCTCCGATCGAGGTCGCTGTATCCGATGATGGTGCCCAGCCCTGCGATGACGCTGCGGATCTTCTGCCTGTACGCGTTGCGGTTGGGCTTGGGGTCCGGGCGCCCCACCGAGAAGGTCGCGGCCCCTTGAGGGTCGAACGGGAGTGTCGCGAGGACGGGAAGAGTGTTGGAGGCGAAGTCGGATGCCGGGATCTGCTCGGCTGGCGCTTCGTTGAGGAGGAGGAGGAACTTCTCTGCGTTCCCGACGCTCACGCCGACGCGTTGGGTCAGGTCTGTTCCTTCGAGGCGGCGGTATAGACGGTTCAGGTCGACCATCGTGGAGTTCGCGCAGATCAGGACGCGGTCTGAGGTATCGATCAGGGGAAGGCGAACGTCGTCTCGTCCGAGGCGGCCGAGGTCGATGATGACGTCGATGCCGGCTTCGGAGAGGGAGCGGAGCAGTTCGGGGAGCCGGACCCAGAGTCCGCTGACCCCGTCGGCGATCCCGAGGTGGAAGAACCCGGGGACGATCCAGAGCTTGTGGCCGGCGGGGATGGTGGGGATGGGGGCAGCCTTGATCGGGGGCAGTTCGTGCACGGCGATCGCGAGGAACCGTTCGGGGTCGAGGAGGTCCTCAGGGGTGAGGACGCCGCGGCTGTAGGCGAGTTGCAGCTTGTCGATGCCGCCGAGCTCAGGGAGCAGGTTGGATCGGAAGAATCCGGGCATGGCGCTGGTGACGGCGTTCGTGTCGGCTTCGATGACAACGACGGGGCGTGGCCAGTGGACACCGAGGGCGAGGGCGGCGGTGCTGACCCCTGGGGATCCGCTGACGCTTGTGAGCGTGATGACGGCCACGGGTCAGTCTCCGGGTGCGAGGTAGATGGCGACGGCACCGGCGGCTGCCTGGCTGGCGACGTTGGCGGCGGACCGGGCCTCGACATAGACGTCGACGATGACGGTGCCGGTGGTGCTGGTGGAGGCCCGCACCTGTGACACGGTGCCTTGGACGGTGGTGGAGGGGTCGACAGTGGTGATTCCGCCGGTGGCTGCTTGTGTGGCCACCGGAACGATGACCACCTCGTCTCCGGCGACGAGAGTCTGCGCGGGCAGTTGGCTGCTCTTGAGCTCGAGGCCGACGAGCGCCTGGCCGGAGGGGACGGGGAGGCTGGTGGTGAGGTCGCTGTCGGTGATCATGCCGCCGGCGGCGATGTCGTTGGCGGCGATCTTGCCGAGAACCTCGTCCGCGCGAGCGACGGGGATGGCGGCGGTGGTCTGCCCGGCGGCGAGGGCGATCGTCGTCAGGTCGTCGCGCTCGATGGTGTCTCCCCGCTCGATGGTGTGCGCGGAGACGAAGACCTGCTGTGTGTTGCTGGCGGTCGTATAGAGGAATGCGCCGCCGATCGCGCCGATCAGGATGAGCACGATCGCTGCGGCGAGCCAGATACCCGACCGGCGGGTGCGCACGGGGGTGATCGCGGCCTGGCTGCTGGCGTCTTGTCCGCGGGCGCGGGTCTTGTCCGATTTGGGCTCGGCCGGGGCGGTGCTGGTTGCTGTGCTCACCGTCGTCCTTTCGCAGGTGTCTACCTACAAGGGGTGGGAGCTTTCCAGCTGAGTCGACAGATTCATCGGCCCGATTGCTCGAGCCTCCCGCCCCTGAGTCTGTGGGGGACACAATAACAGCTTGCGATGATCATCGAAGGCTTAGAGGTGGGTGATGTGATTAACAATCTGGTTGATCAGATCAGCCTGTCCCCCATTCGGGGGACAGGCTGATCATGTCGGGGAAGAGGTGCGGTCACTCTCCGGTGAGCGTCAGCGACACGCCTCTGAGCAGCTGCTGCAGGACGTCGTGGTCGACCCTCCAGAGGATCCGGTTGTACCCGGACGCGGTCCCCGCGCGGGAGGGATCGGTCTCGGCGATCAGGACGCCGGCTTCCACAAGAGGCTGGATGTGATGAGTCAAAGTGCTGCGGGCGATGCCGAGCTGCTCCATGAGCTGCCCGGCGGTGACGTGGCCATGTTGGTACGTGATCCGGATGATGCCGGCGCGGGATGGTGATAGTCCAATCGTCTTGACCAGGTCGTCGACGAGCTCGGGGGCATGCTCGGGCATGCACGCCATTGTGCCAGGCCTGATCGCCGCCCCCCAGGAGGTGGGTGTCACCAGTACATGGATGAGTCGGCGAACTCTGCGGGGGTCGGGTCTGGCAGGTCGGGGTATCGGATCTCGCAGCTGAGGTCTTCGATCAGCGCCTCGTACTCGTCAGCGAACTGCTCAGGTGTCACACAGAGTGGGTGCTGGGCGGCGAAGTCGTGCGCTCGATCCCATGCGTGGCGACGGTACTCCGAACTCATCTCACAGTCCGTCCCGGACGGCGCCTGCGATGCGGGCGCGGATACGGTCGGCGCGCTTGCGGAGGCAAGCGATGCTGAGGCCGAGGTCTTCGGCGATCGCGGCGTGCTTCTCATCGCTGAGGGCCGTGCGTGACAGCAGGGCGACTTCCTCGGTGGTGACGAGGTTGTTGTCCAGCGCCCAGGTGAACAGCTCGGCGAGGCGCTCTTCGGGGGTCGGCTCCGGCGTCACCCAGGCTCCTGCCTCTGCCTCGAGTACGTCGGTTGCGACGGGTGTGGTGCGGTCGGCGATGATTCGATCGTTGGCGCTCTTCTCGGGGGCGAGGATGCCGAGCATGTTCATGGTGAGGTTCGCCATGACGCGGCCGCGCAGGTGGAGCTTGTAGCGCTGGATGGATTCCCACGCGGCGCCGATCGCGTACCCGACGCGATCGTGACGGTCGAAGTCGTCGAGGGAGCGCACCCGGTGTGCCATGCGCTGCGCGGCGGGGATCAACGCCTGGAGGAGGACCCGCTCGGCTGTGCGGTCACCACCGTGCGCGAGGGTGACGAGTTCGTAGAGGACTGCGTCCTGAGCGGCGTTCTTGCTGGCGCGGATCCTCTTGAGGATGGCTGCCGAGGTGGCAGTTCCGAGGGAACCGAACTGGTGCTCCTTCTCAGCGATCAGCGTGGTCCATTCAGTGTTCAAGCGGGTCATCAGCGGCGCCGGCCGCGTGCTGGTGAGCGACATGGGGACTCCCGGGTTGAGGGTTGTGTTCCCACCCGACGGTCCTCACGCGATGTGTACCCGAGCGTGTATCGGAGTTGGTGCCGACGGGATCTTCCACAACTCGGTGAGCACGTATTTCCCCGGAATTGCGCGGCACGAGGGCGTGTATCGGGGAGCCGTGAAAGAAATCTGGCGAGTTTGTCCACTTCGCCTCTCTGCGCCCACCCCTTGTAGGTGAGGGGGCTGAACCGCCTCTCGCAGACCACAGGAACGAGGAGAGCGAGATGAGCTCACGTGAGGGCCAGGACGACGCGGTCATCGGCGCCGATCTGTTGGCGCAGCTCCAGGACAACGCGACCGTGCTGGGCGTGTTCGACGAGGGGCAGGACATCGCCCTGGACCTGCATGAGGAGCTGTTCTCCCCCACCACCCGTCAGCGGGCACTGGCGTTTTTGAACTCCGACCGCTACCAGGACGCGGCATCCAAGTTCCTCCGCCTCAATGGCGGCGTCGCCGAGGAGGCATCATGAAGTTCCGCAAGACTGCGGCGGCGTCCGCCGGCCCGGACGCCGCCGCGCCGGTCGCGCAGCCGGCTGCACAGGGAAGCAGCTGGTCGCACGGGCGCTCGCTGTCACAGAAGGCCGTGACGGGGCTGCTCTACTTGGGGCTCGCGTGTGGGGTGCTGGCGCTGGGGATGCAGCTGCTGCTGCCTCCTTCCAAGCCTGCGGCGGCCGTGGTCGCCGCTCAGACCGGGCTGACGGTGCAGCAACAGGAGGCGGGCGCGTACGCGACGTCATTCGTCGGTGCGTGGCTGGGGGCTACCCGACAGCAGCCGGGTGCCCTGTTGGACTACATCGACGACTCGGCGACATCGTTGCTCAGCGAGCAGGCGTGGGCGTACCGAGATCTCAGTGTCGTGTCGATTGACCCGATCGAGGACGCGGGGACCGTCTCCGTCGTGGTCGCCGCGAACGTCGAAGAGTACGACATGACCTCCGACCAGGGCACGACGTTCTGGCCGCGCAGGTACTTCTCGGTCGCGGTTCGAGTCAGCGATGCCGGCATGACGGTCCTTGCTCTGCCCACTCCGGTGGCGGCGCCTGCTCATGACGCATCGACCGTGCAGCTGTCGTACACGAAGACGGTGTCGCCGAACACCTCTGCACGCACGACAGTGGAGTCGTTCCTGGGCGCGTATCTCGCCGGTTCCGGTGACATCACCCGGGTGATCTCGCCGGGCTCCACCATCACCGCGATCGACCCGGCGCCGTATCAGGAGCTCAAGGTCACCGACGTGCGCAGCGATCGCACTCCATCGGACAGTCCCGCCAACGGTGACGTGGTGCACGTCTTCGCCACCGCGGACGTGTCCAGCGCGACCGGTCAGCGGCTGACCACGACCTACGCCCTCACCCTCACCGCGAGGGATGGGCGCTGGGAGACGACCTCGGTCGATCTCGCACCACAGGAGCGCTCGAAGGGAGCGACCTCCAAACCCGCCACACCCACCCCGACCCCCTCGCACTGAGCGGGCACCCCGAAAGGAACAGCACTCATGGAATCTCTCTCCGACTGGCTCATCGGCCTCTTCGGCACGTGGACGACGGTCGCGCAGGCCGCGGTCATCTTCCTCGCCATCATCGTCGTGATCGGTGTCGCCATCATGACCAACCTCAAGTGGGGCAAGATCATCGTCACCGGCCTGGCGGCCGCGGTGGTCGTGATGCTCGTCAACGGCGGCATCCAGCTCTTCTCCGACCGGCTCAACACCGAGGTCAACTCGGCCCCGGCATCGCCCGCGGTGCAGCTCACCGCTGACGCTGCCGGCGTCTGGGGGATTCCGGAGCTGACCGCCCCGGCGGTGTGACCGTGCCGCAGGAGGAGATCGCCCGCTTCTACACGCGGTCCCGCCGATTCCCCAAGATGATCGGCCGGATGAACGACGGCAGCCGCATTCCCGGCGGCCCGTACACCCTCACCCAGGTCGGGGTGGGCGGGGCGGTGCTGCTGGTGATGCTGGTCACCCGCGGGCTGCTGTGGAGCACTGGCGAGATCCTTCTTGACCTCCTCGTGACCGCAGGGGTCGCTTTCGCCGCCACCTGGCTGGTGGGGCGAATACCGATGACGCGACGCAATCTGCTGTTCGCGTTCCTCGATGGAGCGGCGGCGATGTTCAAGCCGTTCGGGGGGAAGTACCAGGGGCAGACCATCCGGCTCGCGCAACCGCACGCCGCAGGTGGCGCCACCCAGGTGCTCTCCCCCCGGCCGGCGCGGCGACCTGTTCCCTCCCCGCTCGCCGCAGAACCGGCGAGGAAGGCGACCCCGGCGCCCGCCCCGCAGCCCCGCCGTCAACGCCGCGACATGGCGCCCACTGCCGCAGCGGCGGCCGCGTCGCACCGCCCCGAGACCGGGGTGGAGCGGCTGCTCGCTCAGATCCACTCGACCAGCAACTAGGAGACTGTGATGCAGATCCCCGCCGCCGCATTCGCCGGCAACCTCACCTGGACTCGCACCGGGACGATCTGGGCGACTTGGCGACTCCAAGGGCTCCCGCATGGCCTCGGCACCGATGAGATGCTGCAGCTGGTTCTCTCGCAGCATCAGGCCCTGTTCCAGTCGCTACGTGGCGAGGCTCTCCTTCTGGGGTACTGCGCCGCCACGGATCCCGTGGACATCGTTGACAAGATGCTCGCCGGCGTCGACATCCGCGATGCTCCCGCATGGGCTGAGGAGTGCGCCCTGACACTGGACTCCCTCGAGGAGATCTCCCTCGGAGAGCGCGTCTACTGGCTGTCGATCCCTCTCGCGGCAGGCAACTGGCGCACCCGCTCCCGCGCGGCATGGCGCGCCGGGTTCGACCAGTTCCGCGAGCAGTTGGCGTTGCCCCGCAGCGTCCCCACCAAAGCTGAGGTCACTGCGGCGATGGCCGCTGCGACACAGCTCGAGCACCGCATCCCTGCCGGCTTCCACGCCCGCCCAGCCACCGTCGCCGAGCAGGTTTGGATCGCGCTGCGCTCGCAGCACCGCGGCCTGGTCGCCGACGGCGCCGCACCCGATGAAGCAGCAGGGATCGACGAGGTCCCGGCCACCCAGCTGCCAACTGCGATGCCGCGGCCATGGCTGGACGAGGGAGGCCAATCCGACCTCTCCCCCAGCGAGCTCAAGAGGTTCCTCCCGTTCAACCGGCGCTACCTCAAGGTGCAGAGCCCCTACTCGGAGGAGCCCAGCTACCAGGTGATGCAGGCTGTCGTCGCCGGCCCCAAGGGTGGCTGGTTGATGCCCGGCGTGGAGTGGATCAGCCGAGTCGAACAGTACGAGGTCGACGTCGATTGGGCGATTCGTCTGACGGTGACCCCGGCCGAGGCGGTCAAGCGCCGCAACAAGCGCGCCGAAGAGCAGCTCATCGACCAGGTGCAGCAGCAGTCAGGCACCAATGCGATCACCGGCAGCGGCTCGGATCTCGTCGAGATCGGGGAGACGCTGGCCGCCTACCACGCCTCTTTGAACGCCTCCGACAAGGAGGTCGAGGTCGAGGCCACGGTCATCTTCGCCGTCGGCGGGGAGACGGCAGACATCGCCCAGGCACGGGCGCGTTACGTTGCGGCGGACTACAAGGCCAGCGACTTCCTCCTGGAGGCGCCGCTCGGCGGTCAGGAGGAGCTGTGGTGGGCAATGCAGCCGGGGACCCCCACCTCGAGGATCGTGCGGGATCTTGCACAGATCACCACCGGCAGAGAGTTCGCCTCCGGTCTTCCCATCGTGAGCTGCTTCCTCGGTGACGACCGTGGCATCCGCCTCGGGGACAACATCACCACCGGCCGCCACACGCCGATCCTGATCGATCTGCATGGCAACATCCGCGCCGACTCGTCGGGATCCTTCGGCGTCGTTTCGGAGCTCGGCGGCGGAAAGAGCGTCCTGCTGAAGACGATCGCCGGCGACGTTCTGGACCGCGGCGGCCGCATTGTCGCCATCGACCGCACGAACGCGCGCGAGTATGCGACTTTCGCCCAGTCCCTGACGGGCGCGCAGGCGCGAGTCGTCGACATCCTCGAACCAGAGTGGTCCTTGGACCCGATTCGTGTCCTCGGCCCGGATAAGGGCGCGCGCATGGTGCAGTCCCTGTTCGCGCTGATGCTGAACGTCGATCCCGTCGAACCTCGCGGAGTCGAGCTGTCCCGGCTGTTGGAGGCCGAGTACATGGCCAAGAACGGGATCACCAGCCTTGGCTCGCTGATGACTCACCTCGCCGAGCTCACCGACAACACGATCGCCACCGAGCTGCTCCACCTGATCCGCGTCGTAGCGACCAAAGACTTCGGCAAGGTCCTGTTCGACGAGACCATCCCTGCGCTGGATCTGAGTGCAGACGCCATCGTCTTCACCACCCGCGGGCTGCCCTTGCCGGATCGCGCGGAGGTGGAGAAGGAGCACCTGTTCAAGCAGCTGCCGCTGGAGAAGAAGTTCGGGCGCGCGATGTACGCGGTGCTCACCCAGCTGACCCGTGAGGCGTGCTTCATGGACATCTACCGTCTCGCCCTGGCGGTGTTCGACGAGGCCCATCACATCACCGCGAGCCGTGACGGTGAGGCCGAGCTGCAGACGTTCTTCCGCGACGGCCGCAAGCACGGCGCGGCCGCCGCCGTGGGCTCTCATGATCCTGCCGACTTCGGCGACGAGGTGACCCGCGGCCTGATCAAGATCAGGTTCGTGATGCGCCAAACCGACGAGAAGCTCGCACGACGCGCCCTGGAATGGCTCGGCCTCCCGGTAACTGTCGACACCGTCCGCGAGGTGACCCAGAACCTCAGCCCGATGGGGGCGGACCGTCAGGTCGCACCGGAACGTCGCGGCGAAGGAATCATGCGTGACATCCGCGGCCGCTACGGCAAGTTCCGCAAGACCCTTCCGGCCAGACCAGAGCGGCGCCAGGCGGTCATGTCCACGCCCTCGACCCCAGTGGAGTCCCGGTGATCTCCTTCTACGCCTCCTCGTTCCACACGCTCTCGTCGTGGGCTCTCCGAGCGCGCGTGTGGGCGCATCTACACCCGTGGAAAGCCCGGATCCTCCTCACGGTGCTGCTGCTGGTCTACTTCAACGTCGTCGCAGCTCAGGCAGCGCACGCCTCCTGGCTTCTCCCGGAGGGCACGGAGTTCACCGACAGCCACGGCGTGCCCATCGAACGGTTCGCGACGATCAACGTCAACGCCGGCGATATCTGGTCGCCGGGGAAGGTGATAGCCAACTTCATCGTGCAGCTGGTCTGGATGATCCAGTACTACATCACCACGGCGATCATCTGGCTGTTCAGCTTCATGCTGTCCTTCGAGTGGGTCTCCTGGCTGGCGACGCCATTCAACGCGCTCGCCACTTGGATGCAGGGCGAGCTGTCCGGCATTGGTTGGATCCCGTTCGCGCTGACCATCGCGGCACTCGTGGGAGGCGCAGCGATCCTGTTCGGTAAGACATCCGCGGGCATCTGGGAGATCGTCATCGCGCTGGTGATGTCCGTGCTCGCGGTGGGCATCCTCGCCAACCCGGTCGCAACGCTGACGGCCACCGGAGGGATGCTCGACAAGGCGCAGGAGTGGGGTGGATCGCTGGCCGGCGCGATCGTCGTCGACGACACGCAGACCTCCGCCGACGTCGACACGATGTCGGCAGCTGTGACCTCACAGCTCGTGGACGTGTTCATCCGCATCCCTCACCAGGTGATCTCCTACGGCATGGTGCTCCCCGACAACTGCCAGGAGCCCTACACGCAGGCCATGAGCGCATCCGATCCGATCACCGGAATCTTCTCCGGCGCGTACGCCAACTTCGATAGCTGCCTGCCCGACTTCGCGAAGTCCGTATCGGACAACCCTGGCGGGCTGAACATCATGTTCGCGTTCGTCAATGCCGGCGGCGTGGCCACGCTGCTGCTGTTCGCTCTGGCAATCACCGCCCTGCTGATGGTGTCGGTGTTCTTCTTCCTGGTCGCCGCGGTGAAGTCGATGTTCCTCGTCTACCTCGCGATCCTCCCGGTCAACCGCGAGCCGCTGTGGCGATCAATCAGCGACTCGATCATGGGGCTCATCAGCCTGATCGTGATGACCTGCTTGCTCTCGCTCTACCTCAAGCTGACTACCTGGATCATGACGGCAAGTGGCGGGATCCCGCACAACTTCCGCATGTTCCTGCTGTCGATCCTGCTGATCATCATGGTGGTGCTGATCTGGCGGGCACGACGCGCGACGCTCAAGGCCGGCCGGATGGCCGCCGGACCGCTGAGCCGCCTTGGTCTGGGAATGAAGAGCGGACCCAAGGACGCCAACGCCCTCTTGAAGATGGGCGCGGTCACCAGCATGGCCAAGAACGCATACGACTTGTTCCACAAGGACGGGAAGAAGCTGCCCGCGGAAAAGCCGGCTGCCGCCCTCCCCGAACCCGACCCGATGGTGCTGCGACAGGTCCCCGACCCGCAGCGCACAGCACCGTCACGCCCCGCACTCACCAGTGGCAGCGGCGCCTCGACCGGGTCGGGATCAGTCCCTACCGGTAGCCCGGGCGGACGTCCTCACGGGGGCTCTGCCGCCAAGAAGGCGATCTCGGCGGGACGAGTCACCGTCAACGTCGCCAAGGGTGCCGCCAGCGGCGGTGTCGCCGGCGCCGCCACGGCAGCAGGGGTAGAGGTGGCCAAGGGTGTTGCCGGGAAGGCAGCACGAGCTGGAGCCGACCGCGCTACGAAGGGTGGCGCAGATCTCGGCGAGCTGAAGGTGGTGAAGGTCCAGGAGTCGCCGAGTCGGATCGAGGTCGATAACAACGGCGTCGCAACCGCCCGTCGACGCCCCGCAGCTCCGGTGCACGACGTATCGTCGTTGCCTCCGCGGCCTGCTGCGGTGTCCCCGCGTGCGGAAGCACGGCGTCGTGAGCTCGAGGCATTCCGGCCGAAGGAGCTCGCATCACGATGAAGAAGCTCGCTCTCATCGCCGCCACGCTCGTCGTAGCCCTCGTTCTGGGGCTCGGCGGGTTCGTCGTCGTCGCGATGGGCGCGCTGTCCTCCTCAGCCGCGGCCGCCGGCAGCGGGGCGAGCGGGTGCGTTCCCGCGGAGATCGCCTCCACCCGGCCGACTATCTCCGCGACGAACTCCCCCGCACCCGCGCCAGCGAGGACGGGCACGGCGGCCTCGGCATCATCCTCTACGACCGCCCCGGACTCCCTGGAGATCCCTCGCGGTAGCGGCACCGTGACGCTGAGCAGCAAGCAGTTGGCGATCGCCACGGCGATCATCACCGTCGGCCGTCAACTGGGGATCTCCGACAAGGGCGTGAAGGTCGCGTTGATGACGGCTCTGCAGGAGTCGGTGCTGCGGATGTACGCCAACAGCAGCGTCCCCGAGTCGCTCACCTACGACCACGACGCTGTGGGCAGCGACCATGACAGCCTCAATCCCTTCCAGCAGCGCGCCGGATGGGGATCCGTCGAGGAACGGATGAACCTCGACTACTCGATCCGCGCGTTCTTCGGCGGCGCCGACGGCCCGAACGGTGGCTCACCGCGCGGCCTGCTCGACATCGACGGGTGGGAGAGCATGGCACCGGGGGTTGCCGCGCAAACCGTCCAGGTCAGCGCCTACCCCGACGCGTACGACAAGTGGGAAGCCGGGGCGGAGCAGCTGATCAGCGCCCTCGGCGGCGGGATCGCCTCCGGATGCGGCACGGGGACGATCAGCGGCGAAATGGCCCTCCCCCTCGACCAGCCGTACCAGATGACCAGCGGGTACGGGCCCCGCGACATCGACGTCGAGGGGGCCTCGACCTGGCATGCCGCGATCGACCTGCAGAACTGGCCGGGCAACTGTGGCGCACCCGTCTACGCCATCCTTCCCGGCACGGTCACGCTCAGCAGCGCCCTGTGGCTCTCGATCAAGCACGCCGATGGGTTCGTCGTGTCCTACCTCCACATGTACAAGTCGGATCGGCTCGTCGACGTCGGCGACCAGGTGGTAGCGGGACAGCAGATCGGAAAGGTCGGGAACGTCCCTCCCAGCGGAGGGTGTCACCTCGACCTGCGCATCAACGTCGCCGACAACACCAACCCGCAGGTCGCGCAGCTCACCCTCTCCCAGAACGAGACACGGATGGCTCCGGCGACCCGACCCGAGCATCAGAACTTCGTCGACCCCGAGCAGTTCATGCGCCTGTGGGGAATCGAAGTGTGCCCGGACGACTGGTGCAAACGGCTATGAGCGCCAACGGGTTTGTCGACTCCTCGACCCAGACCAGACCCCTTATGGAGTGAACGCGCATACGCGCAGCAGGGAGCACCACATGAACACCGACGATGACCGCACGATGCTGATCCTCACCCTCCCCATCCTGTTGTTCCTGCTGGGTCCGGGGATCCTCGCTTCCTTTCTCCCCGACGTGCGCGGTGCGCTCCTGCAGGCTCACCTGCTCGTCGACGAGAACGTGCTGATCCCGATCGCCGACGGCATCGGTCTGGATCTCGCCCGAGTCGTGATCCTGGCCGGGCTCCTGGTGGGGCTGCTCACCCTCGGCGCGTGGGCTATCAAGAGACACCACGCCGCCCGCGAAGAGAAGTCCGGGGGCCGCTGATGTCCTCCCGGACCGCGATCACCTCACTCCCCCGCACCAACCCGCCCATCCTGGCAGTCGGGTCGCTGCTGGCCGCCGGGCTCGTGCTCGTCGGTGTTGGCGTGATCCTCGAGGTGCCCACAGGCCTTCTCGTGCTCGCAGGCACAGCCGCAGTACTGATCGCCGCGGCCGTCATCACCACGCATGTAAGGTCCACTCGGCGACAGGAGGCGGTCGATCTGTGCCTGCTGCGGATCTACGGCGCTCTGGGGTGGCCTGCGCCCGCCAGAGAGCACCTAGTGGCCTCTCGATGGCGGGGAGGATGGTTCGGGCGTCCTACGCGCGTCCTGGTGCGTTACAACCCTGTCTCCGACGAGTCGTTCCCCGAGATCCTCGGGGAGACCAAACGGGTCGTGGAGCGGGCGTTCGACACCCGGTACAAGCTCGGCAAGCACAAGCCCCGCAAAGGGTGGTTCCAGCTGAGCGTGAACCCCGTGGTCGAGGACACCAGCAAGGACGCCCAGATCGAGCGTGTGAACACGGTGATCGCGAAGACGTTCGGCGGCGACGCGAAAGCGAACCCCAAGTTCGTCGACGAAAAGCTGCGCGAGATCACCGTCCGCTACGAAGTCACCCCCCGCCTGTCCTCGAGCGCCTTGCGTGCGCGCATCGAGTCGCAGATCTCCGCGGTGCTCGACGGCCGATGGAGGGCCTTCTGGGACCTGCAACACGACACCGTCCGCTTCGAAGTGCGCCCGGACCTGTCCGGGGTCATCTTCAACCCCAACATCGCACCGGCCACGGTCGACCCGCTCGCGACATACGACGACCTCAAAGTGCCGTTTGCCGTCGACGAAGACGGAAACACCATCTACTGGCGGCCCAAGCGCGACCCACACGGCCTGATCACCGGGAAGACCGGCGCCGGCAAGACCGTCGCAATGCTCGGCATCATCCAGTACCTCGCCGCACAGGGGTGGGAGATCTGGGGCATCGACGGCAAGCGCATCGAGCTGCTCGGCCTACGTTCCTGGCCCAACGTGCGCCTCATCGCCGGCCGCATCGACCACCAGGCTCGGGTCGCCCACGAGGTGTTCCGCACCATGCAGCAGCGCTTCGAGGACTACGAGAGCGGGCGCGTCCGCCTCGAGGACTTCACCCCCGTGCTGTTCCCCATCGACGAGTTCAAGACGTTCAAGAACGCCGTCACCCGCTGGTATCGCACCGTGAAGCCCAAGGGCCCCGGCACACAGCCTCCCGTGCTCGAGGAGATCAGCGATTTCATGTCCCTCGCCCGAAAGGTGCGCATGCACGCCCTCCTGGGCCTGCAGCGCCCTGACGCGGAGTTCCTGACCGGTGACATGCGCGACAACTTCGGGTTCCGTGCCTCGTTCGGACGCCTCTCCCCCGACGGTGCTCAGATGATGTGGAACTCGTACTCCATCGGCGTCACCGTACCCGTCAACGCCAAGGGCCGAGGCATCGCGTACGACGACCACGGCACTCCCGTCGAGATCCAGGCGTACTGGACTCCCGACCCTTACCAGACCGAAGCCGAGCACCCCGAGAACTGGGTGTTCCCTGACGACCTGAAACTGGTCGAGCAGATCACGCCGAAGCAGACCATCCACCAGCTGATGGCCGTCGTCGATCCCGAAGACCAGGCCGACCTGGACGGGACCGGGGTTGAGGGCGTCCCGGACTACAACGACTACATGGCGGCCCGGATCGTCGAAGCCGGCCGCGCGGCCGAGATCCAGCGGAAGGCTGCCGGAGTCTTCACCGGCCTCGACGACGACACAGTCGCGAAGCGCATTGCCGAGCTCGAGCGCATCCAACGAGAAGAAGCCGAACCTGAGCTCGACGACACTGAGGAACTCTTCCAGGGCTACACCCAACCCGACGAGCTCGTCGTGGAAGAAGTACTCGACGACGAAGGCACCCTCGCCCGCCAAGGCCTCCTCGCCCTCATCGACCCCGACACCAACAGCTGGGGCCTCGTCGAATCCGCCGAGTACGACGAGCTCGACGAGGGATACATCGCCTTCACCTACCGCGACTACGAGACCGGCGAACCCGGGACCCTCTCCCTCCCCACCGACGGCACCATCACCGTCCGTGCACCGGAAACGACGTGACCTACGTGGCTACCGCTGGCAAGGAGAATTGCGACACGCGGGTGTCGCCCTATGGAGTTAATCCCAGTACTGGGCTTTACTGTACGCATGACCGACGTTTCTTCCGACCGACCGCGGCGTGCGGTTCGACGTCGAGAGCGCGGCACGATGATCAAGCCGGTCGCCCTCACCTACACCGTAGAAGAAGCCAGCAAGGATCGTTTCGAGGCGATCGCCGCCCGTTCTGGTCTCTCCGCCGCTCTCTTCTTCGAATCGGTGGTGGAGCATCTCGAGCTCACAGACCAGGGCATCCCCCCATGGGTGCCCCCGCTCTCACGCGACGGGGAGTTGCCTATCGACACGGCTTAAAAAGGTGGACCCCCCGCCGAAGCGAGGGGTCCAGGTCTCTGTGGTTCCGAACTGATCAGTTTGCCGACGTCCAGTTCGAACTAGTCCTTCAAGATTCGCGACTTGCCGGTCGCAGCTCTTGTCGTATTCGCCGGGAGGCAACCCGGACTTTTGTTGTGCCCTCAACCGCGCTGGAGGAGGTGACCCCATCGTAGCTCAAGCACATATATATGCACAGCATTCACAGCCGAAATCTGCAAGCAGTTTGCAAGAAAAATGCAAGCAGATTTCGCCTGAGAGCCCGTCGTTCGCTGGGCTGACCCCTCAGACGGCTTCTTCTAGTGCACCCGAGGGGATCTGCACCTGCCTGAGCAGGCCCGCACGCAATCGCTCTAGCACGGCTGCCCCGCCGTCGCCGTGTGGCGCTGGTGTGCACAGGTGGAGGCGCCCCCTTGCCTCGCCTACGCCGGCCACAGGGGCTGGGGCAGCTTCGCCGGAGCCTCCCTTGTCCCGTTCCTGGTCTCTGCCCGTCGCTGACGGTGCCTACAGCCGGATTGTGGCCTGGCAGTCGCCGACGTCATGGCTTGCTCTGGTCCGTCGCATGCTCGCGTCGACGCGCGGTGAACAGCTGCGCGGGAAGGTGAAGATCTCGGCCGACACGGTGCTGCGTGTCGCGCAGATGGAAGCGCAGTGCGCAGACCGGCTCACCGGCCGCGGCGTCACCACCTCCCATGCGTCCGTCGCCCGGCAGCTGGGCATGTCCGATCGCACCGTCGGCACCGCCAGGCGGCTACTGGAGAAGCTCGGCCTCGCCGTGACGGTCGTCATGGGTCGGCACCTCTCCCCCGCCGAGCGTCGGCAGGCCAAGCGCGCGCACGGTGGATACCAGGAGGCCGCAGCATCCGTGCGCGCCATGACCATCCCCGAACCCAGCCGGCCTGTGGAGAGTTTCCACCTACCGCGCAGCGGTTCAGTTCTTGAGGAATCTCACGATCAGAGATGGTCACCAACGCGCGCCCCAGCGCGCGAGACGGCCGCTCCGCGGCCGAAGCTGAGACGAAAGAGTCGATCTCGCCCCCAGCCCCCGAGGTCGCCTCGCCCGATCGCGCTGCAGGAGTTCGCTTGGAGAATCGCTCGCAACTACGGCCTGCACACCCCCGGGCCCGCCACCACGCCGGGTGCTCTCTACGGCGCCCGCCACATCGGGCAGCTGTGCAACATCCTCGAACGTCACCGGATCACGCCTGACCGCTACACGCTCGAGACACTGCGCGCCGAGCTCGACGACGCACTCGCCGCCGCACGGATCCGTCCGCTCGACAACGCCGACAAGCGCGATCGGCTCGCGCACTTCGCCTGGATGCTCGGAAAGCTGCAGGCCTTCACGCACGGCGAGACCCGGCACGAACGCCAGCTGCGGGAACAGGAAGAACGCGTCAAGGCGCGCACCGTCGCCGCCGACGAGGCCCGGACCAGGGCGGCCGAGGAGGCAGAAGCGCTCAAGGCCGCGGAAGCAGCTCGCGCGGCCTTCTTCGCAGAGCACCACCGCTCCCCCACCCGACGCAGGAACTCATCGACCGCATCACGCGTCCACGCGATCAAGACGCTCGTCACCACGCTCGTCGGCCCCTCCCCCCTGCACCAGCAGTCCAGAGAGCTTCAGGAGCTCGTCGGCGACATCACGATCCTGGAACGGCTCCTCGTCGAGGCCGGCTGGATCCCGTCTCACGATCCGACCCGCAAGTGTGCCCGCTGGGAGTACGGCACCCATGTGCTCACGGTCGAGCTCCAGGGCCAGCACGCGCGTGTCGCGAGCCCGTCCACCACGCTCCCCACACCCATCGCCGAGCAGCTCCACCTGGTCGCCAACCGCCAATAACGGCAATAACAGTAAAAACGGGATACACGCTGATACCGGATATTGCGTCAACGACGGGATACACGTTATATTCGTTAAACACGCGAATGCGTGTATTACGTGCAACAACGGGAATCCCGTCATTAACGCTGGAGGATGAGCGAGTGGCAGCTCAGGGACACGTGGTCGACCACGACTTGCTCAGCAGAGTCCTGGCTATCGAGAGCCTGAAGGGGGGAGTCGGGAAGACGACCCTCGTCTCGAACGTCGGTGGATACTTCGCCCTCGCCGGCGCCCGA
The DNA here is from genome assembly GCF_027157935.1 of Microbacterium sp. H37-C3. Classification (NCBI taxonomy): domain Bacteria; kingdom Bacillati; phylum Actinomycetota; class Actinomycetes; order Micrococcales; family Microbacteriaceae; genus Microbacterium; species Microbacterium sp. H37-C3. The sequence goes on along the minus strand of NZ_JAPVLR010000006.1, from coordinate 55,010 downwards.
GTACTCCTCGTCGACCTGGACCCGCAGGGGAACCTCGAGGACGACCTCGGTTACTCGGACGACGAACGCAACGACGGGGGAGAGTCGCTCGCCAAGGCCATGATGTTCGGAGGCACCGTCCAGGCGATCACCGACGTCAGGCCCAACCTCGACGTATGGGCCGGCGGGGGAGCGCTGCACAACGTCACCGCCGCGCTGAGCGCGGAGATGGGACGCAACCCCACGGGCGCCAAGCTCGCCCTCGCACGGATCCTCGAGCCCGTCGCCGGCGACTACGACTTCATCTTCCTCGACTGCCCGCCGGGAGACGGCGTGCTGCAGCTGGCGGCTCTGTCCGCCGCGCGATGGGTGCTCGTGCCCAGCAAGACCGACATGTCCAGCATCAAGGGCGTCGCCAAGGTCGCCGAGCGCATCGACCAGGTCCTCGACGTCAACCGCGACATCGACCTGCTGGGCGTCGTCCTCACCGACGTCGGCACCGCCACGGCGCGCAAGGACGGCGCCGTGCACATCCGCAACGCGGAGAAGGACGCCCGCCACGCGCTCGACGAGATGTTCGGCGTCGGAGACGACAACGGTATCGGCCGAGACATCGTCTTCCACCGGACGGTTCGTCACAGCGAAGCCGTCGCGAGCCAGGCACGTAACGCCGGTCTCCTCGCCTACGAGCTCGACGTGCGCGCCAAGGACGAAGCCAAGGCAGGCATCGCCTGGTGGAAGATCCGCAGCGGTGAGTTGAAGAACAAGCAGCTGACGAGCTCAACTGCCGGCTCAGTCGCCGGCGATCTTCGAGCGATCGCGCAGGAGATCAACGACCGGCTCATCGCCGCCGAATCCCACCCCGAGCTGGAAGGAACACACGCATGAGCGACGACGCCCCCCTCGGCATCACCGGGCTCGCGCCTCGGAAGGTCGACCCGAAGAGCATGATCGCCCGCAACCGCCCCGCACCCACCACAGATCCAGCCCCCGCCGCACCCGCCGAAACGGCTCCTGCAGCCCCTGAGCGCCCTGCAAAGGCTCCCGCGGCACCACGGCGCCCCCAAGCCGCACGGAAGCCCGCAGCGGCCACCAAGAGCGAGCAGGCACGCGTCAACACGTACATCGACCCCGATGCCCGCTCCCGTGCCGTTGCGACGTACAAGGCGACCGCGCACCTCGAAGGAGACGAGTCCTTCAGCGCGTTCGTCGAGACCGCGCTGCTGAACGAGTCAATCCGACGTGAGCAGCTGCACAACGACGGGGAGCCGTTCGCGGCCAGCGGCCAGCTGCAGCGCGGTCGACCCGTGCGCGGCTGAATACACGCACCAGCGAGCGTGTATCGGCGGGGGATACCCTCGCAGCATGTGCGGCAGATTCGCCCTGAGCTCGACGACGAACGAGTTGATCACCGCCTTCGTCGCCGCCGGCGGCCGCGCAGAGGACTGGCGGCCCACCTACTCGATCGCCCCGACCACCTCGGCGCCGATCGTGCGCATCGCCTCGAGCGAGCAGGACAGGAAGCAGCGCGAGCTCACGCTCGCGCGATGGGACTGGCCCAAGCCGCCCAACCGGCCAGCGGGCGGCCCGATCATCAACGCGCGTATCGAGAAGCTCACAAGCCGGTTCTGGGTGGGCGCGTTCTCCCACAGCCGATGCCTCGTGCCCATGGCCCCCGGCTACATCGAGTGGACCGGGGCCGCCGGCGACAAGCAGCCCCACCTGATCACCGGTGACGGCTTGCTGGCGGCAGCCGGCCTCACCTGGACGACGGAGATCTCCAACGCTCGCGCTCGCGTGTTCGTCGTCGTCACCCGAGAAGCGCGAGACGCCTCCGGCGAAGTCCACGACCGCATGCCGGCGTTCGTCACACCAGACCTGTGGGAGGCCTGGCTCGATCCCACCCCGCTCACCGTCGACGGCGACACGCGCGCCTCCGCCAGCAACCGTGACGAGCTGCTCGCACTCCTCGAGCACAGCTCAGAGTCCGTCGCCCGAACGATGCGAACGCACCTCGTGGACCGACGACTGAACAACAGTCGCACCGTAGACAAGCACGACCCGAGCATCCTCGACCCAATCGCCACCGAAGACGTGAAACCTGCTTGAAAAATGCAAGCAGGCTCCACCCCCGAACCGAGCACCTATCGTGCAGTGAACGTGCACCTGGGGGAGAGGGCCTGTTGGTCTGAGCCTCCGCATCTCTCCCGCGCCATAGCGCGGATCGACGCTGCGGCTCAGCCTAACACGGGCGGCCAAACCTGCAAGCAAAATACACGCAAATTGCAAGCAGATTTCGATACGAAACTATGCGCGAGTGTCGCGGGATGAGCGCTGCGGAGAGGGGGGTGCAGGCGCGTCGTGAAGGTCAGCGACGACGTCGGCTAGACCCGTAGTAGTGGCGGATCGCGGCGGTGACGGCGTCGTCCTTGGTCAGACGAACCCCGCTCTGCGCGGCCTCTTCGCGAGCGTTGTCGATCAGCTCGAGCACATCAGGCGGCAGCCGGAACGTGGCCGCCTTCTTGTCCACCTTCTTGACGTTGTACGGGCCCCGGGGCTTCCCCTGCCTGGACGGCTTCGATGCAGTCGGGGTGGTCTCCGTCTCCTCGTCGGGGACGGCCTCCAACGACCGGGGTGCGGTCTCGGGCTTACTGAACGCGGCGCTCCAGTCCGTCTTCGTCTTCGACCTGGGCTGTGTCATCGCGAGCCTCCCGTCAGGATCTCGTCGAGCACTTCCGGGTAGACGCCGAGGTTGGTCGGCGCCGTGCCGAAGGCCTGCGAGTAGAGCAGCTGGAAGGGCACGTTGACGTCGAGCACGTGCAGCCCTTCAACGTCGCCCTCCATTTGCTTGAGCTGCTCCCACGCCTCCCGGAAGCTAATGGTGTTCGGCTTGGTGCGAGTGAACAGAATCGACAGCTCGATCGGCTTGATGCTCGCGACCTCGGCCGCGGCCTGCAGAGTCGGTGTCAACCGAGTCGCCTCAGACGGGGTCGCGCCGATCGGCATCAGCAGCTGGTCGGTGACCATCAGCGCCTGCCGCAGCGTCGTGGAGTCGTTGCCGGTATCGATGATCAGGTGACCGTCGGGCCACATCTCCCGGACCCGCTTGCCAAGCAGCTGGGAAGGCAGGTAGACGACGTTCACCTCGGCGGGCCAGACCTCGCCGGCGTACTCCGACCACTCGAAGCTGGTGCCGTTCGCTCGGTCCGCGTCGACGAGCAGGACCCGCTGGCCGGTGCGCTGCACCAAGGCCAACGCGAGCATGATCGACGTCGTCGACCGCGCGACCCCTCCCTTGAGGTTTCCCACCGTCAACCGGAGCGGGTTCTCCAAGGGCGTCTTCTTCTCAGTCATCATGTCTCGTTCCTCGTCACGACCTGCGGCGGCCGCGTCGTTGTCCTTGCTCGAGGCGGGCCTTCTGTGCGGCGCGCGCTTCCTCGGCAGGGCTCAGAGCCCTGCCTCTGCGGGGCCGCCCCTGTGCCTTGAACGTCTCGTATTCGGGTGTCTTGGCGTCCGAGAACACGGTCAGCGTCACCCCGGTGATCGGCTCCTTCGAGACGTCCAGGTTCAGATACCGGTTCTTCGACTCGCCCCGCATCCACTCCAGTGCGCTGCCGCCGGCTTCGTTCACACGCTGCAGCATGGTGGAGGCGTTGTACGTGTTGACCTCCATCACCCGCCCGTTCGCGAAGGTCAAAGTCGCCCGGACCTTCTTCTGGTTCTCCTTCGCCTGCCCCTTCGCTGCGTTACGGATCTGCTTGACGATCTCCGCATCCGCCAGCGCTCGCCCCTTCGCGGTCTTCCCCTTAGGCAGCCGAAGCTCCACCTGACGGCCGCCCTCCGCCATGTAGGTCGTCGAGGCCTGCATCGCGCCACCCTGGCGCGCAGCGGTGTACGTGCCGCCCGGATCCTCGGGAACGACCGTCTTCGCCTTCGCGCCGGCCTTCGCACGCACCGGAACCAGACCACCGGACTTCAGTCGTCGACGGGGAGGGACGCTTGACGCGCGGCCGGTCGTCGCGAGCTCCTCGAGCGTCGACCGGTACAACGCCCCGCTGGTCTCACCGTTGAGGATCTTCCGGACCATCCTGGGGGAGCGGTGCAGTTCCGCGGCGATCTCCGACGTCGATACCCCGCGGCCGCGAAGGAAGCGCACCAGATCCTGAGCCGAACGCTGCTCGTCAGCCACCGGCCATCACCTCGTCCCGTTCGAGCGCAGCCTCGATACCGGCCTTCTCCGCTCGCGACCGGAGCGACAGACGCTGCTGGATTCGCTCAGGGGTGAGGAAGGATCCACCACCGAGGTAGCCCTGAAGGCGAAGACGCCCGGTCTTGCCGTCGTCCCCACCGCCGTTGGCGACCGGCAGCGACCAACCCGGAAGGGTACTGGTGTAGATGGCGTCACCCTGGATGCCGAGCAGTGTTGTCGGGTCGACGGCGAGAGCGCCGGCCGTGTGCAATCCGAGCGCACTGGGCCCATCGAGAACACGAGCTCGCGCTCGACCCCACACCTGCGCGGCGAGCTCCGGGTGATAGAACGACTCGGTGCGGGCGTTGCGTTCGCTGGGCACGTGGTAGACGAACAGCTTGCCCTGGCGCTGCATCCGAGCCTGATATTGCGCCGGCACCTCGAGGGCGCTTGTAGCGACACGGGTCTGATCCCGCCCCGAGGAGGCGAACGCACCCACACTGTGAAGGACGATCGCGCGGAGCGCGGCCATCACAGCGCGACGGAGCATCGGGTGCATGTCGGGGTGCTCATTGACCCGGTCTCGGGCCCGCATGATCCGCTCGAAGAAGGTGTCGAGAGGCCGGGCCTTCCGGAAGACGATCGCCTCCTGCGGATCCACGACCCATCCCGCGGAGCGGGCTACCTGGATCTCGGCGGCATCGGCCCAGGTCTCTCCGCGAGCTCCCGGCCGGTTGGGGTAGTACCACCCGTCCTCGACCCGCTGGTGTCGAACCCCGAGGATCCCGACATGGTTCCACGTCGTGGGAATCTGGAAACGGACGTAGAACCGGGCCCGTGCGTAGGGATCCTCTTCCATCAGCTGGTAGGCGGCGGCGCGGTTCAGTCGGCGCGCGGGCCCGATACCGAGCTCACGACCCAGCGCCGCGTACATGAAGCGGCCATCGACGTACGCGAACTCATTGATCTTCTTCTGCTTGACTGGGTCGACGAGCGGGACACAGTCCTCGTGAGCAGAGGCATCAGGGCCGGCGACGAGATGCTCGATGTGGTGTTGGCCGCTGGTCGCGTGGATCTCCTCAGCGATGTCGGACGAGACCGGCACAGGGTTGACGTTCTTGGGGAGCGAGAGCGCCCAGAGATTGGTGCCAGTGGCGGCGGGGGAGTTGAACATCCGCGCCCGCTCGTCGGCGGCCTTCAGAATCGCGGCGGTCGTATCCCAGGCACTGCGGGCCTGGGCGGGGGAGAGTGGGATATCCCCGAACCATTCCTCGGCCGTGCGCACCTCAATCTTGAAGCCGGTGGTCTCGTGCTCGAAGCGCCCAGTGGGAGGTCCGTTGTTGATCCAGTGTGTGCCGGACTTCCATCGAGGTGTCTGCACGTACAGCCAGTGGCGGACGCCAGGCTCAGGCTCGGGTCGCTTCCCGGTCAGCATGATCCGGTTGGCGCCGAAGCTGGCAGCTGTATCGAGAAGATCGGTCAGGTTCGGGTTCTTGCGTCGGTCGCCGATGACCGGACGCACAGAGGCGCCGTCCTGGGTCACTCCCTGGCCGGTTGTGTGGTCGACCCAGATCGTGGGAACGTCTTTCGGCACCCAGGGCTTCGGGCGGTAGTCGTACTCCTCCATACCCGTCACCTCCATGACCTTATATTAGTAAAAGAATATTGCAATTTGCAAGCAGATTTCACGACTCTCGCGGGCTGCTCATCGAGGCGAGGTCAGGATGCCTTCGCCTCGAGCATCAGAGCCCGTGCTCGGAAAGCTTTCTGGGTCTTGCGCAGACCGGTCTCTGTCATACCAAGCAGCTGAGCGACTTCTCGGTACGTCATGCCGGCGGCTCGCGCCTCCTCTACGAGACGACCACGCTTCTCAAGCAGCTCGTCCGTGCGGGCGATCTCTTCTCCGACCGCAGCGATCTGCCGGCGGATGATCTCAACGTTCTCGTTCGACATAGAACCATGTTACGGAACCAGGATGCGCAACTAGGTGACTGTCCAGGCGTGTCTGCGAAGTGATTCTGCTGAGAGGCGTCTACGGCGCGTGGTTACATTCATGAAAGGGGCGGCGATCGCTCCGCCAACCAACCAGACCACAGGAGAGTCAATGGGTGACGGCAAAGCGGTGTGGCGATGAGTCAGCAACACGGTGGATCCTCCCGGCGGATCAGCAGCGACGACATCGCCAAGAAGATGGGCGTCTCTCTGAATACCGTCTACGTCTACCGGAGCAACGACCGCTCGAAGCTCCCCGGACCGGCGAGGTTCCCCGATCCTGTCGGCTATGACGGGCGCACAGTGTTGTTCGATGAGGCCGAGATCGACGCCTACATCGAGGCTCGCTCGCGAAGATCCGGGACGGCAGGCCGGCCACCCCGCACCGCACAGACAGACGGCAGCAGGGATGCCACATTCGCCGCACGCCTTCGCCAGGCCGTGGCAGCGGGCGCAGGCGAACCCGACGTATCCACCCTGCGCGGACTCGCCTCTCAGCTGTCGCTGAACACCGTCACTCTCGGTGAACGTCTTCGGGGGCGAACGGCTTGGAGGCCCGAAGAACTCGCTGCGATCGAGCATCTGCTCTCCATCTCCACCTCAGACGCGAACGAGCATGTAGAGGTGATGCGCGCGCAGCGCCGCGCCGCACGGAGATCCAAAGAATGACACCTTCCCCGTTGCCCGAACCGCCCGCCGGCATCCGGCGCGCCACGGCTCGAGATCTGTTCCGACAGTCCGGATGGGTGCTGCGGTCTCTTCTCTGGCAGAGGGCGTTCACCTCCAGCACGACAGCTGGCCAGAGAGTCTTCTCGATGCTCCTTCTTCTTCTCGGGGTCGCGTTCGTCGGAGTGGGGGTGAAGTACGGTCCGGTCATCTTCGCCGCGGCCGCCGCGTGCGTCGCCGTGGCGCTGCTCCTGGTGGCGCTGCTGCTCAGGACGCGTGGTGGGCAGTCGCACCGCCTCACTTACGTACTCGAGGACGGCACCTCGACCATGACGATCCACGCCACCAGCGAGTACTGGACTATCACCGATCACAACCGGGCACCCCGAGCCAAGGGTGCGGGGGAGAGGCTCCAGAAGCTGCTGCTGGCATCCGCGGCCGCGGCCGCCGACTCCGTCGACGTCGGGATCAGGCTCACCGCCTCCGCGCCCGTCCTGGCCGCTGAGTACGCAGAGCGGCTACCCGGGCTGATAGAGGTAGGGCCCGCTTTCCCGTACGGCATCGCGATGTACCGTCCCAGCCTCAGCCAGCGCAAGAAGCTGGCTGCATCCGAGAGTATCGACGGCTAGGAACCCGCTGCTAAGACCTGCAGCCCTGACCGGATGACCCCGACTGCGGTGAGAAGCGAGTCCGGGGTGCGTCGCAGCTGCTCAACCTTGGACATCAGCTCTTGGACGGCCTCGTGTGGAACGAGGGATTGCTGAACAGGATCACGCAGCGACACCGGGATCTCCGCGAGCATCCACACAGGGCCATCGAATGTGTAGCCACGTTGACCCGGGAACTTCCGCAGCACCGCGTACACCTCGTCGTGCAGAACGGAGATGCGCCACTCAGACTCCCCGAAGTCCTCTGCGAGCCGGAAGCCGTCCGAGACATCCCAACCGCCCAGATCTCCGGTCACCCCGTTGGCGGCTTCACGACGGGGATCTTCTGCGAGGAACACGAAGGGGTTGGCGTAGGTCACCACGCCATCGGGGGCGGCAGACGCGTATCGAGGGATCGACATGCCGACCATCATCGCACCCGGCAGCGTCGCGCTCATTTGGTATCCTCGTGCATTACTAACCTTCCAATGATCGAGCGGAGAGCAGGAATGGTTTCAGAGCTGACGATCCCGCTGGAGGACGTCGTCCGCCCAGAGTTCGTGACCTACATGCAGGCAGCGAAGATGATCGGCGTCCGGCACGACACGGTCCGCGTGTACCAGACACGCTCCCGCGCCCTAGAGGCCAAGGGAAACCCGTCCGGCGTCCCTCTGTTTCCCAAGCCCATGCGCATCGAGGGGTTCCGGGGCACCGCAGTGTTCCACCGGGCCGAGATCGAGGCCTACATCGCCGCGCAGCAGAACCGAGAGCCCAAGACAGTGGGAAGGCCTGCGCGAAACACCGTGGGACGCCTCGACTGGGATACCAGCAAGAAGGTAAGCGGCCTGGTGCAGACGCAGCTCACGAAGAAGTCGATGAGCGCGTTCGAGGCAGCGCGTTCGGTCGGCGTCGGCGCCGGCCCCTTCCGTGCTCGGCTGCTAGGGGAAGTCCGCTGGCGCGACGAGGAAGTTCAAGCCCTCGAGAAACTCCTCGGGGTGAAGCTGCTCAAGAAGCCGCGGGCGGTGAAGGAGAAGACGACGCCATGACCGAATCGAACCGCTCTCAGCGATCGCTGGACCCCCGCGTGCAGCAATGACTGGGTTGCGCGTCGCCGAGGATGTCTACCTGCCCCTCGACATCATCACGAGCTCCAACGGCATCCTCGCCAAGAAGGGTGCCGGCAAGACGAGCGCTGCAGTGGTTCTCCTCGAGGAGATGCACCAGGTGGGCGTGCCGGTCATCGTCGTCGACCCGAAGGGCGACTGGTACGGCGTGCGCACGTCAGCGGACGGCCGCTCACCCGGTCTCCCCATCCCGATTCTCGGCGGACGGCATGGCGACATCCCTCTCGACGCGACTGCCGGCGAGCTCGTCGCCGATCTCCTCGTCGACCGCCAGCTGTCCGCCATCCTCGACGTGAGCGAGTTCACCAAGGCCGAGCAGCGCCGCTTCCTCCGGGCCTTCGGCGATCGCTTCTACCGCCGCGCCGACCGCACTCCGACCCACTTCATCCTCGAGGAATGCCACGAGTACCTTCCGCAGCAGGTCCGCGGTGAGAACGCGGCGCTCGTCGAGACATGGCAGCGCATCGTCAAGCAGGGCCGCTTCAAAGGCCTCGGCGTCACGATGGCATCCCAACGCAGCGCCGCCGTCAACAAGGACGTCCTCACCCAGATCGACAACCTGTTCGTGCTGCGCACCACCGCACCCCAGGACCGCGACGCCATCAAGGCATGGATCGACATCCACGCCGACTCAAAGACGATCCTCGCCGAACTCCCCACGCTGCAGACAGGCGAGTGCTGGCTCTGGCAGCCCGAGCGCGGCGAGCCGATCAAGTTCCGGTTCCGACGCCGGCACACCTTCGACGCCGGCACCACCCCGCAGGTAGGGGAGCATCTCTCCATCCCTGCACGCACGACTCTCGCCGACGTCGACCTTGCCGCGCTCGCGACCGCGCTCGCGCCAACTCGCACCACCGGAGATGACCTCGTTGCTCAGCTGCGTGACGAGCTCACCCGCCTTCGCCGCGAGCTCGCCGTGGCGAAGAACGCACCACCTCGGGAGAAGGTCGTTGAGCGCATCGTGGAGATCCCGGCTTCCGTAGATCCCAAGATCGTCGACGGTCTGCGCCACGTGCTCGCCGAACTCGCCGCCGTGGTTCATTCTCTGGCCGAGCCTCAACCCGCACAGACTGCTCCGGCAGCCCCCGAGGCCGTATCGCATCGGCACCCCGAGGAGCCCGCGCAGCCGTCTGCGGTTGACCCCGCAGCGTCGGCTGGTTCCACGACCAAACTGCGCAGCGGCGCCCATCGCATGGTCGTCGCACTCGCGCAGATGGCGCCGCTTCGCCTCACCAAGAGCCAATGGGGGACCGTCTCACATCTCAAGACCTCCGGCGGCACCTGGTCGACCTACCTGTCGGACATCCGACGCGCAGGATTCGTTGACGAGAACTCCGCCGGCTACACCCTCACCGACGCGGGCTTCGATTACCTCGGTGCACGCCCTGCCCCTCTCACACCCAGCGAGCTCCAGGACCATTACCGCGGCATTCTGCGCCGCGGCGCAGCCACCATGCTCGACGCGCTCATCGACGCCTATCCCGATCCACTCAGTCGTGAAGCCCTCGGCGCGGCCGCGGAGATCTCCACCTCCGGCGGCACCTTCTCGACCTACCTATCCGACCTCACCCGCAACGGCTTGGCTCGCAAGACTGACGGCGGAGTCATCGCCACAGAGATCCTCATCCACGGCCCCGAGCTCGAGCAGCTCACTCCCGGTCGCTAGGCGCCTGATGTCACTCGACTACTGGGAAGAAGCTCTCAAGCAACGCGCGGAAGGGGACACCCTGTGCGGCTTGGCGGTCACCACGGACGACATCGGACGGAAGGCCGATCTCGCCGATCTCGCCTCTCGCCACTACGCGATCGCCGCACGGTTCGAAGAACTCCACTTCCATCAGCTGACCGGGGAGCAACCACAGTAGCGGTCGGCTCACGCGGGCCTCACCCCACTCTGTGATGAGGCTTGCCCCGTGCTCACGGATCAGGTGGTGGCACCCGGTTGATGATGCGCTCGTAACAGGTCCGGGGACAGCGCCGAGCGTCCTGCCCAGCGTCGCCGCGGTGGTCGCGGTGGTCAGAGCGCCGGAACGGTATCCCGCCTCGACGACGATGGTCGCGGCCGATGATGCCGCGATGAGGCGATTGCGGCCGAGGAAACGCCAGCGTGTCGGTGTTGCCCCGGGCGGCATTTCGCTCGCGACTGCGCCCCCGCGTTCGACGATGTGCTCGATCAGGTCGCGGTGTCCCGCCGGGTAGGGGCGGTCTGTGCCGCCGGCCAACCAGGCGACAGTGACCCCGCCAGCGCTCAGCGCGCCGCGGTGCGATGCCCCGTCGATTCCATAGGCGGCGCCGCTGATGATCGTCACGCCGCTGTTGACCAGGTGCTCGCTGAGATTGTGAGCGACCGTGTCTCCGTAAGAGGTGCTCGCCCGGGCACCCACCATGGCGACGCTGCTGCTGATCGGTCCCGTGAGAGCGTCGGCGTCTCCTCGGAGCCAGATCAGGTGTGGTGCCTGAGCGCCGAGATCAGACAGCCCCGGGATCTGGGATGGGGCTATCAGTTGGATGCCGCCCCGGGCAGCGTCGGTGAGGGCGTGATCCACTGCGGAGGATTGGAGCCTCGGGAGCCAGCGTCGGATCGCGGCGGACGCTTCGGTGTGGTCGGCAACGGCGCCGACCTCGATCAACGATTGGATGGCGGACTTCGGGTTCTCCAGCTCAGTGAGAGCGGCCGAGTGACCCAGGGCGGCCGTGAAGGCGACGGCGACTGTGTCTGCGGGCTCGGTGATGGCGGACCAGGCGGCGCGCGACTCGGTGTCGGTGTCGGTGAGGAGGGTGCTCATCTGGATGTCCTCTCGGAGTGGTGGAGGTTGGAAGCTGGGTGCGGGGGAGTGGGCACCCCGCATCCAGCGGGTCAGTGGCGCAGGTCCGCCCAGTCACGCCCGAACGAACCGTCGAACAGGTCGGCGAGCGGATCGTAGGACTCAGGATCGAAGCTGATGCCGTACTGCTCGGCGTAGTGCTGGCTCATCGTGTCCTGCGTAGTGGTGGCCATCTTAGCTCCTTGTTAGTATCCCTGACAGTTACAGTATAGCGGTTGACGCCGACATCGAGAAGTGGGATCGATCAGCAGATCTCGAAGCCGCCCGAGGCGCGGGCGAACTTCGCGAACTCGGCGACGTTCGCGACATCGAAGACATAGGACGCTGCCCACGGTTCGCGGTCGCCGAGGCCGTCGCAGCCGTTGCACCATCCGCGCGCGGTGAAGCCCATCTGGACGCCGATGTCGTCTGAGCGGGTTCCTGTCCCGGCACACAGTTGGCACGTCTCGCGTGGCAGGGCTGCGATCTGGACGCTGCGTTCCGCCTCGTAGAGAGCCACGGCGCCGTTGTTGAGATCCTCGGTGAGCGCGTCGGCAAGCGCCGCGGCGTCATCAGCGTCGAGCCCGTCTCCGTCGTTGGTGTGCCACAGGGTGCAGGCCGCGGCGAGATCGGGGTGGGCGTGGGTGATGTATTCCGCGAGCGGATGCCACCACCAGACCGAGTTGCGGAAGTACTCACCCTCGGTTGAGGCCGGTGCTTTGCCGTAGATGTCCATCCCCATGGTGGTTGCTCCTTTGTTGGTGTGTTTCCCTGACAGTTACAAACTAGTAGGGGGGTCGGACATTGAGGGGACGTGCGGGGTTTGCGTGCGTGGTCTTGTCTGGTGTGAATTGTGCTTGCTGTTTGCAAGCATGTTTCGGGTGAATGTTGCTTGCATTGTGCAAGCACATTTCGTGGGCGCGTGTCGGTGGGGACTGGTAGTTTGTAACTGTCAGGGATGCGAGTTAGGGGAGTGGTGGGGATGGGTGGTTCGGGTCGGTTCGGGGTTCGGGGTCGGGGGATCGGTGCGGGGGAGTTGCTGGGTCGGCTGGCGGCGGCGGAGCGTCGGGAGCGGTTCGAGGCGTTGCCGGAGGTGCGGGCGGAGCGTGAGGCGTTCCGGGTGGGGGTGCGGCGGGCGCAGTTGGAGGGTCGGATCGCGCGGGCACCTTCGAAGTGACGCGAGTTCCCCAGCCGGCACCAGGTCCTGAAGAACTTCTGATCCGCGTAGAAGCGGCGGGGCTGTGTCACACCGACCTCGATATTCTCGCGGGCCGCTACCCGGCCGAGTTTCCGCGGATCCCTGGGCACGAGTTCGCAGGAACTGTGGTGGACGCCGATTCCAGCTACCGGGGCTACATCGGGGCGCGCGTCGCGGTCGACCCGCTCATCGCATGCCACCAGTGCCGCAACTGCACCAGCGGATACCAGAACCTGTGCACCGCAGGGCAGGCTTACGGCGCTGAACGAGACGGCGGATTCGCTGAATACGCCGTCGTCCGCCAAGAGAACGCGCACAACATCGGCGGCCTGAGCATGCCTGTCGCAGCCCTCGCCGAGCCCTTCGCGTGCGCCGTGAACGCGCTCGAACGCGCGCGGCTCGCCCCCGGAATGAAAGCAGCGATCATCGGCGCGGGTCCGATGGGAATGATTCTCTCCATCGCACTTCGCGGGTGGGACGTGCACGACGTCACCTTCGCGGACCGCATACCCGAACGACTCGAGCGTGCCCGCAGCTTCGGCGCAACTCGCACCGCGATCGTGGATAGATCCATCACAGACGTGTTTCCCACAGCGGACTTCGACCTCGTGATCGACGCCACAGGAAGACCCGAGGTCGTCCAGGATGCGATCCGCCTTCTCGCCGATGGCGGCACGCTCATCCCATTCGGAGTCTGCCCACCCGGAAGCCAGATCAACCTGGATCCGTTCGAGGTCTACCGCAGGCAGTTGCGCATCATCGGATCGTTCAGCCTGAACCGCGGCATCCCCGAGGCCCTCCGGATCCTTCAGCGCAGCGACCTTCCGCTGCAGGAGCTGATCACCACGCGATTTGCGCTCGATGCGGGCGCCGAAGCCCTCGCCGCCATCGGTGGCGCAGACACCATCAAGATCCAATTCGACCCAACCATCGCCCCTGCTGCTCAATGAGGAAGGCAACACCATGACCCACAACATCTACGTCAACGGAAAGTGGACCCCATCCGGCTCCACCGAACTCATCGACGTCATCAACCCCGCCACCGAGCAGGTCATCGGATCCGTCCCGGCGGGCACCGTTGACGATGTCGCAGCCGCCGCAGCCGCAGCCAAGCGCGCTTTCGACGGCTGGGCCTCGCTCACCCCGCAGGAGCGGGGTGACTGGATCGACAAGCTCGCCGACGGCCTCCACGCGCGCCGAGAAGAGATCGCCCGGACGGTCTCCTCCGAGATTGGAATGCCCTACTCACACTCGATCGAATGGCAGTCTGACCTCCCGATCCGCAACTTCCGCTTCTATGCCAGCTACGTTCGCGACTACGCGTACGACGCTGGCTATGTGAAGCACTCCATGGTCGTCAAGGAGCCCGTCGGCGTGGTGGGCTGCATCACTCCGTGGAACTACCCTCTGCACCAGATCGCGCTCAAGGTCGCCCCAGCCCTCGCTGCCGGTTGCACGGTCGTTCTCAAGCCCAGCGAAGTCGCCCCACTCGCCGCCTACATCCTCGCCGAGGTCTGCGACGAGATCGGACTGCCCGCCGGCGTCTTCAACCTCGTCTCCGGACACGGCATCCCCGTCGGTGAGGCGATCGCCACCTCCCCTGACATCGACATGGTCTCGTTCACCGGATCCACTGCGGCAGGCGTGCGCGTTAGCGAACTCGCCGCACCGACCGTGAAGAAGGTGGCTCTCGAACTCGGAGGCAAGTCGGCAAACATCATCCTCGACGACGCCAACCTGGAAGAAGCGGTCGTAGCCGGCGTCGCCAACTGCTACTTCAACGCCGGCCAGACCTGCACCGCGCTCACCCGCATGCTCGTCCCCGCCAGCGTCCTCCCGCAGGTTGAAGAGATCGCAAAGCGTGCGGCGGATGGATTCGTGTACGGCGACCCATTCGCCGACGAAACACAGCTCGGTCCCGTCGTGAACTCGCGTCAACTGCAGCGCGTTGAGGAGCTCATCGCCAAGGGCGTGGAGGAAGGAGCCACGCTCGTCACCGGGGGTGGCACGCGACCCACCGACAAGGGCTACTTCGTCGAACCCACCGTCTTCTCGGGAGTCACCAGCGACATGACCATCAATAAGATCGAGATCTTCGGCCCCGTGCTCTCGATCGTTCCCTACGCCAACGAAGACGAGGCAGTGGATCTCGCCAACGAGAGTGAGTTCGGCCTCGCAGGCGGCGTCTGGTCCGGCGACGAAGAGCGCGCCATCAAGGTCGCACGACGCCTTCGTACCGGGCAGGTCTCCGTCAACGGTGGAGGATTCAACAACGAGGCACCGTTCGGAGGCTACAAGAAGTCCGGCATCGGTCGCGAAGCCGGTGCCGCGGGCTTCGAAGAGTACCTCGAGGTTAAGTCCATCCACCGCGCTGGCTGAATCGTCTCGCACCGCGGAGTCCGCCGGGAACGGGCGGTGCCCGACTCCGCGGCGTCATGCGAATGAGTTGCCGGTGAGCGATTCGTGCCGCGCAAGGGCGTGCCTCGCGGTGGGAGGCAAGAGAAGTCACGCGCCAGGCCCGGGGTGAGATCGCTGCTCGAAGCCAGCGGCTGCTGGGCGTTAGCTACACCCTTGATTCCGAACGGCCACGAAGGTGCCAGCGGGGCGTGCGGGCGTGTTCTGAAGAACGCCCGCGATGACGACTGGGACCTCGACTGCAGACGGCGGTTCCCGCTCGAGAACGCCTTCATCGACTCGGTCCAGCGTGGGCGGGGGGAGCCGCCTATCCAGAAATGGCTGGGGCGAGGAGATCGAATCCGGTGCGCGAAACTCAATGGGGCGGGCGACTCCAACAGCTTGGGGCTGAGTTGACTGTCAGGCCGGAAGGCTCTCCGCGCTCGAAAGCAGCTGCCGCATGGCCGCGAATTCGCCCGCGATCAGCTCGTCAATGATGGGCTGACCCGCTCCAACCGAGCTCGCGGGAGATTGCGTCGCGTGCGCCTATCATGAGAGGCAGCAGTAGCTGCAAGTGATCGACCGAAGCGATGGCGCGGAGAGACGTGATCGATATCCCAGCGACGGCGTCGCCGTCCCTGTCGAACACCGGCACCGCGATGCAGTTGAGCCAATCCTCGTGCTCCCCGTCGTCGACCGCCCAGCCCCGACGTCGGATCAGCTCATACTCCCTCGACAGCTGTTCATCGCTCGTGATAGTTGTGGGTGTGTAGCGCTTGTACTCGAGCTTCCTCATCGCGAGCACGCGTGTGCCGTCCGGGGCGAAGGCCATGAGTGCTTTGGCCACGGCTGCGGTATGCAGTTGCGCCTTGGCGCCGATGCGCGAACGCATTTCCACATGCCCACCGCCGTCAAACTTGTCGATGTAGATGACGTCTGTCTCTACTCGCTCCGCGAGGTGGAGGGTGTGGCCGACCGTTGTGCTGAGGCGTTGCAGATGTGGTCGGGCGACTTCTCGTACGCTGATTGCGTCCAATGACCTCTGTCCGATCGAGATGAGCTCGAATCCGGTGACCCATCGTCCTGAAGCCTCACGACGGGCGAAGCCCCGCAGCTCGAGAGTCTGAAGCAACCGAAGGACCGTGGAGCGGTGGACGCCCAACGCGCGTGCGAGCGCGCTCGGGGATTGAGGGCTCGCCGAAAGCCGTGAGATCACGTCGAGTGCGCGGTCTACCGAGCTCGCCATGTGTCCTCCGACGATCGGGCGCCACCTTGAACCGTGCGCGCTCAGTGCACGCTACACCGCGGTGTACGCGTGCAGGGTGCAGGCGCTGGGTCAGTGTCTTGCCTGTGTGACCTCTGGAATACCGGTTGCTCACTGCGCACCGTTGTGCGAAGGTGGGTGCTCGCAGGGAGTGCGTCTATCGCACTACCTGTTGCGCTATCTGCAACCACAACGAAGTGAGCGCACAGGGCGCGCTCCGCAGAGGAGAGACATGAAGAACGCGAATAACGGCGGGAGCGGTGAAGTGACCGGGATGACGGCCGAACGTGCCGACCGCATGTTCGATGATTGGTTCGCGCGATCACGGGTCATGTCCATCCTGCGGGGCTATGACGCCGAGACCACGGTGGCTCTTGCATCTCGCGCGTGGGACGTGGGGTTCGCGCTTGTCGAAGTCCCTCTCTCCAGTGGCATTGCGATAGCGACGCTCGCGGAGGCGGTGGAGGCGGGGCGCGGGCGAGGGCGCGTCGTCGGTGCAGGTACGGTGACCGATGCACATGCCGTCGACCTTGCGAGAGAGGCCGGAGCCGCGTTCACTGTGGCGCCAGGGTGGGATCCAGAAGTCGCAGAAGCAAGCCTCAGCGCGGGAATGCCACACCTTCCGGGCGTGATGACGCCGTCAGATGTCACCGCTGCGCGTGCTGCGGGACACCGTTGGCTCAAGCTCTTCCCCGCAAGCGTGCTCGGCCCATCGATGGTTCGCGCGATGCTCGGCCCGTTCCCGGACCTGCGCTTCGTGGCAACGGGCGGGGTGGACGCTGACAACGCGAGTGCATTCCTTGAAGCGGGAGCGTCGGCGGTGTCGCTGAGTGGTGCCACGCGAACCATATCCGCAGATCATGTGCGCGCTCTTTCCGGGCAGCCTCGAACGCGAAAGTAGGACCATGAAGATCACGGGAGTTCGAATCTTCCACGTTCGGCCGCGATGGACATTCGTCGCCGTCGATACCGATTGCGGGATCACGGGCTATGGCGAGCCAGTGGTCGAGGGCCAGTCCCTCGTCGTCGCCGAAGCGGTCCGCCACTTTGCCGACTACCTCATCGGCAAAGATCCGCGAATGATCGAACACCATTGGCAGGTCATGTACCGGGGCGGTTTCTATCGCGGCGGCGCCATCGGGGTCAGCGCGATAAGCGGGCTTGAGCACGCTCTGTGGGACATCAAAGGGAAGTTCTACAACGCCCCCGTGTATGAACTCCTGGGAGGGCGGGTTCGCGACCGGATCAGGATGTACGGTCACGGCCGTGGCGAGACGGATGCGGACTTTGCACAGGCGGCCCTCCGCGCGCAGGCGCAGGGGCTCACGGCCATCAAGATCGGGATCGACGGCCCGGCCCGCGCGCTCGAGTCCCAAGACTACGTCGAACGCCAGGTTCGGCGGCTGGCGGCGGTTCGTTCGGCGGTCGGCCCGGACTTCGACATCGCGATCGACATGCACGGCCGCACGTCGCCCGCCACGGCGAAGCAGCTCATCTCAGGGTTCGAGCCGTTCCACCCGCTGTGGGTAGAGGAGCCGTGCCTTCCTGAGAATGTCGATGCGCTCTGCGATATCGCAGCGACGACAAATGTTCCGATCGCGGCGGGCGAGCGAAGATTCACCAAGTGGGAGTTTCGCGAGCTCATCGACCGCCGCGCGATCTCGGTGGCACAACCCGACCTGTGTCACGCGGGAGGGATCTTCGAGTCGCGGAAGATCGCAGCGATGGCGGAGGCGCAGTACATCAGCGTCGCTCCTCACAATCCGCTCGGACCGATCTCGCTCGCCGCATGCGTGCAGCTTGACGCGTGCACTCCGAACTTCGTGATCCAGGAGCATCCATCGATGGATGATGGCAGCGATCTCGGCCACGGGCTGCTCGTCGAGCCTTTCGAGATCATCAACGGCTCCGTTGAACTCCCGACGGCTCCCGGGCTGGGAGTCCAACCCGACGAGGATCTGTTTGCGGAGCGCGCTTACCCCGGCGACTGGCGGACCCCGGTCTTCGTCCACGACGACGGGTCACACGGCGACTGGTAGCTCGCGCGAAACGAGGAGGAGGGCGCCCCGAGCACGGAACGCCCTCCTCTTCTTGGCGCGCTGGTTCAGCGTGAAAGCGATGCTGAACTCGTTGCTCGCACGGTCGAACACGATCATCGTGTTCTGTCCGCTGCGAGCGCTAAAGGCACCGTGCGCGCGGCAAGTCAGCGCGCGACGGGATCCGTCCGCGCAAGAGATGCCACGTCCGCGCGCGTCGGGAGTGATTCCCAATCGCCCGCCGCGGTGCAGGCGAACGCGCCTGCAGACGCACCCATCCGCAGACATGACTCAGAACTTGCCGAACGCACCCGCTCTGCGAGGTAGCCCGCCACGAATGCGTCGCCCGCGCCTACCGTGTCGATGACGTCCACCGGTACTGCGTCGACGTGAAACGCATTCCCGTCGATGTGAGCGTCAGCTCCCTCGGCGCCACGCTTGATGATGACCTCCGACGGACCGAGCGCAGCGAGGCCGTGTGCGAGAAGAAGCGCGCTCGTCTCTGATGTGTCGAGCGCCAGGGCGGCCTCTTCGACGCCGGCGAAGACGATGTCGCTCGACGCGATCAGCTCGCGATAAACAGGTCGCGCGAGACCGGCGTCCCAGAGACGAGAACGATGATTCACGTCGAAGGAGACCAGCACACCCGCTGCTCGCGCGCGTCGGATTGCGGCGAAGATCGCCTCCTTGGCGTCGCCTGACAGTGCCGGCGTGATGCCGGTCACGTGCAGAACGCGCGCATTCTCGATGATCCCTGCCGGGATGTCTCCGGGGGTGAGGCGACTGGCGGCGCTGCCGGATCGGTAGTACGAGACGGACGTCTGCGTCGACGAGCGGCGCTCCTTCACCATGAGCCCGGTCGGAGCATGAGCGTCGATGATCTCCACGACGCCGACGGACTCTGCCCGAAGCGTCCGCAGGATGCGCTCGCCAAAGGAGTCGGCGCCGACTCGGCCGAGCCAGGTCGCAGCGACTCCGAGGCGAGCCAACCCGATCGCCGTGTTCGACTCGGCCCCGCCGATGCTCACCCCGACCGTGTGCGCCAGGTCGAGGCGACCTGGCTGCAGCGAGTGCAGCAGACCCATCGTCTCGCCGATTGTGATGACTTTATGACTGCGCGTCATCGCACATCACCGCCTCCGCGGCGGCGCGGCTGAGGTGCTCGATGCGCCTCCAGTCTCGGGCCTCGACCGCATCCGGCGGAACCATCCAGCTGCCGCTGACCGCGAAGACCGCCTCGTGCCTCATGTATTGGGGTGCATTCTCTGCTGTCACACCCCCACTGGGCATGAACGAGATCTCGGGGAACGGCGCGGAGAGCGCCCGGATGGCGTCGAGCCCGCCGAGTGGCCCTGCCGGAAACAGCTTCACATGGGTGAGCCCGAGCGCGAGAGCTTCGAGCAGATCGCTTCCCGTGGCGACGCCGGGAATCACCGGAAGCGCCGCACTCTGGGCGGCTTCGACGATCTCGCGGGACAGGCCGGGAGCAACGAGGAATCGAGCACCTGCTTCCGCCACCGCAATCACGTCCGCAGCATTGCGCACCGTGCCGGCGCCGACGACGACATCGGTCCGGTCGCGCAACGCCGCGATCGCCTTAAGGCCCTCTGGTGTTCGTAGCGTGATCTCGATGGTCGAGATTCCGCCCGCGGTGAGAGCATCAGCGAGTGCCGTCGCGTGGGCGGCGTCCGTGAGCGTGACGACCGGAACGATCGGCGACGAGGGCAGGAGAGCGTGCAGGGGAATGCTCATCGGCCGAGCCATCCCCCGTCCACGGGGAGGGTGATCCCTGACACGTAGTCGGCGGCCGAGGAGGCGAGGAACACGGCGGCGCCCTTGAGGTCTTCCGGGCGGCCCCAACGTCCGGCCGGAATTCGCTCCAGGATGCTGCGCGAGCGATTCGGGTCGTCTTGGAGCGCTTGCGTGTTGTCGGTGGCGATGTACCCGGGAGCGATCGCATTGACGGTGACTCCCTTTGCCGTCCATTCGTTGGCCAGGGCACGGGTGAGGCCCGCGATGGCGGACTTGGATGCCGTGTAACCGGGAACGGTGATTCCTCCCTGGAAGCTGAGAAGGCTCGCGGTGAAGATCACCTTGCCGTGCCCGCGCTCGAGCATGTGGCGTCCGATCTCCTGCGTGAGCACGAACTGGCTGGAGAGGTTCACCTGCAGCACGTGGTCCCAGTCCTCGAGCGAGTGGTCGGCGGCGGGTGCCCGTCTGATCGTGCCCGCGTTGTTGATGAGGATGTCGACCGGCCCCGTTGTGGTCACGTCGCGAGCGAAATCGATCACAGCAGCCCTGTCGGAGAAGTCGACGGCGTGCGCGCTGAAGGTGCGACCCGTTGCTTCGACCGCGCGACGCGCGGGGCTGTCGCCGGGCGTCAAGGTCGCCGATACGCCGACGATGTCAGCGCCCGCTTCGGCCAGACCCTGAGCGATCGCCAACCCGATGCCGCGAGCGGAGCCAGTAACGACGGCCCGCTTGCCCGTCAGATCGAATGCGCCTAGAGGATCGAACACAGTCATGCAGCATCCCCGGCCTGTACATCGACGAGGATCTTCATCGCTCCGCCTGACTGCAGCTTCTCGAAAGCCGCCTGTGTCTGGCCGAGAGGGAGAACGTCCGTGATCATGGTCTCGTGAGGGATGGATCCCTCCGTGAGCAGATCGACGGCGCGCTCGAAGTCCCGGCGCTGGTAGACGCGCGCGCCGAGGATTCGCAGCTCGCGCCAGAACACGCGCTGAAGGTCCAGCGGTCGCGGGTCGGGGTGGATGGCAACCACGACAATGGTTCCACGCACCTTCGCGAGAGAGGTCGCCCCGAGCACGGCGGCAGGCGCGCCGGACACCTCGAACACGACGTCGGCGCCCGCGCCCTCCGTCCACGCTTCCACCGTCGCCTGCTGATCCTCGGCTCGGGGATCGATGACGTCGAATCCCAGTTCTCGCGCAACCTGTGACCGCGCGGCATCCAACTCGATGACGCGGACGTCCGCTCCTTCGACGCGCGCGACCGAGGCGATGAGGAGGCCGATGGGACCTCCCCCGATGACGACCACTTTGTCGCCGGCCACCACCTCGCCGCGCCGCACATCATGGACGGCGACCGCGACAGGCTCGGCAAGTGCCGCAATCTGCAGGTCGAGGTCGTCGGGCAGCCGTACGAGCGTCGACGCCGGAACATTCCACCGGCCCTGAAGGGCGCCGGGGGAGTCGATCCCGATGAAGTCGAGGTTCTGGCAGATGTGCTGATTGCCTGCTCGGCACGCGGGGCACGTGCCATCCCAGGCGAGGGGCATCACGGTGATGCGGTCGCCCACTTTCCAGTCCGTGACGTCGGGCCCCACCTCGACGACCGAGCCGCTCATCTCGTGACCGATGACGGCCGGCATCGTCACGCGTGCATCCATGTGGCCGTGCAGGATATGAAGGTCGGTGCCGCACAGGCCGACGTAAGCCACTTCTACCTGCACCTCTCCGGAGGCGGGAGCCGATGCGGGGGCATCGATGCTGGTCATCTGCCCGCTGCCGGTGTACGCCGATGCCGGCACCGTCGATGTTGCGCTCATCGCCGCCTCACTCGCCATACTCGGGGCCGTAGCCGACGTAGGCCGTCTTCCGCCGCACATAGCGCTCGTAGCCGTGCACGCCATCGTCGCCGCCGAGTCCGGAGTCCTTCCACCCCGTATGGAATCCCTGGGGACGTTCGGGGCCGGCCTTGTTGACGTAGATCTCACCGAAATCGAGGTCGTCCAGAGCCCGCATCACGGTGTGGAGGTTGCGGCTGTAGACGTACGCCGACAGGCCGTACGGCGTGGCGTTGGCGCGTGCCACCACCTCGTCGTAGCTGGCGAATGTGGTCAGCGAGAGCACCGGCCCGAAGACCTCGCTGCGTGCGATGTCCATCTCGGCCGTCACGCCAGTCAGCAGGGTGGGGGCGAACCAGTTTCCGGTCGCGAACTCTTCGCCCTCGGGACGCCCGCCGCCCATCTCCAGGGTTGCGCCCTGCTCGACAGCCCTGTCGACCATGGACTTGACCTTGTTCCACTCGCGGTCGGCGACGAGAGGTCCGAGTGCCGAGGACGGATCGAAGGGGTCCTTGGGCTCGACGGCACGCAGGTGAGCGCGCACGCGTTCGAGGAACTCGTCGCGCACGTCTTCGTGCACATAAGTGATCTCATTGCAGGTGCAGACCTGACCGGCGTTCCAGAGACGAGCATCCACGGCATCCTTCGCTGCCCGATCGAGATCTGCATCCGGGAACACGATGAAGGGAGCTTTGCCCCCGAGCTCCAGCGAGACCGGAATGAGCTTCTCGGCAGCCTGGCGCATGATCTCGCGTCCGCCGCGGGTCGAGCCCGTCATCGTGATCATTCCGACGTCGGGGTGATCCACGAGGGCGGCTCCGGTCTGCCGTCCCGGGCCGCATACAACGCTCACCAGACCGTCCGGCACGCCGGCGCGCCGGCATAGCTCGGCCAGGGCCATCGCCGACAGGGGTGTGAACTCACTGGGCTTGACCACTATCGCGTTGCCGGCCATCAACGCGGGCGCCACCTTCCGCGCGAAGATCGCGGCCGGGAAGTTCCAGGGAAGGATCGCACCGACCACGCCAATGGGAACCTCACGCACTGTCAGCTGTTCGCCGGACTCGGTGGCGAGCACCTCACCGATCTCTCGGTACTGCTGGCTGATGGCGAACTCGAAGAAGTTCTGCGCTCCGCCGATCTCGCCAACGGCATCGCGGAAGGGCTTGCCCTGCTCGACGGCGACGATTCGGCCGATCTCTTCCGCGTGCTCGCCGAGAAGCGCGTGGATGTTGCGGAGCACCTGCGCGCGCTGAGTGTGACTGCGTCGGCCCCATTCGCGCTGCGCCTGCACGGCGAGCGAGACTGCCTCCGCGACGAGTTCGGCGGAAGCCGACGGGACATCCGCGACGTGCTCGCCGGTGGCGGGGTTGACCACGGGGAGCGGATCGCCGCTGCCCTCCGTTCGCCGCGCACCGCCGATGACGTGGCCAGGCTCGGTGCCGAGCAGGCTGTCAGCTGTGAAGATCGATCGCACGTCCACGCGAGTTCCTTCCTCGGCGTCGCAGGTCGACGCCAATGTCTTCGTGATCGGATCTATAAGGGAACCGGTTTTTCACACTAGCGGATCCGCGGGTCGAGGGCAACGTCCCTATGCTATTCGTAATCCCGCCCGACGGATCGGCTGGGAGTGGCGATGAAGCAGGGGGCCGAATGAGCGAATCGCAGATGGACAAGGGCGAATCGCCGGATGCTGCGGCTTCGACGCTCCGTGGCCGTGCGCGCCTCGTGGATGTCGCTGAGCGAAGCGGGGTGACGAAGTCGATCGTCTCGCGCATCATGAACGATGACCGCAGCCTGCGGATCCGACCTGAGACCCGGGAGCGGGTGAAGACTGTCGCGGAAGAGCTGGGGTATCGGCCGCATGCCGGCGCACGAGCTCTCTCGGTGTCGCGCACGGGTGCGTTCGCCCTTCTCATTCCGGACCTGACCAACACCGTGTACGCCGCGATCATGCGCGGAGCCTTCCGGCGTGCGAAAGAGCATGGCTATGTGCTGCTGATCGCTGAAGACACGCCCGATGCGCCGGCCGGCCCGGACGACTACGCCGAGCTCGTCGTCTCAGGACGCGTCGATGGCCTGCTCGTTGCCTCTGCGCGCCCGGGCAACCCCATGGTGGACAGGCTCATGCAAGACCCCGCTTCGGTGGCACATGTCTTCGTGAACCGCGAAGTCGAAGGCTCCGGCCGCAACATCGGGCTCGACATGCACGGGGCGAGCGCGCTGGCCGTCGATTTTCTGCACTCGCATGGTCATCGTGCGATCGGGCTCACGGCCGGTCCGCCCGATCTGCATCCCGCGCGTTCGAGACGCGAAGGATTTGTTGATCGCATGACATCTCTTGGTCTCGATGCCGCACGCATCGCGCACGGAGACTTCAGTGAGCGTGGCGGCTTCGAAGCAGCGAATCAGCTCTTGGCGGCGCATCCTGAGCTGACGGCCATCTACGCCTCGACATTCGGCCAGGCCGTTGGTGCTTTGAAGGCTGCGAGGGAGCGTGGGTTGCGCGTACCGCAAGACCTGTCGGTGATCGCGTACGACGACCTCTCCGTGGCAGAGTATCTCGACCCGCCGTTGACGACGGTGGCGATGCCATTGGATGCTCTCGGCGTCGCTGCCGTCGATGCGCTCGTTGAGCAACTTGCCACTCAGCGGCCGGCGGAGCATCGACTGCCAGACGGATATCGAGTTGTGGAGCGCAAGTCGGTGGCGGCGCCCCGCATCACGAACTGACGCCAACTCGCGCCCGGGGTTGCGCGCTGCGCACTCTTCCGCTTACACTCTGGAAAACCGGTTCCCTGATCGGTAGTACCACACCTGCATTCGCAATGACGCATTGAAAGGGATTGCAATGACGAAGTCATCTTTCGACCCTCGGGGGATCTCCCGTCGAGGTTTTCTGGTTGGTGGGATGAGTGCGGCCAGCATCGCCGTTCTCGCCGCCTGCTCCCCTGGCGGAGGAGGCTCGAGCAGCGGCGGAGGCTCGTCCCGGCTGCCGTTCTGGGATATGCCGTGGGGGTCGCCTGCGCAGGCGTACATCGATGCCGGAAAGTCGATCACCAAGAGCTACTCGCCGAGCGGTGACTTCCCGGGCGCCACCTATCAGTCGATCCCGTGGAACAACTGGCTGCAGACGTTCAGTTCCGCGGTTGCGGCGGGCACAGGTCCCGCGATCAGCACCGGCGGCGCCTTTCAGTCGCTCCAGTACTACGTACAGGACGCCATTCACCCCGCCGACGGCGTGCTGAAGAAGCTCGAGGCCAGCGGGAAGATCGGCGACTTCCTGCCCGGGACGATCGATCAGTTCTCGTATGAGGGGGTGCACACCGCCCTGCCGTGGAACGTCGACGCGCGCATGTTCTGGTATCGCAAGTCGCTCCTCGAGGCTGCAGGGGTCGATGTGCCGACTTCGTGGGATGAGTTGCACTCCGCGGGGCTCGCGCTCAAGAAGAACGGCGTCTACGGCATGATCGCTTCAGGAGGAGGCGGCGGCAACGCGTACCAGACGCTGCTGTCGATCGTGTTCAACAACGAGGGCGGCCTCTTCAACGCTGCGGGCGAACCCGACACGATGACCGATCGCAACCTTGAAGCAGTCGAGTTCATGCGGATGCTGTCGATCGACGGCATCTTCGATCCCGGTAGCGTGAGCTACTCGGTCGCGAACGTCAACGAGCAGTTCATCGCCGGCAAGGCCGCGATGTCCATCCTGCCCCCTGATCTGGACAATTCCCTCGAGGATCCCGAGCTGGCAGCGGACACGCTCATCGGAAGCCCACTCGCAAGCCCCAATGGCACGTACGGTACACAGGCCTACACGAGCGACCTCATGATGTACACGGGTCGCGGCGACTGGGATGTCGAGGCCGTCGAAGAGTTCGCGATTTACTACCTCAGCGCGATGGAGGAGTACTGGAAGCTCGGCGTGCTCAACAAGATCCCCGTCCTCCAGAGCACGGTGGATCTGCCCGAAGTGCAGGAGAACCGCAACTTGGTGAAAGCGATCGACGAATGGCTGCCGGTTGCTCGTCCGCTGTTCTCGAACGCAGACCAGGCCTTCCCGGAGGTCAACGCCGTCGACGGTGGCCAGGCGATCACCACCTGGGCTCAGGAGGTCATCCAGGCGGAGAAGAGCGCTGAGCAGATCATGCAGACGCTGCAGGACGAGATCGAAAAGGTCATGTAGTTGCCGACGATGGCGAGCACGAGAGTAAAGAAGCTGGCGGAGAAATGACGACGACGGAACGATTGTTGACCAAGCGACCGACCCGTAAGGGCTTGGTGCCTGGCGGAAGGGGGCCCGCGGGACCGCGGGGTTCGCTCTCGCCTGGACGGACTACCACCATGGCGGCGCTCCTGGCGCCGTCCATCCTCCTCCTGGTCGCGATCAACGCCTACCCTCTCGTGTTCGCCATCGGGCAATCACTGCATGATGGAGGGATCACCGGCGCCGGCGATTTCGTCGGGCTGGAGAACTACGCGACGGCACTACAGGATCCTGCATTCTGGAACGCCGCCTGGTTCACCCTGATCTTCACCGTCGTCTCGGTCGGAGTCAGCTGGATCATCGGTATGACGTTCGCTCTGGTGCTGCGCAATCCGTTCCCCGGTCGATCGGGATTTCGACTGCTTCTCCTTCTGCCATGGGTCGTGCCGGTGGTCGTATCCACGACCAGTTGGAACTTCTTGGTCGCGACTCAGAGCAGCCCCGTGCCTACTCTCTTTCGCGCACTGGGATTCGGGGACGTGCAGTTCCTCGCCGACCCCACGTGGGCGATGATCACGGTGATCGTCTTCAAGATCTGGGGCAGCTTTCCTTTCATGTTGCTGATGATGAACGCAGCGCTGCAGTCGGTCGACCACAGCGTCGAGGAAGCCGCGCGCATCGATGGGGCAACTGCGTGGCAGAAGCTGCGACACATCATCCTGCCGATCATCGCGAAGCCGATCTATATCAGCTGGGTTCTCGCCGCGATCTTCACCGTGAACGATTTCCCCACGATCTATCTCCTCACAGGGGGAGGTCCGGTCGGGGCGACGAACACTCTCGTCGTGTTCGCCTACCGACTGGTGTTCCAGGACTTCCGCACCGGCTACGGCGTGGCCGTCGCCTTCTTGATCACGATCGTGATTGTGGCGGTATCGGTGTACTTCTTCCGGCGCATCAATCGCGCCCCCCTCGCGAACTGATCGGAGCGCAATCGTGAGTGAAACTCAGAACCTGGTCATCGCCCGGCACGATGCCCGGCGCGCGCAAGCCCGACCGACCTCGCGGTTCGAGCGCAAGCAACGCATTCGCGGGTGGATAACGTTCGCGGTGATGGCGATTATCACGGCGCTCATCCTCACGCCTATCATCAACATCATCGTGCTCTCGTTCCAGGGCGGGCAGACGCTCTCGGGCGAGACGATCTGGACGTTCGACAACTTCACCGAGATCTTCACCGAAACTCCGGTCTTCACCTACCTGACGAACAGCCTGATGGTGACTCTCGGGACCACGGTCTTCGGAGTGATCATCGGCGCGATGGCCGGATATCCCCTCTCGCGGCTGAGGAACCGTTTTGCGCGGGGCTACTCCCTCACCCTGTTCGTCGTGCAGGGTCTGCCGGTGATCGTCATTGTGATTCCACTGTTCGTTGTCTTCGCCAGCCTGGGCCTCGCGGACAGCCTGACAGGCGTTGCAATCATCTTCATCGCCGGAAGCATGGCAGTCACCTGTTGGATGATGGCGTCGTATTACGACAGCATCCCGTTCGAACTCGAAGAGGCCGCCTGGGTCGACGGAGCGAGCGTCTTCGGCGCCTTCGTGCGTATCGTGCTGCGCAATTCGTATCCGGGCATTCTGTCGGCGGCGATCTTCAGTTTCTTGGTTGCCTGGAATGACTACCTCGTGGCTGTCGTGTTCCTGCGCAGCGAAGACAACTTCACTCTTCCGATCGGCCTGCAGTACTTCTTCCAGCAGAACTCCACCGACTGGGGGCCGGTCATGGCCATGTCTGTCGTCATGCTGCTCCCACCTGTCATCATCTTCGCCGCGCTCAACCGATACTTCTCCATCGGCGGCGTCGGCGGCGCAATCAAGTAAGACCGAAAGGCCATCCGAGCTATGCCCAAGCCCATGCTCAGCACCGCGAGCCAGCGAGCTGCTGCGTACTCATCAGACCCGCAGTGGTTCTGCGACTTCACCGAGGAAGACATCACTGGTCTCGTTCCCGAACCAGGCGTTCACCGCCGAGACCCCTCCAGCGTTCTGTTGAAGGACGGTACCTACCACGTCTGGTACACCAAGTCGACGGGCGACGCCGTGGGATTCGGCACAGCCGACCCGCGCGCCAAGGTGTTCCCGTGGGACTGGTCTGAGATCTGGCACGCGACCAGCGTGGACGGCGTGGAGTGGGTAGAAGAAGGCAGGGCCGTCGGAGTCGGCGCATCGGGCGAGTACGACGACCGTTCCGTATTCACTCCAGAGGTGCTCGAGCATGAAGGGCGCTACTACCTGGTGTACCAGGTAGTGCAATCCCCTTACCGGCTGCGGAGCTTCGAATCCATCGCCATGGCATCAGCAGATCGGCCAGAGGGTCCGTGGACCAAAGTCTCGGCGCCGCTGCTAGAGCCGGCAGCCAACGGAGAGTGGGCGGGAGAGGAGGATGACCGCCTCGCGGTGCTCTCGCAAGGCGACTTCGACAGTCACAAGGTGCACGACCCGCTGTTGCTCCCTCTGAACGGAAAGTTCTTCCTGTACTACAAGGGCGAGCAGATGGGGGAGCGCTTCACCTCGGGTGGACGCTCGACGAAGTGGGGCGTGGCGATCGCGGATCACATCGAGGGGCCGTACACGCGGTCCGAGCTGAACCCCATCACGAACAGCGGCCACGAGACGTGCTTGTGGTTGCACGACGGCGGCGTGGCGGCATTGCTCACCACCGATGGACCGGAGCGAAACACGATCCAGTACGCCGCTGACGGCGTGAACTTCGAGATTCAGTCATACGTCCCGAATCCGCCGATCGCGGCGGGTCCGTTGCGGCTCGACGCACCTACTCAGGTGCCACTGGACGGTCTGCGCTGGGGGCTGTGCCACGACGTCACCGGCGAGTGGGGCTACCTCAAGGCGTTCCGCGCGGACGAGACCCAGAAGCTGAAGTACGAGCTCGGGGTGAGCCCCGAGAAGGGCAACGAGGCGTTCCAGGCGAAGCTTGCCGAACTCGCGGACGGGGCACGCTGATGGCGATCATCGAACGTGTGCGCACCGACCTTTACCGCGTGCCGCTGGCGAACCACCTCACCGACAGCACCCACGGCGTCATGATGGACTTCGAGCTCATCACCGTCCGGATCGATGACAGCGATGGTGCCACCGGAGTCGGATACACGTACACCGTGAATCACGGCGGTGCTGCCGTCGCCACGATGATCGAGAAGGATCTGTCGACCTGTCTCATCGGGAAGGACGCCGATCAGATCGAGCGCCTCTGGCAGGACATGTGGTGGTGCTTGCACTACGCCGGTCGCGGCGGCCACCAGACATCTGCGATCTCGGCTGTCGATATCGCCTTGTGGGATCTCATCGGTGTGAAGACCCGGATGCCGCTGTGGAAGCTGTTCGGAGGATACGACCCGCGGGTACCGGTGTACGCCGGCGGTATCGATCTGGAGTTCCCGCTCACGCGCCTCCTCGAGCAAGCTGACGGATTCCGCGCACAGGGGTTCCGGGCGATCAAAATGAAGGTCGGTCGAGCGGATCTGCGTGAAGATGTGGCGCGCGTGGCTGCGATGCGCGAACACCTGGGCGAGGGATTCCCGCTCATGGTGGATGCCAACATGAAGTGGAACGTCGACGAGGCCCTCCGCGCCTCGCGGGCATTCCTGCCTTTCGATCTGACGTGGATCGAGGAGCCCACGATTCCCGACGACCTTGCCGGCAATGCGCGTATCGTCGCGCACGGGCAGCACGCGATCGCGGCCGGGGAGAACCTGCACACGATCTACGACTTCGCTCAGGCGATCGAACGCTCCGCGCTGACGCTGCCGGAGCCCGACGTCAGTAACATCGGCGGATACACCGGGTTCCGCAAGGTCGCGGCGCTGGCCGAAGCACACAATCTCAGCCTCACGTCGCACGGTGTGCACGACTTGACGATTCACTCGCTCGCCGCGGCTCCGCACCGCACGTTCATGGAAGCCCATGGCTTCGGTTTGGACGAGTTCATCGCTCAGCCCATGCAGATCACCGATGGCTTCGCTACGGCTCCTGATCGACCTGGCCACGGCGTGGAGCTCGACTTCACCGGCCTGACCGCTCTCGACGCGGCCTGACCGCACCACCGCATACCGGCACAAAACCCCCACCGCTTCGACGAAGCCGACGCTCTCCGCGCCTCGGCTCCCTCGGCGCACCCAAGATTGAGGACAAGCATGCTTCCTGTCGTCGGCCCTTTCCGACCCTGGACAGACCCCACACAGACGGCCATCGGGCGGCTCCCCATGACGACCCGCGGCGTTGAGGCGAGCGATATCACGCTGGATGGCACGTGGTCCTTCCGCTTGTTCGATACGCCGGACGACGTTCCGGTCGATGCGCTGACGGGCGACACGGACGCCGTCGGATGGCACGAGGTCGCGGTGCCGGGCAACTGGACCTTGCAGGGTGTGGGCGACCTCCCGCACTACACGAACATTGTCATGCCCTTCGACGGGCCGCCACCGATCCTGCCGGCCCGCAACCCCGCGGGCGTCTATCGGCGCTCGTTTGAGGTGCCACAGCATCCGGCCGGTTCGCGCATTCGGATCTGTGTCGGCGGGGCCGATAGCGTGCACGTCGTCTACCTCAACGGCCAGTTCATCGGGTACGGAACGGATGCTCGCCTCGACAGCGTGTATGACGTCACCGACCAGGTTCGCGATGGTGAGAACGAACTCGCTATCGTCGTGGTCCGCTTCAGCGCGCACAGCTACATCGAAGATCAAGATGCGTGGTGGATGGCCGGGCTCCACCGCCCAGTGCACCTGATGATCAGACCCGCTGATCGCCTCGAAGACGTGCGAGTGGAAGCCGATTGGGATCCCACGGCGGGCACCGGGTCGCTGCACGTACGTGCCGTCGCGGCTCTGGAAAGACTGGAGGCGGGATGGTCGCTGCGCGCAACAATCGGTGACGCGACCACCTCCGTCGTTGCCGCGCACCCCGCAACAGCGCCCGTCGATGTCGATCACACGACCACCTATCAGTTCACGGACGTCGGCGGCACCCTCAGTCTCGACGCGCTCGCTGTCGAGCCCTGGAGCGCCGAGAGCCCGACGCTTTACACCTGCGTGATCGATCTCCTGAACCCCGAGGGTGACGTCCTCGACACCGTCACTCAGCGCGTGGGCTTTCGGAGAGTCGTCATTGACGGCCCTGATCTGCTCGTCAACGGCCAGCGGGTCTGGATCCACGGCGTGAACCGACATGACCACCACCCCGATCGCGGAACCGCGGTCACCGTGGATGACATGCGCGCAGACCTCGTGCAGATGCGTCGCCACAACATCACTGCGATCCGGACCGCGCACTACCCGAACCGTCCGGAGTTCCTGGACCTGTGCGACGAGCTCGGCTTCTATGTCGTCGACGAGGCGGACATCGAGTCGCACGCCTACAACTGGCACGTGTGTGACCGTCCGGAGTATCGAGAAGCGTGGGTGGAGCGCGTCGCGCGCATGGTGCAGCGTGACAGGAATCACCCCAGCGTCATCATGTGGAGCCTCGGGAACGAGTCCGGCTATGGAGCCAATCACGACGCTGCGGCCGCCTGGGTGCGCCGCTCAGAGCCGACCAGACCGCTCCACTACGAGGATGCGATTCGTACGCAGGGGTGGATCGACGGCGGTCGTCACGCGACGGATGTGGTGTGCCCGATGTATCCCACCGTCCCCGAGGTGGCCGACTACGGGCGCGCTGTGGCGGACGGCCGCGCAGACAGGCCGTTCATCATGTGCGAGTACAGCCACGCGATGGGCAACGCGAATGGCTCGCTCGCCGATTACTGGGACGTGATCCACTCCTACCCCGGGCTGCAGGGAGGCTTCATCTGGGAGTGGAAAGACCATGGGCTCCGTCATCCTGACGCCGCCGATCGTCGGCTGCACTACGGAGGCATGTTCGGCGACAACCCTCATGACGGAAACTTCATCGCGGATGGACTGGTGTCCTCTGACCTGACGCCTCATCCCGCCATGACAGAGGTGTCGTGGGTCTATCGCCCCGTGGCGACGTGGGTCGAGGATGGCCACCTCCTCGTAGAGAACCGTCGGTCATTCGCATCCTTGGACGACCTGTACGCACGCTGGGTTTTCACCGACGGCGACACAGAGATTTCAGGTGACCTGGAGGGCGTCGATGTGCCACCGGGTGAGCATCGGAGCGTCCCTCTCCCCATCGCCCTTCCGCACGACCTCGGGGGCGTGCTGACCGTCCGCTGGTACCTGCGCGACGCGAGGTGGTTCGCTGAGGCGGACCATCTCGTCGCCTGGGACCAGTACATCGTCGACAGCCCGATCGGCGGCCGGTCGACAGGCGCACCCGTCGCTGACGGAGCCATCGTCGCGGGCCCTGTGCCGCAGCTGTGGCGGGCGGCGGTGGACAACGATGGATTCAAGCTCATGCTCGAGTGGGCGGCCGCCGAATCCAAGGGCAGCCAGCGGCTGCACAAGTGGCTGCAACAGGGGATCGGCAGCATGGCACCGACGGACCTCATCGAGTACGACCGCGAGGTCCAGCCCGGCCACGAATCGCATACCTTCACGATCCCCAACGACCTGGCGGGACTGCCTCGCGTGGGGGTCCGCTACGAGATCGACCCTCGATTCACCAGGATGCGCTGGTTCGGTCGAGGGCCGGGAGAAAACTACGTGGACCGCAAGCGCGGGAGCATGATCGGCCTCTGGGAGGCCGGCATCGACTCTCAGCCCTACCTCGTTCCTCAGGAGTACGGATTGCGTACAGACGTCCGCTGGGTCGAACTGATCGACCCAGCCAAGGGAGATCGACTGCGGATCGAGACTTCAGGGGAGCCGTTCTCCTTCTCAGCGATTCGGCATACCGCGGAAGAGTTGTATGACTCCTCGCACGAAACGGAACTCACCGAGCATCCTCATCTGATCTTGAGCTTGGATGCCGCCCACCGCGGTCTCGGCAACGGCGCATGCGGTCCTGAGCCGCACGAAGAGTACGAGATCGGCCCCGGGACGTACACGCTCGCCTACACGATCACGCGCTGACACCGTCGGAGAGCTCCCCGCGATGCCGTTCGTTACGCGGATCGACGGCCCCATGGGTATCTGATACGTTCGAGAAACCGGTTTAACGATGGGACGGTCAATGTCGACAATTCACCAATCGCCCCCGCGCGAGCCAGCAACGACTCGCCGTGAGCCGCCCTCGCGACGTGGACGCGGGCGAATCGAGCGCTCCCAGGCTCGAGCGGGACTCGGGTTTCTCGCACCATTTCTCATCGTGTTCGCGCTGGTGTTCATCGCCCCATTGCTCTACGCGGTCTACCTGAGCTTGTTCAAGACGCAGCTCATCGGCGGGACCGCGTTCGTGGGGCTCGACAACTACGCTCGGGCTTTCGCAGACGAGAAGCTCTGGAGCGGATTGGGACGGGTGCTCCTCGTCCTCCTGGTGCAGGTGCCGATCATGCTGGCAGTTGCGGTGTTCGCGGCGCTGGCGATCGACAGCGGACGTCTGGCGGGTGCGCGCTTCTACCGCATCGGGATCTTCCTTCCCTACGCCGTTCCCGGTGTGGTCGCCGTGCTCATGTGGGGCTTCATCTACAGCGAGCGTTATGGACTCACCGGCAACATCAACGAGGTGCTCGGCGCACCACTGCTGGATCCGTTGTCTCAGGCCTGGATTCTCCCAGCTATCGGGAACATCCTGACGTGGGAGTTCATGGGGTACAACATGCTCATCTTCTACTCCGCGCTGCGCACGATCCCCAGCGATTTGTACGAGGCGGCGGCGATCGACGGCGCAGGGGCGATGCGGGTCGCCTGGAGCATCAAGCTCCCCGCACTGAGGGGAGCGTTGGTCATCGCGACGATCTTCTCGATCATCGGAAGTTTTCAGCTGTTCAACGAGCCGAACATCCTTCAAACACTCGTTCCCACACTGATCTCGAGCTTCTTCACGCCGAACATGTACGCCTACAACCTGAGCTTCGTCGGTCAGCAGTTCAATTACGCGGCCACGGTCGCCATCATCATGGGGATCATCACAGCCGTGATCGCCTACGTCGTGCAACTGCGCGGCGCGAAGGAGGCGCTGCGGTCATGACCTCTTCAGCGATCGACCAGTCCACGCGCGCGATCACCACAAGGGGAGCGCGCGCGCGACTGCGTCGGAGCGACCGGCCGCGCCGACGCTCCTCGCTCGTGCTCAGCGTGGCGATGGGCCTGACGATTCTGTACTCCTTGCTCCCGCTCGCGTGGTTGCTGATCAGCTCGACGAAGACGCAGACCGAGCTGATCACGTCTTTCGGATTGTGGTTCTCCGGACCGTTCGCCTTCTTCGACAACATCGCGGCGACGCTCGCCTACGACGACGGCATCTTCCTGAGGTGGTTCGGGAACACCGTCCTCTATGTCGTCCTGGGCGCGGGGGGTGCCACCATCCTGGCGACGCTCGGAGGCTATGGGCTCGCGAAGTTCCGGTTCCCGGGCAAGAAGCTGGTGTTCGCCGTCATTCTCGGCGCGATCGCCGTCCCGGGGACAGCACTTGCCGTCCCCACCTTCCTCATGTTCAGCGCGGTGGGACTGACCAACACGATCTGGGCGGTGATCATCCCCTCTTTGGTAGCGCCATTCGGGCTGTACCTCATCTGGGTATACGCCGCCGATGCGATCCCGAATGAGATTCTCGAGGCGGCTCGAGTGGATGGCGCGGGGGAAGTGCGGACCTTCATCACGATCTCGGTGCGCATGCTGGTCCCCGGGATCGTGACAGCCGCACTGTTCGCGGTCGTCGCGACGTGGAACAACTACTTCCTCCCGCTGATCATGCTCAGTGATCCGGCGTTGTTCCCGCTGACGATCGGGTTGCAGCAGTGGAATGCGCAGGGTGTCGGGTCAGGCGCGGATCCGATCTTCAACCTCGTCATCACTGGCTCTCTCCTGACGATCGCGCCGATCATTGCGGCATTTCTGTTCCTCCAGCGCTACTGGCAGTCCGATCTCGGCGCCGGAGGGGTCAAGCAGTGACGAAGGGGACACTGCTCGATCAGCACCCTTCCCCTCAGAGTGAAAGGACACACAGCGATATGCACGTCAGAATGAAGCGAACAGTGCGCACGCTCGGCGCAGTAGCGGCGGCGGCACTGGTGATGGGCGGCGTCGCGGCCTGCGCGGCCGAAGACGGCACGGCTGGTGGGAATGGATCCTCGTCCGACGGCGCGACGGACATGTCCCAGCTCGATGCCGCGCTTGAAGAGGGCGGGACGATCACCTACTGGGGATGGGCTCCGTGGACTCAGGAGCAGGTCGATGCGTTCGAAGCGGAGTACCCGAATGTCACGGTCGACTTCGTCAACACCACGTCTGCCGGAGATCACAACGTGAAGCTGCAGAACGCGATCACGGCGGGCAATGGCGCACCCGACGCGGTGCAACTCGAGTACCAGTCCTTCCCGCAGTTCGTGCTGCCGGGTCAGCTGGCAGACCTCTCCGCATTGGGCATGGACGAACTCGAGGATGACTTCACCGCATCAACGTGGAGCCAGGTCTCTGCCGACGGCGTCCTGCGAGGGCTGCCGCAGGATTCGGGTCCTATGGCGATGTTCTACAACGCCCGAGTGTTCGACGAGGCGGGCCTGGATGTGCCTGCCACGTGGGATGACTATCTGGCGGCGGCCGCGACGCTCAAGGAGGACGGCTCTTTCATCACCAATGATGATGGCGGCTATTCGGGGCTGGGTCTCGGCATGATCTGGCAGGCCGGGGGGCAGCCGTTCGCCGCCGAGGGTGAGAGCGTGACCATCGATCTTCAGGACGAAGGCTCGCAGCGCTGGGCGGACATGTGGACACAGCTGCTGCAGGCTGACGAACTTGCGATGATCCCGGGCGGCACAGAAGAGTGGGGCAAGGCCCTGAGCGACGGAACGATCGCGACGGTCGTCGCCGGTGGGTGGTTCGCCGGCTTGCTGTCGGGCGCCGCGCCTGAGGGCGCGGGAGACTGGCGGGTCGCACCCATGCCGACATACGACGGCGGTGACCCCGTGAGTGCAGAACAGGGGGGAAGCGGGCAGGCCGTCCTCGAGGTCAGCGAGAACAAGGCGCTCGCGGCTGCGTTCCTGCGCTGGTTGAACACGAGCGACACCTCCGTGGGGATCGTGATGGAATCGGGCGGCTTCCCGACGACGCGAGCTCAGCTCGAGGACCCGGCCTTCCTCGACACCGAGTCGGAGTACTTCGGCGGCCAGAAGGTGAACGAGGTCCTCGCCGCGGCGGCCGAGAGCGTGCCTGCCGGGTGGCAGTACCTGCCGTGGCAGGCGTACGCCAACTCGATCTACGCAGACACCGTCGGCCAGGTCTTCCTCGACGGGGGCGACATCAACGATGGTCTGATCGCCTGGCAGGAGGAGAACGTCGCGTACGGCGTGGACCAGGGGTTCAGCGTCAACGAGTAAGCGCATCCGGATGGCCCTGGGCACCCGACGGTGTACCCAGGGCCATCTCGGTCTAGAAAACCGGTTGCGCAGATCCAGATCCCGATCTACACTCAGATCACATCGTCCGCCCGCCGCACAGGAGCGGGGCGCACAGCAAAGGAGCACTTCGATGTTCGCAAACCTGACCGGGTGGCACATGATCATCCTTCTCGTCGTCATTCTTCTTCTCTTCGGTGCGGCCAAGCTGCCCGCACTGGCCAAGAGCGTGGGCCAGTCCGCTCGCATCCTGAAGGGCGAGATTCGCGAGTCGCGAGCGGAAGACCAGGCGAGCACGGATGTCGCAGAGACGTCACAGCAGCACGACAGCGCGCCTGTGGCGGCGCCGCATGCCGCCGGCCCTCGGCCGACTGCGTAGCGGGTTCAGACGTGGTGACTCTCGTCCGGCCGCGCCGGGGCCAGGGTGACCGACGCAAGGGGACGATGCGCCTCGGGGCCCACCTCGCGGAGCTGCGTCGCAGGCTGTTCATCTCCTTCATCGCGCTGCTGGTTGCCGCCGTCGCTGCCTTCGCGCTGACGGATCCGATCATTCACTTCCTGGCGTCCCCGATTCGCGACATCGCCGCGGAGCAGGGGGATTCTCTGACCGCGCTGACGTTCACCACAGTGACGGCCGCTTTCGATCTTCGGCTGCGCATCGCCATCGCGGTCGGCGCCATCGTCGCCGGTCCGGTCTGGTTGCTGCAGGTCTGGCTGTTCCTCGTCCCCGGCCTCACCCGACGTGAGGTGCGGTGGACACTCGGGTTCGCATTCTCGGCGATCCCTCTGTTCGTCGTGGGATGCCTCACCGGGATGCTGATCGCACCACATGCGATCACGTTGATGGCTTCGTTCGCTCCCGAGGGGAGTGCG
Organism: Microbacterium sp. H37-C3; assembly: GCF_027157935.1. NCBI lineage: Bacteria > Bacillati > Actinomycetota > Actinomycetes > Micrococcales > Microbacteriaceae > Microbacterium > Microbacterium sp. H37-C3. The sequence continues at coordinate 17,574 of NZ_JAPVLR010000006.1, read as the reverse complement.
CTGTATCTGCAGTCGACGTACTACTACGATTTCATCCTCAAGCTGATCCTGGCTGTCGGGGTGGCGTTCTCGGTGCCGGTGTTCCTCGTGATGCTCAATCTGTTCGGTCTGGTCAGCTCGCAAGGACTGCTCCGTGGCTGGCGCATCGCAGTTGTCGCATCCGCAGTGTTCGCCGCACTTGCGACGCCGGCCGCGGATGTCATCTCGATGCTGCTCCTGATGGCTGCGATCACCACGCTGTATTTCGGCGCATGGTTCGTGACGGTGCTCCTAGAGCGCCGCAGCCGTCGCGGCCTCGAGCGCTCCCCGGGCGCCGGCGCCGCGATCGCGCAGGCCGTCGTTGCCGACTAGGAGACGATCATGTACTTCGGACTCACCATCGAGAAACTGCTTCTCATCGCCCTCCTTGTGGCACTCATCATCGGGCCCGAGCGGCTCCCGGCATACGCGGAGTCGGCCAAGAAGTGGATTCGACAGGGGCGGGATCTGGTGCGAAACTTCGCCGACCGCGCCAAGGGCGAGCTGGGCTCCGACTTCGATGACGTCGACTGGCGCTCTCTCGATCCACGGCAGTATGACCCTCGACGCATCATCCGTGCAGCGCTGCTCGAGGACGATACGCCGACGACACGACCGGCACCCGACCCGCAGCCGGTGGCTGCAGGCAGACTGCGTCCCGCGCTCCCGGCGACGATGATGCCGAAGAACTCGCGGTCGACGGCTCTTCCCGTCCTCGACGTGACCGTGCCCGATCAGGGGATCGCGTCAGACGCGGCGGGCGCGGCCGCGGAGTCGGACGATTCGGAGATCTCGACCGTCGGCCGCGAGTAGTCCGCTCAGATCGCCTCGAACCGGAAAGAGAACGTCCGCGCCGACGGCCACAGCGCATGTCGCGGCTCGACATCGGGACCGCACGCCCGAGAGCCGAGACCGTGCACCGCATCATCGAGATAGAGGTGATTGCGAGATGATTCGGCGAGGTCATACGGATGCTGCGCCCTGTCGATCTCCTCAGCCGACCAGCGTGAGTACACGAAGCCCGGGTGGCCGATCTGCCCCCGGGGGCCCGAGGTGATCCTCAGCCCGTGGCCGTCTGCGTCGAGCAACTCAAGGTAGCGAACGTTCGCGCGGTGACCGGACTCCTGCGGCCGGGCGTGCATCGTGTTCATCGCATCGATATGGCCGGTGTGAGATCCGAGCCATGCTCCGAGAGCCATGTCCGGATAGCTCTCTCCTGGCCCATCGCCCAACCAGGCTACATGGTCGAATGTCGAAGGAACTGTGAAGTGCACACCGACCCGGGGCCACGTCGAGTCCCATTTGGCATCCGGGGCGACATCGACCAGGAGAAGAGGGCTGGCTGAATCCAGGGCGTGCCACTCATAGCTCACCCGCAGCTGAGCCGCCTTGTCCGCGGCCGCGACGACGGTGTCCACCCTCAGCGTGGCAGCGCCGCGCTCGATGCTGGTGACGCGATGGCGAAGCCGGTCGAGTCCGCGCTGACGCCAACGTTGTTCCGAGGAGTCTGCGGGCACGTGCCCGAGTCCGCGGTGCGTCGATTCCGGAGCACCCAACTCATAAGAGCCGGCTCCCTTGCCGCGGTCGTTGTCGGTCGGCGCGCGCCACAGCTCGAGGAACGGTCCGTCGACGGCAATCCCCAGCAGAGAGCGAAGCGAACCTGTCGCGGGGTCAAAGTGTGCGGCGTCGAAGGACAGCTCCTCGAGGACGGTCACTGAGGCGCCGGGCGCCACAGGCTGGGGGAGCGCCACGCTGGGCGCCTCGTCGAAGTCGGCGCGAGCAACGATGTGGCCGGTGGGCGCCCACGGGGCGTCCCGGCGAAGCGCCGCAGTGACGCTGATCCATGCCCCGGCGTTGGTGACCTCTGCCTTCCGGATGTGAGGTGGGATGGCAACGCTCATCTTGTGGCCCGGCCGAAGATCATCGGTCGGCAGCTCAGCCTGGGCGATGGAGCCATCATGTCCGTGTACTGCGATCGTCACGACGTACACCGCGGCACTCTGCGAATGCGCCCGATTGTGGATATGAATACTGTCGCCGTCGCGCGCGAACCGAAGCGGTGCCGAGACCGCGGCGAACTCCACGAGTCCGGCCGTCGGCGTCCCGTCGGAGAGCACGAGGCCGTCGATGACGAAGTTGCCATCGTGCACCTGCTCACCGAAGTCGCCGCCATAGGCGAAGTATGTGCCGTGGGTCGGGTCATCTACCGCGAGCCCGTGGTCGCGCCACTCCCAGATGAACCCGCCGTGCAGCCGCGAGCTGGACTCCACGGTTTCGTCGTACCAGTCGAGCCCGCCAGGTCCTGTCCCGAGCGCGGCGCCATACTCGCACATCACCATGGGTCGTGACCTCACACGCGCAGCCTCCGCAGGTGCACACGCGAAGACATCTCCCTCATCGGCAGCGATGATCGCCAGCTCGACGGGGGTCGGGTACATGCGCGAGTACACGTCGGTGTATGCGCCCGTATAGTCGCCTTCGTAGTGAACGGGCCTGCTCGGATCACGCCGCTTCGTCCACGATGCCATCGCTGCGAGGTTCTGCCCGGTGCCGGATTCGTTGCCGAGAGACCACATGACGATCGACGGATGGTTCTTGTCTCGCTCGACGGTGCGTTGCATGCGGTCGAGGTATGCGCCACGCCACATCGGGTCATCACTGGGATTCCCCACCCAGTCGACGAAGAAGAACTCGTGTGTCTCGAGGTCGCACTCGAGAACCACCCATAGCCCGAGCTCGTCGCAGAGATCCAGCGTGCGAGGGTGGGGGGGATAGTGACTGGTGCGAATCGCATTGACGTTGTGGCGCTTCATCGTCAGCAGATCCGCTCGTACCGCTGCTTCGTCGAAGACGCGTCCGGTTCGATGGTGGAACTCGTGGCGGTTCACTCCACGAAAGGTCACCGCACGGCCATTGACGAGGAAGCGGTCGCCATCGATGTGTACGCGGCGGAAGCCCACGCGCAGGGACACAGTCTCGCCGGCTGCGGCCACCGTTGCGTCATAGAGTCGTGGCGTCTCGGCTGACCACGCGTGAACCGTCCCAACGCTCAACGGGGGACTGGCGTCGAGCGCCGTGCGATCTGCAAACGTGTGCTCGATGCCGAGCTCGGGGACGCTGACGGTGATCGGGAACGAGTTCTCGCCCGCGTCCACCTGCAACCCGAGCGTGCCTTCTTCGCTCGCCGGGTCGAAGTCGGTGTGGAGCCACACATCGTTCAGGCAGCCCGCTGGGCGAGCCAGCAGTGCTACATCGCGGAAGATTCCGGGGAGCCACCACTGATCCTGATCCTCGAGGTAGGTCCCTGCAGACCACTGATGCACGCGCACCGCGAGCACGTTTCGCCCCGGCCGGAGCAATCCCGTGACGTCGAACTCCCGTACCAGTCGACTTCCGGTGCTGCCCCCGACTTCGACTCCGTTCAGCCAGACGACGAAGGCAGACTCCACCCCGTCGAAGCGCAGCAATGTGCGCGCAGGCGACCACGAGGCCAGTTCGAACTCGCGACGATAGTCACCGGTCGGATTCTCATCGGGAACGAATGGGGGGTCGAGCGGAATCGGCAGCTGGATGTTGGTGTAGATGGGAGCTCCTCGATCGCCGCCCCCCGGCAGCACCCAATGCGAAGGCACGGTGATCCGCCCCGCTGCGGGAACCGGATCATCGGGGGAGATGAAGTCGAGGGGCGCCGTGGCTCGTGGAGTGAGGCGGAACCACCACTCTCCGTTGAGATCAACCCGCTCCGCGTCGCTGGTCAGATGCGAGCGCGCGGGAGCGACTCTGCCGAAAGCGGGTTGGCGCGTGCCCAGAATGCTCGTTGGGGAGGCTGCCGTATCTGCTGAACACATCATGTAACCGGTTTTCTTTTGATTGAAGAAGAAGAGCGCCCGCGTCAAGCGGGGCTGAGGGGAGTGGGAGGCTACCTCGCGGGCCCCGACCCGTTCAGCGTGAGCTGCAGGTCGCGAGCGGTGCGTTCGAGATGCCGTTTCATGGCTTTCTCCGCGCCGGCGCTATCGCCGGCAGAGACGAGCTCGAAGATGTGGCGGTGCTCTTCCACGGCATCCTGGACATCTCCGCCTGCCGCTATAAAGCCGTGGAAGCTCTGCGTGAAGCTGTGGTGCAGCGACGACGCCAGGCTTTCGAGGAGCAGGGAGAGCATGCGATTGCCGCTGGCCAGGGCCAGAGCTTCATGGAACTCGACATCGGCGGTGTTGTATCGGGCAATGCTCTCGGGTGATCCGTCCAGCCCGTCCGCAGAGCGCTGCATCTCGCCGAGCGCCGAACTCATCGCACTCAGCGCCGCCCTGCTGGCGTGCTTCGCAGCCTCGGAGGCCGACAGCACCTCGAGTGAGCGGCGGACGTTGAGAAGCTCGAGCACGGAACGTGAGTCGCGTCGGATGGCAACGCTCAAGAAGCGCGACATCACGCTGCTGTCGGGTTGACGGACGGTGGGTCGTCGTCCGCGGCTCAGTTCAACGAGACCTTGGCCGGCCAGAACCTTGAGTGCCTCGCGGACCGTGAGGCGGCTGACGCCGAGCGACTCCGCCAGTGACGCCTCTGCTGGCAGCTGGTCGCCCGCCTCGGCTTGGCCGACGATCAACTCTTCCAGTTCTCGCACGGCATAGGCCAGCGCGGTCTCGTCCGAGCGGGCACCGGACGAGACAGTGCTGAGATCATGCGGATCAGCGTGAGGTTCCGAGGGTACGCTGGCGACCATAGCGAGGAGCTTATCTTCCCTGGTGATCTCACGGTTCACGAATGTCGTCGGAGGCATCAGCTCACCATTCGGCGAGGCTTCCGTCACGATGCCGCCACACGGGGGCGTGCCAGTCGTGACCGCGCTTGGCCGCGTCGCGAACAGCTGCGTCGTCGATCTCGATTCCGAGGCCTGGACGCGTGGGGCGCTCGATAGAGCCGGCCACCACGTCGAAGACCGAGCCATCGAGCACATAGTCGAGAACGTCCCAGTCGTCGTTGTAGTGGATGCCACGGCTCTGCTCCTGGATCAGGAAGTTCGGCGCTGCGAAGTCGACCTGCAGGCACGATGCCAGGGCGATCGGACCGAGCGGGCAGTGCGGGGCCAGTGCGACCCCAGAGGTCTCGGCCTGCGCGGCGATGCGTCGCATCTCTGAGATCCCGCCGCAGTGGGAGACATCCGGCTGAGCCACGGCGATTCCAGACGCCAACAGGGGGACGAAGTCCCAGCGCGAGTACGCGCGCTCGCCGGTGGCGATCGGCACCGTCGTCGATTCCACGATCCGAGCCAGATGCGCCGCGGCGAGCTCGGGAACCACCGGCTCCTCGACGAACAGCGGATTCAACGGCTCCAGCAGGGGAAGCGTTCGACGCGACATCGCGGGCGAGAACCGACCGTGGAAGTCGAGTGCGAAGTCGTCATCGCCCATTGCATCGCGCACGGCCTCTGCGCGCGCGATGACGGAGCGGAGCTCGCCCGCAGACGGAATCGCCGTCAGCTCGGCGGATCCGTTCATCTTCACGCAGTCGAACCCCTGTTCGCGTCGGATCTCCGCCTCGGCGGCGATGTCGCCGGGACGGTCGCCGGCGATCCAGGCGTAGACGCGTGCGCGGTCGCGCACGGCACCGCCGAGAAGCTGGTAGATCGGGACGTCGAGGCGCTTGCCGGCGATGTCCCACAGAGCCTGGTCGAGTCCGGCGATGGCGCTGGAGAACACTGCGCCGCCTCGGTAGAAGCCCGCTCGCGTGAGCTCTTGCCAGATGTCCTCGATGCGGCTCGAGTCACGCCCGATGAGCGGGGCCGCGAGCTCTTCGACAGCGGCCTTCACCGTACGTGCGCGGCCCTCGACAACGGGCTCTCCCCAGCCGACCAGGCCCTCATCGGTCTCCACGCGCACGAACAGCCAGCGCGGCGGCACCAGGAACGTCTCGATCCGGGCGATCTTCATCTGAACCTCCTTGTTTGCAGCAAAGGTATCAGATATGAAAGGTGCACAAGCGGCGAATTCACGGGATAGGGGCCTGTCTGTGAAGCTGAGTTATATGATAAGTTGCATTCGAAACATGCTTGCTGAACCGAGGAGTAGACGATGAAGTTCCTTCGTGTGGGAGAACCCGGACAGGAGATCGAGGTGGCGAGCCACGATGGCGTCACGGGGCTCGATGTGCGCTCGGTGATCCTCGAGGGTGCGGATCCCTGCACCCTCGAGGGAATGCGCCTCATCGAGGACGCACTTTCGGCGGGAACCCCGGACATCGATCTGACCGACGTGCGGATCGGATCCCCGTTGGCGCACCCGGGCAAGGTCGTCTGCGTCGGTCTGAACTACCGTCAGCACGCTGCGGAAGCGGGGATGCGGATCCCCGACGAGCCCATTCTGTTCATGAAGGCGCCGTACACGGTGCAGGGTCCGCACGATGCTGTGGTGATCCCGCTCGGCAGTAAGAAGACCGATTACGAGGTCGAACTCGCCGTCGTGATCGGCCGGAAGGCCGAGTACCTGTCCTCGCCGGAGCAGTCCCGAGACTACGTTCTCGGCTATGCGATCTCGGACGATGTGTCGGAACGCCACTTTCAGCTGGAGCGGGGCGGGCAATGGGACAAGGGAAAGAACTGCGCGACCTTCAACCCACTCGGACCCTGGATCGCCACGGCGAACGAGGTGGCGGATCCGCAGCAGCTCGACCTCTCACTGCTCGTCAACGGTGAGGTTCGGCAGAACTCCTCGACCGCGGACATGATCTTCGATGTCGACTACCTGGTCTGGTACGTCAGCCAGTTCATGACTCTCCTGCCGGGCGATGTCATCAACACCGGCACGCCGCAGGGAGTGGGCTCGGGCTTCACGCCGGGGAAATTCCTGTCGGCAGGGGACGTAGTCGAGATCTCGATCACCGGATTGGGCACCCAACGGCATCGCTTCGTCGCACACGACCGCGAGGCACGTTCATGACGCGCGCGGTGGCCGTCGAGCAGTTCCCGGAGGGATACGCCGCGATGGTGATCGGAGGCGCTGCGGGCATCGGTCGAGCCACGGCAGAGCTGCTCGCGCGTCGCGGGGTCGCTGTCACCATCGCCGATCGCGACGGCGATGCCGCCGAAGTCGCCGCGCAGGCGGTGCGGGATGCCGGGGGCGCGGCCGCGGCGGCCGCGTGCGATGTCACGGACGAAGCATCCCTCACCCGCGCATTCGAATCCGCAGTCTCTCGTCACGGTGGCGTGCACGCGGTGATCAACTCGGCCGGCATCCAGGGACCGCTCGGCAGGCCCAGCCACGAGGTCGAGGTCCAAGAGTTCGAGCGCACTCTTGCGGTGAACCTCACACCGGGGCTGACGATCGCGCGCGTCGTGATCCCGCACTTCCTCGAGCGCGGCTACGGGCGAATCGTGCACGTCGCCTCCATCGCCGGCAAGGAGGGCAACCCGCAGATGATCGGCTACTCGGCGAGCAAGGCCGGTCTCATCGGACTGGTCAAGGCACAGGGCAAGGAGTACAGCCGGTCGGGGATCACCGTGAACGCGGTCGCGCCGGCCGTCATTCGCACGCCGTTTCTCGACAGTCAGCCCGAGTCGGTCGTCAACTACATGCTCGAGAAGATCCCGATGGGCAGGACAGGCGAGCTACACGAGGTTGCCGAGATGCTCGCGTTCATCGCGTCGCCCGCTGCCGGGTTCACCACCGGGTTCACGTTCGACCTGAGCGGCGGGCGGGCGACCTATTGAGCGGCAGCGACACGCTCCTCGATGAGCGCACCGTCATTCCGTACCTCGTCGAGCGGGGGATCGTCGATGCCGCGTCGACCACAGCACATCTCTTGGGTGGCGGGGTCAGCAACGTCGTCATCTCGGTGACGGACCTCCGCCACAGTCTGGTGCTCAAGCAGGCGCGTGCGAAGCTCGCCGTGGCCGAGGCGTGGTACGCCCCGCGAGAGCGCGTGCTCCGTGAAGCCGAGGGGCTTCGCGTGCTGACCACGATCGACCCTGCGGCAGCCCCGACCGTGGTCGATGTCGATCCCGACGCGCTCACCATGACCATCGAGCGCGCTCCGGACGACTGGTCGGACTGGAAGAGCCAGCTGATGGGCGGATCCGTCGACGCTGCGGTGGCCTCGCGTCTCGGCGAGGTGCTGCGTTCAATGCACGTCGCCACGGCAGGTGGTGCGGGGCTGAGCGCAGAGCTCATCGCCGACGTCGAGACGTTCGAGGTTCTCCGGCTGTCTCCGTATCACCGTACGGCGGCCGAACGAAACCCCGATCTGGCGCCCCAGATCGACGCTGTGGTCGCACGGATGTCGGACACCCGACAGTGCCTCGTGCACGGTGACTTCTCGCCGAAAAACGTCCTGGTCGGCGCGGCAGGGGCATGGGTCATCGACTTCGAGGTCGCCCACCTCGGCGATCCGACTTTCGATGTCGCCTTCCTCGAGACGCACCTGCTGCTGAAGGCGCTCAGGTTCCCGCAGTGGCGCGGGCGGTTCCAGGAGGCATCGCGAGCGTTTGTCGACGCCTACACGCGCGACTCGACGTTCCCCGACGCGGCACATCTCTCGCGTCAGATCGGATGCCTCCTTCTGGCGCGGGTCGATGGGAAGTCGCCCGCCGAGTACCTCGATGCAGAACAGCGAAACCGTGCCCACGCGTTGGGACGCACCCTGCTCACAAAGGCCCCCGACACTGTCGGTGCCGCGTGGACACTGAGAGAAGAGGAGTTTTCATGACCGACGACCGCATCGTGCGCACCCACGCCTGGGAAGCGCTGGATTCGCGCGGCCGGCCCACCGTCGCCTGCTCGCTCACGTTGGCCAACGGGGCACGCGGCCGCGCAGTGGTGCCCTCGGGGGCATCCACGGGACGCCATGAAGCGCTCGAGCAGCGCGACGGAGGCGCACGCTACGGAGGGTGGGGAGTATCCGGAGCCGTCAACGCTGTCAACGGAGAGTACGCAGAGCTCATCCAAGGACGCCGGGTGAGCGACCGGGTCGCCATCGACGCGGCGGTCGAGGCCCATGACGGTACGCAGAACCTCGGAAGGTTCGGATCCAATGCGGCGCTCGCCGTCTCGCTGGCCGTCACCGTCGCGCATGCCGCGTCGGAGAACGCTCCGTTGTGGTCGACACTGCAGCGGCCTCGGCGCCCGAGCATCCCGATGCCGATGGTGAACATCCTCTCGGGCGGAGCGCATGCCGGCCGCGCGGTTGACGTTCAGGACTTCCTCGCCGTTCCGGTGGGTGCGTCATCATTCACCGAGGCAATCGAGCAGGTCTCGCGTGTGCGCGCCGCGTGTGCGCAACTTCTCGATAGGCGCGGCGGCTGGTCGGCGCTGGTCGCTGATGAAGGCGGACTCGCCGCACGTCTCGACAGCAATGAAGCGGTGCTCGCGCTGCTCGCCGACGGTATCGATGCCGCAGGGTTCGGCGGTGACGAGATGGCCATCGCCCTCGACATCGCTGCGACCCAGCTGGTGGACGGCGACGCGATCGTGCTCGCCGGTCAGGGCGACAGGCTGAGTGTCGAGGAGTGGATTGATGTCGTGGCGGGATGGACGCAGCGGTATCCGATCGTCTCGATCGAAGACGTCGTCGGCGAGGACGATTGGGCGGGATCGCGTGCGGCGACAGCACGCCTTTCACACGCGCAGGTGCTCGGTGACGATCACTTCGCCACCAACCTGGACCGGGTCCGACGGGGGATCGAGAAGAAATCCGCGAACGCGGTGCTCGTGAAAGTGAACCAGGCCGGCTCTGTTTCGCGAGCGGAGCGCGTAGTGTTCGAGGCGATCGGTGCGGGTTTCGAGACCGTCGTCAGCGCGCGCTCGGGTGACACCGAGGATGCGTGGCTCGCAGACCTCGCCGTCGGGTGGGGAGCGGGACAAATCAAGGTGGGCTCCACCATGCGCAGCGAACGCACGGCGAAGTGGAACCGACTGCTCGAACTCGAAAGCGAGGGAGATCTGCCCTTCGCTGGACGCGAGGCACTGGCAGGGCAGCGGCAGACCACACGCGCGGAGAACTGAGGAGACGATCATGGATGTTGCAAAGCCGATCGGTGCCGGCCCGTTGGCGCGGCTGTGGGAAGGCAAGACCGCGATCGTCACCGGTGGTGCGCAAGGCATCGGTGCGGCGATCGCCGCGCAGGGAGTTGCCGACGGCGCGCGCGTCTGGATATTCGACGTCGCGGACGAAGCCGGCAAAGCGACTGCTGCGCGGATCGGGGACGGATGCCGCTACCTCCACGTCGATGTGACCGACGAGAGCGCTGTCGGCGACGCGGTGGCTGACGTGGTTGCGTCGGACGGCGGCATCCAGATCTTGATCAACAACGCCTGCGGCGACGCGAATGAGGATGCCGTCTCGATGAGCGTCGAGCGGTGGGACTCCATCATGCGACTCAATCTCACGTCGGCATGGCTCGTTTCACGTGCGGTGCTTCCCTCGATGCTCGCGGCGGGAACGGGCAGCATCGTCAACATCGGATCGCTGCACGCTCGACTGACAGAGGAGGGTGCGTTCCCGTATGCCGCGGGCAAGGCCGGGCTCGGCGGCCTGACCCGCTCGCTGGCGTTGGATTACGGTCCGCGGGGAGTGCGCGTGAACATGGTCTGCCCGGGGTGGACGCGCAGCGAGCGCGTTCAGGAGCTCTTCGACCGCATCGGGCCCGAGGCGGTCGAGCGCATCGAGAGCACGCACGCTCTGCGTCGAGTCGCCACGCCCGCCGATATCGCGCCGACTGTCACGTTTATCGCCTCTGATCACGCGTCGTTCGTCACCGGAGCGACGTGGGAGGTCGACGGAGGTCTCGGAGCCCGCTTTGCTTGAACCGGATTCATCCCACGAGAGACGGCAGCTCGCGCAACTCGGCAGTCGAACCTTCCACCTGGGGGAGGGTCCCACCTGGGACGCTCGTCGAGAGCGAGCACTGTGGGTGGATATCGATGGATGCTCCGCGTGGGCGTGGCGATTCGGCGACGATCCCGATGAGAAAGAACCCACCCTGGTCTACTCGTCCGATCGGGAGGTCTGCGCTGCCCTTCCCGCCGATGACGGCGGAATGCTCATCGTGGAAGCAGATCATCTCGTCCAGCTCGACCCGTCGGGCGCCGTCGTGGATTCACGACACTGCGCTCTTCCCGCGAACCGCCGATTCAACGACGCCACGATTGACCCGCAAGGTCGCCTCGTCGTTGGCACGCTCACGCGTGACGGCGAGACCTGGGGCGAGGAGCTCTTCCGACTCGAGCCCGATGGGCGCTTACGACTGCTGCGCTCGGACATCTCCCTGTCGAATGGAATTGCCTTCTCGCCGGACGGCACTCTGATGTACCACGTGGACACGTTCCGATACCGCATCGATGTCCTCGATGCCACTGGTGACATCCCGCATCTCGTGGACAGCTGGATTGTCGATGGGGGATTCCCGGACGGACTCGCGGTGGACTCGGACGGCTTCGTCTGGGTGGCGCTATGGGGCGGCGCAGCCGTGCTCAGGCTGACTGCAGGAGGAGAGGTCGTCGGCCGAGTAGATACTCCGGCTGCGAATACGACGTCTGTCGCCTTCGTCGGGAGCGCGCTGGGTGAGCTGCTCATCACCACCGCTCGTGTGGGGAGAGATACCCCGTCGAATCGCGACGGCGGCGTCTACATCAGCTCTGCACCTGCTGGCGGAGTCCCCGTGCCGAACTGGCGCGTAGTGCCCTTGAAGGGTTGAGATGCCGGGTTTCCGCGACGCCCATTGTCGCTATTTAGGTGGATGCACGCCGCCAGCGCGACGGTCGTGTTCATGATGGAGCCACAGCGGACGCCGAGGCTCTGTGCGTGCGACACGCGACATGCCGTGCGGTCCATAGTTCGCGGAGTGAGTGCAGTTGGATTCACATAGCGGAGCAGATGCCACCGAACGGGGAGGAGTTTGGCGACGCTAGGTAGTCACAGCAGCATGAGTACCATCGAAGTGCGTTGATATGGAGGACGGATGATATCTGAGGACTCGGGCGGCTGCGGTTGCGGGTGCGGTGCACCGGCGCGCTCGGCGCTTCTCTCGATCGGGACGCGCGCAGAGCGCACGTCCCCGACGCACGGGCGAGGCGGGACGCATGGCATTGAGCAGGCGGCGGTCCCTGCCGGGACGTTCGAGATGGGTGATTCCTCTGGTGATCGCAATGCCGCCGATGGCGAGGTGCCGCTGCATCCGGTGTCTCTCTCGGCGTTCTCGATCGATGCGACCAGCGTCACGAATGAGGCGTTCGCCGCGTTCGTCGATGCGACCGGCTATCGCACCGAAGCCGAGCAGTTCGGCTATTCCGCGGTGTTCCACCTCGCGGTGTCGGCTCCGGATGACGACATTCTCGGCGTGCCTCCGCAGACGCCGTGGTGGCGCGGTGTGCGAGGCGCGGACTGGCGACGACCGGGCGGGGCAGGCTCTAGCGTCGACGACCTCGGCGACCACCCGGTGGTGCACATCAGCTGGAACGATGCGGTCGCATACTGCGAATGGGCGGGTCGCAGATTGCCCACGGAAGCAGAGTGGGAGTACGCCGCGCGCGGTGGTCTCGCGGGAGCGAAGTACCCATGGGGCGACGACGAGGTGGATGCCGGCGGCTGGCGCGCGAACATCTTCCAGGGAAGCTTTCCGACGCTGAACACCGCGGAGGACGGTTGGGCGATCACGGCTCCGGTGCGCAGCTTCACGCCCAACGGATTCGGGCTATGGCAAATGGTCGGCAACGTCTGGGAGTGGTGTGCCGATCGCTTCGATGCGTCGTACTACCTCTCGTCACCGACATCCGATCCGACCGGTCCCACCCGTGGCGACTCTCGGCTACTGCGTGGTGGCAGCTACCTGTGTCACATCTCGTACTGCAACCGCTACCGCAACTCGGCACGCTCGCAGAACACGCCGGACTCGTCCATGGGCAACGCCGGCTTCCGAACGGTGGCTCTGTGAGCGCACGCGGCCGCTTTCCCGCATCGGTGTATACCCACGGGACGGAGCCCGATGCGCGCTTCACGCTGGCGAATGAGCGCACCTTCCTCGCCTGGATCCGCACCTCACTCGCCTTCCTCGCCGGTGGTGTTGCGCTCGAACTGCTCGGTCTGGACTTGCATCCAGGGCTGCGCCTCGCAGCTTCGCTGGTGCTCGTCGTCGCCGGCATCGTGACGCCGGTGCTCGCCTGGTTCGGTTGGGGGAGCGCGGAGCGTGCGATGCGTCTTGCGCGACCGCTTCCCTCGTCGCCGCTCGGCGCCGTCCTCGGCATCGCGGTCTCGCTCGCCGGACTGCTGCTCCTGCTGGCGATCCTGCTGCGATGACCCTTTTCGACCCCGGGCTGCAGCCGGAACGCACCGAGCTGGCGTGGCGGCGTACGGCACTCGCCCTCGGTGCCGGTTCCCTCGTCGCGCTGCGACTGTTCCCCGTGGCATTCGGGCATCCCGCGTGGGCGTTCGGCGGCGTCGCCGGGCTGGTGGCGGCTGCCGCACTCTGGCTAGCGGCACGGCGCCGGTACCGTGCCGTGAACGGCGTGCTCGAACGTGAGGGTGATCGCGGGATGCTGCCCGGCGCATCACCGATCGCGGCTCTCGCCGTGGTGGCGCTCGGGATCGGCCTCGTATCGCTCGCGGTCGTGATCGTCACCGCACTGCGCACCGCCTAAAGGGGCTTGTTCGGAGCAAGACGACGAGATCATCGATCCGCTCTTGTCTCACGGTTGAATCCCCAGGTCTCGCGAGAGCCCTGCTCTCCTCCGAGTGTTGTGGCGCCGGACGGCATCGCCGCCAGAGTATCGAACGTCTCGATTCCCCGGGCAACACCCTGCCGGGGATACCGCTTCATGGCTCTCCCTCTCACCCAACGCCCGTGACAACTGGCAGCAACGTGAAGAGATGCGACTGACGGGCGGACCTACAGAAGGTGATGAGGTCTCGTTTCTCAATCACGCCAACGCCACTATCGGGACTGGCCGGATCGCCAACATCCCAGCTGTCGGCGACGAGTGAGAAGTAGGCCAATACGACGGGGTGGTTTCCAGTGATCGTCGCAACGAGAACGATCAGAAAGGTGTTCTCGCATGTCGTCTCGTCGTGTTCGGAAGGGGCCGGGTCGTCGGCCGATGACGGAGAAGCGTCGCCGCTTCTTGGAGATGATGGCGCAGGGCTGGACCTTGCGCGGCGCGTGTCGAGAGCTGGAGATCCACCGCTCGACGGGCCAGCTCTGGAAGAACGGCACGACGGTGCGTCGCAAAGATGGCACGGTCAAGTTTGTGCCACCGCTCGAGCCGCTCACCGTCCGTGTCATTTCACCCCGGTTCCTCTCGGAGGACGAGCGGGTGCAGATCGCTGATCTCGCAGGCCGCGGCCACGGGCCGACGGCGATTGGGCAGCTGCTCGGGCGATCCCCGTCCACGATCAGTCGAGAGCTGCGGCGCAACCTGCACCCGTCGGGGTACTACCGGCCGTTCCATGCGCACTCCATCGCTGCTTCCCGTCGACGCCGCGCGCATCCGCTAAAGCTGATCGCAGATCCGGTGTTGAAGGCGTACGTGATGGGCAGGCTACGTGAGCGGTGGAGTCCGCAGCAGATTAGCCGGGCGCTTCGGCTCGCCCACCCCGAGGACCCTGCACGGCGGGTCGCGACGGAGACGATCTATCAGGCGATCTACCGCCCCAGCACCGGGATCTTCCGCAAGCCATCAGCCTCCCCATTGCGCACCGGCCGTGATCATCGTCGCGGCCATACGCGACAGATCCGAGCCGGGCGGAGGTTCGCGCAGCCGATGCTGTCCGTCCACAGTCGCGGCTTCGAGCCCACCGACCGGTCCGAGGCAGGGCACTGGGAGGGCGACCTCATCGTGGGCCCGCACAACCGATCTGCGATCGGCACCCTGGTGGAACGTCAGACTCGCTACGTCAAGCTGCTTCACCTGCCGGCGCACAACTCGCTCGAGCTGCACGCCGCGCTGGTGCGCACGTTCGGCCAGCTCCCGGCGCCGTTACGCCGAACCCTGACCTGGGACCAGGGCACCGAGATGGCCAGACACCTCGACATCACGGCCGACACCGGCGCCCGGATCTACTTCTGCGACGCCGCGAGCCCCTGGCAGCGCGGCAGCAACGAGAACGCGAACGGACTGCTCCGCCAGTACTTCCCGAAGTCGACCGACCTCTCCGTCCACACCGCCCGCGACCTCGCCCGCGTCGAATCCGAACTCAACCGGCGACCTCGAATCGTCCTCGGTGACCGG
Organism: Microbacterium sp. H37-C3; assembly: GCF_027157935.1. Lineage (NCBI taxonomy): Bacteria > Bacillati > Actinomycetota > Actinomycetes > Micrococcales > Microbacteriaceae > Microbacterium > Microbacterium sp. H37-C3. The sequence goes on along the minus strand of NZ_JAPVLR010000006.1, from coordinate 2,350 downwards.
ACTCCCGAAGACCTCTTCAGAGCTTTGCTAGCCTCCGAGAAATAACCTCGTTGCGACGACCGCTGGAATGCAAGCCGTCGCTATGGCCTACTTTTCGAGCGTCGTCGACACCAGCCTCGGCTCAGCGGGCGTCACGGCTCGTCGATAACGCTTTGCAAAACCCATCCCCGCGCCGCCGACAGTGTCAGCTGCGTCATTCTCCCGGAAAGTGTCACAGCAAAGAACGAATCGAAAGCCCCGCATGATCTCCATGAGGTGACATTCGGTGTCACCTCACTCCGATTCCGACAGCTGTGTGGCGCAATCGATGCCCTGGGATGCGAGTTCCTGCGCGACGGCGATCACCATGGCCCCAGCTCCGCACGCAGGCTCGTAGACGGTCAGGAAGGGCAGCCTCTGCAGCTGCTCGGCGGCATCCGATACCTGCATGGCCGCCAGCAGCTGGCAGACGCTGTAGGGCGTGAAGAACTGCCCCTGATCGCGGCTCGCGATCTCCAGCTGCATGTAGACCTCGCCCAGCACGTCGCGCGGTTCCGTGGCTAGTTCGATAGCCACCAGCGCGAGGGTCTCGGCGAACCGCCCCCACTGGGCCTCTGAGTATCGTTCACGGGTCTGTTCGTACTGCTCCTCTCTTTCCTGGTGGCTGTGAGGGTCGAAGCGGTTACGGAGTGCTGCAGCGCTCATCGAACAGAAGTCACTGAAGACGCTGTGCATGTCCCTCTCGCCGGTGTTCGCGCGGAGCAGCTTCACGATCTCCTTCGAGGACATCAGGCGCTCACCATCGCGGCGTGCGCCGTCTTCACTTCGCGCAGCGACATCGCCCTGCCGGTGACGCCCATCGCGTCTACGGCACAGAGCAAGTCATACGCGTCGGTCGGGCTGTCACCCGACGACGGGCCGCCGCTGACCATCCACCAGGTGTTGTGTAGGAAGAGGCTCGACACATCTCGCCGACCTTCCGCCAGCGTCGTCACTGCCAGCTCGAGCAGCGCGCGGAGCGCGGGCTCGGCGGCGGTCTCCTCGGCTCCCACCTCGAGCAGGTGCTCCAGGTGCTCGAGGTCTGCCTCCGAGATCTCCAGCCGGGACACTCGAGCAAGCAGCACGCCCTGCTCGATCTTCACGAGCCCCTCATGACCGAGCTCGAGGGAGTCGCACCACGCCTTCGCAGCGGGGGTCATCCTCGGCTCTTTCGCAATCGCGATCAGCATGTCCATTCCCATGGTGTGTCTTTTGGTTGTTTCCTGTTGTGTGTACCTGACGTTTACAAACTAGGTGGGGGATCGGACGTTGATGGGGTGGGGGACCAGAACGGCGAAGTTTGCTTGAAATTTGCAAGCATTTTTCAGGATCGGGAGGGCGGTGTGGGGGTGTCGGGTGGGGGTGGTGTGCGGGGTGAATTGTGCTTGAAATTTGCAAGCATTTTTCGGAGGTTGCACGGGGGTTGCGGGGGGTGGGTGTCTCGGCCGGGGCGAGGGGGTGGCGATCGCCGTTCGGGGGTGCGGTCGATATTCCTTCTGACGGGTGTGTCCGCGAAGGCGCGGCGGCCGCCCTTATTCGAGGTAGGAGGTGGTGGTGGTGGGTCGGAGAGGGGTTGAGGGGCGCGCCGCGCACATGGTGCGCATGGATGAGATGACGGATGCGGTGGTGGCGTGGTTTGGGCGGTTGGAGCGGGTGGGGAAGGCGGCGCGGCGTGCGGTGGTGGCGTGGTGGTGGCTGCCGGTGGGGGTGGTGGGGGTGTGGTCGCTGTGCACGGGTGATCCGGTGGGCGTGGCGGGTCTGGTGGAGCTGCTCGGGGCGTTGCGGGGTGGCGGGTAGCGCTCGCCGCGTCTGAGCGGCTCTGAGCGGCTCTCAGCGGCTCTCTGCGGCGCGTTCGGGCCTGTCGGGGCATGGTGGGCCGGGTGGGGGTATGTGGTGCCGCTGCGCGTCGGAGGGCTGGGGGTATGTTGCGACGCACGCTCTCGCCGGGGTGGGGGGGTGTCGGGTTGCGCTCGCCGCAGCTGCTCGAGCTGCTCGGCGGGGTGGGGCACCGGGCGCCGGCGTCTGCTCGCAGCGGCGCTGTGCGCCCGCCTGAGAGCCGAGGGGCAGGGCCGGGGGATCCCCGCCCACCTGAGGGCACCCCCGTCATCCTCAGCCCGATCTGGAAGCGGGGGAGCACCCACCGTTCCGACCCCTCCACAACCCGACCACCGCGACCGCGACAGCGCGTCGCTCGACACCCAACTCGACCACCTCGGAACGCACCGACCAGCACCCGAACCGACCACCCACGCCCGACCATTTCGACACCGCTACGGCTCCCGACAACCCGGCCACGCAGCGCCCCGCCAGGGGCGCAGGAGCGCGCCAGCGC
>NZ_JAPVLR010000005.1:0-248998 GCF_027157935.1 Microbacterium sp. H37-C3 | reverse complement strand
ATCCCGCTGCGTCCGCGCCGGAGCGACGCCGCGCGCGGGTCGGGTCCGAGGTATCCGAGCTCGGCGGCAGCCGTGAGGACCTTCGCGCGGGTCGCTTCGCTCACGGGGGTCTTGCCGCTGAAGACGACGGATGCCGTCGACGGCGAGACCCCGGCCGCATGCGCGACGTCCGAGATGGTGGGCCGACGTGCGTTCACGCCCCGATCGTACCTGGCCGTAGTGCAACGTCGAATCGATTCGGTACGCTGACCCAGTGACCGATGTGCTCTCCCGTTCCGTCTACCTGCGCTGGCGCAACGCCGTCTTCGCGATCTTCGCCGCGAGCGGCCTGAGTATCGCCACCTGGGCCGCGCGCGTACCCACGATCAAGGAAGACCTGGGCATCGAGAACCGTGAGATCGGTCTGGCGCTGCTCGCGATGGGCATCGCCTCGATCCTCGGGCTTTCTGCCAGCTCGGTCATCATCGCCCGACTCGGCACCCGCACCGGCATGTTCGGGGTACTGATCACCCTGTCGATCGGCCTCGCGATCCTCGGGCTCGGCAGCGGCTTCTTCCACTCCTACGCGATGCTCATCGTCGGGCTCGCGCTCTTCGGGTTCGGCAACGGATGTCTCGACGTCATGATGAACGTCGACGGAGCCGCCATCGAGACGCAGTCGGGCAAGACGATCCTGCCGCTGTTCCACGCCTTCTTCAGCTTCGGGACCGTGATCGGCGCAGGGCTCGGCGCGATCGCCGCCAGCCTTCGCATCGGCGTCGCCATCCACGCCGTCACCATCGCCTCGCTCATCGTCGTGCTCGCGATCGTCGCGATCGCGAACGTCCCCCGCCGGGCGGTGACCGACGCCGTCGCCGCCGATTCCGCGTCGGCGGAGGCGGGCCCCGCCGACGGCCCCGCGCCCGGGTGGCGTCAGCGCCTCGCGGTCTCGCTGTCGGCCTGGCGCGAGCCGCGGACCTATACGCTCGGCATCATCATGCTCGGCATGGCCTTCGCCGAGGGCGGTGCGAACGACTGGCTCGCGCTCGGCGTGGTCGAGCACGAGGGCGGAACCGCCGCCATCGGCGCCGCGGCGCTCACCGTCTTCAGCGTTTCGATGACCGTCGTGCGCGTCTTCGGCGGTCCCCTCGTCGACCGCTTCGGCCGGGTCGCGACGCTGCGCGTGCTCGCCGTCGCCGCGACCGCCGGCATCCTGCTGTTCATCCTCGCCCCGAACCTGCCGCTCGTCTTCGTGGGAGCCGCGCTGTGGGGCATCGGGGCGTCGCTCGGCTTCCCGCTCGGGATGTCGGCCGCCGCCGACGACCCCGCCCACGCGGCCGCCCGCGTGAGCGCCGCCGCGACGATCGGTTACGTCGCGTTCCTGTGCGGACCGCCAATCCTCGGATTCATCAGCGACCACATCGGCCTGCTGCCGACGCTGTTCATCCTGGTGGTGCTCGTCGCGGCATCCGGTCTCGCCTCGTCGGCAGCGAAGCCGCTGCCCGGAGCCAAGGTCGGCGCCGGCCGCCACTGAGGCCGACCCCGCGCCGCGAGGTCCCACTTCGGCCGGGTATCCCGCCGCCATTCCCGGCCGAACTGGGACCTCGGTCGAGGCCAGGCGGCCGGGCGGGCTGGGTTGGGCTGGGCGCGCGCGACCACCGTCGCTCTGCCATGATCATCCGCAATGACGATCTCCTCGCAGCCGTGGCATCACCCGCGCCCGGACGTCTCCGCCACTCGCCTCGACATGGTCCCCGAGTCGGCGCTCCACGCCCTCGGATCGGGTCTCACTGCGCAACTCGACCCGACCTACGCGACCCCGTTCCTCACCGGCCCGGAGTGCGACTGGCTGTGGCGGCATCGCAGCGTCCAGGTCAGGGACGCACCCGGCGACGCCCCCTGGATCACCCGGCTCATCGTCGACGCGCGGCTCGATCAAGTGGTCGGGGTCGCCGGCTTCCACGGCCCGCCGGATGCCAGCGGCATGGTCGAAGTCGGGTATCGCGTCGACCCCGCGCTGCGGCGCCGCGGTTATGCACGACAGGCTCTCGAGACCCTGCTCGACGTGGCACGCAGCCACCCCGATGTGCGCACGGTGCGCGCGACGATCAGCCCTGACAATGTCGCGTCACGAGCGCTCATCGACGGTTACGGGTTCGTCGAGCGCGGCGAGCAGTGGGATGACGAGGATGGTCTCGAGATCATCTACGAGCTCTCCGTCGCCGATGCCGACGCCGCCGCCGCCGCCGCCGCCGCCGCCGCCAGCGATAGCGCTTAGGCTCGACGGGTGCGTCTGGTCATCGCCCGCTGCTCCGTCCAGTACACGGGGCGCCTCAATGCTCACCTTCCGCTCGCCACCCGTCTGCTGGTGCATAAGGGCGACGGAAGTTTGCTCGTGCACTCCGACGGCGGGTCGTACAAGCCGCTGAACTGGATGAGCCCGCCGTGCACGCTCACGGTCGAGACGCCCGAGGACGACCCGGATGTCGAGGAGCAGGTCGTCGAGCAGTGGCGGGTGACCCACGCGAAGTCGGGCGACACCCTCGTCGTGCGCATCTACGAGATGATCCACGACTCGTCCCACGAGCTCGGCGTCGACCCCGGTCTGATCAAGGACGGCGTCGAAGCCGACCTGCAGCGGCTGCTCGCCGAGCAGGTCGAGGTCATCGGCGAGGATCTCACCCTGGTCCGCCGCGAGTTCCCGACCGCGATCGGACCGGTCGACCTGCTGCTGCGCGATCCCGCGGGCGGAACGATCGCCGTCGAGGTCAAGCGCCGCGGCGACATCGACGGTGTCGAGCAGCTCACGCGCTATCTCGAGCTGCTCGGCCGAGACCCGCACCTCGCGCCCGTGTCGGGTGTGTTCGCCGCGCAGGAGATCAAGCCGCAGGCGAAGGTGCTCGCCACCGACCGCGGCATCCGCTGCGTCACGCTCGACTACGACGCCATGAAGGGCATCGAGTCGGGCGCGCCGCGCCTGTTCTGACGCGACGCGCCCGCAACCGCGAGCCGTCAGGAGCCGAGCTTCGACAGCTCCTCGAACTCGTCGTCGGTCAGCTCGATCTCGGCGCCGCGGAGGTTGTCCTCGAGGTGCGCGACGCTCGAGGTGCCCGGGATCGGCAGAACGACCGGCGAGCGCTTGAGCAGCCACGCGAGCGCGATCTGGGCGGGAGATGCCTGTTTGCGCTCGGCGAGCTCGCTGAGGGGCGAGTCCGCCCCGGTCAGGCCGCCAGTGGCGAGCGGGAACCACGGGATGAAGCCGATGCCCTGCTCCGTCGACCAGTCGAGGAGTTCCTCGGCATCCCGCTTCTGCAGGTTGTAGAGGTTCTGCACCGAGACGATCGTCGCGATCTGCTGCGCGGCCTTCACCTGATCGACGGTGACCTCGGAGAGTCCGATGTGGCGGATCTTGCCCTCGTCCTGGAGCTTCTTCAGCTCGCCGACCTGGTCCTCGAGGGGAACCTGCGGGTCGATGCGGTGCAGCTGGAAGAGGTCGATGCGGTCGAGACCGAGGCGGCGGAGGCTCATCTCGGCCTCCTGGCGCAGGTACTCGGGGCGCCCGAGCGGGGGCCACTCGTTGGGTCCGGTACGCGTGAGTCCGGCCTTCGTCGCGATCACGACGTCGTCGCCGTAGGGGTGCAGCGCCTCCTTGAGGAGCTCCTCGGCGACGTAGGGGCCGTACGAGTCGGCGGTGTCGAAGAAATTCACGCCGAGCTCGACGGCGCGCTTGAGCACGCGGATCGCCTCGTCGTGATCCTTCGGCGGACCCCAGACGCCGGGGCCGGTGAGCTGCATCGTGCCGTAGCCGAGGCGGTTGACCTCGAGGTCGCCGCCGATGCGGAAGGTGCCGGAAGCGTGGGCTGAGGACGTGCTGGATGTCGTCATGAGGATGTCAGCGCGCGGGAGCCGCGAGACATTCCCGCCACCCGCATAGCCACCCCGGCGGGCCTCATGAGCGAGACCCATAATGGGGCGGTGCCGAAGATCACCGCTGCGACCGTCGCAGAACACCGCGTCGCTCAACACGGAACCCTCCTCGCCTCGGCGAAGGCGATCATCGCCGAGGCCGGCGTCGCCGCCATCACCCCGCGTTCGGTGTGCGAAAGGGCGGGCCTGTCCCGGTCGAGCTTCTACGAGTACTTCCCGTCGAAGGACGACCTGCTCGCCGCGATCGCGATGCAGGCGTTCGAGGAGTGGAGTGCGGAGCTCGAGGCCGCGATGGATGCCGCAGCCCCCGGCCGCGCTCGCCTGCACGCCTACGTCATCGCGACGATCCGGATGACGGCCGACGGCAAGCACACGCTCGCCACGGGACTCCAGCAGACCGACATCTCGCCGAAGAACGTCGAGGCGATCATGGCGATGCACGACGCGCTCACGGCGCCGTTGCGTCACCTCCTCGAGGAGCTGGGAATCCCGGATGCCGCAACCCGTACGGCGCTCGTGCAGGGCGTCATCAGCGCCGGCATGCAGCTCGTGGAGCACGGGGTCGATGCCGACGGCGTGATCGCGGGCATCATCGGGGTTCTCGATGGGGGCGTGCACGGCGGAGTGCGCTCGGAGTCCTCCCCGGCGTGAGCGAGTACAGCAGCTCCTCGGAGCTGTCACGGGATGTTCGCCATCACCTCGACGGCCGCGTCGATCGCGTCAGTGGTGGTGGTGGCGTGAACGCTGAAGCGGACACGATCCGGTCCGTGCCCCGTCACAGTGATGCCGGCATCCGCGAGTCGATCTGTCGCCGACGAAGCGTTCCCCGACGGGGTGCGCGCGACGACGATACCCGCGCGGTCATCGTGACGCGTTGGCGAAAGGACGCTCACACCCGCCTCGGCGAGTCCCGCGATCAACCGCTCGGCCGTTGCAGCGATTCGATCGTGTATCGCCGCAACGCCGACGGTCTCGATCACCTCGAGAGCCGTAGCGAGCGCGCCGGACGCGAAGGGCGACGCGTTCGTCACCGACAGTCGTTGCGCTCCCGGCAACGGCGGATGCCGGCGTCCGTCGTAACGGCTCGGGTCCTCGACGCCCGTCCACCCACCCAGCCGAGGGAGGAGTCGTTCGAGCGCGCGAGGAGAGAGCGCCGTGAAGCCGGCACCCCACCCGGCACGCAACCACTTCTGCCCGCCGACGACGAGTGCATCGGCGACAGTCCAGTCGATGTCGAGGACGCCGAAACCCTGGATGCCGTCGACGATGAGAAGTCGATCTCCGACAGCCTCGCGCAGCCCCGCGAGATCGGCCCGCGTGCCGGTTCGGAAGTCGACGGCGCTGACTGCCACGGCGACGGTGTCGGGTCGCACAGCGGCCGCAACCCGTTCCGGGGTGACGGGCGCGAGCGGCCCGCCCGCGATGATCGGCAGCGAGCGCACCCGGGTGAGCCCGGCATCCTCTGACCGCCACCATGCGTACAGGTTCGCGGGGAACTCCGCCTCGCTCACGAGGACCTCGCCGCGGGGCAACCCGAACGCCACTTGCAGCAACCCGAGCGACGTGCTGGTCGTCAGGGTCACGGCATCCGGATCGAATCCGGTCAGACGGGAGACCGCCGCGAGGCCGCGACGGTCTTGCGCGTGCAACTGCGCGGAGGCTCGGCCGAGGGATGCGTCATGGGCGAGGGCGCCGATGGTCTCGATGACGGCGAGCGACGGCGGGCCGTAGCTGGCGAAGTTGAGGTACCCGGGCGCTTCCTGGAACGACCTCAGATAGGCGTCGAACGGAGACGACCCATCGGTCCCCGCACTCACAGCGCCAGCTCGACGAGCCTCAGAACGCGATCCGATCGAAGCGTCATACCGCAACGATAGAGCGCCGCGTCGCCGCCGTGCACAGCGACATTTGACCTCGCCCAAAGTTGGCGACAAACTGTCGGCAAGATGCCGGGGGCTTCCTCGACCCGACCGTGTCGAGCGGCGCATCGGTGGGCGACGATCTCGCCGGCATCGTCGTCTCCGAGTCTTTGGAAGGCGACGGCGTCGAGCTCGGCACCGTCGTTACGCTCGACTGCATCGGACTCGAGCTCACCGTCGTCGGCTTCACCGAGGGTCAAGCGACCTTCGGCCACGTCGATGTCGCCTACCTCCCGATCGACACCTGGCGTCTGATCGCGTCCAACACCGCGCAGCCCGGAGCCCCGACAGCCGAACAGATCGCGGCTCTCGACTACGAGTACTCCAGCGTGGTCGCGCTCGAGGCGCCCGCCGAGACCGACCTCGCGGCTATCGACGAAGCGGTCGGCACGATGTCGATGTCGCGCACCGAGTCGCTCAACGCCTCCCCGGGCTACGAAGCCGAGACGCTCACGCAGCGCACCGGCGAGATCGCCATCCTCCGCGCCGTCGGCGCCTCCCGCGCCTATCTGTTGCGCGACAGCATGGCCCAGGCCGCGATCCTCCTCGTCGGGTTCACGGCGATCGGTATCGGCGCCGGCGTCGGACTCGGCTCCCTCATGCCCGACGCGATGCCCTTCGACCTCGAGGCCGGGCCGATCGCGATTGCCAGCGTTCTGACGATCGCCCTCGGCCTCATCGGCGCCGCGGCGGTGCTGCGCATCTCCCGCGTCGACCCCCTCACCGCCCTCGCAGGACAGCGATGACCACCACCACCCGCACACGCACCGCCGCTGACACACGCACCGCCGCCCTCGACATCCGCGACGTCACCCTCGAGCGTGGAGACGGCGACACCCGCATCCGCGCTCTCGACAACGTCTCGCTGACGGTCGCCCCCGGCGAGTTCGTGGCGATCGTCGGTCCCTCCGGCTCGGGCAGGCCCACTGCGACCGCGTGCGGGAGATGGTGGACGGCACCCTCACGCCGTACTCCGCGTCATCGCGCACGTAGGGTGGGACCTATGACCCGATCGCCGTTCTCCTGCGTCCTGTGGGACATCGACGGCACGGTCGTCGACGCTTCCGAGGGCATCCTCCGCCGCCTCACGATCACGCTCGAGCACTTCGGCCACCCCGCGCCGACGCGCGAGGAGCTCATCCACTGGATCGGTCCGCCGATGCACGAGTCGTTCCAGACGAACCTCGGGATGACGCCCGAGAAGGCGACCGAGGCGGTGTCGTTCTACCGCGTGCTCGGCAAGGCAGACGGCTACACGACCGGTGCACGCCTCTACCCCGGCGTCGCCGACCTCATGGTCGAGCTGCATGAGGCGGGCGTGCCGCAGTCGACGGCGAGCTCGAAGCCCGAGATCCAGGTGCGCGCGCTGATGGAGCACTTCGGCCTCGCACCGCGGCTGCGCGAGATCGTCGGGGCAACGAGCGACGAGAAGACGCTGAGCTCGAAGTCGGACATCGTGGCCGAAGCTCTCCGGCGTCTGACCACCGATGGCGTCGACGTGTCGCGACCCGTTCTCATCGGAGATCGCCACCACGACGTCGAGGGCGGCGCCGCGAACGACGTGCCGGTCATCTTCGTGTCGTGGGGCTTCAGCACTCCCGAGGAGGCGAACGGCGCGATCGCCGTGGCATCCGACATCGACGAGCTGCGTACGCAGCTGCTTCCTGCCGGCTGAGCGTCGGGGCACTCCCCCATTCGACGCCCGGGCTGCGTGCCAGAAATGCAGCGCCCGGGCGTCGACGGATCCCCCCGGATACGTCACGCGATGCGTGACGGGATAACTGTACTGATCTTCGCCGCGCACCGATACCCGTAAATGAGACGGATTTCATCCGCGTAGCGTGCCGGTGTGACTCACGTGGATCTCCGCCCCTTCGACGATGACGACGCGGATGCCGTCTTCGAGATGATGCGCGACCCGGATGCGGTCGCCCAGGCCGCGTTCACCGCCGACGATCCCTCGGACCGCGACGCGTTCGACGCCTGGCTCGAACGCCACCGCGCCGACGACCGCGTCTCAATGTTCGTCGTGACCGATGACGGCGGCTTCGCCGGCACCGCGGCGGCGTTCACCGTGGACGGAGACCGCGAGGTCACCTTCTGGATCACCCGAAACGCGCAGGGCCGCGGTGTCGCCTCCGCCGCGCTGCGTTTGCTCGTCGCCCGCGAGGCGGAGCGCCCGCTCTATGCCCGGGTCGCCGCCGACAACGCGGCATCCATCGCCGTGCTCACCAAGAACGGCTTCAGTGAGATCCGCCGGCAGCGCGCCTACGCCCCCGCCCGCGGCGAGGAGATCGACGAGCTCGTGTTCGCCCTGCCGCCGACGCTCGACGGGATTTAACGCGACGGTTCGATGTCGGCGCGGCTGCAGAACCCGAAACTGTGGCGGCGAGGGCTGCCACTGCGGGCGATCGGTGACGCGGCTCGATTCGCCGTCGTCGACAAAGACAGGCTCGCAGCCGGCGGCGCGGAGTTCGGCGGCCTGAGCGTCTGGGTTCTGCTCCCGCTTCGAGACTCGGGCGTAGCCGACTTAATGTGCCATGCCGAAAACGGCACTGCCGAGGTTCCGGCGCGATTCGGTTTCGGCAGGGGGTTTCGGCGGATCGATCCTCGGCGTGTCGCGCGTCTGTGGATGTGATGGCTTGGTGGCGGGCTTCTGTGATCGCTCAGTGGCGGTGCAGGCGCGGTCAGGTGTCCGCCGTGGTGCGGCGCAGCTCGCGGTAGATGGTGGTGCGGGAGACGTTGAACAGCTCGGCGAGCTCGGCCTGGGTGTGCTCGCCAGCCGCGTGCAACGTCAACAGATGCTTGCGCTGAGAGGGCGAGAGCTTGGGCTTCTTGCCCTTGAGCTTGCCCTTGGATCTGGCGATGGCCATGCCCTCGCGGGTGCGCAGGCGGATGAGGTCCGCCTCGAACTCGGCCACCATGCCGAGCACGTTGAACAGCAACCGGCCGACGGCGTCGTTGGGGTCGTAGATGCTGCCTCCGAGACTGAGCGCCACTCCCTTGATGGTGAGCTCGTCGGCGATGTCCCTCGCGTCCGGGAGCGAGCGGGCCAGCCGGTCGAGCTTGGTCACCACCAGGGTGTCCCCATCCCGGGTCGCGGCCAGTGCCTCACGCAGCCCGGGCCGGGCGCGGGTCGTTCCCGTTAGGCCGTGGTCGAAGTAGATGTTCTTGTTCTCGACTCCGAGGCGCTCGAGTGCTTCCCGTTGGGCGGAGAGGTCTTGCTCGAGAGTCGAGACGCGCGCGTAGCCGACATGCATGTCCCCATTGTTGCAGTTGCCCTCCCCTCACCGCCCATGTCACCGTACGGGTCTTGCGTACATGGCGATCCCTCGTAAGGAGTAGTTGTGGAGTTGCTTGCTCGGTGGCGGCGTTCTGCGGACGCTCGGTGTCGCTGGTTAGCTCCCAAGGATGAGGACGCTGGCGGCAGCCTCCACAACGTCGTCGGTGATCGTTTCGAGCTCGTTGATCTTGAGCACGCGGCTGATTTGAGGGAAGAGTCGTTCGAGGAGGCGGAAGTTGCCTCGGGTGATGCGTTCGATGGCGACGATGGCTTGGGCGTCGGTGAAGTCGTCGGGGTTGAGGGTGCGTCCGAGGTGTTTCCAGTGTCGATCGAGGACGAAGAGGAGTTCGTCGCGGCCGAGGGCGCGGTAGCGGTGGGAGAAGCCGAGGCGGCTGTAGAGCTGGGGGTAGTGGCGGAAGCGCTGGTCGATACCGGGCATGCCAATCAGGATCATCGCGAGGTGGGTGCGGTCGTGTTCGTCGCGGAGCAGCTCGAGCGCGGTGGGCGTGAGCCGCTCGGCTTCGTCGACGATAAGCATCTCGACCCGCCGAGTGGTGTCACCGTTGTGCACGCCGACAACCTTCCCAATTGTGCGCAGGTGCTCGTCGATGCAGATGCCGACCTTGACCTGCCACTTGCTGATGTCGCGCATGAGGTCTTTGGGTCGCGGCAGCACCTCGGGTGTGTAGAAGACCGTGCGCGAGCGATGCGCGAGCGCGTTGTGTTTCGCGTCGTCCTCGCCGCGCGGGCCCCACGCGGTGATGTACGGCTCGAGGGTGTCCCAGTTGGCGTAGCGGCGGGCGGAGTTGGTCTTTCCGACTCCGGCATCACCGTGGCAGATGCCGATGGTGCGCTCCTTCTTCACCGCGTTCGCGAACTCGGTGAAGCGGCGGTGTTCCTTAGTGACGATGAAGCTCTGAGTCATCACTCCTCCTCGTAGGTGCGGAGTCGTTTCTTGCGCGGGGTGAGGTCCGCGAGGTGGGATTCTTCGCGGTGGGCGGAGGTGGGGATGCGGTCGTTGAGGGTACGGCGGAGTTCGTGGCGGCGGGCGCGACGGGCGGCTTCGATGTCGCGGAGGCTGAGGCGGATGTTGGGGTGGGCTTCGTCGACGGCGACACAGATGAAGGTGTCGTGGTCGTATACGCGGATCTCGGAGACGTCGCGGGGGTCGTAGCGGATGGTGACGGTGTGTCCGACGAACGGGGCGAGGGTGGGCGCGAGGTAGCGCTGGCCCTGAAAGTGGATCCCGTCTCGCTGAACGGTGCGATGCGTGGGCACGGTCAGCAGCAGGCCGTCGAGTTGGTCGAGTGTGTCGGGCATGCGGGGCATCCAGCCGTCCGCGACCCACGCGTCGCGCGGGGAGATGCCGAGTTCCTGATGGGTGCGCTGGTTGTAGGTGGTGATGAAGGCACCGATCGCCCTGTCCACGCTCGGGAGATCGAGCACGGGCTGCGGGGTGCGGTTCCCGGGGCCGAGGTGGCCGGGGAGGGTTGGGAGGACCTCGGTGTTGATGGTGCCGAAGAACCGCTCGATCTTGCCGCGCCCTTGGGGTCGGCCGACGGTCGAGAAGATGAGCCGGAGGTGCAGCTCGACGGCGGTGCGTTCGAGGTGGTGGCTGGTGAAGTCGGACCCGTGATCGACGTGCAGCACGTCGGGGATTCCGCACATCGCCCACGCCGGGTCGGTCTTCCGCCAGATCGCCTGCCGCAGCGCGAGGGCGGTGTTCAGCGACGAAGGCGCTCCAGTGAAGACCATGTAGCCGCAAATCGCGCGGGAGTGATCATCCATCACGGTCGTCAGCCAGGGGCGATCGGGCTTCCCATTCGCGCCGACGATGAGGACGTCGAGTTCGGTGTGGTCGGCCTGCCAGATCTGGTTGGGCCGTTCCGCGCGGCGGCGGAACACCAACTCGTGCCGGTCGCGGTAGGAAGCGGGGCCCTCCAACGCGAGGGTGACGAGCGCTGGGTCGATCGCCCGCACGATCTGCCGGACGGTGGCGTAGCTGGGCGCCGGCCTGCCGTCGCACAGGCACTCCTCGGCGGTTAGGCGATGCAGCGTCGCGATCGACGGGCGAGGCCGAGTCAGAGCGAGCCGCTCGATGGCGGCGACGGTCGCCGGGTCAGTGCGCCGGCCGCCCTTGTCTGTCCTCGTAGTGTCGTCGAGCCCGGCGAGCCCGTCTCGCTTGTAGAGCTGATGCCAGCGCTGCAGCGTCCGTGTGCCGATGCCACTGTCGCGGGCGAGGGCCGCGAGTGGGACCTGATCTTCGACGTGAAGTCGAAGGATCCGCCACCGCTCGAGGCCGTCCATCGGTCGCTACGTCGCTGCACTCTCGCGGGCCGTGTGGGCATGCTGGTGGCGGTAGAGCGTCGCGCGACTCCACCCGACGAGACGAGCAGCGTCCTCAGCGGTACGCCCGCGCGCTCGCGCATCTGCGGCGATCGCGAGCTTGTCCGCGATCACGACCGGATCCGAAAGAGGCCGACCGAACCGGGTCCCGTTCGCCCGGGCGGCCGCGATGCCAGCGTTGACCCGTTCCACGATGAGTTCCCGCTCGTACTCCGCGAGCGTGGCGAGCATGTTCAGCATCAGCCGGCCCGTCGACGTCGATGGATCGATGCCGTCCGAGATCGACCGGACCTGCACCCCGCGCTCGCGCAGCAGGTTCACCGTGTTCAGCACGTCGATCAGGGAGCGGCCGAGCCGGTCGACTCGCCAGACGACGACGGTGTCGCCGTCCTCGGCGTACTCGAGGAGCTTCTTCATCCCGGTCCGCTCGATCGCGGTCTTGCTCCCCGAGGTGACGTCCGCGAAGACGTCGCGCTTCTGCACCCCGGCGGCGACGAGCGCGTCGAGCTGCAACTGCGCGTCCTGACTCGACGTACTCACACGCGTGTATCCCAGAAGTCTCACGGTCTCATTCTGACTCGGAAACACCTCCCGCGTCCCCTCCTGAGACAAAACACGGCAAGACGTCTTTCTGAGGCAATAGATGCCCCGAGATCCCGGACCTGCTGGGCGCCAAACGACCGCGGGGCGGGGCGTCTCGCAAAGCTGTAGCTTTTCGAGATGCCCTGCTGGTGCGTACAACGACGGGTTTACGGTAGCGGCCGCGGGATGACGTTGCAGATGCTGCGCTCCGAGCACGTCGCTGGGTCGACGGCCGAACTGGTGGTGAGCATGTCGACGAGTTCTGTTTCGAGACGGGCGAGTTCTTGTTGACGGACCCTGACTTCATTGAGTTTGCCATCGAGCAGCGAGTGCACGTGCGAGCAGGGCGCCTGCCCGTCTTCCCGGAGAGTGAGGACTCCGGCGATGTCGGCCAGCGTCAATCCGGCAGATTGAGCGGCGCGAATGAATCCGACGCGGGAAGCGACCTCATCGTCATAGACCCGGTATCCATTGCTTTGTCGACTCGGTGCAGAAAGTAGCCCTTCGCGTTCGTAGAAACGAAGGGTCTGGGTGCTGACTCCCGTGGTGGCGGCGAGGTCTCCAATGCGCATACCCCCATTTCACCACTTGACCTTGTACCGGGCTGCAACGTTTACGGTCGATGCATGCAGATCACGTTGCAGTACTTCGATGGGTGCCCGAACTGGGAGACGGCCGCGGATCGCCTCACGGTGATCGCCGCGGAACGATCCGACGTCACGGTGAGCCGGCAGCTCATCGAGACGCAGGAGGAAGCGGAAGCTCTCGACTTCCGCGGGTCCCCGACTCTCCTGGCCGACGGTGTGCCGCTGTTTCCCGCGCCAGAAGCTCCGCCCGGCCTGTCGTGCCGGGTGTATTTGACACCGGCAGGTCTTGCCGGGTCGCCCACGACAGAGCAGATCCGGGACGCCATCAGGACCGTCGAAGCGGGTATCCGGTGAGTGACGCGTTCGATCTGCTGGTCATCGGTGCAGGCATGGCGGGCACGTCCGCTGCGAACAAGTGTGCGGCGCAGGGCTGGCGGGTCGGGATTGTCGACGCGTTGCCCTACGGCGGTACCTGCGCGCTCCGGGGATGCGACCCGAAAAAGATCCTCCGCCGCGGCGCCGAAATCGTCGATGCCGCCCGGCTGATGAACGACACCGGCATTACAGAAGGCGGCCTCCGTGTCGACTGGCCGGCCCTGATGCGGCGCAAGCGCGGCTTCACCGACGGTGTCCCGAAAGGCATGGAAGACGAACTCACCGGCAACGGTGCCACCACTTTTCACGGCCACGCCGAGTTCACTGGCCCGAACACCCTCACCATCGATGGCACTACCCACCACGCCGACCGCTTCCTCATCGCCACCGGGGCCACCCCGAGGCCGTTGACGTTCCCCGGTGCGGCACACCTCATCGACAGCACCCAATTCCTCGACCTCGATGCTCTACCGCAGCGGATCGTGTTCATCGGCGGCGGCTTCATCTCGTTCGAGTTCGCGCACATCGCCGCCCGCGCCGGCGCGCAGTGCACGATCATCGACCACGGCCCGCGACCCCTGCGCGAGTTCGACCCCGACCTGGTGGAGTTGCTGACCTCCCGCACCGAGCAAGCCGGCATCCACGTCTACCGAAACACCAACGTCACCGCCATCGAGGCCGCCCCCGCCGGGTTCCAGATCAGCATCAACACCCACGGCACGACCACCCGTCTTGACGCGGACCTCGTCGTTCATGGAGCAGGTCGCGTCCCCGCCCTCGATGGCCTCCATTTGGACGCTGCCGGTATTGCCGGCAGCCTACGTGGAGTCACCGTCGCCGGGCACCTGCAAAGCACCACCAACCCCGCCGTCTATGCCGCAGGAGACGCCGCCGACACCGCGGGACGTCCCCTGACTCCGGTGGCCGTGTTTGAGGGGAAAGTCGCCGCGTCGAACATGCTCAAAGGAACCACCACAGCACCCGACTACACCGGGGTCCCCACGACCGTGTTCACCATCCCGGAGCTGAACCGGGTCGGCCTCCTCGAAGAAGAAGCCGCCACAAGCCACAACACCGCCGTTCGCTTCACTGACACCAGCAACTGGTACTCCACCTACCGGGTCGCCGAAACCACCGCCGCCGCGAAGATCATCATCGATACCGACACCGATCAGATCCTTGGCGCGCACCTGCTCGGCCCCGGCTACTCCGAACTGATCAACACCTTCGGCATCGCCATCAAACTGGGTCTCACCACCCGGCAACTCAAATCCACCACCGCCACCTACCCCTCCCTCGGCTCCGACCTCGGCTCCCTACTCTGACCAACTAACACACAGAGCCGACTACCTCTGCTTTCCGTCAGTCGCCGGCCAGCCACACCCGTCACTAAGCGATCACAAAACACCGCCAAAAAGCGACAATGTCCACAATGGCGATCCCTCGTAAGGAGTCATCGAGGAGGAAGCTCTCTCGACGTACGGTGAAGGTTCCCCTTACGGGCATGCGATCTAGGCTGACGCCTGTGACCGAGTGTTCAGTGCGCGCTGTATAGTTCAGTCCATGCTGACTATTGCTTCGCGTCTCGACGTGATGAACCGCCTGGGTCGTGCACTGGCCGACCCCACTCGATCCCGGATCATCTTGACCCTGCTCGACCATCCCGCTTACCCGGCGGAACTGGCCCGAGATCTGGACCTGACACGCCCGAACGTGTCCAACCACCTGGCATGCCTGCGCGATTGCGGGATCGTCGTCTCCGAGCCCGAGGGTCGTCGGACACGATATGAGATCGCCGATTCGCACCTGGCGCAGGCGCTGACGGCACTGGTCGATGCCACCCTGGCAGTGGACGAAGACGCCCCGTGCATCGATCCCGCCTGCTCGCTTCCCGGATGCGACGCAGCTGGGGAGGGCGCATGATCCTCACCTCGGTCTTGCAGGCGATGGGCCTGTTCGCAGCGACCAACATCGACGACATCATCGTGCTCTCCCTCTTCTTCGCGCGAGGGGCAGGCCAGCGCGGCACTACCGCCCGCATTCTGGCCGGCCAGTACCTCGGATTCGCCGGCATCCTCGGTGCCGCGGTCCTGGTGACCATCGGTGCCGGAGCATTCCTGCCCTCGGCAGCCATCCCGTACTTCGGTCTCATCCCTCTGGGCCTCGGCCTCTGGGCCGCATGGCAGGCCTGGCGCGGAGACGATGACGACGATGACGACGAGGCCAAGGTTGCCGGCAAGAAGGTCGGCGTGTGGACAGTCGCAGGCGTCACCCTTGCCAACGGCGGCGACAACATCGGCGTCTACACCCCTGTCTTCCTCAGCGTGGAACCTCTCGCAGTAGTCGCCTACTGCATCGTCTTCCTCGCGCTCGTCGCGGTCCTGGTGGCCCTGGCAAAGTTCGTCGCCACCCGCCCCCCGATCGCAGAAGTGCTCGAACGCTGGGAGCACATCCTCTTCCCCATCGTTCTCATCGGCCTCGGCATCGTGATCCTCGTCAGCGGCGGAGCCTTCGGACTCTGACGTAGCGGCAGCGATCCAAACGGCCCCGACCGGGCGCACCCCTCTCGGTTCAGACCGCGACACCTACCTGCAGCCAGTCCTGCGTGATCGCGGCAACAAGACCGCCACGGAGCGCTGCAAAAACCCCGCCACCAAGCGAACGAAGCCACACGCGCGTCTGCTCGTCGACGTCGACGAGCCTGCCGGAAACCATCGTTATCGGCGGGGCCTCACGCAGGATGCTTACCGACGGTGATCACGCGTCTCGAAGTTCGTGGCGGCGGGTGGATAGTCCGCCAGATCGTCCAACCGGTCGGGCGCACCCGGAACCTTCGGGATGCGCGCGTACCATCGCATCGCGGTAGCCCGAAGACGTTCTGCGAGGCCCGGTTCATGGCCCGCATAGTCGATGAAGCGGAACACGCCGTACTGCGTGACCTTGTCTGCGAGTACCAGAATCGCGGACATAGCGTCAGCATCTGGGAACGAGTACGGTCGTCCGTCGACCTCGACTGAGACTCGCAGTTCGAGCGAGGGCCACATCTTTCCGTGAGCCGAGCCAGCAGACGCGCGCCATAAGCGCTCGACTTGCGCCGGGTTGCCAAGGTCACCATCGGAAACATGGTTCCGCACCTCGTTTGCCGCTGCCGTGACGAGCGTCAGGTAGGACGGGTCATCAACCTTGACGCCGTAGCTCTCGAGAATCTCGAGAAGATCTAGCCGCTGTTGCTTTAGAGCATCTTTGCGCTCCGGGTGCACCTCCGCTTTCCGCTGCTCCGCCCAATCGGCGAGAACGAGCAACAGGTGACGACGCAGCACCTCGCGTGGATCACGCGAGGCCATCACCCACACAGCTTGAGACGCCGACTCGAGCGCCGCACGTGCAAGCGTCTGAGCCGGCCGCGCCTCGTGATGCACGACCGTGTCAGGGTGAAAGGACAGCGGCGCGACGAAATCTGCCCACATGCCCAAGTGCTCAAGCGCCGACGACAAGTAAGAGCGACACCACTTCTCGCATGACTGCGGCAGCTGCTCATCGATGACCCTGAATGGTGACCCCCCGATGGCCGGTGGCGTCTCGGATAGCAGATCGCGCATCAACCGCGCAGACTGCGCTACCTCAACCCACGAGCGTGACTGCTCACGATCGATCGGGATCCGGTTGGGGACATCGTCAGCTTCCACGGCGCGAGCGTAGCGTGACTCTTGTCGGCTGAGCGCAACCCATAGGTTCGGGCTGCTTCGGCGCCTTTACCGCGTCAGACGAGTTCGCTGACGAGCTGTTCGATGCGCGCGCGGATGTCGTCGCGGATGGGACGCACCGCGTCGATACCTTGCCCGGCGGGGTCGTCGAGCTTCCAGTCCTCGTAGCGCTTGCCCGGGAAGAACGGGCAGGCATCCCCGCATCCCATGGTGATGACGACGTCGGATGCCTGCACCGCCTCGGTCGTAAGGATCTTGGGCTGTTCCGCGGTGATATCGATGCCGAGCTCAGCCATTGCCTCGACGGCCGTGGGGTTGATCTGGTCCGCGGGCATCGACCCGGCTGAGCGGACCTCGATGCGGTCGCCGGCAATGTCGCGGAGAAAGCCGGCGGCCATTTGTGAGCGGCCGGCGTTGTGGACGCAGACGAAGAGGACGGAGGGCGTGGTGTCGGTCATGGTGGCTCCGGTTATCGGGTGGGGGTGAGTGTGGCGAGGAGGGCGTCGACGCGTCGGGCGATGTCGTCGCGGATGGCGGCTACGCCTTCTGCGGAGGCGAGGGCAGGGTCGCCGACGGTCCAGTCCTCGTAGCGGACGCCGGGGATGATCGGGCACACGTCGCCGCATCCCATCGTGATGACGACATCCGCCGCGCGCACCGCGTCATCGGTCAGCGGCTTGGGGAACCGCGGCTCGTCGCTGTCCGCGGTCAGCTCGTCGATGAGGGGCTGCACGTGCGGGTGGATCTCGGCGGCCGGGGTTGATCCGGCCGAGCGTGCGATGACGGCGCCGCCGGAGCGTTGATTCACCAGCGCGGCTGCGAGTTGCGACCTGCCGGCGTTCGCGACGCAGACGAACAAGACCTGCGGCTGCCCTTCTGTGCGGTCGCGGGTGACGTCGGTGAGTCGTTGACGGGCGAACCGCTCGGTGAGGGCCAGCAGGTGGTTCCTCACCCGGGCGCTCTTGGCGAGGGACGTGTACGACTCCCGGACGATCGTCGCCACGAGACTGCGATCGAGCTGCGGGTAGTCCTGAGCGAGAGCATCACCGAGGTGGGTGAGAGCATCGTCGACGTTCTCGAGGCCGGCATGCTCGGCACGAGCGGGGGCGATCGCGGCGGGAGCGAACGAGTCCAGCAGCGTCGTCACGGCTGGGCGCAGAGCGGGCGCGATCCGGTACCAAACCCAGGTGCCGCGGCGCTCAGAAGTGAGCACGCCGGTGTCGCGGAGCACCTTGAGGTGATGCGACACGGTCGGCTGTGACACGTCGGCCAGCTCGGCGAGGTCGCACACGCACGATTCCCCTCGTACGTCGGTGGCGATCGCAGACAGCATCCGTAGCCGCAGCGGGTCCGACAGCGCCTTCAACGTGGTCGCGATCGCCGTGGCCGCCTCATCCCCGATCGCGTGCGTGGGGGCCGCGGCGCAGGTGTCATCTGCTGTGGTGATGGTGGCGCTCATCATCGAGTCCTCTCCAGGGCGGGTTCGGGTGTTGCGTAAGGGTCGGTGTGGAACCATGCTCGCGCCGCCCACAGGGAGACGTAGACCAGGCCCACGAGCACGGGCACCTCGATCAGCGGACCGACGACACCGGCGAGGGCCTGCCCGGACGTGGCGCCGAACGTGCCGATCGCGACGGCGATGGCGAGTTCGAAGTTGTTGCCGGCCGCGGTGAACGCGAGGGTCGACGAACGGGCGTAGCCCAGACCGAGGGCCTTGCCGGTGAGGAGGCCGGCGAACCACATGACGGCGAAGTACACCAGCAGCGGCAGTGCGATCCGCACGACATCCAGCGGCCGTGAGGTGACCTGTTCGCCTTGAAGGGCGAACAGCAGCACGATCGTGAACAGCAACCCGTACAGCGCCCACGGTCCGATCTTGGGCAGGAACGAGTTCTCGTACCATGCGCGGCCCTTGCGGCGCTCCCCGATGAAACGGGATGCGAACCCGGCGATCAGGGGCACCCCGAGGAAGACGAGCACGTTGAGCGCGATCTGCCAGATCGACACGTCCAGGCCCTGACTGTCGAGGCCCAGCCATCCGGGGAGGACGGTGAGGTAGAACCAGCCGAGGAGCGAGAACGCGATGACCTGGAACACCGAGTTGACCGCGACCAGCACGGCCGCCGCTTCTCGGTCGCCGCAGGCGAGATCGTTCCAGATCACGACCATGGCGATGCAGCGGGCGAGGCCGACGATGATCAGTCCCGTCCGGTACTCGGGCAGATCCGGCAGGAACACCCACGCGAGGGCGAACATCAACGCCGGTCCCACAATCCAGTTCAGCGCGAGCGACGAGATGAGCAGCCTTTTGTCTCCGGTGACGGCGGCGACCTTGTCGTAGCGGACCTTCGCGAGTACTGGGTACATCATGACCAGCAGCCCGATCGCGATCGGGATCGAGATCCCGCCGACCTCGAGGTGTGACAGCGCTTCGGATAGGCCTGGGATGAACCGGCCAAGGAGGATGCCGCCGGCCATGGCTAACCCGATCCACAGCGGCAGCCACCGGTCGAGGGTCGAGAGGCGGCGGGTTGCGGGCGCTGCGTTGGTCACGCGAAAGCCTCCGCCGAGGCGAGGGCGGGCATATCGAGCGCGGCGAGGTAATGCTGCGCGTCTTGGGCTGCGGCGCATCCGGTCCCGGCGGCCGTGATGGCCTGCCGGTATGTGTGGTCAACGAGGTCGCCGGCAGCGAACACTCCGGTGAGTGAGGTGCGGGTGGAGGGGTGGTCCACCAGCACGTACCCGTCGGGGTCGGTGGCTACCTGTCCGGTGACGAGCTCGGAGCGAGGGTCGTGACCGATCGCGACGAACACGCCCGTCACAGGAAGGTCACGCTCAATACCGGTGGCAGTGTCGCGGAGGCGAACCCCCTGCACCTTCTCCTCTCCCTGCAAAGCCGCGATCTCGCTGTTCCACGCGACATCGATCTTCGGGTGCTCGAGCACACGCTCGGCCATGATCCTCGATGCCCGGAACGAGTCACGGCGGTGAACGACGGTGACCTTCCGCGCGAACCGCGTCAGGAACAGGGCTTCCTCCATGGCCGAATCCCCACCACCAACCACGACACTGTCCTGGTGCCGGAAGAAAAAACCATCGCACGTTGCGCACCACGACACACCGTGGCCCGACAGGCGCTCCTCGTCGGGAAGCCCGAGCTTCCGGTACGCCGACCCCATGGTGAGGATGACGGCGCGGGCGTGGAACGTCTCCCCCGCGCCTGTCTCAATGACCTTCATCTCAGGCGCAAGGTCGACGCGGATCGCGTCATCGAGGAGGATGCGGGCGCCGAACCGCTCGGCTTGCCGGCGCATCGTGTCCATCAGCTCCGGCCCCTGAACCCCGTCAACGAACCCCGGGAAGTTCTCCACCTCCGTGGTCGTCATGAGCGCGCCGCCAGCGGTGACAGAGCCCGCAATGACGACGGGAGCGAGCCCTGCCCGTGCTGCGTACACCGCGGCCGTGTAACCCGAAGGACCCGACCCAACGATTACCAGCTCAACCTCTTGAATCGACATGTGTCTATATTGACAGATGGCTATGCAGGCCGCAATCCTGATTGGTGCAAGCAACACTCACCGAGGAGCGCGACATGAAGCCGACCGTCTTGTTCATCTGCCAGCACAACGCTGGCCGCTCGCAGCTGGGCGCCGCGCTCCTAGAGCACCTGGCCGGCGACCGATTCACCGCGAAGTCGGCGGGACTATCACCCGCAGGCGAAGTGAACCCCGCCGTTGCCGCCGCGGTCGCTGAGCTCGGCATGGACATCACCGATCGGGTGCCCCGCGCCGTCACCGCGGACGACCTCGATCAGGCCGACGTCGTGGTGCTGATGAAGCCCGGCCTCGCCCTGCCGACCACGCCCCGCGGCGAGGTCCTCGAGTGGTCCTTCCCCAACCCGGAGGCCTGGGACGCCGACGCCGTGAGGCCACTGCGCGAAGCAGTCTCCGACAAGATCCAGACCACGCTCCTCGCACACTGAGCAACGCGAGAGGGGGCGGGATCGCTGACGCGACCCGCCCCCTCTCATGTGTCTGGTCAGACGGTTGCTGGAGCGCGCCCGATCTGGAGCACCTGAGCCGGCGGGGCACAACAGGCACCACCCAGGGATGCCCCGGAAGCATCGAACAGGCCAGCGCCGCCGCACACGCCCGTGTCGGGCAGCACCAGCTCCGCCCGGCGAGCGGCCTCGTGGTCGCCCGCGAGCTCCGCAACGACGCTGCGCACCTGTTCGTAGCCGGTGAGGGCGAGGAAAGTCGGTGCCCGCCCGTAGGACTTCGCGCCCACGAGATAGAAGTCAGGTTCCGGCTGGGCGAGGTCGGCCGCGCCGGTCGCCGCGACCGAACCACAGGAATGCACGTTCGGGTCGACCTCCGCAGCGATACGGACGGGGGCCTGCAACGTGGGGTCCAGCTCCAACCGCAGCTCCGACAGGAACGACAGGTCTGGACGGAACCCGGTGAGCACCACGACGCGATCTGCGGTGAGTGTGCGGCCATCTTCCGCCACCAGGACCGGGCGGTCTCCGTCCGTGGTGACACGCTCGACGCGGAACCCGGTCACAAGCGACACCAGGCCGGCGTCGACGAACTCCTTCGCCTTGATCCCCAGCGCCCCGCGTGCCGGCAGCTCGTCGGCCTCACCGCCGCCGAAAGCGTTCCCAGCGGTGGCGCGGCGCAGCGCCCACGTCACCGTAGTGTTCGGGTCACGGCGCGCCATGCGTGCCAGCGCGAGGACCGCGGTCACCGCCGAATGCCCGGAGCCGATGACGACCGTGTGCTTGCCCTCGAAGCCTTCCCGGTCGCGGAAGTCGGGCATGCGGTACGACAGCAACCCGGCAGCGGCCCGCTCGCCCAGCGCGGGCAGACCGTCCGCGCCCGCAGGGTTGGGTGAGGACCACGTACCGGAGGCGTCGATCACCGCGCGCGCCTGCAACCGATACTCATCTCCCTCGTTCGGCTGCACGTGCACGATGAACGGCTGATCGCCGCGGCCGGCGTCAACAAGGCGGTCGCGGCCCAGGCGGGACACCCCGACAACCCGAGCGCCGTAGCGCACTCGGTCGCCCAGCTCGGTAGCGAGCGGGGCAAGGTAGCTACTGATCCACTGTGCGCCGGTCGGGTACCCCGTCGCCGGAGCTTCCCATCCGGTGGGCTCGAGAATCCGCGCCCCGGCCGTGTCGATCAGCTCGGGCCACTCCGAGAACAGGCGCACATGTCCCCACTCGGCAACCGCCGATGCCGGGCCGGTTCCAGCCTCCAGCACAACGACTGGCACGTCTCGCTCGACCAGGTGTGCAGCAGCGGCGAGCCCCTGCGGGCCGGCACCGATGACAACCACGGGCAACGCCCTCTCCATCACACTTACTCCTCACGCATCGACAGAACTCGATAAATCGAGAATTGTCGATGTATCGACGGATGTCAATGTGACGTGCCAGAATCGTTCCATGCCCACGACGCTTCCCCTCCTCCCGCCCAACGCGGCGGCGTGCTGCTCGCCGGTCACCGGCAGGGTGCTGACGCCCGACGAGGCCGAGCGGATCGCGCGCACGTTCAAGGCGCTGGGCGACCCCACCCGTGTGCGACTTCTCTCGCTGATCGCCGCATCCGTCGACGGCGAAGCATGCATCTGCGACCTCACCGAGCCCGTCGGACTGTCCCAGCCGACCGTCTCCCACCACATGAAACTGCTCGTCGACGCGGGCCTAGCAACCCGCGAACAGCGCGGCCGGTGGGCCTACTATCGCGTCGTCACCGACGCCCTCGAACAGGCCTCCCGCACGCTGCGCCCATGAGCGGCGTTCTTATACGCGCGATGACCGCCGCCGACTGGCCAGCCGTGGAATCCATCTACCGCGAAGGCATCGCCACCGGCAACGCAACGTTCGAACCGGACCCGCCGACCTGGCCGGCCTTCGGCTCGGGGAAACTCGCCCTGGGACGACTCGTTGCCGAGCACGCCGCCGGGTCCGTCGTCGGATGGATCGCCGCCTCACCCGTGTCGTCTCGCGAGGCTTACCGGGGCGTGGTCGAGCACTCGGTCTATGTCGCGGACCGGGCTCGCGGGCACGGCGCTGGCGCCGCACTCCTCGACGCCTTCCTCCGAGCTGCCGACAGCGGAGGTGTCTGGACGGTGCAGTCGAGCATCTTCCCCGAGAACCCCGCGAGCCTCGCCCTCCACGACAGAGCGGGCTTCCGCCGCGTGGGTCACCGAGAACGCATCGCCCTTATGACCTACGGCCCCTGGGCCGGGCAGTGGCGCGACACGATCCTCGTCGAGCGACGCCACCCTCGCTGATTGCGTCCCAAAACTCCGGGCCGAAACGTCTTGTCCCGCAACCTGGTTTCGATACGGGAACCGTTTACGGCACGCCGCGATGAGGAGCCGTGTGCACGTCCCACAAACGATCGATTTCGGTTAGTCGGCTGGCGATACGGTTGGACCGGCCAGCCTGGAGGGCGATCGTTAGTAAAATGAAGCGGAACGCGAGAGCCCTCATCGTGATTGGTGCGATCCTGATGACGCTTGTCCTGGTCGGGTTGGTTTACTCACGTATCGGCGCGGCCGAGGAGCATTCGTTGCCTGCAGCAGTGTGGGAGCCCCCGGCTGCACCCCCTTCTCACGGGGTCAACTGAGGGCGAGCAGATCAGCGCATGCCTTCTCGCAGCGGCGGCAGGCTTCGGCGCATACGCGGCAGTGGTCGTGCATGTCGGCGTGCTTTTCGCATTCCTCCGCGCATGCTGCGCACGCGGCACGGCATGCCTCGAGCGCCGCGCGGACGACTTCGGGATTGCTTCCGGTTTGGCGGGTGAGGATCGAGGCGGTGGCGGCGCAGATGTCGGCGCAGTCGAGGTTTGTGCGGATGCACGTGGTCAGTTCGGAGACCATGTCCTCGCTGAGGCAGGCGTCAGCACACGAGGTGCATGTCTGTAGGCATTCCGCGCACGCTTCGATGCACGCGACCAGCTCGGCGGCAGCGTCGCCGGTGCGGGCGGGGTGTGTGTTGAGCATCTGAGTGAGTGTGGACATGAGGGTTTCCTTCCGGTTGACGGGACGATACGCCCGTGGCGGTACGCAACGGGTGAGGCTTGAGGCGACGTCACCAAACGAGTACCGTCCGGTGTCACCGTCGACATCGGAGGTTCTTACTGGCTCGACTTTTGATCTTCGACGGGTAGGACGGTGATGCCGGTTCGCTCGACGATCAGGATGTCGCCGGTGTCGGTGATCGCGATTACTTGTGCTTCTTCGGACGCGGCGCCGACCTGGGTCCATTCGGTAGACCCGGCTGCTGTGACCCACAGTTTGCCGCCAGCGCCGAGCCCGACGATGCGTTGCTGGTCAGGTGAGGCGTTGAGCAGCGCGATCAACGGTGCTTCTTCCCAAGGGGTGAAGGTGGCTGCGTTGTTGGTGCTGAGTTGCAGTCCGTTGGGGGTGGACGCGATGATGCGGCCAGTCGCGTCAACGGTGAGGTTGAAAGCGGCGAGCGAGGCACCCGCAGGCGTCCACGTTTCTCCGAGGTTTGTGCTGGCGAGGATCTGTGAGCTGTCGGTGGTGATCCCGTAGACGGTCTGGTCGGGGCCGGCGGTGAGGACGTGGAAGTCTTTCTCGCCGGTGAACGCGAGCGGTTCCCAGGACTGCGCGCCGTCGGTGCTGCGGATGATTCCCAGGTGTGGGGACCCGAGCTCGGCCGGTGTGGTGAAGTCGGGGTGACCGGAAGCGAGGAGGGTGTCACCGGTGAGGGTGAGCCCCATGGCGTCGAAGGTGGGCCCCGGCACGGCGGCGCCGACTTGCCCATCTTCGGTGACGGTGAAGATGCCTTCGTGTGTGCCGAGGAGGAATCCCGGTTCGGTGGGGTTGGGGACGATGCCGTGCACGTGAGTGATCGGGATCTCCGCAGCCGATTCGGCAGGCGTTGTAGTGGAGGCGCAGCCTGCGAGGGCAAGCGCGGCCGCGAGGGCGACACCAGCGGCGGTGACAACGCGGCGGGCGGAGGATGTGGGGGCAGGGAAGAGGCGTGTCATGGTGGAACCTGCAGCGTGACCGGAGGTGGGGCGGCAGCTGCCACCCCACCAGGTTCGGTCAGAGGCTGGCGAGGATGTCCTCCATCGTCGCGATCTCGGCGGTCTGGTCGTCGATGATCTTCTGCGCGAGATCGACGGCGTCGGGATTCTGGCCGTTATCGA
The DNA here is from genome assembly GCF_027157935.1 of Microbacterium sp. H37-C3. NCBI lineage: Bacteria > Bacillati > Actinomycetota > Actinomycetes > Micrococcales > Microbacteriaceae > Microbacterium > Microbacterium sp. H37-C3. Next base: position 224,107 of record NZ_JAPVLR010000005.1, on the reverse strand, counting down.
CCTGATCCTGAGCCATATCTATCGCGCCGGTGTGGTGCTCGATCATCTGCTCGAGGAACAGCCGGGATGCCTCGGTACCGGTGGCGGTGTCGAGGGCCTGCATGTCTTCCTCGGTCATCATGCCGCCGCTGTGGTCCATGCCTTCCATGTCCATGTCGGCGGTGTCGGCGCCCCACTCGTCCAGCCATCCCTGCAACTGATCGATCTCAGGCTGCTGGGCGGCTTTGATCTGTTCGGCCAGGGCGGTGACCCGCTCGTCGATACCGTCCTTGGCCAGGAGGGTGTCTGACATGTCGATGGCTTGGGTGTGGTGTTCGATCATCATGCTCGCGAACATGATGTCGGCGTCATTCGCGTTCGCTGCCGGCGCCGCGCTGCTACTGCTGCTGCTGCTGCTTCCGCCGTGGTCCATGCCGGACATACCGCCGGACGCGTTGCCGTTGTCAGCGCAGCCGGCGAGGGCGAGAGCGGTGGTGAGGACGAGGGCGGCGGATGCCGCGGTACGGATCTTCATGAGTGTTCTCCAAGAGTCGGTGAGGTACCCGGCCGGGGGCGCGGGGTGACGCGTGTGCCTGCATGAGGGCAGGCGTCAGCGATCTCAGGTGCGACTGATGCAGAGAACGGTGAGCGAGGGGGGTCGTAGCGGGCGCGCCCGGGCGGGCAGTATGGCTGCCAACAGGGACGCCGCGTACGGTGTGGACCCTCGCCAGGAGCCGCGGTGGAAGCGGGCGATGAGGAGCAGGGTGACCAACAGTGCGAGGACGCAGGTCATCCACGACATATCGCCACCACCGGAGCAGTCGACACACCCGCTTGCCGGTGCCCCCTCAGGGGCGGGTGCAGCATCGGTGTGGTGGGAGCTGGTGTCTGCCGGTGCCGCCGCGACGGTATCGGCGTATCCGGCACCGGCGGGGTGGGTGTTGAGGGAGTGCATCGCGAGGAGACCGCCGACGATCCCAGCTGTGATAGCAACGAGGATCAGGAGGGTGCGGGTGAGGGTGCGCGATCGGTCCATCGCGTTTGCGAGTGTGATCAGCGACATCCTCACCTCCCTGTTCCTCCCAGCGTATGTGGGTGCGGTCGTGGTTTCGGCTACTTGCCAGTGACCTCATCGGGGTTTAGATGCAACCGGCGCAGCAGCTGCGCGTTGAGGGCGACGACGATCGTCGACAGCGACATCAAGAGCGCGCCGATCGACATCGGCAGCACGAACCCCACGGGTGCGAGGATTCCGGCGGCCAGCGGGACGGAGATCAGGTTGTATCCGGCCGCCCACCACAGGTTCTGCTTCATCTTCTGGTAGCTCGCACGGGACAGTTCGATCACTGACAGCACCGAGCGGGGGTCGTCGCTTGCGAGGATGACCCCGGCTGAGGCGATCGCGACATCAGTGCCGGCACCGATCGCGATTCCCACGTCGGCTTGGGCGAGGGCGGGGGCGTCATTCACGCCGTCTCCGACCATCGCTACCTTCCGGCCTTCGTCTTGCAGCTCTTTCACTTTCGAGGCTTTATCCTCGGGGCGCACCCCAGCGAAGTACCGGTCGATACCCAAGTCGGCGGCCACGGATGCGGCGACCGCGTCGGCGTCGCCGGTAATCATCACCACCTGCACGCCCCGGTCGTGAAGATCACTCACCGCGGCCCGCGACTCGGCGCGAATTTCATCCGCTAACCGCAGCGCCCCCGCAACTTTCCCATCCACCAGGACGTGGAGGATGATCGCGCCTTCCTTGCGCCACTCGTCTGCGACAGGGAGCTCGTGGGCGCCTTCCTGCTCAAGCAGGTACGGGCCACCCACCTGCACGGTACGACCGGCGACTTGGGCGCGAACGCCTACCGCCGGCGAGGACGCGAAGTCGGTTGATGCGGGAACGGGGAGCTGCTTGTCTTTCGCGGCGTTCACGATCGCCCGGGCCAGTGGATGCTCCGAGTCCGACTCGGCTGCCGCGGCCAATGCGAGCAGTTCGTCGGCTGGAACATCGCCAGCGGGGTAGATTGAGGTCACGGCGGGGGCACCCTTGGTGAGGGTGCCGGTCTTGTCGAACAGCACCGTGTTGACGGTGCGCATGCTCTCCAGTGCAAGCCGATCCTTCACCAGGACACCGCTGCGCGCGGCACGTTCGGTGGCGATCGAGACAACCAGCGGGATCGCCAGGCCCAATGCGTGCGGGCAGGCGATGACAAGAACAGTGATCGTGCGGATCACGGCGTCATCGGGCACCCCGACCACCGTCCATACGATCGCGGTGACGACCGCAGCGGCAAGGGCGAACCAGAACAGCCAGGCCGCGGCGCGGTCCGCGAGACGCTGCGCGCGAGAAGAGGAGTTCTGCGCGTCGGTGACGAGCTTCCGGATACCGGCCAGGGCGGTGTCCTCCCCGACAGCGGTGATCTGCACCCGCACCCCGGAGTCAGTGGCAACCGTTCCCGCGACGACCTGGTCGCCCTCGCTACGGCGAACCGGGCGGGATTCGCCGGTGATCATCGACTCATCCATGCTGGCCGAGCCCTGCACGATCCGCCCATCCGCGGGCACCCGCCCGCCCGGGCGGACCACCACGACATCATCAACCTGCAGGTCAGCGGGAGCGACCGTAACAGTTGTGTCCCCGTCGACCTTTTCAGCTTCGTCAGGCAGAAGGGCCGCCAGGGAATCAAGGGCGGAGGTCGTTTGGGCGAGAGAACGCATCTCGATCCAGTGACCGAGCAGCATGATCACGATCAGCAGCGCGAGCTCCCACCAAAAGTCGAGTTCGTGATCCAGCACGCCCAGGCTGGCCCCCCAGGACGCGATGAACGCGACGGTGATCGCCAACGCGATCAGCAGCATCATCCCGGGCTTGCGGGCACGCAGCTCACTGACAGCTCCGGTGAGGAACGGCGCACCGCCCCACACGTACATCACCGTTCCCAGCACCGGGGAGATCCACCCCACCCATGCGGCGTCCGGGAGGGGGTACCCGATGAGCATCGCGAACATCATCGAGAAACCCGCGACCGGGACGGCGAGGATCAGCATGATCCAGAACAGGCGCCGGAACCGGGCGACGTGATCGCCGTGCCCGGCGTGACCGCCATGGTCGGCGTGCCCCTGCTCGGAGTGACCCGCCGCCGGTGCGGGGTCGTGGTGACCGTGACCGCCCGTGTGGGCTCCTGCCGTGGCGGCACGGCCGCGCTGCGGGCTGTGGTTGTGGTTGTGGTTGTGGTTGTGGTGATCGAGCTGGCTCATCAGAGCCTCCTTCGCTAAGCGAGCCGGTGCCGGCTCCGCGGGGTCAGGTCAGCTGCGTCGCCGGGGCAGCCGTGGTTGGCGCCACCGGGGCGGGGTGGGGGCGGAACCGGCGAAGCCGGAGACTGTTGGTGACGACGAACACCGAGGACAGGGCCATGGCTGCAGCCGCTACCAGCGGGTTCAGCAGCGCCGCCATCGCCAATGGGATCGCGGCGACGTTGTACGCGAACGCCCAGAACAGGTTGCTCTTGATCGTCGCGAGGGTGCGGCGGGCCAGCCGGATCGCGTCGGCTACGACGAGGAGGTCACCGGAGACGATGGTGATGTCACTTGCGGCGATCGCCGCATCGGTGCCGCCGCCCATCGCTAGTCCCAGATCGGCTGCGGCGAGGGCTGCGGCGTCGTTGACCCCGTCGCCGACCATTGCCACCACACGCCCCTCCGCCTGCAGCTGGCGGATCACATCGAGCTTTCCCGCCGGGGTGACCCCTGCCCGCACGTCATCGATCCCAACCTCAGCCGCGATTCGCGCCGCAGTGGTCTCGTTGTCACCAGTCAGGAGAACCGGCGACAGCCCCAGGGAACGGAACCGGGCGATCGCTTCAGCACTCGTGGGTTTGAGGGTGTCGGCAACACCGATCACACCCAGATACTCCCCGTCACGAGCGACCGCGACGACCGTCCCCGTCTCAGCGAGCTCTCCCGCCCCGGCCAGCGCGGTTGGGGGGATAGTGATGCCCCACTGTTCCTGCAGCCAGCCCACCCGACCGGCAACGACAGCGGAGGAACCGGTCGTTCCCTGCACGCCGAAACCAGCGTGAGAGGCGAAGGTGTCCGCCGGGGGCACGGCACCAGCCTCCGTGACAATCGCGCGGGCGACGGGATGCTCGGACCCGGACTCAATGGCGGCCGCAGCACGGAGCACGTCGCCGCGGCTGATGCCGGCTGCGGGGCGCACATCGGTGACGCTCATCCGCCCAGTGGTGACCGTTCCGGTCTTATCAAGCACGACAGTGTCGACCTTGCGGGTCTGCTCGAGCACCTGCGGGCCACGGATAAGAATGCCCAGCTGCGAACCTCGGCCCGTGCCGACCATGAGGGCTGTGGGAGTGGCAAGCCCCAGCGCGCACGGGCACGCGATGATCAAGGTCGCAACCGCTGCAGTGAACGCGAGTTCCAATGATGCGCCGGCGATCACCCATCCCGCAAACGCAGCCACGGCCAGGGCGATAACCACCGGAACGAACACGGCTGAGACGCGGTCCGCGATCCGCTGCACCTTCGCCTTCCCGGTCTGAGCTTCCTCCATCAGCCGCCGCATCCGGGCCAGCTCCGTGTCCGCACCCACACGGGTGATCTCCACCACAAGGCGGCCGCCGACGTTAACCGTCGCGCCCACCACACGAGATCCTGCGGTCACTTCCACCGGCACCGACTCACCGGTGAGCATGCTCGCGTCCACCGCGGACGCCCCATCGGCCACCAGCCCATCAGAGGGAATCTTCTCGCCCGGACGAACCAAGACGATGTCCCCAACGATGAGCTGCGTTACCGGGACGGTGCGCTCGGCGCCGTCGACGAGTTTGGTGGCGTGTTTCGCTCCCATCTCCAACAGAGCGCGCAGCGCCTCCGAGGAAGACTTCTTCGCCCGCGCTTCGGCGTACCGTCCGGCGAGGATGAACACGGTGACAAGAGCTGCAACCTCGAGGTAGATCTCGTGCCCGCCGGCCTGCGGGGTGCCCACGAGGGTGAACGACATCGTCATCCCCGCCATCCCTGCACCCCCGAAGAACAGGGCGTACAACGACCACCCGAACGCGGCGATAACACCAACGCTGATCAGGGTGTCCATCGTCGCCGCACCGTGACGGGCGTTGATCGCCGCGGCACGGTGGAACGGCCACGCCCCCCACACCGCCACCGGCGCCGTCAACGTCAGCGCCAGCCATTGCCAGTTCTCGAACTGCAGCGCCGGAACCATCGACAGCACCGCGACCGGGAGGGACAGGGCGGCCGTAATCAACAGTCGGCGGCGCAGCTGTGCTGTCTCGTCGTCTTTCCCCTCCGCGGGGGCCGTTTCGCCGGTCTCGGGAGCAGGGGGCTGAGGGATCGCCGCTTGATACCCTGCGGATTCCACCGCGGCGATCAGGTCGGCGGTGTCGACGTCGGTCCCGCGAACGCGTGCCTTCTCCGTGGCGTAGTTAACCGTCGCTTCCACGCCGGGGAGCTTGTTTAGCTTGCGTTCGATCCGGTTCGCGCACGAGGCGCACGTCATCCCGGTGATATCGAGCTCGACGTCGACAGCACTCATGCGGACGCGCCCTCCAACGTGTAACCGGCCTCCTCCACCGCGGCCTGCACGGCCTGAACATCAACCGGGGCGGCGCTATGGATCGTGACGCGCGAGGTACCGCCAGCGTTCAGCTCAACCGACACGTTTTCCACGCCGTCGATAGCCGTCAGCTCCTCAGTCACACTCGACACACAGTGCGAACACGTCATTCCCGATACCAGAACCTCCTGCGTCGCGGCCGCGTTCGCGGAGACTGTCTGGTCAGAGGTGTCAGGGCCAGCGCAACACGCGCAGCCCGCGTTCGAGTCGGTCAAGCCCAGGTCGGTGCGATCAGTCATCAGAGTTCTCCTTGCAGTGGTCGGTCAAGAACGGACGAGACGGGCAATAGCGTCGTTGGCTTCGCGGATCTTCTCGGCAGCCACCTGGCCGCCCTCGGCGGTCGCTTCCGCGACGCAATGCGTCAGGTGATCCCCCAGCAGCGACAAAGCGACGGTCTCGAGCGCCTTCGTGGCGGCGGACACCTGCGTGAGGATGTCGATGCAGTACTGGTCCTCATCAACCATCCGCGCGATCCCGCGCACCTGACCCTCGATACGGCGAAGCCGCTTCTGCAGGTCCTCCTTATTGCCCTCGTAACCGTTCATGCTGAATACCATACCCCCCTAGGGTATGTGTGTCTAGGGTTGTGGGCTTTGCCACTCATGTCCCGACGACCCGTTCCTGGATTGCGGGGGCGGCTACCGCCGCGTCGTAGGCGGCGGTACGTATCGGCGCCGACGCACGAAGCTCACCCACTGGATAGTCAGAGCCCTCACCTCACCCCCACCGTCAAGAACGTCTGCCAAAACCCGGTTTCGGACAGTGTTTCTGACCAGGCCTTCGAGGCGGGAGGTCGCCCCCCCCCTGCCGCAAACGATCGTTATTGGCAGGCGCTGCCGGTGTGCTGGCCCGTAGGGTTGCCGCCATGACAGCCGACCGGAAGAACCTGCTTACTCGACGAGAGATCGTCGCAGCCTACGTCGCGGTGTTAGACCGGCTTGATGAGTTCGTCCAGATCTGCGCCACGACCCACGGCGGACGTGACCAGGTGAGAGCGGCCGTGCAGGACGCCTTCGGCCTTACCGAGATTCCTTCTGAGGCCGTCTTGACGACGCAGATGTACCGGCTGTCGCCGCCCGAGCGACAAAAGGTCAGAGATGAGCTTGCCGCTCTAGACGCAGAGATTGAGCGCAACGGGTACTGACCCCGGCGTTCTCGCCGGAATCGATCGTTTGCGGCGATCCCTGCTCCGGCGCCGGGCTGGTCGGGTTGCCGCTAGCCGACGACCTCAACCCCTTAAGGACTGCGCTGCGACCAACTACCTGCTCACCGACATTCGTGCCGCCGGTCAGACTGAAGCTCGGCGCGACTACAACACAGCCGCCGAGGTCTTACGGAAGTCAGCTCGGTCTGCAGGCCCGTTCGACATCTTCCTGAGCCACAGCTTCTACGACGCGGAACTCGTTCTCGGGGTACGGGCGATCCTGCAGCGCGCAGGGGAGAGCGTGTACGTCGACTGGATCGACGACCCCGAGCTCGACCGCTCCCGGGTCTCCATGCGGACGGCCGCACGCCTTGATTCGCGCTGTGGATCCCGCTGACCCGGCCGGCATCCCGGCCGCCCGCGGCCGCCTGACCGGCGTCTGCCGTGGCGCAACGCGTCCAGGGGGTAGACGCCTATCGAAAAACGATCTATTGTTTCTCGATACTTAGTGAAGGAGCGCGATATGAACCGGACCCTGATCGCCGCCGCCAAGATCGTCTTCGCCGTACTTGCCCTCATCGGGCTCGCGCTCCAGCTCTTCATCATCCCCGCGAACGTCGCCGGCCTCGCCAGCGCCTACGCGGAGGTCGCCCGCATCGAGCCCGTCATCATCGGGTGGGGAGCCTTCGTCATCGCCTGCGGTCAGGCAGCGGTCATCGTCACGTGGCCCTTGCTCGATCTTGTGCGCGACGACAGCATCTTCACGACCGACGCCTTCACGTGGGTGCGCGCGCTGACGTGGTGCCTCGCCGCGATTGGGCTCAGCACCCTCGCGATGTTCGTGGTGCTCAACGCCGCGCACGTCACGCCGCCGGCGCTCATGCTCGGCATGCTCGCCGCGATCGGAGTCAGTGCCGCGGCGACGTTGATTCTGGCCGTGCTGTTCACGCTGCTGCGGCAGTCCGCCTCCATGCGATACGACCTTGCGGAGGTCATCTGATGCCGATCGTCGTCGACATCGACCGGCTTATGGAAGAGCGCGGGATGACCGTCGCTGAATTGTCCGCGGCGATAGGAATCACGCCAGCGAACCTTGCCGTGCTCAAGAACGGTCGCGCGAAGGCCGTCCGCTTCTCCACGCTCTCTGCGCTCTGTGAGGCGCTCTGCTGCCAGCCCGGCGACATACTCCGATACGACAACGCCCCAGCCGTCACGTAGGCTCGGGCATCCGCCGGTGTCTTGCATCCGGTCGCCGGACGTGCGGATGGCGAGATTCGCCCACGCTCGACGGGATCTGACCTGACAGCTCGATGTCGGCGCGCCGGATACTGTTGCATGGATGGGAAGTACTCGCGCTGAGGCCGCATATCTGCGTGCGTTGTCGGCGTTCCGTACCCCCACACTCGACCTCCTCCACGGCCGTTACGCGCCCTTCGTGGTCGCGACGCTCTCGCTCGTCTTCTCCGTCGACCGGCCGTCCGTCGAGATCTCGGATGCGCACGCCGAAGTCGCCGAGATCCTCGACGAGCTGCGTGCGGCCGGATACGACGAGGACGATCGCGCACTCCCGGCGGGCACCGCCCGTGAGATCTGTCGCTACTGGGTGCGGGTGGGATGGCTCGTCCCCCAGATCGACGGCGACGTCGAGGTCTACCGGCTGACGGCGCATGCGGTGGGCGCCCTGGAGATCACCGGGCGCACCACCGGGGGACGCACCCGGGTCTCGAACTCCCGTGTCCGCACCCTCCTGGAGGCCGTCGAGCGGCTCTCCGACCACGCTGAGACCGACCCTGAGGTGCGCCTCGCGCGCCTCATCCGCGAACGCGACGCGCTCGACGCCGAGATCGCGCGCCTTCAGCTCGGGGAATCCGAGCCGATCGACGATGAGCAGCTCCTCGAAGAGGCGGAGAACGTGCTGCATCTCGCGCGTGAGCTGCCCGCCGACTTCACGCGCGTCGCGGAGTCGATCAAGGCCATGCAGCGCGATGTCATCGCCGACCTCCGGCGCGACGTGCGCCCCACCGGCGAGGTACTGCGCGAGTACCTGCAGCGCGGACAGTACGTCATGCAGTCGACGCCGGAAGGCCGGGCGTTCGCCGGCGCGCTCCGGCTGATCGGCGATCCCGAGCGCATCGACAGCCTCACAGACCAGCTGCACACCCTGCTCACACAGCCCTTCGCGCGTCTGATGGACGCCGAGCAGCGCGCCGAGCTCGACGCGATCTCGAGGCGCGTCGAGCTCGGCGTCGAAGAGGTTCTGACCGCCCAGCGCCGTGCGTCGCGGGTCATCACCGCGCAGGTGCGCACGCACGACCCCATCCGCGATCGCCACGTCGACGATCTGCTGCGCGATGTCATGGCCGGTCTGCAGGCCTGGACGCACAGCACGTCATCCGAGGCCACCGTCGACATGATCCGCAGCCTGCCCACAGCCGACATTCGCCACCTGCGGCAGTCGACGACCGATATCCGCCCACCGCGTGCGCCGGCACCGCTGTCGGCGTCCGACGAAGACGCGGAGATTCTGGATGCCGATACACGCGCGTGGGGCGGTCCGCGCTACGCCGAGCTCGAGGCTCACGTCGCTGCCCTCGGCGAGGAGTTCGATCTGGGTGAGGCCTTCCTCGCCGCGGACGACGACGTGCGCCGTCCGGTCGACCTGGTCGGACTCCTCGAGATCGCCCACCGCAACGGCATGCGCGAGAGCGACGACCTCTCGGTGGTCGAGGCGCGCCGCCCCGACGGGACGACACGGCGCTTCGCGTTCGGATCCGTGACCGCCCGCACCTCGAAGGAGCCCGACGATGACTGACACCGCCAGCCTCGGCACAGCCGAAGACGAGGCCCCGGGTGACGGCGCATTCGTCGAGCCCGCTGCGATGGAGGACGACCTCGGCGAGCTCTTCCCCGGGGATCGCGGGGTGCTCGATCCCGCGGTGCGCCGCGTGCTCGTCCACCTGCTGCAGCGGCGGTTCGTGCTCGCCGACCGCAACCGCGAGGAGTGGACGGCCCTGCTCGACAATCAGCAGCTCGTCGAATCTCGCCTCAATGACCTGTTCGTGCGGCTCGTGATCGACCACGACCGCGGCGTCGCCTACAAGCAGCAGGTGCGCTCGGACGAGCTCGATGTTCCGATCCTGCTTCGGGATGCCGCATACACGCGCTCCGAGACCCTCGTCCTCGTACACCTGCGCACGGTGTATCAGCGGGAGTCGGCGGCCGGTGAGCCGGCCGCCCGGGTCGACATCGAGGACGTCGAGCAGACCGTGATGAGCTACTTCGCGGATGCCGACGGCGACACCGCCAAGCGGCAGAGACTGATCCGCAAGGCGATGGACCGGCTCGCTCGTGACGGCATCGTCGACGAGGAGACGACGGGACGCTTCCGCATCAGTCCGCTCGTCGAGATCGTCCTCAGCGCCGAGAAGCTGCGGGAGCTGCGCGATTGGCTGCGCGACCGGTCGGACGCGGACGACACCGGTGGCGTCGCGGACGACGAAAGCGAAGACGAAGAAGGCGACGACGAGCCTCAGGAGGTGGAGCTGTGACGATGCTCGAGACGCTGTTCGGGCTCATCCCGGCGGCATCCCGCGGCCAGCAGTGGCTCGCCGAAGACCTTCAGCTCATCAACTGGGGCGGCTACGAGGGCGCCCATCGTGTGCGCTTCTCCCCCGGTGCCACTCTTCTGTGCGGCGGCTCGGGGTCGGGCAAGTCAACGCTGATGGACGCCTACATCGCGCTCATGATGCCCCACACCACTCCCTTCAACGGCGCCTCGAACGGTGGCGTCACCGGGCGTCCGCGCGGCTCCGAGCAGCGCAACATCCTGTCCTACGGCCGCGGCAAGATCGACGAGTCGCGCACCGAGGACGGCACGAAGATGACCGTCCTCCGCGGCGACGGCGAAGACACCTGGACCGCGGTGTCGATGACGTGGATCGATCACGACGGGTCGCAGTTCACGGCGGTGCGCGCCTGGTACATCCCGGCCAGCGCGCGCGTGCTCGAGGACACCGTGCGTGTGCGGGCGACGACCGATCGGGCCTTCGATCTCCGCTCACTCGAGCCGGCCGCGGCGCAGCGACTTTCCGATTCCGCCGTGCGCGCTACGGGCCTGGAGCCCGTCGGAACGGACCGCGAGTTCTCGGCCCGCCTGCACGCCGTGCTGGGCATCGGGGCGGCTGGGGCCGGGGCCAAGGCGATGAGCCTGCTCGCGCGCATCCAGGCCGGCCAGCAGATCACGACCGTCGACGACCTCTACAAGCGTCTCGTGCTCGAAGAGCCCGAGACGATGGAGACCGCCGACGCGGTCGTCGCGCACTTCGACGGACTCGAGAGCACCCGCATGCGCATGCTGACGGCCCGGCAGCAGGTCACCGCGCTCACGCCCATCCCGCAGTTGCGGGCGAAGATGGCCGCCGCGACCGAGCGCGTGAATCTGATCGACGAGGTCGGCTCCTTCTCGGATGCCGGGTCGCTCGCCACCCTCTGGCGAGCGGACAGACGCCTCGGGATGCTGCGCGACGTCGAGACCGAGCTGCGCGAGCGCAAGACCGCGGCCGAGGTCACGCTGCGCGAGAAGCGTGCGCTCGCAGACGGCGCCGAGGCCGAACGCGACGGCCTGATCGACGTGCTCCGGCTCTCCGGCGGTGATCGCCTGGCGACGGCGCAGCGCGAACTGCGCGAGGTGGAACGGCGGCTCACCGACGTCCGGCGACACCGCGAGGTGCTCGATGCCGCCCTCCGCGGTCTGGGCGTCGAGCTCTCGAACCGCGACGAGTTCACCGCGTTCATCTCCCGCGCGCGGGCAGAGCTCGCCGACTCCGATGCGAAGGCGCGTGCCCGCTCCGCCTTCGCTGAAGCCGCGTCCACAGCGAAAGCCGCGCGGATCGAGGTCGCAGAACTGGAGGCGGAGGCTGAGCGCGTGGCCTCTCGTCACGGCAACATCCCGCCCGCTCTGCACGAGTCGCGAGAGCGGCTCGCGGAGGCCGCGGGACTCACGACCGCAGACCTTCCCTTCGTCGGCGAGCTCGTCGAGGTGCGCACCGAGTTCGAGCCGTGGCGCGAGGCGTTCAACCTCGCGCTCGGCGGCTTTGCCACCACGGTGCTGATCGACACCGCTCACCTGGGACGCTTCCGCGCGGCGATCGAATCGGTCCACACCCCCGTGCGATTGCGATTCGAGGGCGTGCACGCCGGCATGGAGCCGGTCGCCAACCTCGATCCACAGACCCTGCCCGGGCGTCTCGACTACCAGAGCTCGCCGTTCACCGGTTGGCTGCAGGAGCGGCTCGAGACCCGTCACGGATACGTCTGCGTCGATTCCAGCGCCGAGCCACCGAAGCACCGCATGGCTCTCACGATCACGGGTCAGGTCGCGCAGGGCAATCGTGGCGCGCACGGTGGCCACGGTCGCGAGAACGTCCTCGGATTCTCCAACGAGCGACGCCGGCACGACGTGGCACGTCTCATTGACGACGCTCGCCGCCGCCTCGACGACGCCCTCCGAGAGCGGAAGGTCGCCGAGACCGAGCTCGACACCGTCGACTCGCGCCTTGCCGTGTACGCCAAGATCACCGACCTGACCTGGGAAGAAGTCGACGTCGAGGCGGTCACCGCGGAACGGGATCGTTGGATCGGCGTGCAGAGCGACGTCACAGCCGCCAACCCCGAGATCGCCGATGTGCAGCGACGGATCGCCGACATCAAGGACCGGATCTCCCACCTGCGGGACGAGATCGCCCGTGTGTCGATCGAGCGTGATCAGATCGAGGCGCAGTGGGCCGAGGTGATCGACGACGTCGATTCCGATCAGTCCGTGCTCGACGACGCGGAGCGGGCAGAGCGCACTCTCACCGCCGCACAGTCCGCGTTCCTCGACGAGCGATTCCATCTCGATGGGCCGACCTCGGACGCCAGCCCGTCCCAGGCGCTGAACCGCTTCTCCGCAGCCCTCGCGACGGCCGCGCAGCGCCTCGCAGAGGACCGACGCGCGGCCGTCGATGCCCTCGACGAGAGCCGGGAGAGCCTCCGACGCATCATGGTGAGCTTCCTCGAGCGGTGGCCGAATCCGAATCTGCTGCCCGACCCCGACAGCTCGATCGACGACTTCGAACGCGCTCTCGAGGCCCTCGAGACCAGTGGGCTGCATGAGCTCGAGGCCGAGTGGCGCGACAGCCTCCTCAAACTGTCGGGCAACGACCTCACGAACCTCGACTCGACGCTCAGCCGATCGATACGCGAGATCCGTGATCGCATCGACCCGATCAACCGCATCATGCAGGACCTGCCGTTCTACGACGACGACCATCGCCTGCAGATCACCACGCGCGAGAACCAGTCCGAACCTCGCCGTCGCTTCCGGCGCGAGCTGCGCGAGGTGCGCGGGCTGATCGAGAACGCCACGACGGATGATGAGCGCGAACACGCGTACCGCCGGATGTCGCGCCTCATCGGGCATATGCGCCGGTCGGCGCCCGATTTCGGCGACCTCATCGACGTCCGCAACCACGTTCGCGTGAGCGCAGAGCGCGTGGATGCCATGACGAAGAAGCACGTCGCGCTCTACGACCACATCGGCGAGAAGTCCGGCGGAGAGTCGCAGGAACTCATTGCGTTCATCGTCGGCGCGGCCCTCCGCTATCAGCTCGGTGACGCCAGCGCCGAACGCCCCCGCTACGCCCCCGTGTTCATGGACGAGGCCCTGATCAAGGCCGACGCGCACTTCACCAAGCGGGCGATCGGAGCATGGCGCGGACTCGGTTTCCAGCTCGTCATCGGCGCACCGAACGACAAGTACAGCGCCATCGAGCCGCACGTCGACGTCGAGTACGACATCCTCAAAGACACGCGCGGTCGCTCGTGGGCTAAGCCGAAGGTCGCCCTGGAGGCGCCGACGTCCTGACGGCGCCTGGCATCACCTTCTCGAACCGGAACATCAACTCCGGTACGTCCTCGTCCCCCTCGATCGCAGGGCTTTCTCCTGTCGGCGCCTCGCCGGGGTGTTCGAGCGGATGCCCGGGGTGGAAGAACTCGACGATGTGGAAGCCGCACACGTTGACGTAGAAGTGGATGTTGCGCACTTCGAAGTGGGGTGTGTGGGTCTCCCAGATCCGGGTGTCCGGGTAGCGCGCCTCGATCGCGTACCAGGCAGTCCGCCCGAGCCCGAGCCCGCGCCCGTGAGCACCGGCATCGATGAAGAAGAGCTCGAGCGCGCGGCGATCGTCGTCGCCCGCGACGACCGCGCCGCCCACGATCTCGCCCTCCGCCACGATGTCGAGCACCTCCGATGCGGCGTCGTCGAACGAGGCGAACACCTCACGGTCGGACGGCGTCGGGACGTCCGAGCTCAGACCGTGATCGGTCACGGCGAGGGCGAACGCCGCCTGGAGACGCCGGGCGAACGACATCCGGTCGCTTGGGTCGGTACGTCTGAGATCGACCTGTCGGGCGGTCGCGTTCATAGGGAGTCCTCTCCTCGCGTGGCGCGCCCCGCGCCCGCGGCGCGAACGTATCCACACGCGATGTGCGGCGCGTAAGACACCGCTGACAGGCATCCTGTATGACGATCACGGCGCAAGCGGTGGATAGCGGTCGCTTGATCGCCGCGTACCCGACCGCCGGCAGCACCTGCTAGAGCTTGGCGCGCGACGTGTCTGATTCATGATCAGTAGTCACGTTCATGATCAGTAGTCACGTCGCGCCCCGAAAACTCGGGATGACGTCGAAGTCCGACCAGAGGGCCTTCTCTACGACTGTGAACAATCGCTCGCCCTGTTCCAGCCACTCGCTGCGATGCTCGTCGGAACGCCGCGCTGTCGGAAAGACGTATCCCTCCTCGAACCGTTGCTGCCACAGCGTGAGGTCTCGGACCACGTCCTCGGGGAGGCGTCGAGCGACGTCATCCATAGCGTCGGTGTCTTCGGGCCAGAGCGGCACAACACAGCCGTATTCGGGCTCCATCCTGACCGTCCGCACCGCGCCGGCTTCTCGGCGACGCGAGCGATCGACAGCTTCCTCACCGGTCGCGAATTCGGGCACGATGACTTCTAACCACGTCTGCGGATCGACGATCGTCCTCTGCGTGCCCATGGGGTGATGCTACGAGCTTTAGCCGGCTGGCCGATCGTCGTTCACACCAAACCCCGGAAACGCCGAAGGCCTCCGCCGGTTTCCCGGTCGGAGGCCTTCGTCTCACTGTGCGCGAGGGGGGACTTGAACCCCCACGCCCTTGCGGGCACTGGCACCTGAAGCCAGCGCGTCTACCTATTCCGCCACTCGCGCGAGAACGTGTTTCCACGAACTCAACTTCCCGAGGATATCACGCCGATGACGGCTCCTGAGCCGCGATTCGAGCCCCAATGCATGGTCCGTTCAGCCTCGCTGACTACGATGAAGCAACCATCCGCCTGCCTGAGGAGCCCCGTGGGACTACTTGACAGCTTCGAGAAGGGTCTCGAGCGTGCCGTCAACGGCGCGTTCGCCAAGACCTTCCGCAGCGGCGTCCAGCCAGTGGAGATCGCCTCCGCCCTCCGCAGCGAACTCGATAAGAAGGCCGCCGTCGTCAGCCGCGACCGCATCCTCGTTCCGAACGCCTTCACGGTGCGCCTGTCCGACAACGACGCCGAGCGCATGAACGCGATCGGGCCCGCTCTCCTCGACGAACTCCGCGGTCTGGTCGAGAAGCACGCCAAGGCTCAGGGCTACTCGTTCTCGGGTGCCGTCTCGGTCTCCCTGCAGGACGACCCGCAGCTCTCGACCGGCACCGTCCGCGTCGACTCCAACTCCGATGCCGGGGCCCGCGTGTCGTGGCAGGCCGTGCTCGACATCGACGGCACGCGGCATCCGATCGTCGCAGCGCGCACCGTCATCGGACGCGGCAGCGACGCCGACATCACCATCCCGGATGCTGGAACCAGCCGGAAGCACGTCGAGATCCTCTGGGACGGCGAGCGCGCCATGGTGCGCGACCTCGGTTCCACCAACGGCACCCAGCTCAACGGCGCGCGGGTCAGCGAGGCCGCCCTGCCGTCGGAGGGCGTCGTGCGCATCGGTCGCACCGACATCGTCTTCCGCGTCGTCCCGCAGGCGCAGGCTCCCGCGCGGCCCCGGATGTCGGCGGCCGACGCGACCCGCATGTACGACACGCGAGGTGAGGTCCGATGAGTCCGCTCACCCTCCTGCTGCTGCAGATCGGCTTCCTGGTCCTGCTGTGGTTCTTCGTCTTCGCCGTCGTGTACTCGCTGCGCGCCGACCTGTTCGGCGTCAAGGTGCGCAAGCTCCCCGAGCCGGCGGCCGCCGGAGCCGCGCCGGCGGCGAGCCCCGCGGTCACCCGTCCGCCCACGTCATCTCCGGATGCCGCGACTGCCGCCGTCGGCGCGGTCGGCACCCCGGCCCCGGCAGGCAAGGGCGGAAAGGCGACGACCGACGCCGTGTCGCGCATCGTCATCACCAGCGGGCCCAAGGCCGGCCTCGAGCTTCCGCTCGGCTCCGAGCCGCTGACCATCGGCCGCTCGAGCGAGTCGGGTCTCGTCATCCGCGACGACTACACGTCGAGCCACCACGCGCGTCTGGTGCTGTGGGGAAATCAGTGGATGATCCAGGACCTCGACTCGACCAACGGCACGTGGCACGACGGCGAGCGCGTCGCTTCTCCGGTTCCGATCGTCGTGGGCGCGCCGATCAAGGTCGGCGCGACGACGTTCGAACTGCGGAAGTAGCCCGCACGTATGGTCTTCCAGGGCTCCAGCGCCGCCATCTCGCATACCGGGAAGGTGCGCTCCAACAACCAGGACTCGGGCTTCTGCGGTTCGAACCTGTTCGTCGTCGCCGATGGCATGGGCGGGCATGCCGGTGGTGACGTCGCCTCGAGCCTCGCGGTTCGACGGCTCGAGAGCCTCGACCAAGCGTTCTCCACGACCACCGAGGCCGAGGCCGCCCTGCGCGAGGCGCTGGCCGACACCGCTGCAGAGCTGATCAGCACCGTCAAGGTGCGCCCCGAGCTCGCCGGCATGGGCACGACCGTCAGCGCGCTCGTCATGGTCGACGAGTACGCGGTGATCGCGCACATCGGCGACTCGCGCCTGTACCTCTTCCGCGACGGGGCGCTCACCCAGATCACCACGGACCACACGTTCGTGCAGCGTCTGGTCGACTCGGGCCGCATCACCCCCGAAGAGGCCCGCTACCACCCGCGCCGTTCGGTGCTCATGCGTGTGCTCGGCGACATGGACCCCGATCCCGAGATCGACACGTTCATCATGCCCACGCAGCCCGGCGACCGGTGGCTGCTGTGCTCCGACGGACTGTCGGGCGTCGTCGACGACGCCCACACCGCGAAGGCACTCGGGCAGGGTTGGGCTCCGGGCCGCACGGCCGACAGCCTCCTCAAGCAGGCCCTCGACGGCGGTGCGCCCGACAACGTCACGATCGTCATCGTCGACGTCGGAGGCCAGCACCCGCTGTTCAGCGGACCACCGACGGTCGTGGGGTCGGCGTCGCACCCGCTCGGTATCGAGGTGCCCGCCGCTCGCCCGCAGCGCAGCAGCTGGCTGCATCCCGCTCGCCAGGCCGCGAACGAGCCCACGCACTTCGAGCCGGCCGCCGAGTTCCTCGAGGAGCTGATCGAGGAGGACCGCCGCCGCGCACGTCGCCGCCGGATCACCTGGTTCGCCGGCTTCATCGTCATCCTGGCGGCGATCGGGGTCGTGCTCTTCGGTGCCTACAGCTGGACGCAGACGCGCTACTTCGTCGGCGTCGACGAAGACACGGTCGTGATCTACCGCGGCATCCCGCCGAGCATCGGACCGATCTCGCTCTCCTCGCCCGAGGAGGACACCGGAATCCCGCTCGCCGACCTGGCTCCCTACCAGCTCGACCTGGTGAAGCAGACCATCTCAGCCGACTCGCTCGCCGAGGCCCAAGCCATCGTCGAGAATCTGCGCGTGGACGGAGGATCATCGTGACCGGCACCGCCGTCTCGGCCGACACCTCGGTCATCAAGGCGCTGCGCAAACTGCGGATGCCGCAGACGCAGCGCAACCGCGAGCTGGGCCTGCTCCTGTTCGCGTTCGTCATCAACGCCGCGGCCCTCGCCCTCGTGCAGCTCGGAAAGAACGGGGCGATCGACTCGTCGTTCCTGATCTACTGCGCCGTGCTCGACGCGCTCGCACTGGCCATCCACGTCGTGCTGCGCCTCCGGGCGCGCGACGCCGACCCGTTCGTGGTCCCGATCGCGACGCTCCTCTCGGGCATCGGCATCGCCATGATCTATCGGATCGACCTGGAGGGCACCTCAGCTGGCTGGGACATGCTGGCCGTGCGTCAGATCGTGTGGTGCGCGATCGCCCTCGTGGCAGCCCTCATCGTCGTCATCGCCCTGCGCAACTATCGTGTGCTGTTCCGGTACACCTACGTGTTCGGGTTCGCCGGCATCGCGCTGCTTCTCCTTCCGTTCGTCCCGGGCCTCGGCGTCGAAGCCGGCGCCGACGTCTGGGTGTCGATCGGCGGCATCGTGTCGTTCCAGCCCGGCGAGCTGGCGAAGATCGCCCTCGCGATCTTCTTCGCGGGCTACCTCGTCCGCACGCGCGAATCCCTCACATCGGTCGGAACTCGATTCCTCGGGGTGACCTGGCCGCGAGCTCGCGAGCTCGGTCCGGTCCTCGTGATCTGGGCGATCTCGCTGGGCATCATTGTGCTGCAGCGCGACCTCGGCACCGGAACCCTGATCTTCGGCATGTTCATCGCGATGCTCTACGTCGCGACCGGTAAGACCAGCTGGGTCATGATCGGCCTGAGCCTGGTTCTCGCCGGCGTGATCCTCGCCTCGCAGGTGCTCCCCTACGTCAACGGCCGCTTCCAGAACTGGCTGAACCCGTTCGACCCGAACAACGTCGACGCGGCCGGCGGAAGCTTCCAGCTCATCAACGGCCTGTACGGCCTCGCCAAGGGCGGCTTCATCGGCACGGGGCTCGGCCAGGGTCGCCCCTGGATGACGCCCTTGTCGCAGAGCGACTACATCTTCCCGAGCCTCGGTGAGGAGCTCGGCCTCATCGGCGTCTTCGCCCTGCTGTGCCTCTACATGGTGTTCACGAGCCGCGGCGTGCGCATCGGCCTCGCCGGTCAGGACGACTTCGGCAAGCTCCTCGCGACGGGCCTGTCGTTCACGATCGCGCTGCAGGTGTTCATCATGGTCGGCGGTGTGACCCGCGTCATCCCGCTGACGGGGCTGACGACACCGTTCCTGGCTGCCGGCGGCTCGTCCCTCGTGGCCAACTGGATCATCGTGGCCCTCCTCCTCCGCATCTCGGATGCGGTTCGCTCTCGACCCCGGGTGGTGATCGGATGACCAAGGAATTGCGACGACTCAGCTTCGTGATGCTGGCGATGTTCCTCGCCCTGTTCATCTCGACCAGCTGGATCCAGGTGATTCAGGCCCAGGCGCTCATCGAGAACCCGGGCAACCGGCGGACGCTGTACGACTCGTTCGAGGTGCAGCGCGGTTCGATCATCGCGGGCGGTTCGGTCGTGGCGGCATCCGTGCCGAGCGGCGACATCTACTCCTGGCAGCGCCAGTACACGGATGCCGCGATGTGGGCGCCCCTCACCGGCTGGATCAACCCGGTGCTCGGGTCGTCGTCGGGGATCGAGCAGATCATGAACCAGTCGCTCTCCGGCACCGACGACACCCAGTTCCTCGCTCGTCTCGAGCAGATCATCTCGGGCGCACCGGCGCGCGGATCGAACGTCCTGCTCACGGTGGACCCGAGAATCCAGCAGACGGCCTTCGACGCACTCCAGGGCTACGAGGGCGCCGTCGTCGCGAGCGACCCCTCGACCGGACGCATCCTCGCCATGGTCACGAGCCCGAGCTTCGACACCAACCTGCTGGCGTCGCACGACTCCGCCGGCGTCAACGCCGCGTACGACGAACTCGCGGCCGACCCGCTCAAGCCGCTCTTCAACCGCGCGATCGACGGCGATCTCAACCCGCCGGGATCGACGTTCAAGCTCGTCGTGGCCTCCGCCGCGCTGTCGTCGGGCAAGTACACGCCCGAGTCGACGTTCCCGAACCCGGCCACGTGGACCATCCCCGGCACGAGCAACACGTTGCACAACTTCGACCTCGGCACCTGTGGCCCCGGCGACACGGTCACTCTCGCGACCGCGCTGCGGCTCAGCTGCAATATCCCGATGGCCGAACTGGCTGTCGAGCTCGGCGACGACGCCATCCGCGAAGAGGCCGAGAAGTTCGGCTTCAACAGCGAGATGGAGATCCCGCTCGCGACCGCCGCGTCGCAGTACCCCCGCGGGCTGAACGACGCCCGCACGGCGCTCTCGGGGTTCGGTCAGGGGGACGTGACCGCGACGCCGCTGCAGATCAACCAGGTCTCGGCCGGCATCGCGAACGGCGGCATGGTGATGAAGCCGCAGCTTCTCGACTCCGTCGTCGCACCCGATCTGACCGTGCAGGAGAAGTTCGAGCCGAGCGAGTTCGGCCGTGCTCTCAGCAAGGATGTCGCCGAGCAGATGCGGACGCTCATGGTCGCCAATGTCCGTGACGGAGCGGCGAGCGGTGCAAGAATAGACGGCGTCGATGTCGCCGGAAAAACGGGCACTGCGGAGCACGGTCCAGGCGATCCGTACACGTTGTGGTTCACCGGCTTCGCGCCGGCGGACAACCCCCAGGTGGCCGTCACTGTGATGGTCGAGAACGGGGGCGGCCAGGGGCAGGCCGGGACGAGCAGCGGGATCGCAGCCCCCATTGCGAAGAAGGTTATCGAGGCGGTGCTGAACAGATGAGACCCATGCAAGGCGTGAGCTTCGGCGGGCGTTACGAACTGGATTCGCGGATCGCGATCGGCGGTATGGGCGAGGTGTGGGAAGCCACTGACCACGTCATCGGCCGCACCGTCGCGATCAAGATCCTCAAAGACGAGTACATGGGCGACCCCGGGTTCCTCGAGCGCTTCCGCGCCGAGGCCCGTCACGCAGCGCTCGTGAACCACGAGGGCATCGCGAGCGTCTTCGACTACGGCGAGGAGAACGGCAGCGCCTTCCTGGTGATGGAGCTGGTGCCCGGCGAGGCGCTGTCGACGATCCTCGAGCGCGAGGGCTCGCTGTCGTCCGACAAGACGCTCGACATCGTCGCCCAGACCGCCTCGGCGCTGCAGGCTGCGCACGCCGCGGGCCTCGTGCACCGCGACATCAAGCCCGGCAACCTGCTCATCACGCCCGACGGCCGTGTGAAGATCACCGACTTCGGTATCGCGCGTATCGCCGACCAGGTTCCGCTCACCGCGACCGGTCAGGTCATGGGCACCGTCCAGTACCTCTCCCCCGAGCAGGCCTCGGGGCACCCGGCCTCGCCGGCCACGGACATCTACTCGCTCGGCATCGTCGCGTACGAGTCCGTGGCGGGCAAGCGTCCGTTCACGGGCGAGTCGCAGGTCGCGATCGCCATGGCGCAGATCAACGAGCAGCCGCCGCCGCTGCCCGCCACGGTCTCCGACCCGGTGCAGAAGCTCATCCTCGCGATGATCGCGAAGAAGCCCGACGACCGTCCGGCATCCGCCTCGGCCGTCGCGCGCGCGGCATCCGCTCTTCGCCGTGGCGATCTCGCCGCGGCGCATGCCGCGGTGCCGGCGATCGCGGCCGGTGCGGGCACGAGCGACGTCACGCAGCTGATGCCCTCCGCAGGCGGCGACACGGCGACGTTGCTGCTCCCGGCCGGAGCCGCCGCTGCCGGGGCGGGCCTCGCGGCCGCGGGTGCGGCGGGCGCTGCGTCCGAAGCCGCTGCTGCGGACGACAACCTCGCCGAGACGCCGAAGCGCAAGCGCAGCCGGTGGACCTGGCCGCTCGTCGCGCTTATCGCCCTGCTCGTCATCGTGCTCGGCGGCACGCTGTTCGCCCTGCTCTCCGGAGGCGGCGACCCCGAGCCTGCGCCCTCGAGTCCGACGAGCTCGGCACCGTCGACCCCCGCGGACACTCCCTCGGCGCCCCCGAGCCCGAGTGGCCCCTCGACGATCAATGTCGACGGTCTCGGACTCACCGGCCGCTCGTGCGAGGACGCCCTCGCCGTCGCGGCACAGGCGGGCCTCGAGAACGTGACCTGCGCGCCGGGCAACCCGGCCCCGAGCGAGGACCAGATCGGCCAGGTCTACGAGGTCGTTCCGCTCGGCAACGTCAAGCCGACCGACTCGGTGACTCTGACCTCGTACGCCGAGCAGAGCCCCCTCGATGCGCCGGCGGCGCCGACGATCCAGTCGAACGGCCAGACCGTCACGAGCGTCACCGCACGATCGAGTGTGCAGGTCATGTGGTCGAGCTACTCTTGCCCGGCTGGGCTCACGCCCTCGGAGTACCGCTTCACCGTTTCGGGCGGCACCTTCGCCAACGGCCAGACCACCTCGAGCTTCAGCCTCAACCAGCGCCCCGCCACGGTCACCGTGGGCGACTCCGGCGCGCTGTCGGTGACGTACACCGTGACGTGCGCAGGCGAGAGCGGCGACCGGACGTCCCCCGTCTCCTCGGAGGCTGCCGCTACGATCCAGCCGGCTCAGTCGCCGCAGCCCAGTCAGCCGGGCAACGGCGGCAGCAACGGCGGCGGGAACGGCAACGGCGGCGGAAACGGCAGCGGAAGCGACGACTGATTCCGGTTCGGCCATGAGTCCCACATCCGAGTACGAGTCGAACGCAGGGAGTGACGTGTCGGCAGAGCAACGTGTGCTGTCAGGGCGCTACCGCATCGACGAGCCCATCGGGCGCGGCGGAATGGCGAGCGTGTACCGGGGGTACGACGTCACCCTCGGGCGTGACGTGGCGATCAAGGTGCTCAAGCGCGAGCTGGCCGACGACCCCGGCTTCCGCATGCGGTTCCGTCTCGAGGCGCAGGCCGCGTCGCGGATGGCCCACCCGTCGATCGTCCGTGTGTTCGACGCCGGTGAGGACACCGAGACCGACCCTGACGGCAGTGACCACTCCGTGCCGTACATCGTCATGGAGCTCGTGACGGGTCGACTGCTGAAGGACATGGTCGAAGCCGGCCCCATCAGCGAGTCGGATGCGGTGCGCTACGTCGACGGCATCCTCGAAGCCCTCGAGTACTCGCACCGCGCCGGGGTCGTGCACCGCGACATCAAGCCGGGCAACGTCATGATCACCGACGCCGGCACCGTGAAGGTCATGGACTTCGGCATCGCCCGGGCCGTTTCGGACTCGTCGTCGACGGTCGCGGAGACCACGGCGATCATCGGCACGGCGGCCTATTTCTCCCCCGAGCAGGCCAAGGGCGAGCCGGTCGACGCGCGCGCCGACCTCTACTCGACCGGTGTCGTGCTCTACGAACTGCTCACCGGGCGGGCGCCGTTTCGCGGCGAGACGCCGGTTGCCGTCGCCTACCAGCACGTGAGTGAAGCTCCCCTGCCGCCGTCGGAGATCGTCGAGAACGTGCCGCGTGCGCTGGATGCCGTCGTGCTGCGCGCTCTCGCGAAGAGCCCGTTCCAACGATTCCAGGACGCGACGGAGTTCCGGGCCGCGCTCGACCAGGCGGTCGGCGGCAAGCAGCCGACCAAGCGTCAGATGGGGGCCCTCGCGAGCGAGCTGTACGGGCCGGATCCGCGGCACGCGGCCGAGACGGCACGATCCCTGCGTCAGCTCAGCACCGACAACACGATGCGCCGCACGCAGTCCGGCCCGCCCGTCAGCTGGATCTGGGCCGGAGTGGCGGTGCTCGCCGCCCTGCTCATCGCGGTGCTCATCTGGGTCCTGGCATTCCGTGACACGACCACGACCGTGCCCAGTACGTCGCGGGTCGTGCCGGAGGTCGCCGGCAAGTCGTGGGACCTGGCGGAGAATCTCATCGAAGAAGCCGAGCTGGATCCGGTCCGTTCCGACCGCAGCGACGACGCGGTGCCACCGGGCGACGTCATCAGCACCGAGCCCGCAGCAGGCATCACCCTCTCGCCGGGCCAGCGCGTGACCGTCTACGTCTCGACGGGCCAAGAGATGGCTACCGTCCCGACCCTCCAGAACCTCTCACGCACCGAGGCGACCGAAGCTCTGCAACGTGCCGGGCTGCAGCTGGGCACCGTTCGATCGCGCAACGATCCGACCCTGCCTGCCGGCACGGTCATCGAGGCGTCGGCGCCCGAGGGCTCGGCTCTCGCCATGGGATCGTCGGTCAACCTCGTCGTCGCCAGCGGCACCGTGACCCTCGTCGACCTGACCGGGTACACCGTCGAGGCCGCCGAGCGCGAGCTGCAGCAGGAATCGCGTCAGCTGATCCCCGAGGTCGTCGAAGACCCGGGCTGCGCGGCAGCAGCGGGCGGTCGCACCGTCTCGTCGCAGTCGCTGGCACCGGGCGAGGTCCCGATCGGATCGACCGTCACGCTCCGGGTCTGCACCGGCAGCTGAGACCCGCGCCTCACCGGCTCCGGCGCACCGGTTCAGGTGACGGTTGCATCCCGTCGATGCGGGTGCAACCGCGCTCCGCGCTCCTGCGCGCCGTTCAGTCCGACCGACGCCAACCAGTTCCCCAGCATCCGGTAGCCGCCATCGGTCAGCACGGATTCGGGATGGAACTGCACGCCGACGACGGGTGCGTCACGGTGGGCGATCGCCATGACCGTGCCGCCCGGCGCGCGCGCGGTGACCCGCAGCTCGGTGGGCACCGTCGCGGCGTCGACGGCGAGAGAGTGGTACCTGCCCGCCGTAAATGTCGTCGGCACGCCCTCGAACAGGAAAGACCCGTCGTGTCGCACGTCCGACGTCATCCCGTGCATGAGTTCCGGCGCCTCCCCCACCGTCGCGCCGAACGCGACCGCGATGGCCTGATGCCCGAGACACACCCCGAGCAGCGGAACCGCGGATGCCGCGGCTGCGCGCACGACGTCGATCGAGGCGCCCGCATCCTCCGGAGTGCCCGGTCCCGGCGACACGAGGACGCCGTCGAAGCCCGCCATCACGTGTGTGGGGTCGCTCACGGCATCCGACTCCACCATCTCGGTCCCGGCGCCGAGCTCATGGAGATAGCCGACCAGAGTGTGGATGAAGCTGTCGTGATTGTCGATCACGAGGATCGCGGTCACCCGACCGTCGACTCCTCGCCCGGCGCGAAGAACGGCGCGATGGCGGGGAACACCCAGAAGAACAGGGCATAGACGACCGCAGCCGCGAGGATGAGCAGGAAGAACAGCCGGAGCCACCAGGGTCCGGGGAGAACTCGCCACAGTGCTCCGTACATCAGGCGGAGACTCCCTCTGTCAGCGACGCCGGCGGACCCGCCGAGGTCGGGGTGAACTCTTCGAAGACCGCGTACGAGATGATGCGCTCGAGCATGTTGAGTTTCGGGGCGCAGCTCGTGAGGGTGAGGTACTTGCCGTTGGCGCTGAGGTCGACCTGCTGGGGAACCGGGTTGAGTACCTCGATCGCGGTGTCCTGCACGTACTCGACGTTGCGGAATCGGTAGGTGTACCAGCCGTCTTGGGTCTGGATGACAATGGCGTCGCCGACCACGAGCCGGTCGACCGGGTCGAAGGGCGCACCCGAGGTCCACCGGTGCGCGGCGACAGCCATGTTGCCGTCGGCGCCCGGCATCGCGGAACCCTCGTAGTGACCGATGTGGCCCTTGTCGAGGATCGCCTTCTTCGCCGTGCCGTTCGCGATGGTGAATTGCCAGTCGGGACCGAAACGCGGGATGTACATGATGCCGAACTCCGCGCCCGGCTCGGGCTCGGCGAGCACGGGAATCGCGGCAGGGTCCGCCGGCTCGGGCTCCCCAGTAGGCGTCTCGGCCGGCGTCGGAGACTCTTCGGCCTGGGTCTGCCACTGCTGCGCGAGCGCCGCGGCCTCCGCCTGCTTCTGCGATCCGATGATCATGTCGCCGAACCACATCTGCCAGCTCACGAAGAGCAGCATCACCACACCGGCGGTCAGAAGGAGCTCGCCGAAGACGCTGATCACACTCACGCGTCGCCGCGGGCGCGACGGCGAGCGACGTGAGCGTCGGGACGACGTGCGAGTGCTCTCCACAGTCGCAGAGTTTAGCCCGCAGCCCTGGGGGCGATCGCAGAGAACGGCACTATTTCACCCGATGATCGGCCGACGGGTGAACCGGTGACCCGATCGGCGCTGCCCAGGATGCTCGAAGTCCGACGGCTAGGATTCTCCCATGGCATCTTCCAGCGACCACGACGACCCGACCGTGGAGCGACGCCCCGCAGATGACGCACCTAACCCGGTCTGGTTCAAGCCGATCATGCTGGGACTGATGCTCATCGGACTCGTGTGGGTGCTCGTCTTCTATCTCAGCAACTCCACTCTTCCCGTGCCCGGCATCGGGGGTTGGAACCTGGTGATCGGCTTCGGCATCGCCTTCGTGGGCTTCCTCATGACCACGCGGTGGCGCTGACCGGTTGTCCACATGGGGTGAATCACACCGGTGTGATTCCATCCCCACCTGGGGATAGACCTGTGGATAACTTTCGTCAGTAGAGGGCGAGCGGCACCGCGAGCAGAGCGACCAGCCCGGCGGCGGTGGCCCCGAGCAGCCAGATCTGCAAGCGCTGACGGCGAATCGTCCGCGTGCGCGCGAAGATGAACCCGATGAATGCGCCCACGGCCAGGCCGCCGACGTGCGCCTGCCACGAGATCTGCGTGCCGCCGCCTCCTCCGAGCCCGCTCAGGAGCAGCGGCAGGAACGTGATGACGAGGTTGATCCCCAGAACCACGGCGATTCCCGTGATGTTCGCGCCGATGTGACGGCCGATCACCAGCAGAGCTCCGAAGAGCCCGAAGATCGCGCCGGATGCTCCGACGACAGCCGATGAGAATCCGAACAGCACGACAGCGACGGATCCGCCGAGGCCGCTGAGCAGATAGAGCGCGAGAAAGCGGCCACGGCCGAGCATCGGCTCGAGGCTGCGCCCCAGCATCCAGAGCGCGAGCATGTTGAGCCCGACATGCCAGAAGCCGCTGTGGACGAGCAGCACGGTGAACAGCCGCCACGGCTCGAAGGTGCCGCTGAACCCCGGATAAAGCAGCGGCGGGTACATCGCCAGGGTCGATGTGACCACGGACCCCAGGCCCGGGATGAGTCCGACGATGAACACGAAGAACGTCACGCCGATGATCCCGTACGTAACCAACGGGCGGGAGTCGTCGGAGCGCACCACACGCAGGACGCGCGGCGCGCGGCGGGGACGCGGCGCGTCCGAGCTCTTCTGCTGATCACGCAGACATTCGGGGCAGATCACTCCGACGGGCATCTGGGTCTGGCACTCCGCGCAGATCGTGCGCAGGCACCGCTGGCAGAGCACGAAGCTCTGCCGATCGGGATGCCGGTAACAGAAGTTGTCGGGGTTGCTCCGCAGCTCGGACGCGCTCACGTACCGCTCAGACCGTGACGACGTCGACCGACGAGATGACCACCGGGTCGACCGGACGGTCCTGTGCGCCGGTCTTCACCGAGGCGATCGTGTCAACGACCTGGCGCGACGCGTCATCCGCGACCTCGCCGAAGATGGTGTGCTTGCCCTGCAGCCAGGGAGTGGGGTCGGTGGTGATGAAGAACTGCGAGCCGTTCGTGCCCTCGGCCTTGCCGGTGATCGCGTTGCGGCGCAGGCCCGCGTTCGCCATCGCGAGGATGTAGGGCTTCTGGAAGTCCAGCTCGGGGCTGATCTCGTCGTCGAAGTTGTAGCCGGGGCCGCCGATGCCCTGACCGAGCGGGTCGCCGCCCTGGATCATGAAGTTCGGGATGATGCGGTGGAAGATGACGTCGGTGTAGAGGGGGCCCTCGCCGGGCTTGCCCGTGGCGGGGTTGGTCCACTCCTGCGAACCGTCGGCGAGACCGATGAAGTTCTTCACCGTGCGGGGGGCCTGGTCGCCGAAAAGGTTGACGACGATGTCGCCGTGGTTGGTGTGGATCGTCGCTACTGCAGTGTGCTGAGGCATGTGTGCCATTCTCGCACCTGTCAATGCCCTGCTGGCTGGAGCGCTCTCTGGCAAGATGAGGGAAAACGTCCCACGATGCAGGGAGGGCCCACGTGAGCCTCAGCCGCAAGCGCAAGAAGCAACTCCGCAAGCTCCAGAAGCAGGCGAACACCCTGTGGGAGTCGCAGCAGGTCCTGATGGGAGAGGCCGCCAAAGTCGCACGCGACGCCGGCCACCAGCTGGGCAACTACAACCGCGAGCACGTCAAGCCCGCCGTTCAGAACACCTATGAGCAGTACGCCGCGCCGTACGTCGACAAGAGCGTCCGCGCGACCCGCAAGGTCTACAACGGCGCTCTCATCCCCGCCGCCGGCGCCGTCGTGGGCGGCGCACTCTCCGTGTGGGATGCGGCGAACGACACCCGTGGACGCCTCGCCCACGGCCGTGGTGTCGACCTCGACCTCTCCTCGGTGAAGAAGAACGCCGCCAAGTACGGCAAGAAGGCGACGAAGAAGTTCCAGTCGCGTGCCGCTCTGCCCGAGCCGAAGAAGAAGCGCGGCGCCGGTGGCGTCATCGCTCTGATCCTCGGCGTCACCGCCGCCGCCGGCGTGCTCTACGCCGCCTGGCAGACGCTCCGCGCGGACGACGAGCTGTGGGTTGCCGACGACCCGCTGCGCGCTCCCGACGCCTGAATCGGATGACCGAAGATCTCGAGCCCACGTCTCGGGTTCGCCTCGCGGCGGCCGAGCGTGGGCTCGATGTCGTCATTCGGCCGCGTCCGGATGCCGCCAGCCTCGATGAGGCCGCCGCGCTCCTCGGTCTCGAACCCGACGACATCGTCAAGACACTCGTGGTCAAGCGGAGTGACGACAGCTACCTGTTCGCGCTCGTCCCGGGCGACCGGGTGATCTCGTGGCCGAAGCTCCGCGCCCTCGTGGGGGTCAACAAGCTGCGCCTGCCCGAGCCCGAGCTCGCCCTCGCGGCGACCGGGTACGAACGCGGCACGATCGTGCCGATCGGCAGCACCCATGACTGGCCGGTCTTCGCCGATTCGTCCATCGCGGGCCGACGCATCGCGATGGGCGCCGGCGCGCACGGCTACAGCCTGTTCGTCGACGCCGACGCTCTCATCGCCGCCTACGCCGCCACGGTCGCCGACATCACGGAACCGCGTTCGCGCTGACGGGTCGCTCCCGATCGTCGCGCGGGGTCACCGCGTGAGAGAACGTCCGGCCCCTAAGCGCAGGACGACGTGGACGCGCAACTCGTCGACGTCGTACTGCAACACGACGACGTCGAGCACGAGCAGGTCGAGGTGGTGCTGCATGCGCTGCTCGTCGTGCTCGTCGAAGCCGCCGAGAGATCGTCGGTCATGGCGAGGTCGTACACCTCGAATGTCTCGACCTCCAGCGCCGCCATTTCGGCCCGCAGCATCGTCATGGTGCCATCCTTTCGTCGTCGCGATCTAAGAGAACGTCATTCCGAATACAGTCGACGAGGCGATCAGACACAGCACGGCGATGATCGCGAAGACCGCCTTCTGACCGCTCGACCTGCTCGTGACCGCGGCGACACCCGCCGCGAATGCGCCGATCATTCCGACGAAGGCGAGCGTGCGGGCCGCTCCGACGTCGGCGAAGCCGAAGTGCAGCACAGACGCGGCGACGGCGCTCGCAACTCCGATCACAGCGCCGACGGCCGCGAATCGCTGGAGACCGCGCGGGTGGATAGATTTTTCAGTCGTCATTTCGGCTTTCTCCCTGTCATCGGATGTCACGCGCACGGAACACCACCGCCGCCACGCCCGCGCTGAGGATGCACCATGCGACGAGCACGAGGATCGCGATCCCCAGGGGGGCGTCGGGGACGCCGCCCGGCATGGTGGCGATACCGGCGGCGTCTGCGAGGACCGCGGACGCCCCGCTGATGAGCCCGACGCGCACGGGCGCCAACACGGTGGCCACCGCCGCAAGCCCGTGAACCATCTGCTCGACGACAAGCGCCCACAGCACGCCGATCGCGATGCTGGCCGCGAGCGAACGGGTAACGATACCCAGCATGAAGCCGAACATCGCCCAGGCCACGGCAATCAGCCAGGAAGCCGCGGTGTCGGCGACGATCGCGACAGCGTTCCATCGCATCGACGCTCCGTCGATGGCCGAGAAGACGACGGCGCACACGGCGGCCGTGACCATCGACAGCACGATGACGACGGAGACCAGCAGGAGGAGCGCCGTGAGCTTACCCACCAGCACGGTAGCGCGCTCGGGCACGCGGCTCAGAGTGAGACGGAGGATTCCCGATCTCTCGTCTCCGGCTGCCATGAGCGCGCCGAGGATGATCAGCACCGGGGCTCCGTACATCGGAAGCGAGCCGAGGACGGCCGCAGACGCTGCGTCCGTGCTCAGACTCGCTTTCATCGCGTCGCGTTGCCCGTCGGTGAGGCCGTCGACGGTCTCCGCGACGACGAAGTTCGCGAGGTAGGCGAAGAGCACGATCTGGAGAAGCCAGACGATGGGCAGGACGGTGAAAGCCCTACGGTGCCGCATCCCGTACAGCTCTGCATCCACCGTGGACATCATGAGCTCCTCCGTTCGTCGGCCGCGGTCATCTGCAGGAAGACATCTTCCAGAGAGCGGTGGTCCCGCCGGACACCCGTCACATCCACTCCGGCCGAAACCAGGGCCACCGTGACCGACGCCGAGATGTCCTTCGCCGCGACGACCTCGACGCCCTCGCCGGTAGGCCGGACCTCGTCGACCTCCGCGTGCGAGCGCAGTACGTCGAGCGCAGCCTCGACGTCGGTGGTCGTCACGATGATTTTCGGCGCCTCCCCGTGCGCAGCTTCGATCTCGGCAGGGGTGCCGATCGCGATGATCCGCCCGTGGTGGAGCACCGCCACGCGATCGCACACGTGGGCGACCTCGGCGAGCAGATGGCTGGACAGCAGCACCGAGCGGCCCCGCTGCGACTGCGCGCGGATCAGATCGCGCATCGCCGAAATACCGGCGGGATCGAGCCCGTTGGTCGGCTCGTCGAGAATCAGCAGCTCTGGTTCTCCGAGCAGCGCGGCGGCGAGTCCGAGGCGCTGCTTCATCCCGAGCGAATACGTCCTGAAAACGTCATCCCCGCGATCACCCAGCTCGACCGCCTCCAGCGCGGTGTCGACGGCTGTCCGGGCGAGGCCGGCGTACTTGGCGATGAGCACGAGGTTCTGGCGCCCCGTCATACCGGGGTAGAAGGCCGGGCCCTCGATCATCGTGCCCACTCTCCGCAGCACGTCGTTGCTCAGCGTCGCACTCCCGAGTACCGAGAACGAACCGCTGCTCGGTCGCGCGAGACCGACGAGCATCCGCATGAACGTCGTCTTCCCGGCGCCGTTGAGACCGACGAACCCATAGACCTCGCCCCGTCTCACCTGCAGGCTGACGGCGTCAACCGCGGTCCCGCGGCGGAAGGTCTTCGTCAACGCGGTCGTGCTGATCGCGTTGTCCGTGTCGCTGATCGTCATGTCTGACCCCATCTCTTCGATATCGGTGTCCTGGTGCCCGTCTGCGCCCTGCGCTTGGCCCGCGTCCGCCGCGTCGCCAGCACCCCGATGGCGAAGGTTGCCAGCACCCCGCTGCACACCACGACTACCGCGGGCCACGGACCGAGCAGCGGTTGGAGGGCCAGATATCCCGCGACCGCGAATCCGAACACCATCGCGCTCATGAACAGGAGCGAGAAGAGGCCGTACACCAGCGACGCGGTTCGGTGGCCGGATTCCCGACTGCCCGCTTCGCGGCTGCGACGTGCGAGGCCGACCAGCGCCGCTCGTGAGGAAGCCTCGAGATCGAAGGCGCCGAGAGTGTGCATGAGCGCGTAGTAGCCGTCCATGTGAAAGAGCGGGACGAGATTGATCAGGCCGGTGAGCAGACCGAACGTCATCATCGCCGCACAGACGGTGGCGAGCGTCCCGTCGGCGACGAGCGACAGCGGCCAGAACGGTAGACACACCGCGACGGATACCGTCACGCCCGCGAGAGCCACCCTCACCCTGCGGGAGCGATCGTGGAAGAGCATCGTGTCGTCGACCTTGCAATAGGGCGAGATGAACGGAAATCGCCACATGACGCCGATCTCGATGTCACGCGCCCCGTAGGCCCACGCCGTCGCGCCGTGAGCAAGCTCATGAAGAACGAGGGAGGCCCACATGACGACGATGAAGACGGCGATCGCCACCGGATCCGTCCAGAGCGACCGGGCGGCGGGCCAGAGCACATCCCAGTTGGAGCTGACATGAACAACCAGCGCGGCCGCGGCCACCCAGACCAGCAGCCAGACGGCGAGATGATCGAGCACCCGCACCGCGACGGCCATGCGGCGAAGGATCCGATCCGCCTTCACGATCGGCATCCGGGCGTGCAGCCATGTGCGAGCCTCTCCGCGTTCTCGCTCTCGGGCGTCTCGCAGGCTCTGCAGCTGGACCGGCGTAGCCGACCCCACCAGGAGGCCTCGCTGAGCGAGCAGTCCGAGCAGGGAATTCCACAGCGGCTCGGTGAGTCGCCGTTCGTAATGCTCGATGAACTCGTCTTCCAGCTGGTCGACGGTGCGCACGCCGTCCATACGTGAAACAAGGAATTGCTCGTGCTCGCCGATGCGGAAATACCATCCCGTCCGCGCATCGTGCATCACGAAGCGTGTCGACGGAACATCCCAGAGGCCGGGACCGATGCGCACATCATCGACCAGCTGCGGGCGCGCATCGCGCAGCAGGTCGAGAGTGTCGCCGCCATTCATCGGTCGGCCCCTGTCCCCCCGAACATGAACTGCAGGTCGGTGCTGGCGGAATCGGCTCCACCCTGAGTGAGGGCATGCTCGATGAGGTAGGCGATGTAACACTCGTCGATGATGCTCACCCCCAGACGGTTGTTCGTCATGTGCAGATACCCACTGAGGAGAGCCTGTGCCCCCGTCGTGATGTCGACGGGGATCGTGCCGCCGTCCGGGCCGAGCGGGAACGTGAGCTCTCCCCTGTCGGCGACAGCAGAAAGCGTGTCGTGAAGGTCGATGCAGTGCTCGGCCCATTCCTTCAAGAAGCCGTTCAGTTCATCGGTATCCCTGCGAGCGGCAGCCTCGTACACCGTGCCGAGGTGTTCGCGCAGACCGCCCTGCATGGTGTCGAACGCTCGAGCGTATGCATCGTGGCGCGGCGCCGCCTCGCCCGAGCCCGATCGCTCCCAGTACGTGCGGTATGCCGACAGGAAGAGCGCCGATCGGTCGATGTCGTCCTGGAACACGCCCAGCATCACCGTCATCAGCTGCGCGGAAAGCCCGAACAGCACCGATCGCACGTGCACATTCGTCGTCTCCACGAGCGTGCGCACCAGGTCGCTGGATGCCTCGAAGTGCTTCTCCGCCACGCTGATCGCCTCGGTACCCCCATATCGTCCGACTTCGGGCTCGTAGCGCATGACGACGTAGCTGTTGTTCGGGCGCATAGGCATGGAGCCGGTCTCTCCGTACAGCTCATTCCACTGCTGCTCGTCGTATTCGCCGAGGAACATCTCCTTGAACAGGCCGGACGTCTCACGCTCGTCCATCTCGTAGAGAGCAGGACGGTCGTCGAGGAACGCGTCGAGAGCCGAGAACAGCCGGTCGACGACCATCTGCTGATCGCCCATACGTCTCGGCTTGAGTCGCACGCGCAGATGCGGCCCCTCCATCCAGTACCTGATGAAGAACCACGATTCCAGCAGCCCGTCTCGGCGAAGCCCGTCGATGACAGGTCCAACGGCGTCGACGAGCAACGGGTGGTTGTTGCTCGAATAGTAGACGTGCACGGCAATCCATTCGCCGGCGGCATCTGGATCCACCACGGGGGGCAATTCGGCCTCGACGGCGACGGGCGATATCGGACGAACCGCGGTCATCGTGTCACCGCCGGAGCGTTGAACTCGAAGGTGATCTCCGAGACGTGGCGTTCCCCAGCCGCATTCCGCGCGGGCAGGCTCTCCGGTACCGGCAGCATCTCGGTGAAGACCAGGCGCCGATTCGCGCGCTGGGCCAACTGGTCGAGGATGTCGAGACAGAAATGGTCCTCGAAGTCGACGAACTGCGGCTTACCGAAACGCACGGCGGAGTCATCACCCTCGCCCTCGTCCCCACCGGCGGCATCGGGCGTGACGAAGACGTAACGCGGTAGACCGTGCCTGCGCGTCCACCGTCTCCAGCCGAGCATCCGTTCCGCGCCATCCGCGCCTAACAGACCCTCGGGGAGCGAAGCCGGGTCCGTCTTCCACACTCGTCGGACGAGCACCAGGTCGCCTAGCCGCACCCGCGGATGGCCGCCTATCTCGCCCCCGCCCAGAGGTTCGTCGGTCCCCGTCCAGAGGTCGAGGCTCGCGATCCGACTCTGCGAGAACGCCAGGAGCAGCCGCTGCATCTCCGGCAGTGCCATGGGCATGAGGAAACCCAGATAGACCGGGATCACCTCGACGTCCAGTCGCCGTGAGCGGAGGAGAAGCCGGCCGCACGAGGGGTCACGGACGATCGAGAGATCCTCCACAGGCAACTGCTCGTCCGTGTCGCGGAACGAGACCTCACCGGGACAGACGATCTCGTACGGCGTGACGACGGAATGCAGGTTCAGGTTCGACGTGTCGTATCCCCCGGTGATCTCTGCGAAGACGGCGCCGGGCGGAGTGATGCTGCGCAGGTGCTCTCGCAACGCGTCGACGAGAGAGGTGTCGCCGGACTCCGCGAAGCAGTGGTGGAAACGCGAGAACAGCAGTGACAAGCCCGTATAGGTGCGATTCAGGACGCACCGATCGCGGCCGTCTATCTCGCCGATCTGGCCGAAGTAGGCGCGCGGGTCCAGCCGGTCGCCCAGATCGGGTAGCGCGGCCGCCACCTCCTCGACGAAGGCGTCGTCGAGAACGAGGTCACCGGCACCATCGTGCGCGGCATACCGCGAGCGCATCGCACGAACCAGGGTGCGCCGTGCCTCATCGAGAGCGCGGACCTCGTCCATCTTGAACCAGTTCTCCTGGTCCTGATATTCGTTGTCGACGAAAGGCCGTCTGTTGGCCGAGTAGCGGAGGTACTGGTCGTAGACGTCGAGGTGGAAGTCGTGGGTGAACTTCACGATGTCGTCGCATGTTCCGCGTGCCCCGTAGCGGGCGTCGAAGAACCCGCGCACCATCAACCGGTGCGGGGTGAGGGAGTCGAAGACGGGCAAGATGCGAGCAAGCGAGGCGAAGTCGCCGGACAGCCCGCTTTCCCAGGCATCGAGCGACGCACGGACGCTGCCGCGCGGCAGCGCAGAGTCCTCGTAGACCACCGTGCGGAGCCGCTCCGGTTGCTGCACACCTATCCCGCGCATCATCGCGTCGTAGTGAGAGTGCAGATCGCGGATGATGAGCCGTCTCTCGTCAACGCTGGCCTGCGCGTAGGTCCCTACGAGGTCGGTCATCCGACGGATGTCGGTCGAAAGCGTGGAAGCCCATGGCGCCTCCAGTCCTGCGATCCTGTCCGCGAAGTGAACAGCGGGATCCACCGCATGGATGTCCATCGTCAGCACAGGCGCGGTCAGCAGATTCAACCTCAGGAGATGCCGCAGGTAGTGCCACACATCGTCGAGGGGACGGTCGTGCGGAAGCTGGGAGTGGAGCGCGATCTGCAGGCGGCCCATGGTCATCGTGCGGTCTCCGAGCACACGGAAGAGATCGTCGACGATGTCGCTGTGCGCAAGGAAGAACACGTTCTCGTCGAAGGTGTCGAGGGTCATCGCCGCATCGGCGTCACCGACCTTGCGCTGCCTTCGCATGTACCTGACGCGCCGACGATCGCTCGTCCATCCACGCGAGACCATCACGGGGAGGTCGACGAGATGCTCGTCGGACGCCAGGATGGCCTCGCTCACCCGTGCCAGCATGGCCATGTTCAACCGGGGATTGCTCCGGGCTGCTTGGGAGTCCAGAACCTCGGGATCGACCTCGAGCACACCGCCAGCATCGCCCGAGAAGTCGCCCAGCGCGACGTCGGTGAGTGTGCTGAAGGGACTCGTCTTGCAGACCGTCCGATAGACATAATCGCTCGCCGACCGCTCGATGCGCCGGGCGCGCTTCGACAGGCTGGCGGGATCGGCGGCCAGGTAACGCGGGATGGCCTCGTCGAGAGATGGCGACGCCAGAAGAATCCCGGAGCGCAGTACTGGTGTCGCGATAAGCCGTTGCAGGGCCGCTCTCCGCAACGGGAGCTCGGCGCGGAACACATCGGCGCCGCTTCGGCGCACGTCACGCGTCTGCTGCGCGAGATCGATCCACTCGAGGATGTCACCCGCCAGGCCATCGGGGAGAATCGCGAGCGCTGCCCGGGTGGCCTCGATGTCGCGCGGCACACGGGCGTTGAAGATGTCACGGCGGAGATTGATCAGTGCGTGACGGACCCCGTCATCTTCTTGGCCGCCGATGAACTCCTGCACGCGGTCCGGAAGGGTTCGGGCAGCATCGTCGAGTCGCGCCTCGGCGTCGAGCACGACGTCGGCCCATGCGACGGTCCGAGAGAATGCCAGTCCCTGCAGCCGTTCCCAGGGCAGCGGCGCGACTCGGAACATGAAGTGGGGGGGCGTCGACTTCGCGACGGAAGAGATCCGTGGGTGAGCGAGGGCTGAGAGGTTGGTCATGACTACTCCTTCGCGTCGAGATCCAGCGGTGCGGCGAAATCCGCCTGATCGACGCGATCGCGGCCGATCATGATCATGATCAAGGGCCATTCGCCGGTGTCGATCACGCGCAAACGCTCGGCGTACGCGACGTTGTCGAACCCCAGGGCAGCACCACACGCGAGCCCGAGGTCGGTAGCCGCAAGGTAGGCGGACTGGGTCGCCGCACCCACGACTGCGTTCAGCAGACGCACGGTCCGCGAGCCACCTGCGGCGAGCACGTCGTCGGCCGGCACGAGGATGGCGAGCACGGCCGCCGCCTGCTCGACGTTGTAGTTGTCGAGGAAGTACGTGGCCTGAAGGAAGAGCCCGGGATCTTCGTCGTCGATACGGACCAGGGCGTCCCGCTCGTGGTCGTACACGTATCCACCCGGCGAGATCCCCTCGACGTGGTTACAGAAAACGGCCACCCGGGCGAACTGCGCCCGTCCGGCGTCGGTGAGCAGCCGCGCACCTCGATCGGTGGTGCGAAGCACATGGGCAAGCTCCGCGAGACCCAGCGGGATGTTGGAGCTGAAGGTGCCGAAACTGGACCGCCTGGCGGCCAGAAGATCCGACAGTCCGAGCGCGGAGCTCGACTCCGCGCTCGGAGGCAGCGACGTCATCTGACCCGACGACGTCCGCGCGAGCACCACATCTATCGCAGGAGCGATCGTGTCCGCGAAGGAGTCGCGCATGACGTCGACCACCTGAGGGAAGCGCGTCGACCCGGGAAAGCGCTCCGCCTCCTCGAACCGCACCCCCGCCTCGGAGGTGACGGTCCCGCTTTTCAGGTCGCCGGCCCCCGGCGGGAGTGGCAAGACCGCCAAGGTCGTCTCCTCGAACGGGTCGAGGCCGAGCAGGCCGTCGAGACCCGCGGAGTCGAACCACAGGCGGGGAGTCCGCGCGGCCGAGTCGCCCGACAACCCGGACAGTGCGAGTGTGGCGAGCACCGTCCCGAGGTCCATGGTGACCACGTGGTGGCTGAAGCTGTTGTATTTGAAAGCGTTCTTCCAGAGCTTGACCGTCACCAGCAGGAACTGGTCGGTCCCGCAGTCGTCGTCGATCGCGGCGCGAACCCTGTCGTGTGCATCGCCGACAAGAAGCCTTTGCATCGTTCCCGAGGCCGTGTTCCAGTGATACACACCGGGAAGCTGCCGCGCCGAAGAACCGCTCACCCAGTAGAACTCGAGCGGATAGAGACCGCCACCATTCGCCGTGCCCCGGGAGTACGTGCTCACCGCGCTCACCGTCTTGTTGACCGCATCATCGTTGCCGGTCACGCGCAGACGACGCGAGAGGAGACCATATGTGTCGTGGAGGGCGCGGCCCATGCTACCGACGTCCAGCACATCGCTCGGCGACGTCGACGGGGATGAGAGCGCATCCGACAGCCGTGTACGGCACTTCTCGCCGACGGGCATCTCGAACTGCGCGGCGTCGGAGAAGACCTTGTGGCGCCGGGGCTGCTGGTCCCACAGCACCACGTGGTCGAGCGGTGGCATCGGCGTACGGGCGCGCCGTACGACATCATCGACGTACTTCCTGACGCGTGTCGTCGTGGGCATGTGGGCTCCTGTCGGAATGACGGCGGTCATCAGGGGAACGGGTGCGGTACCGGGTTGATGTCCTCGAACCGCAACGCGGTGGCGCGAAGCCCCGCGTCGCGGTGAGCGGTGCGGGTCCGGTCCATGTGGAAGGCTCGCTGTTTGTGCCAGCCGAAGTCGATCGGGATCAGCCCCGGCACGACCGTGGCATACGTGTTCAGACCCATCGACCGTTGCTCGGGCGACGTTTGATCCACCGCGAGGAGATCGAACCCCCTGTCGTCTAGCGCGGCGATGACCCACCGCAGGTCGTCCGAGAGGTCGAGGTTCCGGGGACGTGTCCTGTTCCATTCCTCGTAGACAACCCCCATCGGCTGCGCGCGGCGCTCGCTGAGCAGAAAGTCTGAATGCTCGACCATCTCGTCCATTCCGTGGAGGAGAGCATGGTGCTTGAGCTCGCGAACCAAGCCGAAGTCGTTCAACATCGCGCGAGCCTCGGCAGCGCCGCTCGTCATCCGCCGGTCGAAGCTCGGGACATACGATGCGACCTCGCACAGCGCCGCCCGCATCGCCTGCACCGGGTCCAGCGACGAGCCGGCGGCGAAGCACAGTGCGCCCGGACGTCCGTCGGTCCGCACGGCGACGGCGGTCACGACGGGAACCGGCAAGTCGACCCTGGTGTCGAACATGCGCACGTCGAAGCCCTCGAGCGCCATCCGCGCCACCATGATCGAGATGTCCGAAGCGCCGCTGCTGAGCGGATCGATCTCGACCGCAGGATGACGAGCGAACCAGGTCAACAGGAAAGAGTCCCGTTCGATGAGCTCGAGGACTCCGTGCAGGATGGCCTCCTCA
Organism: Microbacterium sp. H37-C3; assembly: GCF_027157935.1. Classification (NCBI taxonomy): domain Bacteria; kingdom Bacillati; phylum Actinomycetota; class Actinomycetes; order Micrococcales; family Microbacteriaceae; genus Microbacterium; species Microbacterium sp. H37-C3. Next base: position 185,324 of record NZ_JAPVLR010000005.1, on the reverse strand, counting down.
GGGCTTCCCCCGGTAGCGCAACCGTTCGAGCATTCATCGACGAATGCCGGGCCCGTCTGATCCAGATAATGCACGAGTCGCTGCGGCACGAACGTATCCGTGTCGGTGGTGAGGTTGCGACCCCAGACCCAGGGGATCTCGAGGTCCTCGGTGAACTCGACGAAATAGGGCGTGTTGAAGTCGTAGAACTCGCGCGGATAGAGGGTGCACGCACGAGGATCGAGAGCGGGCACGTCCAGGTCGCGAAGCGCAGCCCAGACGGGTTCGGGCAGGCCGCGGGCCAGGAGGCCGGCATACCGCTCGAGACCCTCCAGCACAGCGAGCCGCCGCGAGTCCTCGATGTTGTCGGCGTGGCCGCTCCAGAAGAACTCGTAGAGGTGCGCTGCCCCGCGCACGTAGCTGTAGCCCGTGACGGGGATCGTCGTCGGGTTGTCGAAAGCGGCGGGAGCCTGGGGGCCCAACACGCCACACACCGGGTTCGCGAACACGTCGATGTCCATGGCGTAGTCGCGCAGCGAGGTCAGACGGTAGGTGTCGACGTCGGGTTTCGGGCGGGGTGCGAACGGGACCGCCGCCCGCGACGGCGAGTTGGCCGGGGTCATGCCGCATGCGGGACAATCGGGGTCCGCCAGGAGGGGGAATGTCCGGGTCGCGAGAGTGTCGAGCTGCAGCCTGCGCACGGGGGTCTCCCCCATGGTCGAGGGATGGACACGGGTATCGTCTTCCACCATCAGCTGCAGCGCGTCGAGCACCAGTGGCGTCAGCCAGACGCCCGACGGCAGCGCGCAGGAACTTCCCGCCATCTCGAGAGCGTCGCGCTCGTCCTCCCGACGAATGGCTTGCCAGCGGCGATGGAAGCAGAGAGCACAGGCAGCTCGTTCAGATTCGACTCCTGTCATCACGTACGCGTCGCGCCCGTGAAGGTGCACCGTTGTGACCTCCCTCTCGGGGAACAGCGTCGTGTCGACGGCACCGTGGATTCCCAGGACATCGGTCGCGCCGAGTTCCAGGACACGTGCACGTGGGCGATCGCTCCGTCGCGGCTGGGCGTCGAGATACGCCTGTACCGTGTCCGCGGCTCGCACTATTACGGGTGCCGTCATTTCTCCTCCATCGCCGCCGAGGCGGCCTAGATCACTTACTGGTCGACCCGCAGCTGGACGAACACCCGCAGCAGCTGCCGCAACTCGAACTCGAACAACCGCAGCAGCTCGAGGTCGAGCAGCTCGACCACTGGAGCGCTTCGTCCTGCGACAGCTGGGCGAAATCGTCTATCTCGAAGGTCTGCGCCTCGAGATCGGCGATCTGTCGTGCAAGGGGATTCATCATCACCCCTCCTCTCCGTTGGTCTGGGTCGTCACGCACACGACGATGTAGAGCTGCAGCTCGAACTCGTCGTCGAGCAGCACGACGAGCACGAGCACGAGCACGTCGATGTGGTGCTGCACGCGCAGCTGGTACTGGTCGAAGCCGCCATGTCTTCGGCGGGTGTGAAGTCGAGCACCTCGAAGGTCTCCGCCTCGAGAACCGCGATGTGGGCTTTCAACTGGGACATTCGTTCACCTCCTTTCCGGTTGTGCGTGGGCGTGTGGCGCCCGTTCGGGTCAGCCGATATGGCTGCAGCTGGTCGTCGATGTCGAGCTCGTGGCGCTGCAACTCGTCGAGCTGCAGCTGCAGGTCGTGCATCCACAGCAGCTGGACGTCGAACAGCTCGACCACGCGAACCCCTGCTGGTCCATCAGCAGCTCGGCGCTGTCGAGGATCTCGAACGTCTCGGTCTCGAGTGCTGCGAGGTCCGCCCGCAATCCGTTCTCCATGTCTTCCTCCCTTCTCGCAGGTCAACTGTCGGCCGGAAGCAGAACTCGCACGGTGTGGAGCGCCCCCGTCGCCCGGATATCGGCGGTCGTCGTATCTACCACCACCGTGTCGAGGGACGCCTCGGTCGACCCGGTGAAGGGCTCGGACACCGTCCGCAACGCAAGAGTCGACACATCGAGATCCGGGATGAGCATCCGGTCCGGTTCGGCCCCGGTCGGAGCCACGAGCACGCGGCCGAGGAGTCGGAGCAAGGCATCCTGGGCGGCCTGATCGACGTCCCACCCGGAGCCGAGCGTGTGCTCGCCGGACCGCAGGTCTCGCGCGAGCAACACGGTCCCCACCGCGGTGTGCGGAAGCTCGACGAGAACCGGGTCCAGACCCTTCAAGCGAGCCGCGTCGAGCAGGTACGCATTCTGCGCGTTGAGACCGTCGGCGGGGATGTCGTGCACGTCGCCCTCGCGCACCAGCGAGGACAGCGCGCGGAAGGCTGCGGCTGACAGCAGGCCGGCGGCTACAGCTTCGGCAAGGGTGGCACCCGCTCCCTCGCCGGCAGTGGTGCGTTCGAACGCGCCGCGTGAGTTCACTGCATGGCGCGACCACACCGCTGCCTGGGGGACGAGAACTCGCTCGCCACCGAGGGTGATTCCGGGGACGAGAGGCATGTCGTCGGCCTCGACGGGGCCGAGACCCGTTGCGATCTCGAGCTCGGTGGCGAGAATGCGTCTGAATGCGGACGACTCCTGCGGCTCACGCGGACCGACGTTGCTGACATGGAGGAGCGCGGCGGCCTCCATTGCGCGCCGACGAGCGTCTCCGAGGTTGTCCAGCGAGAACCCCAGCACCGTGGTCGACGTACCCGACCGCCGGTGCACGGCGCGCGCGATCTTGATCGGCGACTGGTCGACCAGCTCGTCGGTGAATCCCGTGACGACGCCGACCTTCTCGCCGACGAGGCGCAGATAGCGCTGCAGCCTGTCGGAGTCCACGTCGTTGTCGACGCTGTCCATCGCTGTTGGCCATGATCGGACCTCGGCGGCATCCGGTGGCCGGATGCCGGATGATCGCGGGTCTGGAAGGACCGCTTCGCGAGAGGTGTCACCGGTGGTGAGGTCGACGATCACGATCGCGTCGTCTGCTTCGGCCGGTGGGGCCGCCGTGAGGTAGCGGAAAGCGTCGTAGGCCACCGTGGTCCCGAGGATGCCCAGCTGCACGCGCGAGAGGGACGCCACAGACACACGATGGGCGGGATCTGAGATCGCCCGCCACATCTGGAGGGAGCCGGGTGTCTCGTCGTTGTCGGTCAGCCGGGCCATCGCCGCAGCCCAGTTGATCGCGGAACCGGGACGGGTGATCGGGCCGAGGATGACCTGGTCTCCGATCCGCGTCACGGGGTAGACGGCGCTGCCGGGCTCACGAGTGGCTCGGGCGATCGCCGAGGCGTCGCCGGTGGTGTCAATGACGATCCGCAGTGCGGCGGCGCCGGCCGCGGGTGTCTCATCCGCGTCCGCCGTGCGGAGCAGGCCGTTGCGCTGCAGGCCCCGTCGGACGACGTCGCTGACTTCTGGGTCGCCCTCGACGGTGACATGCGCAGCGCGGAAGCGACGAAACCGCTCGAGACCATCGTTCGCGTAATGGTCGATGTAGGCGATCTGTGCTCGAAACGGGGCAAGAGGCCCCGTCGGGTCGACCGGGTCTCCGTCGATCAGTGACACCGCGTCATGGTCGCGGAGAACGGCGAGAAGACTGTCGACCATCTGGGATCGAGACTCATCAAGTCCGGCCACCAGCTCCTCGGCCGTGCGTGAGCCGTCGAGGAACGGGGCGAGGCTGGCGAGCCACCGATACGTCGTCTGCCCGCGCAGAACGAAACCTCCGTCGGAGTGCCGGACCAGGGCTCCGCCGGGCACCTGCGCGAAAACCAGATCATGGCGCAGCCGCAGCCTGCTCGCCGCCTTCTCGGACTGCATTGCGATATTCATCGGCCCCCCACTCGATCTCGACCACACGCGTCGTGTCGACCTCGACGGTGGTCTCGCTCGAACACATGCTCATCTTGTGGGAGAAGGATCCGCACAGAAGTGCCGATTAGATGGCACGAAAGTACGGCCGCAGGAGAGGCCTGCGGGTCGGGTCACTCGCTCTCGTGACCCGTCGGCACACGGACCGACAGCGTCCACACCCCCGAGGACGCGGCGGCGGAGAGATGTCCGCCCACCCTCGAGACACGCTCACGCATCCGGACCAGGCCGAACCCGCCGGATGGTACGCGTTGGATTCTGCGTCCTTCCTCGACGGAATTCGTGATCTCGAACTCGACGGCGGCCCGCGACGTCCGCACCGCAAGGGCGACCTCCGTGCCGCTCGAGTGCTTCAGCACGTTCGTGGTCGCCTCGCGCACGAGCCGGGACAAGGTCAGGTCCACGATCCGAGGCAGCTGTGTCCCGTCGACGGCGTCGACATCCGCACGTACGGTCATCCCGGCGCGCTCCAGCGTGTGACACCCGTCTGCGATGGCGCCCCGAAACTCGGAAACCGACGCGGAGGTCGTTTCTGTGGGCTGAACGTGCGATTGCCCCACAACGCGCCTGAGGTCCTCCAGCGCGCGACGCGAAGAGGAGCGGATCGCGTCGAGTGACGTGCCGTGCGCATCGCATTCGACGATCAAGTCGACGTGCATGGCGATGATCGTCAGATCGTGTGCAACCACGTCGTGCAGCTCATCCGCTATTCGCAAACGCTCCGCCATCACGGACTCGTGCTCCGCCCGCGCACGCTCCGCCAACTGCTCACGCAGTCGGCGCGACCCCGCCTCGATTCTGCGCATGATGAGCCCGCTGGACGCCGACACCACCCCCACGGCCATGAGGACGATCGCCTCGGTGACAGGCGTCGCGTCAGCGAGGATGCTCCACGCGAGCCCGCCTGACCACACCATGGCGTACACGAGTATGACGCGAAGGTCGCACGTGCGGACCACGAGGGCCAGCGCCACAGCGGCTACCACGAGGGCGAGTGCTTGCGTATCCCCCAGGAAGGCGCCGAGGAGGAGAACGACGATGACCGCAGCCGAGAGTCGGGGCGAGAAAGCGAACCCGGCCAGGGAGACGGTGAAAAAGGACTCGAAGATGGCCGTCGACAACGGATCCCCGGCGGTTGCGTGCATGGCGATTCCGGCGACGAGCAGCACACCTGCGAGAGTGAGCAGCGTGATGCGCTCGGGACGACTGAGAGGCGAGACGTGGCGGAGCCCGTGACCGAAGCCGTCGCTACGCTTCACCGTCCCCACGCTCACAGGACCATTGTGCGTCGCTGAGGCCCGGGCGAGTCAACCGCCACATCGCGCCAGTGTCAGTGTCAGTGGCACACTCCGAGCATCTTGCAGAGTTCGGACCAGAAGCCGCCCGCCATCATCCCGTGAATCACGCACATCACCTCCCCCGGTGTCATCGCCTCCAGCATCACGCGAAGAGAGCGGCCCATTCGTCTCGATCCGTCGCACTTTCGTACCGAAGAATCCCGGATATTCTCGACGACGTGACCGAGATCCGCGTGCTGATCGCTGATGATGAGGAACTCATGCGCAGCGCTCTGGCGATCTTCGTGGAACGCTCGCCGTCGATGACGGTTCTCGGGACCGCCGAGGACGGTGCCGTCGCGGTCGACATGGCCGAGCGTCTTCGTCCCGATGTGGTGCTCATGGATCTGAACATGCCGCGAATCGACGGTTTCGAGGCGGCACAGCGTCTGCAGCGCGCAGGAAACCCCGCACAGATCATCGCGATCACGACGCTCGGCACCACCGACGCCATCACCCGTGCACTGAGAGGTGGATTCGCCGGCTACCTGTTGAAGGATTCTCCGCCGGATGCGGTCGTTGCTGCGATCGCGGCGGTGCACAGCGGTTCGGGCGTCCTGTCCCCCGAAATGACCAAGCGTCTGGTACTCGACGTCAAGCGGCACGACGTCATCGATGCGCACGCGGTCGAGAGCCTCAACGACCGCGAAGCGGCGATACTCCGCGAGCTCGCGCTCGGTAAAAGCAACAGCGAGATCGCGGATGCGCTCCATCTGTCCGAAAGCACCGTCAAGACCCACCTCGGCGTCGTCATGAAGAAGTGGGATGTACGAGACCGAGTGCAGGTCCTCATCACGGCGGTCAGGGCCGGACTCGTCGATCTGTTTCCGGCGGACTGAAGCGGACTATCGTCGCCGTCGTGATGGACGGGGTCGCAAGCACGGCCGCAGGCACCGAGCGAGCAGATCACTCGCACGCCTGAACTCCCGCGTTTCGTTGCGGCTCGAACTTCCCGGCGCCGACGAAAAAAGTGACGCCGGGTATCCGTGGGAACGGATACCCGGCGTCTTGTCTGTGGAGCCTAGGAGATTCGAACTCCTGACATCCTGCTTGCAAAGCAGGCGCTCTACCAGCTGAGCTAAGGCCCCGAGGGGGTTCGGGGTGGGGCTACCAGGACTTGAACCTGGGACCTCTTCATTATCAGTGAAGCGCTCTAACCGTCTGAGCTATAGCCCCGTACCGACGCGCTTCACGCGCCGGCAACCTCCAAGACTTTACCCGATGATCCGGGAATCTACTAATTGGAGGTGAAGCCGACCAGCAGTCCGCCGGTGACCTTGACCATCACGTTGTAGATGCCGGCGACGACAGCGCCCAGCACCGTGATGACGATGAGGTTGAGGATGGCGACGACGGCCGCGAACGCCATGACCTGCGGCAGGTCGAGGAACTGCTTGATGGAGAAGTCACCGTTCGAGAACGCCACGAACAGCTCGTCCACCCGGTCGATGAGACCGGTGGTGCTGAGCACCATGAAGACGAGGAAGGTGGCGACGACCGTCACGATCGCCAGGGCCACCGCGGCGAGGAACGACAGCTTCACGGCCGACCAGAAGTCGACGTAGACGAGGCGCAGGCGGACCTGCTTCGCGCTGGTCTTGCTCGTGGACTTCTTGGCGAGTTTGTCGGCGACCGTGCTCATGCGTCAGAACCACTCTCTTCGGTATCCGCGGACGGGGGTGCATCCGGGGCGGAGGCATCCTCGGATGCCGCGTCTTCGGTCAGTCCACGCTCACCGTTCCGGGCGATGGCGAGGATGCGGTCGTCGTCACCGAACCGGGCGAAAACGACGCCCATGGTGTCGCGACCCTTGGCCGGGACCTCGGCCACGGAGGAGCGTACCACCTTGCCGCTGGCAAGAACCACGAGGACCTCGTCGGTCTCCGACACGATGAGACCGCCCGCGAGCACCCCGCGATCGTCGTTCAGCTTGGCCACCTTGATGCCCAAGCCGCCGCGGCTCTGGGTGCGGTACTGGTCGACCGACGTGCGCTTGGCGTACCCACCGTCCGTGACGACGAACACGTAGCCCTCGTCCCGCACGACCGATGCCGACAGCAGGCTGTCGTCCTCACGGAACGAGATGCCCTTCACACCTTCGGTCGATCGGCCCATCGGGCGCAACGCGTCGTCGGTGGCCGCGAAGCGCAGCGACATCCCCTTGCGCGTGATGAGAAGGATGTCGTCGCCCTCGTCGACGAGCAGCGCGCTGACGAGCTCGTCGCCGCCGGCCTCGTCGTCCTGGCCGCGCAGGCGGATCGCGATGACACCGCCCTGGCGGTTGGTGTCGTACTCGGTCAGCGCGGTCTTCTTGACCTTGCCGTCGCGGGTCGCGAGTACCAGGTACTGCGCCGCGGCGTAGTCGCGGATGTCGAGGATCTGCGCGATCTCCTCGCCCGGCTGAAGCGCGAGGAGATTGGCGACGTGCTGGCCCTTCGCGTCGCGGCCGGCCTCGGGAAGCTCGTACGCCTTGGTGCGGTAGACGCGGCCCTTCGTCGTGAAGAACAGGAGCCAGTGGTGCGTCGTCGTGACGAAGAAGTGCTCGACGACGTCATCCGCGCGCAGCTGGGCGCCCTTGACTCCCTTGCCGCCTCGGTGCTGCGAACGGTAGTTGTCGCTCCGCGTGCGCTTGATGTACCCGTCGCGGGTCACCGTGACCACCATCTCCTCTTCGGGGATGAGGTCTTCCATCGACATGTCGCCGTCGAACCCGTGGAGGATGTGCGTGCGCCGCTCGTCGCCGTACTTGTCGACGATCGCGGTCAGCTCTTCGCCGATGATCGAGCGCTGACGCGCGGGGGTGGCGAGGATGTCGTTGAGGTCGGCGATCTTCAGCTCGAGCTCGGTCGCCTCGTCGATGATCTTCTGACGCTCGAGCGCCGCGAGGCGGCGCAGCTGCATCGACAGGATCGCGTCGGCCTGCAGATCGTCGATGTCGAGAAGGGCCTTCAGTCCCTCTCGGGCTTCCTCGACCGTAGGGGAGCGGCGGATGAGCGCGATGACCTCGTCGAGGGCATCGAGCGCCTTGAGGTATCCGCGCAGGATGTGCATGCGCTTCTCGGCCTCGTTGAGGCGGTAGCGCGTGCGGCGGACGATGACCTCGATCTGGTGGGTGATCCAGTACGAGATGAATCCGTCGAGCGGGAGGGTGCGGGGCACGCCGTCGACGATCGCCAGCATGTTGGCGCCGAAGTTCTCCTGCAGCTGCGTGTGCTTGTACAGGTTGTTCAGCACGACCTTCGCGACGGCGTCGCGCTTGAGCACGACGACGAGGCGCTGACCCGTGCGATCGCTCGTCTCGTCGCGGATGTCGGCGATGCCGGTGATCTTGCCGTCACGAGCGAGGTCGCGGATCTTCAGCGCGACGTTGTCGGGGTTGACCTGGTACGGCAGCTCGGTGATCACGAGGCAGTTGCGGCCCTGGATCTCCTCGACCTCGACGACAGCGCGCATCGTGATCGAGCCGCGACCGGTGCGGTACGCCTCGCGGATGCCCTTCGTACCGAGGATCTGCGCCCCGGTGGGGAAGTCGGGGCCGTGGATGCGCGACATCAACGCTTCGAGGAGTTCCTCACGCGACGCGTCCGGGTTCTCGAGCGACCACAGGGCGCCCTCCGCGACCTCGCGAAGGTTGTGCGGCGGGATGTTCGTGGCCATGCCGACCGCGATACCCACCGAACCGTTCACGAGCAGGTTCGGGAAGCGCGAGGGCAGGACGACCGGTTCCTGGGTCTTGCCGTCGTAGTTGTCCTCGAAGTCGACGGTGTCCTCGTCGATGTCGCGGACCATCTCCATGGCGAGAGCGGCCATCTTGGTCTCGGTGTACCGCGGGGCCGCGGCACCCTGATTGCCCGGCGAGCCGAAGTTGCCCTGCCCGTCGGCGAGCGGGTACCTCAGCGACCACGGCTGCACGAGGCGGACGAGCGCATCGTAGATCGCGCTGTCACCGTGCGGGTGGTATTGACCCATGACCTCGCCGACGACGCGGGCGCACTTCGAGTAGCTCTTGTCGGGGCGGTAGCCGCCGTCGTACATGCCGTAGATGACGCGGCGGTGCACCGGCTTGAGGCCGTCCTCGACGCGGGGGAGCGCGCGCCCCACGATGACGCTCATCGCGTAGTCGAGGTAGCTCCGCTGCATCTCGACCTGGAGGTCGACCTGATCGATGTTGCCGTGGTTGTGGGCAGGCGTGAGGTCGGGACGTTCTTCGTCAGACATACGTTCTCAGTTTCTCGATGTCGCTCGGCTCGATCAGATGTCGAGGAAGCGGACGTCCTTGGCGTTGCGCTGGATGAAGGTGCGGCGGGACTCGACGTCTTCGCCCATGAGCACCGAGAAGATCTCGTCGGCGGCGGCCGCGTCGTCGATCGTCACCTGGCGCAGGGTGCGGGTGCTGTGGTCCATCGTGGTCTCCCACAGCTCTTTCGGGTTCATCTCGCCGAGACCCTTGTAGCGCTGGATGCCGGATTCCTTGGGGATGCGCTTGCCGTTGGCGAGCCCGTCGGCGAGAAGAGCGTCGCGCTCCTTGTCGCTGAACACGTACTCGTGGTCGGCATTCGTCCACTTCAGGCGGTACAGCGGCGGCATCGCCAGATAGACATAACCCGCTTCGATGAGCCCGCGCATGTAGCGGAACAGCAGCGTCAGCAGCAGCGTCGTGATGTGCTGCCCGTCGACATCGGCGTCCGCCATCAGCACGATCTTGTGGTACCGCGCCTTCTCGACGGCGAAGTCCTCGCCGATGCCGGTTCCGAACGCGGAGATGATCGCCTGGATCTCGTTGTTGCCGAGAGCACGATCGAGTCGCGCCTTCTCGACGTTCAGGACCTTGCCGCGCAGCGAGAGGATCGCCTGCGTCTCGGGGTCACGGCCGCGCACAGCCGAACCGCCGGCCGAGTCACCCTCGACGAGGAAGATCTCGGAGATCGACGGGTCCTTGCTCGTGCAGTCCTTGAGCTTGTCAGGCATCGACGCCGACTCGAAGACGCTCTTGCGGCGGGCGGTCTCGCGGGCCTTGCGCGCGGCGAGACGCGCGGTCGCGGCATCCACCGCCTTCATGATGACGCGCTTGGCCTGGGCAGGGTTGCGGTCGAGCCAGTCCGTCAGCTGGTCGCCGACGATCTTCTGGACGAACGCCTTCGCCTCGGTGTTGCCGAGCTTCGTCTTGGTCTGACCCTCGAACTGCGGCTCGGAGAGCTTGACGGAGATGACGGCGGTGAGTCCCTCGCGGATGTCGTCACCGGTGAGGTTGTCGTCCTTCTCCTTGAGGAGGCCCTTATCGCGCGCGTAGGCGTTGACGCGCGTCGTCAGCGCCGCCCGGAAACCCTCTTCGTGGGTACCGCCCTCGTGCGTGTTGATCGTGTTCGCGAAGGTGAACACGTTCTCGGTGTAGCTCGTGGTCCACTGCATCGCGAGCTCGAGCGAGATGTGGCGCACGGTGTCCTCGGACTCGATCTCGATGATCTCGTCGTTGACCACCTCGGTCTTGCGCAGCTTGTTCAGGTACTCGACGTAATCGACGAGGCCACGCTCGTAGTGGAAGTCATCGTGTCGCTGCTGCGACTCGGAACCACCCTCGTCGAGGTCGACGACCACGGCCGCCTCGGGGCGCTCGTCGGTCAGCGTGATCCGCAGCCCCTTGTTGAGGAATGCGGTCTGCTGGAAGCGCGTGCGAAGAGTGTCGTAATCGAACGAGATCGTCTCGAAGATGTCGCCGTCGGGCCAGAAGGTGACGGTCGTTCCGGTCTCGTCGTTGTCCTCGCCCTTCGCCAGGGGAGCCTGCGGCTTGCCGCCGTCGGCGAAGGTCTGGCGCCAGACCGATCCCTGACGCTTGATCTCGACCTCGAAGCGCGTCGAGAGCGCGTTGACGACCGACGATCCGACGCCGTGCAGTCCACCGGAGACGGCGTAGCCGCCGCCGCCGAACTTTCCACCGGCGTGCAGGACGGTCAGCACGACCTCGACGGTCGACTTCGTCGGATCGGAGGCGTGGGGATCCACCGGGATGCCGCGGCCGTTGTCGACCACCCGGAGCCCACCGTCTTCGAGGATCGTCACGTGGATCGTGTCGCAGTAGCCGGCCAGCGCCTCATCGACCGCGTTGTCGACGATTTCGTAGACGAGGTGGTGCAGACCACGCTCACCCGTGGATCCGATGTACATTCCCGGACGCTTCCGCACCGCCTCGAGGCCTTCGAGCACCTGGATCGCGTCGGCGCCGTACTCGTTGGGCACCTTCGCCGAGGTCTCCTCAGCCGAATCGGGGGTTTCGGGGTCTTCGGGAACGCTGTCGGGATTCTGAGACGTCATAGGTTTCGAGCGCTCCACATCGGTTCGGTCAGTCCCGCTCAGTCTACCCGTTCGGTCGCTCTCACGCGGCCCTCAGCGCCCGTATGGCGAACGAAAGTCGGATTCGATGACTGGGGACGTGGCTCATCCGTAGGTATCGCGAGGGCCACGGCCTGGAACGGCTCTGGGGCCCCATTTCCAGGAGGGGACGTCCGGGCCTACGAAACGCACCGACTCGACCCCCGACTGTGGGAACGCTTTCACGAGCTGAGTCGTGATGACCGTCCGCATCAGATGGAGGTTCTTCGCCCACGCCGTCGAGTCGCACTGCACGGTGAGCACGCCGTCGGAGAGCGCGACGGGGGATGCGTGGCGCGCGGTCTCCTCGCCGGCGACCTCCGCCCAGCGCAGCACGAGATCCTCGCGGGAGAGCTGGGCATCCCACCCGGCCTGACGAGTAAGGTCGGCGATGACGTCACCGAGTCCCTTGGGGTCGCGTCCGGACGTGAAGGGCTGGTTCTCGTCGTCGTCCGTCCGCTGCCGACGGCGCTTCTTCCACCGGCCCGAGGGCTCGAGCCCGCGCAGACGCAGGTACGTGGAGATCGTCTCCGGCGCTTCGTCAGACGGCAGCATCGGAATCCTCGTGCAGCGTGCCGGCCTCGACGCGAACGGTGCGTGCACGCAGACCGAGCGGAACGTCTTCGGAGACCGCCGCCGTCACGATGACCTGTTCGTAGTCGGCGACGATGCCGGCCAGGCGCGCGCGCCGATCGGCATCGAGCTCGGCGAAGACGTCGTCCAGGATCACGATGGGGTCGCCCAGGGTCGATTCCGCGCGCAGCAGCTCGGCCGACGCGAGGCGGAGGGAGAGGGCGACGGACCACGATTCGCCGTGCGACGCGTAGCCCTTCACCGGAAGATCGCGGATGCGCAGGATCAGGTCGTCGCGGTGCGGGCCGACGAGCGTGATGCCGCGGTCGAGCTCCGCGCTGCGACGATCGGCGAGGGCGGTGCGGAAGAGCTGCTCGATCGCCGCCGCGTCGGCGATGCCGGCGTCGGCAGGGGAGTCGTCCTCTTCCGGATCGGCTCCGCCCACGGAGAGCGCCCACTGGAGTTGGGGTCGATGGTCGGCACCGGCGATGGCGGTGTAGGCGCGGGCGACCGGGCCGGCGAGTTCGGATGCCAGTCGCAGACGGGCCCGGATGACGTCGGTGCCGAGCGAGACGAGCTTGTCGTCCCATACCTCGAGTGTCGAGAGCCCGTCTCCACGGACACCGCGGGCGCGAGCGGATTTCAGCAGGGCGTTGCGCTGCTTGAGCACGCGGTCGTAGTCGGCGAGGACGCCCGCAAGCCGCGGGGCACGCTGAATGAGCAGCTGATCGGCGAATCGCCGGCGCGCCGACGGATCACCGCGCACGATCTGCAGGTCTTCCGGTGCGAAGAGGACGACCTGTGCGTAGCGAGGGAGTTCCGCCGTGCGCACGGGCGAACCGTTGACGCGAGCCTTGTTGGAGCCCATGCGATTGAGCTGCGCTTCGAGCTGCACCCGTCGCTGACCGTGAGCGAGCCGGGCTCGGACGAAGGCGGAATCCGCGCCGTCGCGCACCATGGGTGCGTCCTGCGACACTCGGTGGGAACCGAGCGTCGCGAAGTAGCCGATCGCCTCGGCGAGATTCGTCTTTCCCTGACCGTTGCGCCCGACGAACACATTCGCCCCGGGAGTGAGAGAGAGCTCGGCAGCCGCGTAGTTGCGGAAGTCCACCAGGCTCAGCTGCTCCACGATCATCAGATCACCCTAGTTCTCGTCTCCGACAGTCCCACCGAGGTGGTCGTGCTGGGGGCGATCAGCGCAGGAGGAGGTTGGGCTGCAGCAGGTACTTGAACGACTCCACGCCGCCCGAGGTCTGCGGGGTGATGAGGATCGGGCTGAGCTTGTTCGCGTTCTCGCTCGAGGTGAAGGTGACGCGCGTGAACTCGCTCTTCACGGCCGCGAGCGCCTCGAGCAGGTACTGCGGGTTCAGGCCGATGACGACCTCGTCGCCCGTCAGTGTCGCGTCGACCGACTCGGTCGCGCGTGCCTGCTCAGTGCCCGACGCATCCATCGAGACCCCGTCGGCGCCGAACGTGAAACGCAGCGGAGCCGAACGGTCGAGCACGAGGGCGACACGCCGCACGGCTTCGGTGAGCTCACCGGTGTTGACGACGGCGTGGTGGTCGGTCGCCTCGGGGAACAGGCGGCGGACCGGCGGGAAGTTCCCCTTGATGAGCAACGACGTGACCGTCTTGTTGCCGGCGGTGAAGGCGATGATCTCGCGGTCGCCGGAACCGGAGAACGACACCGTGATGTCGCCGGAGTGGGCGAACGTCTTACCCACCTCGGTGAGTGTGCGTGCCGGGACGAGCGCGGTGGTGGTGTTCTCGTCGGCGACGATCCCGCTGTCGAACGGGATGTCGCGGAGCGCCACGCGGTAACGGTCGGTGGCGACGAGACTGAGCTGGGTGCCGCTCACCTCGAGCTGAACACCGGTGAGCACGGGAGTCACGTCATCGCGCGACGCCGCGAAGGCGACCTGCGAGATCGCCGTGGCGAAGTCCTCGGCCGGCACGACACCCGATTCGCCCGAGACCTCAGGGATCGCGGGATATTCCTGTACCGGCATCGACGCGAGCGTGAAGCGCGCGGATCCACAGGTGAGGAGGATCCCGTCGTCGTCGACGGCGATCTGGATCGGCGCGTTCGGCAGGCGGCTGGCGATCTCCGACAGCAGACGACCGTGCACAAGGATCGTGCCCGGGTCGTCGACGGTGGCCTCGATCGTCGTGCGTGCGGACGCCTCGTAGTCGAACGCCGACAGCGAGAGACCCGCCTCGGTGGCTTCGATCAGCACACCCGCCAGGATCGGCTGCGGGTTGCGCTGGGGGAGGAGCTTCACGACGAACGACACAGCCTCGCTGAAGACGTCGCGATTGACCTGGAACTTCACTGGCGCTCCCTTGTCGTGGATGAAAGCTCTCCCATGCTAGTGCCCAACCCGAGCGGTTCCCGAAGCACGGTTGCGACCGGCCTCACCGCCGTCGAGGTGATCGAATCGCAAATTCTCTAGATGTAACTGTCTTCTTCATCTCCGCTGTGGAAACTGTGGACAACTCGGTGGATACCAGTCGGGAGACGGGAACCACACGGATGTAACTTGTGAGCCGGCTGCGGATGATCGTGGGATGACGTCGGCCGCGCTCGGATCGCTGTCGAGCGGCGATCCACAGGAGATGTGTGATTCGTTCACAACTCTTCGACGACGAATCGAAGTTATCCACAGGTTTTCCACACTGTGCAGAACGGCATGATGGGACGTGGCGCGACCCCTGTCAAGCTGAGCTCAGCGTCGGCCGAGCTGCGACGTGATCTCGGAGACCTGGTTGTAGATCGAGCGGCGCTCCTTCATGAGCTCGCTGATCTTCTTGTAGGCGTACATCACGGTGGTGTGGTCGCGGTTGCCGAAGAGCTGACCGATCTTGGGCAGCGACAGGCTGGTGCGCTCGCGGCAGAGGTACATGGCGATCTGTCGTGCGGTGGCCACGGCCTGCGAACGGCTCGAACCGTACAGATCGTCGACGGACAGTCGGAAGTACTGCGCAGTCGCCGTGATGATGTCGGTGGGGGAGATGACGTTCGCGTCATCCTGATCCACGATGTCGCGCAGCACGGTCTGTGCGAGGGAGATGTCGAGGTTCGACCGGTTGAGGCTCGCGAACGCCGACACGCGGATGAGCGCGCCTTCGAGCTCGCGGATGTTCGACGAGACCTTCGTGGCGATGTACTCGAGGACGTCGTCGGGGACGAGGAGCCGCTCGGACTGCGCCTTCTTGCGCAGAATCGCGATGCGGGTCTCGAGGTCGGGTGCCTGCACGTCGGTGATCAGGCCCCACTCGAAGCGACTCCGCATGCGGTCCTCGAAACCGGTGAGGTGTCGAGGGGGCACGTCGCTCGTGATCACGACCTGCTTGTCGTGATCGTGGAGGGTGTTGAACGTGTGGAAGAACGCTTCCTGCGTCTCGGCGCGACCCTGCAGGAATTGGATGTCGTCGATCAGCAGGATGTCGACCTCGCGGTATCGCGCCTGGAAGGCCGAACCGCGGTTGTTGGCGATCGAGTTGATGAAGTCGTTGGTGAACTCTTCGCTCGACACGTACCTGACACGGATGCCGGTGTACAGGTTGAGCGCGTAGTCGCCGATCGCGTGGAGGAGGTGCGTCTTGCCGAGCCCCGAGTCGCCGTAGATGAACAGCGGGTTGTATGCCTTCGCGGGAGCCTCGGCCACGGCGACCGCGGCCGCGTGGGCGAAGCGGTTGGACTGCCCGATCACGAAGTTGTCGAACGTGTACTTCGGGTTCAGTCGTGTGTCATGGCGCGAGGTGGAGACGGGCGCTTCGACGTATTCCTCGCCGGCCGGCCGCAGCGGTGCCGGCGCAGCCGCGGATTGAACCGGGATCGGCGCCGTGAGGTGCGCGTCGGCGAGCTCCGGGTTGACGACGACGCGGTAGCTCGAGGCACCGGGCTCGACATGGACGTGTGCGAGCGCTTCCATGATCGGCTGGCGCAGGCGCTTGTTGAGCTGGGCGGCGGTGAGGTCGTTCGGAACGTCGAGGTAGAGCGTTCCCCCCATCACGCCCTGAGCCACAGCGAGACTCAGGAACCCCTGCATCTGCGGGGTCACCCGGTCATCGTCGGCGAGCAGGTCGAGGACCGCGTTCCACACCGGTACGTCCGGGAGATCGTGCTGAGCCAAGAGTTCCCCCGCGGATGATCGATGCTTTTCCACACAGCTACGCGCCAAACTGGGGATAGCTGTGGATAACTGCCCGTGACACGCTAGTCATGCGGTGTCGGGAGCGCCAAATCCACTGTAGTTCCGGCCCGCGTGTCGCCGCCAGGGCCTGTGTACAGCGGTGGATAATTGCGGGTTCCCGTCGCTCCGGTTTGAGTTACCGGGCATCGCGACGTACCCTTAGTCGGTTGACTTATGCCCGCGAGGGCAGTCCTGTACCCCCGTGTCCCCGGTCTGAAGCGTTCCGGTGACCGCCGATCCGGAGTGATCCCTATGAGCAAGCGCACGTTCCAGCCCAACAACCGCCGCCGCGCCAAGAAGCACGGCTTCCGCGCCCGCATGCGCACCCGCGCCGGTCGCGCCATCCTGTCGGCTCGCCGCGGCAAGGGCCGCACCGAGCTGTCGGCCTGACACAGCCTCTTCTGTGCTGGCGCGCGGAAACCGGATCACGCGCGGGGCGGATTACAAGGCCGTCGTCCGCGGGGGTGCTCGCTGTGCCGGTGCGCACACCGTGACCTACGTGGTGTCCACCGGTGCGAGCAGAGCTCCCCGGTTCGGTTTCATCGTCAGTAAGCAAGTCGGATCAGCCGTCGTGCGCAATACAGTGCGCCGACGGCTGAAGGCCGTTTGCGCGCAAGCGCTTCCCGACGTCCGTGAGGGCGCCGACATCGTGATCCGAGCGCTCCCCTCAGCGGCGCGCTCGGATTTCGCTGATCTGAGAGACGAGGTGGAACGGTGTCTGCGACGGCGAGCGGCGGTATGAGCTGGTCGACGCTGCCCACCGCTTCCGTCGGTGAGGGACACCTGGCCGCGACATCCGTGCTCCGCGCGGCGCCGCTCGTTCCGCGCAATGCCGGGATCGCGCTGCTGCACGCCTACCGTTCCGTTGTCTCGCCGCTGTACGGCGACGTCTGCAAGTACTACCCGAGCTGTTCCGCGTACGCGGTGGGGGCCGTGCAGCAGCACGGGCTCGTGAAGGGCTCCGCCCTCGCCGCCGCTCGGCTCGCCCGATGCCACCCGTGGGCGCAGGGGGGCGTCGATGACGTCCCCGCCCATCGGGACTTCCGCCACACCCTGACCAGGCACGGCTTCGTCGTGCCGCCGAGAAAGGACTGATCCCGTGCTGGATCTCTTCCTCGCCACGCCGACTCCCGTCGTGCCGACCCCGACGACTCCTCCTCCCGGCGGTGCTGACTTCTTCAGCACGATCATGTGGCCGTTCAAGTTCCTGGTCGAGGCGATCCTGGTCTTCTGGCACTGGGTTCTCACCGCTGTCGGCATGCCGGCCGCCGCGGGCGCGACCTGGGTCATGTCGATCATCGGTCTGGTCATCGTCGTGCGTTCGGCCCTGATTCCGCTGTTCGTGCGGCAGATCAAGAGTCAGCGCAAGATGATGGAGCTCGCGCCCGAGATGCGCAAGATCCAGGAGAAGTACCGCGGTAAGCGCGATCAGCTATCGCGCGAGGCCATGAGCCGCGAGACGATGGCTCTGTACAAGAAGCACGGCACGACGCCGGTGTCGAGCTGCCTTCCGCTGCTGGTGCAGATGCCCATCCTCCTCGGCATGTTCTACACGCTGAGTGACGTCAAGAAGCACGCCGAGTGGGGCGTGGGCGGTGTCGGCCTACTCAACGTCGACCTCACGAAGCAGTTCTACGACGCGCAGCTGTTCGACGTGGCGCCGCTTCACACGAACATGATCGAGGCGATCAACCTCGGTCAGACGGCAACCGTCACCATCCTCGTGATCCTCGTCGTGCTGATGATCGCGTCGCAGTTCATCACCCAGCTGCAGATCATCTCGAAGAACCTGTCGCCCGAGGCGAAGACCGGCCAGGCGTACCAGATGCAGAAGATCATGCTCTACGTGCTGCCGCTGGCGTTCATCTTCTCCGGTGTCTTCTTCCCGCTCGGCGTCGTCATGTACTGGTTCACGTCGAACATCTGGACCATGGCGCAGCAGTTCATCGTCATCCGCAACCTGCCGACCCCCGGCTCGGAGGCGGCGAAGGCCCGCGAGGAGCGCCTCGCGCGCAAGGGCAAGGCGCTCGACGCCAAGGGTCGCGTCGTGTCCATGGAGAAGTACCAGGCCGAGCAGCAGCGACTCCTCGAAGAGGCTGAGCGTGCCCGCGCGGCTCAGCCGAAGCGCCAGCAGCCGATGAGCAAGCAGCGCGCGAAGAAGCAGTCGAACAAGGATGGCTCGCAGGGCTGACCCTGCCGGCATCCCTCATCGCACAGATCGAACCACGCGAGGAATCATGACGAACCCCACCGAGTCCCCGGCGGCTGAGCGCGCTGACACGACGGTCGAAGAGCTCGAGCACGAAGGCGACATCGCCGCTGATTACCTCGAGGGCCTGCTCGACATCGCCGACATCGACGGCGACCTCAACCTCGACGTGCGCGCCGGACGGGCATACGTATCGGTAGAGGCGGACGACCCGAGCGCGCTGCGTGTGCTGTCGGACCCCGACGTCGTGCAGGCGGTGCAGGAGCTGACGCGGATCGCCGTTCAGACGAAGACCGGACGGTTCTCACGCCTCATCCTCGACATCGGGGGATCGCGGGACGCGCGCCGGCGCGAGCTCGAGCGTCTCGTCGACCGTGCCGTCGAGCGTCTCAACGACGGTGCATCGCAGGCATCGCTGCCGGCGATGTCCAGCTACGAGCGCAAGCTGGTTCATGACATCGCATCTGAGCGTGGTGTCGTCTCGGAGTCGTACGGCGAAGGCGCAGACCGCCACACCGTCATCCGACATGGCTGATGTTTCACGTGAAACACCCGTGATCGAGCTGGAGCCGACGATTGCCGTCGAGGCGCTGTTCGGCCCTCGGGTGGACCTGGCTCGGCATTACACCGCTGCGCTGGCAGCGCACGGCGAGGAGCGCGGCCTGATCGGCCCGCTCGAGTTGCCGCGGCTGTGGACTCGACACGTCCTCAACTGCGCGGCCGCGGCGCCACTTTTCACGGGCCGTGTCGGAGATGTGGGATCCGGCGCGGGCCTGCCCGGCCTCGTTCTCGCGATCGCGCGACCGGACGTCGAATGGGTGCTCATCGAGACGATGGAACGACGAGTCACCTGGCTTACCGAGCAGGTAGCGGATCTCGGGCTCGACAACGTCGAGATCATTCGATCCCGCGCCGAAGAATGGAGCGCCGCTGGGACGCTGGATGGCGTCACAGCTCGCGCTGTCAGCGCCTTGCGGACACTCGTCCCGATCACGGCACCGCTCGTTCGGGATGGGGGAGAGCTCTTCCTGCTGAAGGGCGCGAATGCTGAAGCCGAGATCGCCGCTGCCGACAAGGTGATCCGGCGCTTCAAGCTGCGTGATGTGCGCGTGGAAATGGTGGGAGAGTCTGTCCTCGCTGAGCCGACGCGCGTTCTGCGCGCGACGGTGCGGTGATGTTTCACGTGAAACAGCGGATCCCGCACGTTGCCACCTCACGTTTCACGTGAAACAGCGCCGACGGCCGTTTCACGTGAAACGTCAGAGGCCGTCCGTAGAGTGAGACCACGAACCGAGGAGTTGAACGAATGGCAGAACCCGAATCGGGCCGCGCGTCCTTGACGTTCGATTCTCCCCTCGCACGCGAGCTGGCGGATCTGACATCGCGCCGTCGGGCCCTGGACGCCGTTTCGGTCGACTTTTCCGGGGATACGCGCGTCATCACCGTCTCTAATCAGAAGGGTGGCGTCGGGAAAACCACCACCGCGGTGAACCTCGCCGCTGCATTGGCTTCGCTGGGCGCCCGCGTGCTGGTGATAGACCTCGACCCGCAAGGGAACGCCTCGACCGCCCTGGGCGTGCCGCACAGCGCTGACGTTCCCAGCGTGTACGACGTGCTGATCGACCAGTTCCCCCTCTCGGACATCGTGCAGGCAAGTCCCGAGTCCCCCAATCTCCTCTGCGCGCCCAGCACGATCCATCTCGCGGGCGCTGAGATCGAGCTGGTCTCGCAAGTCGCACGTGAGCACCGACTGCGTACGGCGGTCGAGGACTACCTTGCTTCCACGGATGACCGCATCGACTTCGTCGTGATCGACTGCCCGCCGTCCCTCGGGCTCCTGACGATCAACGCTTTCACGGCCGCGCACGAGCTGCTGATCCCCATTCAGTGCGAGTACTACGCGCTGGAGGGCCTCAGTCAGCTTCTCGGGAGCGTCTCCATGATCCAGAAGCACCTGAACAGCCGTCTTCACCTGTCGACCATCTTGTTGACAATGTACGACGGACGTACCCGTCTGGCGCAGCAGGTGGCCGAGGAGGTGCGGTCGCACTTCCCGAATGAGGTCCTCCGCACCGTGATTCCGCGCTCGGTTCGCGTCTCGGAAGCGCCGAGCTTCGGTCAGACGGTCATCGCCTACGATGGGCAATCGGCTGGCGCGGTGGCCTACCGCGAGGCAGCCGTCGAGATCACGCAGCGTGCATCTGCGGCGGCACAAGGAAACAAGGGAGAAGCCTGATGGCCAAGCGCACCGGATTGGGCCGAGGAATCGGCGCACTCATCCCCACGTCCGAGGCAACCGAGGCTCGGCCTGTCGATGTCTTTTTCCCCGGTGGCAAGACGACGACAGCCGCCACGGAGGCGCCGGCGCCCGCAGAAGTGAAGGCGGACGAGGGCCCCGAGCTCGTCTCGATTCCCGGTACCGCACTGATCCAGGTCGATCCGAACGAGATCGTGCCCAACCCGCGGCAGCCCCGTACCCACTTCGACAGCGAAGACCTCGCCGAACTGGTGCATAGCGTTCGCGAGTTCGGCGTGCTCCAGCCGGTCGTCGTCCGCACGAACGAGGACGGCAAATACGAACTGATCATGGGCGAGCGTCGCACCCGCGCCGCTCGCGAGGCCGGTCTGACGGCGATCCCGGCCGTCCTGCGCGACACGTCGGACGAGAACCTCCTCCGCGACGCGCTCCTCGAGAACCTGCACCGCTCTCAGCTGAATCCGCTCGAGGAGGCATCCGCCTATCAACAGCTGCTCGAGGACTTCGGGATCACCCAGGAGGAGCTCGCGACTCGTATCGGACGCTCACGGCCGCAGATCAGCAACACCATCCGCCTTCTGCGCCTGCCGGTTCCGGTCCAGCAGCGTGTTGCGGCCGGCGTGCTCAGCGCCGGCCACGCGCGCGCGATCCTCTCTGTCGACGGTGCGGACGGCATGCAGCGCCTCGCCGACAAGATCGTGAACGAAGATCTCTCGGTGCGTGCTGCGGAAGCAGCGGCGAAGACGATCGAGGCCGCAGGAACTCGGCGCCCCGCCCCGAAGGCCGGGGGAGTCCGGGCGCACCTGGACGAGGTCGCCGGACGTCTCGGTGACCGCCTCGACACCAAGGTGAAGATCTCGCTCGGCGCGCGCAAGGGGCAGATCGTCGTGGACTTCGCGACCATTCAGGATCTGAACCGTATCCTCGCCGAGCTGGGCGAGGACGCGTACGGCGCACGCTGACCCTCGTGTCGGTGGCGCGACGTAGGCTTGTTCGGTGACAGACGAGCGGAATCCCAGGCGTGCCAGCGTCGAGTTGCTGCGGGCTGAAGCAGCGGATGAACTTTCCGTCCTCGTCGAAGAGCGGCTCCGCGCCGGCGAAGACCCGTGGGAGTTCATGGAGGAGCTGCCCTCCGTCGACGAGCTCGTCGTTCTCATGCTGCGCGCCGAGAACATCGCCGCTTACGGCGGGGGTCGCCCCAGCTCGTCGCGCAACTATCGCGTCCTCCGTCAGATCGCGATGGATCACCCCGAACTGACGCGAGCCGTATGGCGCCTGCTGGGCAGTGAGCCGCACCGTCGGTGGGACGCGGCGACGCGCGCCGACGCCTCCTGACGAACCGCGACAGCAGCGCGCTGACACGAAAAAGCCCCGGTCAGATCAGTGATCCGACCGGGGCTTTTTCGTGTCAGCGGGTCAGCCGATGTAGGAGGCGAGGTCCTGCTCGAGTGCGAACTTCGGCTTCGCGCCGATGATCGTCTTCTCGACCTCGCCCTTGTTGAAGACCTTCATCGCGGGGATGGAGGTGATCTGGTACTGCATGGCGAGGTTGGGGTTCTCGTCGACGTTCAGCTTGAGAACCGTGATCTTCTCGGGGTGCTCGGTGGCGATCTCGTCGAGGATGGGTCCGACCATGCGGCACGGACCGCACCAGGCGGCCCAGAAGTCGACGAGGACGGGTCCATCGGCGT
The DNA here is from genome assembly GCF_027157935.1 of Microbacterium sp. H37-C3. NCBI lineage: Bacteria > Bacillati > Actinomycetota > Actinomycetes > Micrococcales > Microbacteriaceae > Microbacterium > Microbacterium sp. H37-C3. The sequence continues at coordinate 162,859 of NZ_JAPVLR010000005.1, read as the reverse complement.
CGAGGACGTCCTGCTGCCAGGTGCTCTCGGTCGTGGCCTTGGCGGTCATGGTGATCTCCTTCGAAAGGGTGTCGCCTACGTCAACGACGTGGGCGGGTGAATTGTTCCGCGGTGCGGCCGTCAGGCCGCGTCGCTCTCGTCGTTCGTCTCGGTCTCGGCGACGAGTGACTCGAGGCCCTCGTCGGGGCGACCGCGGAGCGGGGAGCTGTCGGCCGCGGGCTCGGACGCTTCGCCCAGGGCGGCGAGGTAGTGCTCGACATCGAGTGCAGCGACGGTTCCGCTGCCCGCGGCGGTGACCGCCTGGCGGTACGTCGGGTCGATGACGTCGCCGGCCGCGAAGACGCCGGGGACGGAGGTGCGCGAGGAGCGACCGTCGACCCAGACGGTGCCGTGCTCCGTGAGGTCGAGAGATCCGTGCACGAGGTGCGTGCGGGGGTCGTATCCGATCGCCACGAAGATGCCGTCGAGCGCGAGCTCACGCGTCGAGCCGTCGACCGTGTCGCGGAGGACGACGCCCGTGACGGCATCCTCGCCCAGGATGTCGGCGACCTCGCTGTTCCAGACGAACTCGATCTTGTCGTTGTTCATGGCGCGGTTCTGCATGATCTTCGAGGCGCGCAGCTCGTCGCGACGGTGGATCACGTAGACCTTCGACGCGAACTTCGTCAGGAACGTCGCCTCTTCCATGGCCGAGTCGCCGCCGCCGACGACGGCGATCGTGCGCTCGCGGAAGAAGAAGCCGTCGCAAGTGGCGCAGTACGACACGCCACGGCCCGACAAACGGCTCTCGCCTTCGATGCCGATCTTGCGCGGGGCCGAGCCGGTCGCGAAGACCAGGCTGTCAGCTTCGTGGGTGGCGCCACTGCCGAGGGTGACCTTCTTGACCGGTCCGTCGATGTCGAGCTCGACGACGTCGTCGTAGAGGACCTCGGTGCCGAACTTCTCGGCCTGCTCCTGCATCTTGGTCATGAGGTCGGGCCCCATGATGCCCTCGGGGAAGCCGGGGAAGTTCTCGACCTCGGTGGTGTTCATCAGCTCGCCGCCCGCTTCGACCGAGCTCGCGATCAGCAGCGGCTTCAGGTTCGCGCGCGCCGCGTAGATCGCGGCCGTGTAACCGGCGGGGCCGGATCCGATGATGATGACCTGTCGCACGTCGACATCCCTTTCTGGGGTCTGGAATCCGCGTCGCGGATACCCCGACACGTCCAACCCATGGTAGCCGCGAGGCATTCCCCGGCGGCCGTGGGGGAGGGGTGTCAGCGGCCGAGGATGCGGCGCACCGTGCGAACGGCCGTGGTCAGCTCCGGCGCGCGCAGAAGGGCGAGGAGGATGACGTAGACGACGAGGGTCGCCAGGCCGATGACGGCACCGCCGAACAGGGCTCCGAGGTAGCCGCCGGCGACCCAGCCCGCGCTACCGCCGAGAAGAGCGAAGACGAGCCAGCCGACCGCGGCGGCGGGGATGCCGGCGACGACGAAGCGGACGACGGCGCGGACGGCTCCGCCGAGGCCGAGCGGACCGATCTTGCGTCGCAGCAGGATGACGGCGAGAGCGAGCTGGACGACGTTCGCGAGCGACTGCCCGAGGGCGATGCCGACAGCGAGGTGCTCGAGGGGCAGGATCGCGGCGGCGATGAGGGCGGTGACGACCACCAGCACCGCTTGGGCGAGAGTGAAGAAGAAGGGAGTGCGAGTGTCCTGGTGGGCGTAGAACGTCCGCTGCAGCACGAACTGGAACGACAGCGGCAGGAGGGCCACCAGGTACGCCGCGAGGACCCAGGCGAAGGCCTGGGCGGCATCCGGGGTCTTCGTGAAGACGCGGGAGATCGGAACGATCGCCGCCACGATCGCCGCGAGGGCGCCGACCATGAAGATCCCGATGGTGCGGGTCGCCGAATCCAGGTCGGCCCGCAGTGCGTCGGGCCGGTTCGCGGAGACGTGTTCGCTGAGGCGCGTGAAGTACGGCGTGCCGATCGACAGCACGATCACCGAGAAGGGGAGCATGAAGACGAGCCAGGCGTATGACAGGACGGCGATCGACGGGCCGCTCGATGACGCCGAGCCGACGATGTTGGTCTGGATGAGCCCGGCGATCTGACCGACGACGACCATGAGGAACGTCCACCCGGCCAGTCGTCCGATGTGGCGGAGCCCGATGCCGCGCCAGTGGAAGTCGGGGCGGACGCGCAGCCCGGCACGGCGCCAGAAGAGCAGCAGGACGAGGGCCTGAAACACGATGCCGAGCGTCGCTGTGCCGCCCATGATCGCGACCATCGTCGGGGTCCAGCCCGCGGCATCCTCACGGACGCCGAACATCCAGATGAACACCAGGAAGCCCGCGATCGAGACGACGTTGTTGATGATCGGCGACCACGCGAACGGCCCGAAGACCCGGCGGGCGTTCAGGATCTCGCCGAGCAGCGCGTACAGGCCGTAGAAGAGTAGCTGGGGGAGGCACCAGTACGCGAAAGCCAGCGCCAGCGCCTGTGTCTCGGGCGCGAGCTTGTCGCCGTATGCGATCACGAGCAACGGGGCGGCGATGACAGCCAGCGCCGTCGTCACCGCCAGGGCGATTACCCCGAGGGTCAGCAGCTTGGACACGAAAGCGCTGCCGCCGTCGCGGTGCTTGGCCGCCTGGATGATCTGGGGGACGATCACGCCGGCCAGGAGGCCGGAGGAGATGATCGCGTAGATGTTGTTGGGCAGCTGCGTGGCGAGCGTGAAGGCGTCCGCCGCACCGGCGCCCACGGTCCCCAGCGCCGCGGCGAGGACGATGTTGCGCACGAGGCCCGTGACCCGGGAGACGAGTGTTCCCGCGGCGACGACCGCTCCTGCCCGGCCGATTCCGCTCACTCGGTGTTCTCCTGCTGTTCGGGGATGCCGTTCTGTCCGGAGGGGGTCTCGCTCCGCCGACGTCGGAGCTTCAGAATCGTCCGGATCACGCCGCCTGCGATGAGGACGACGACGATGATGACGATGGCGGTGATGCCGACCGACTCCCACTCGGCGCGCACGGTGAGGCCGATGCGCTCCGACGCGCCGATCGGCACGGCGGCCGTGCTCCGCAGTTGCAGGCTGAGGGTGGTCTCGCCGCTTCCGACGCGTGCCTCGACCGGCACGTCGACGCGGGTGTTCTGCTGCGCGCCCGCTTCGACGACCGTCGCCTTCTGCACGATCAGGCGGGGGTCGCCGGTCTCGGCGAAGAGCACGAGCGAGACCGGCCAGGGCAGGTCGTTACGCACGGTGACGGGGATCGGGGCACTCGTCGCGAGGAAGTTGATCGTGCCGGGGTTGGCGATGCCGACCGCGTCCAGCGTGCTCTCGGTGTTCTCCTCGTGCTGCGCCACGGCCGCTGCCCAGCCGATCGGCTCGGCCAGCCAAGCGTCGCCGATCAGCTGGAGGATGGCGGTGCGTTCCCGCGCCGTCAGTTGCGCGGGTTCGACCAAGGCCGTGGCGAAGGTCGCGAGCCGTTCCTCGTCGGCGAGGAAGCGCTGCAGGGCTGCGACGCGATCGTCATCGGCGGGGATATCGGCAACGGTGACCTGGGCACGGTCGGCGGCGCGGAGATCCTGGAGTGAGGTCGGCGTCGCTCCCGGGCTGCCGGTGACCGCCGTGATGGCCGCTCGGACGCTGGCGCGTGAGCTCGTCGCGGGACGGTCGATCGTCGCCACGATCGGACGGTCGCCGCTCAGGGCGACCTGCGCGTTCGCCGCAGCGAGCTCGGCGTTTCGAACCGATGCGTCGTCGGATGCCGCGGCGACGCGCGCCAGCTCGGCCGACACGACCTGGTCGTACACGAGCAGGTCGGCGTCACCGATAGCGGCGCGAACCCCGCCATCGCCCCCGGAGACGGTGTCGGACGGCACGAGAGTCAGCGCGTCGGCATCCGCTCCGGCCTGAGCGTCGACGGTCGTGACGACGTTCGCGCCGGCGGTGCCGCTGGCGGGCCAGAAAACGTCGCGAACCGTGTTCGCCGCGGTTCCGACCGCGAGGAGCTGACGCGTGTCGGGCACGCTGGCGGGAGCGGTGGAACCCGCTGCGGCGCTGAAGTTCGCCGGGTCCGCGTACGGCTCGAGCGTCGTGGGTTCGAGCGGGGCTGTCAGGCCGGCGTGCACCTGGGTCGCGAGGTCGGCGTCGCCGAACTGCAGGGCGAAGCGCTCGTTGGGAAGCGCCATGAGGCTCGTGAGCCAGCCCACGGCATCTGCCGGCGCGCCCGAGCCCAGCACGCGGATCGACGCCACGACCGCGGGATCGATCGCGAGAACCGCAGTCGTCCCGGTGACGGCGTCGAGAACCGCGCTGAGCGCCCCGTCTTCGGCGGTGAGCTCCGTGAGCTCGGTCGCCGTGAGCAGGCCTGTGGTGCGGGCCCCTGCGGTGATGGGGACGATGACGGTCGCCGTGCGTGCCGGGGCGTCGGGACGGGGCACGGTGATGACCGTGCGCGCCGAGCCGCCGGGGCCCGACACGGCGATCGGGTACACGCCGGGGGCGAGACCGACGAGGTTCTTCTCGGTCGCCGGGATCGATACGTCGGTGGCGCGCTCGTCACCCGCGGGGAGCTCGGCGACGTCGGCGCGCGCGACCTCTTCGAAGGCCGGCAGGGCTTCGTCAGCGTCAGCGTCGGGCCGCAGCCAGTCGACGACCGCCTGTGGGGAGGTCAGGGCCGAGCGTGACAAGGTCACCGACAGCGCGCCGGCGGGCAGCGCGCGCGGCGATCCGTTGCGCTGGTCGACCGAGATGACGGCGTCCGCGCCGGTTGCGACGATGCCGCCGCTCGCGGGAGCGGCGATGAGCGAGGCGATGCCGGGGGATCCGGGCGTCGCACTGGCCGTCGGGGTCGGCGCCGGGCTCGGCGGGGAATCGGCGAGAGCGGCTGCCGGAGAGGCGAGAGGGGCCAGCGCGATCGCGGCAGCGGCGAGCCAGCCGAGCACGCGGGCACCGCGACGGCCGCGACGGGCGCGTGTGGTGGCAGGGGAAATGTCGGTCATGGCGGCTCTCGACCCGCTGCGATACCCGACCGCAGGGTCGCACAGAGTCTAGGGCGGCCCTGCTGTGCGTCATCCGAGGCGGGCCGGGCCTGCGGCTTTTCGCGCGTCGCAGGGTTGAATGGTCGTGTGACCCTGTACCCCGAGGCCGGCCGCTGCGCGGCTCTCCGTACCGACCTGGATGCCGCGGGATACCGCGCCGACGCCGTGCGAGCCCTCTGGGGAGGGATGGTCGACACCGCGGTGGGTCACGGACTCGTCGAGCCCGCCCGTCGCGTGCTCGCGGGGCGCTCCGATGCCCTGGCAGTGCTGGCGGGGCTGCTCTTCCTGGGCGGGCCGGCATCGCGCGCTGCGGTGGATGCCGCACTGCCGTCTCTGGGAGCCACCGGGCTCGCAGAGCTCGGACTGGCGCACCTCGAAGATGATCTCGTGGTCCCCGACGCCCTGGTGCGCCCGCAGGACATCGCGGATGCCGCGGGCGAGGGCCACTGGTGGATCGCGAGTGATCTCGACGAGGCGGCAGTGGGCGGCCCGCTGCCCACGGGTCATGTTCTCGGCGTCGGCGGTGCGTCATTGACACTCGCGGGACTGCAGCTGACGTCACGGGTCGGGCGCGTGCTCGACATCGGCACGGGGTGCGGCATCCAGGCTCTTCGCGCGCGGCGCGCGGGTGACAGGGTCGTGGCCACGGACGTCTCTGAGCGCGCTCTCGCCTTCACGCGTTTGAACGCACTCCTCAACGACGTCGACGGGATCGAGACGCGGGCCGGCAGCCTGTTCGAGCCGGTCGCCGGCGAGCAGTTCGAGCGGGTCGTCTCCAATCCGCCGTTCGTGATCACGCCGCGCGTGGAGGGCGTCCCCGCGTACGAGTACCGCGATGGCGGGATGTCGGGCGACGGCCTCGTGGCGGCTTTCGTGCGCGGCGTCGGTCCGGTGCTCGCTCCCGGCGGTGTCGCGCAGCTGCTCGGCAACTGGGAGTACCGCGCCGGCGAGGACGGCCTCGATCGCGTGCGCTCCTGGGTGTCGGAGTCGCCGGTGGCCCTGGATGCCTGGGTCGTCGAGCGCGAACAGCTCGACCCGCTCGCCTACGCCGAACTCTGGGTCCGCGACGGCGGCACCGCTCCGGGGTCACCGGCGTATGCGCCGCTCGTGCAGGCGTGGCTCGACGATTTCGCCGCGCGGGGGGTCATCGCCGTGGGGTTCGGCTACATCACGCTGCACCGCCCGACCGTCATCCCCACGCTCGCCCGATACGAGCGCATCGCAGGCAGCATTCCCGGCGCCCTCGGCCCGCATATCGGAGCGTCGCTCAGCGCGTGGCAGCGACTCTCGAGCATGACGGACGCCGATCTGGATGCGGCGGTGCTGCGGGTCGCGCCAGATGTGACCGAGGCCCGCCATCACGTTCCCGGAGCCGAGGACCCTCAGGTCATCGAACTGCGTCAGGGAGCGGGCTTCGGCCGGGTGCTCGAGGTCGATCCCGCGCTCGCCGCCCTCGTCGGGGCCAGCGACGGTGATCTGCCGGTCGGTGTGCTCGTCGCGGCGATCGCCGACCTGCTCGACGTGGATGCCGTCGCCCTGCGTGCCGACCTGTTGCCGCGCGTCCGCGAGCTGCTGTTCACGGGTTTCCTGCGTTTCGCCGACTGATCGCGGACTCGGGAGCTCCGGGGGAGGGCCGGTAGGCTCGGAGGCATGCTGAACATGGCCGAGGGTGTCGCGCGCCTGGGTGCCCTGGCAGCGTCTCCCGTCGTCTCGGCGCTCGCCGACGCGTTCGAGCGCGCGGGCTTCGAGCTGGCCATCGTCGGGGGGCCCGTGCGTGATGCGCTGCTGGGACGCGCGACCAACGATCTCGACTTCACCACGAACGCCCGACCCGACGACATCCTTCGGGTCGTCGACCCTCTCGCCACCGCGACGTGGGACATCGGACGCGCCTTCGGCACGATCGGTGCGAAGGTGCGCGGTGAGCAGATCGAGATCACGACCTACCGCGCCGACAGCTACGACGGACTGACCCGGAAGCCCACGGTGGAGTTCGGCGACACCCTCGAGCAAGATCTCGCGCGCCGCGATTTCACCGTCAATGCGATGGCCCTGCGCGTTCCGGGACCATCCCTGGTCGACCCGACGGGCGGAGTCGAGGACCTCGTCGCGACGACGCTGCGCACGCCGAGTGATCCCGCGGTGAGCTTCGGCGACGACCCGCTCCGGATGCTGCGCGCCGCGCGCTTCGCCTCCCAGCTCGGCTTCTCGCTCGATCCCGCCACCGAGCAGGCGATGACCGAGCTGCGCGAGACGCTCTCGATCGTGAGCCCCGAGCGGGTGCAGGGCGAGTTGGTGAAGCTGCTCCGCACCGACGACCCCGCGCGCGGCATCCGACTGCTCGTCGACACCGGCCTCATGCAGCTCGTGCTGCCCGAAGTGCCGGCGCTGCGCCTCGAGATCGACGAGCACCATCACCACAAGGACGTCTACGAGCATTCGCTGACGGTGCTGCGCCAGGCGATCGAGCTCGAGCACGAACGGCATCCGGGCGCGGAGCCCGACGTGGTGCTGCGCCTCGCGGCGCTCCTCCACGACATCGGCAAGCCCGCGACGCGCAAGCTCGAGCCCGGTGGTGGAGTGAGCTTTCACCACCACGACCTCAAGGGCGCACGCATGGCACGCAAGCGCCTGCAGGCCCTCCGCTTCGACTCCGACACGATCTCGTCGGTGAGCCGTCTGGTCGAACTGCACCTGCGCTTCTTCGGGTACTCCGAGGGCGCGTGGACCGACTCGGCCGTACGGCGGTACGTCCGTGACGCGGGCGACGAGCTGGAGCGACTCCACATCCTCACGCGCGCCGATGTCACGACGCGGAACAAGCGGAAGGCCGCGCGCCTGAAGTCGGCGTACGACGACATCGAGCGCCGCATCGACGAGCTGGCCGCGGCCGAGGAGCTCGGCGCCATGCGCCCGGAGCTCGACGGCAATCGCATCCAGGAGATCCTCGGGATCCGTCCGGGGCGTGAGGTGGGTGAGGCGTACCGGTTCCTCCTCGACATCCGCCTCGACGAGGGGATGATCGGCGAGGATGCCGCGGAGCAGCGTCTGCGCGAGTGGTGGGCCGCACGCTCGGACGGCTGACGAGCGCGGTCAGCCCTACCGCGACGGGTTCGTCCGGCTTAGGCTGAGGGCGCTCCTTCACCGCCGATCGGAGTCGTCCGTGTCCTCGTCGTGGTCCGCGAAATGGGATGTCGCTCCCGAGTCGTCCCGTCTGCTGATCGAACGCGCGCGCGACGAGCTGCTGGCCGGGGCTGACGCCGAGCGTCGACTGAACGACGTCCGGTCGCTCGTCCGCGAATCGTGGCGCCGTTCGATGGCGAACCTCGTCGGCGCCGAGGCACTGCCACCGCTCGAGTTCGACGAACGAGCGCTGGCCGCATACCGTAGCGCCCACCCGCTCGCCGGGGTCATGGACATGGTCCGTGCGCTGCTCGTGCCGAGCACTGATTCCGGAGTGGTCGTCGCCGTGGGGGATGCCGCCGGCCGTCTGCTGTGGGTCGAAGGCGACACCAGCGTGCGGACCCTCACCGGCGACATGGGCTTCGTGGCGGGGGCGAACTGGTCGGAATCCGCCGTCGGCACCTCGGCGCCCGGGACGGCGCTTCAGCTCGACCGGTCGGTGCAGATCCGCGGGGCGGAGCACTTCAACCGCCTCGTGCAGCCCTGGTCATGCACGGCTGCACCGGTGCACGACCCCGAGACCCGCCGACTTATCGGCGTCATCGACGTGACCGGTCGGGCGGAGGCGGCCACGCCGCAGGCGCGACTGCTCGTCGACGCGACGGCGCGGGCGATCGAGAGTGAACTCCTGGTGGCGCGACTGCGTTCCCGGGTCGACCCGCCACGCGGCTTCGCCCGGCAGCGTCGACGGGATGCCGCAGCACCGACCGCCTCGACCCTGCGTGTGCTCGGTCGCGATCGCGCTCTCCTGGAGACCACTGATGCCTCCGGAGAGCGGATCGTCGAGGTGTCGGCTCGGCACGCCGACATCCTGCTGATGCTCGCCACCTACCGTCAGGGGCTCTCGGCGGAGCGACTCGCCGAGCTCGTCTACGGTCCCGACGCGACGGACACTCTTCGACCCGAGATGGTTCGGCTAAGGCGGGTGCTCGAGCAGGCCGCCCCGCACCTCGTGCCGTTGTCGCGGCCCTACCGCCTTCCGGCCGAGCTCGAGACCGACGCGCAACAGGTGGCGTCCCTGCTCGACCGCGGCGCTCACCGCGTCGCCCTCGCGGCGTACGCGGGCCCGGTCCTGCCGGACTCGAGCGCTCCCGGGACGGAGGAGGTTCGTGATCGGCTTCGCGCCTCTCTGCGTGAGGCTCTCCTGGCGGAGGCATCGGTGGACGTGCTGCTGGAGTACGCCGACACAGACGATGGCGCGGACGACGTCGATGTCCTGCGTCTCTGCCTGCAGCTGCTTCCGGCACGTTCGCCGAAACGGGCGGGCATCGTCGCACGACTGACCTCCCTCGGCAACCCCGCGGACTGACCGTTTCGTCGTGGCGCCGCCGCTGGGAGGATGGCCGGACGATGTTGCACGTGAAACATCCGAGGAGGCGACCGATGAGGACGACACGAATCTCATGGACGAGCATCGGATCCGTCGAGACGCTCGACCGGTGTACCGCGGAGTATTCCGATGACGGCATCCGCATCGTCGGAGAGGTCGATGGTGGAGACGGACCCTGTCGTTATGCGGTGCGAATCGATGAGCACGGCCTGTTCCACCACGGGGCGATCGAGTCGGGCGGGCGGACACTTCACGTCGAACTCGTGGACGGCGTGTGGTCGGTCGACGGTGAGGCGCGCCCCGATCTCGCCGGCGCGACCGACATCGACATCACGGCCACGCCGGCCACCAACGCTCTTTCGATCCGACGGCTGGGGCTCGCCGTGGGCGGCCGAGCCGACGTCGAGGTTGCGTGGGTGCAGGTGCCGTCGCTGGATGTCGCTCTGGGGCGCCAGCGCTACACGCGCGTCGGGCCGCGCGCTTACTGCTTCGAGTCGCGGGATCGCGACTTCCGGCGCACGCTCACCGTCGATGATGACGGCTTCGTCCTGAGCTACCCGGGAGTCTTCGAGCGGGTGACGGGATCGTGACCGACGTGGCGATGAGGAGAAGACGATGACCGATGCGGCCCCCGACGACGCCCCGACGCCGGCTCTCGTCTCGCTCGCCAGGGCATACGGCATAGCCACCGAATACTCGTCCTTCTCGGGCGAGCATGTCGATGTGCCCGCCACCACCCTCCGTGCGGTGCTGGCGGCCATGGGTGTGGTCGCGGATGACGACGGGGCAGCCGAGCAGGCGCTCGCCGAGTCGATAGCCGAACCCTGGCTGCGGCTCGTACCCGCCTCGACCGTCGTGCGCCGGGGTGGTGGGACGATCGAGCTGCATGTCGCCGACGGCAATGACGTCGAGGTGGCCATCGTGCTGGAAGACGGCTCGGTGCGTCCCCTTTCGATACCCGCGCAGCAGCCGGTCGCGCGCACGGTCGACGGCCGGACGCGCTGGCGGGTGCGCGTGCCGGTGCCCGAGGATGTCCCGCTGGGATGGCACACGGTCCAGGTGCGCCAGTACGGCGGGGAAGGCGATGTGCACGACAGTGGGGCGCTGATCGTCACGCCGGAACGCCTCACACCGCCACCCGCCGAACCGGGCCAGCGCTCGTGGGGACTCATGGCGCAGCTGTACTCGGTGCGGTCGCGGCGATCGTGGGGGATGGGCGATTTCGCCGACCTCGCCGACCTCGCTGCGATCGCGGGGGAGTCGGGCGCCGACTATCTGCTGATCAACCCGGTGCACGCCGCGGAGGTCACGACGCCTGTCGAGCCGTCGCCCTACCTGCCGTCGTCGCGCCGATTCCTCGCGCCGCTGTACGTCCGCCCGGAGCTCATTCCGGAAGCGGCATACCTCTCCGAGTCCGGTCTCGATCGCTTCCACCGGCTGCAGCGGGACGCAGCCGCCGCCAACACGGACGCGGAGCGCATCGATCGGGATGCGGTCTGGAGCGCGAAACGAGAGGCGCTCGCGCTCGTTCATGACGTCGATCTCTCTCCCGCCCGGCGCGCGCAGCGTGACGCCTTCGCGCGGCGGGAGGGGTCGGCACTCGCCGACTTCGCCCTGTGGTGCGCGCTGCGCGAGCACGAAGCGGAAACGGGCGACCGGCTCCCGGACGGAATCGCAATCGACGACCCCTCGGTGGGTGCGCTGAGGGAACGGCTGGCGGAGCGCGTCGAGTTCCACGTGTGGCTGCAGTGGGTCGTCGACGAGCAACTCGGCGAGGCGGCTGCTGCGGCCGCTGCAGCCGGAATGCGGATCGGCATCATGCACGACCTCGCTGTCGGCGTCTCGACGACCGGGTCGGACGCGTGGTCGCTCCGTGATCTGTACGCGCCGGGCGTCGTGGTGGGCGCACCTCCCGACATGTACAACCAGCAGGGCCAGAACTGGAATCAGCCACCGTGGCTGCCGCGTGCCCTCGCCGAGCATGCCTACGCGCCGCTGCGTGACATGCTCCGGTCGCTGCTGCGGCACGCGGGCGCCCTGCGGATCGATCACATCCTCGGATTCTTCCGCTTGTGGTGGATTCCAGAGGGGCTCGGGCCGGGCGAAGGCACGTACGTTCGCTATGACCACGAGGCCATGATCGGCGTGCTGGCTCTCGAAGCCCAGCGAGCCGGTGCGGTGATCATCGGTGAAGACCTCGGCCTCGTGGAGCCGTGGGTGCGCGATTATCTCGCCGAGCGCGGCATCCTCGGCACCTCGGTCCTGTGGTTCGAGAGCGACGACGACGGGGGACCGCTGCCTCCCGAGCGTTACCGTACCGACCTGCTCGCGACGGTCAACACGCACGACCTGCCGCCGACGGCCGGCTACCTCGACGGCGAGCACGTCGCCCTGCGCGCCCGGCTCGGCCTGCTGACCAGGTCGGTCGACGACGAGCTCGCCGATTTCGAGCGCGAGCGCGACCGGATGCTGGCGGAGCTGCGCTCCCGCGGGCTGATCTCCGACGGCGCGAGCCAGCAGGAGGTCGTCGAGGCTCTGCACGTCTTCCTCGCCGCATCGCCATCGCGCTTGCTGGGCGTCTCGCTCGTCGATGCCGTCGGCGAGAAGCGCGTGCAGAATCAGCCCGGCACCGACGACGAGTACCCGAACTGGCAGGTTCCGCTGGCGGATGCCGACGGCAGAGCCGTGCTGCTCGATGATCTCGCCTCGTCACCGAGGTACCGCTCGCTGGTGGATGCTGTCGAGCGGGCCCTGCGCGGCCGCTCGTAGAGGTCGCGCGCCGGGCTTGTCAACCCGGTACGTCTCGTACCCCGGGGAACCCGTACGGTCGGGGCGTCGGACGAGAGGAGACGCCATGGTCGACACCGCACCCCTGACGCGTGCGAAATATCCGCGGTCGCTGATCGCGGGGCCCTACGGGCACCCCTTCCACGCGATCGCGATCATCCTGCCGATCGGCGCCTGGGTGTCGGCATCCGTCTTCGACGTCATCGCCGTCATGAGTCCGGATGCCGCCGTCTTCGCCCTCGGCGCCCGCATCCTCATCGCGATCGGTCTTCTGGGCGCCGTCGTCGCGTCGGTGCTGGGGCTGATCGACTGGAGCAGCATCCCGAAGGGCACCCCGGCGCGGGCGACGGGGCTGACCCACATGATCCTCAACCTCATCGCGATGGCGGTGTTCGCAGGAAGCCTCGCGCTTCGCGTCGACGAGGAGACCGTGCCGACCCTGGCGATGATCGCGAGTTTCGGTGGACTCGCCCTGCTTTCGGTGTCGGGCTGGCTGGGCGGGAAGCTCGCCCACACCTACGGCGTCCGCGTCGCGACCGAGACGACCCAGGCCGAGGGCCTGGAACCGCTGCCCTGACCGAGGAGAGATCATGACCGACCTGGACACCCGTCCCGACAAGCGGCCCGCGAACCCCCTCGCCGGCCCCTACGGACACCCGTTCCACCCGATCGCCGTCACGATCCCGATCGGGGCGTGGATCGCGAGTTTCGTCTTCGACATCATCGGCCTGATCGTCGCCGACCCGACCCCGTATGCCGTGGGTTCGCGCGTCCTGATCGGGATCGGGCTGGTCGGCAGCGTCGTGGCTATCGTGCTGGGCATCTTCGACTACCTGCGCATCCCCGATCGGACGCGCTCGTCGAGCACCGCCACGATCCACATGGGGCTGAACTTCGTGGTGTGCGGCGCCTACCTGTTCCAGCTCTTCCTGCGGACGTCGACCGACGACATCCCCATCGCGGGCGTCATCTTCAGCGCCGTGAGCCTGCTGACCCTCAGCGCGTCGGGATGGCTCGGGGGCAAGCTCGCCTATCGCTACGGCGTCCGCGTGGCCCACGAATCGAAGCAGGCCGAGGGATTCGTCACGCGACGCAACCGGCACTGAGCGCGATCGAAACGGGCGGCGACCTTCTGGAGAAGGCCGCCGCCCGTTGGCGTCGGTGGGCGCCGGTGTCAGGCGGCGCTTGCCCGGCGTGCGGGCCGAACCGACCACAGCACGCCTCCCGCGACGAGCAGGAGCGCAGCCAGCAGCGCGCCACCGAGCGGCGCCTGAGCGCCGCTGACGGCGAGCTGCCCGGAGGCGACCACGGTGATCGCCGCACTGCCGATCACCTGACCGTCGGCACCGAAGACCACGATCGTGTGCCCGCCCGTGGCCAGATCGGCGGGGATGCGGACGTCGAACGCGACGCGCCCGTTCGCATCGGCGGCCGGGATGCCCGACACCCGGATCGGGTCGCTCCGCAGCTCGGCGGTGACCTGCTCGCGGGCCTCGAGACCGGTGACCGTCACCCGCACGGCCTGTCCGCGCTCGACCGTCGTGGCCGAGACCGACACGACCGGGGCGGCGGTGCCGGGCTCGGTCGGGTTGGGCTCGGTCGGGTTGGGCTCGGTCGTGCCGGGCACCTCGCGCGGGTCGACGCTCGCGAGCGTCGGCGTCACGGTCTGGAACAGCCCGTCCTCTCCGATCTCGAGCCGATCGATCGTCGTCTCGCGGTTGGTGCCGTTGCCGCCGGGGATGGCGAACCGGTGGTACGCGATGTACCACTCGTCCGTGCCGGGGATGTTGATGATCGAGCTGTGACCAGTGCCGAGGATCCCCTGCGACGGGTCCTTCTGCAACAGGAGGCCCCGGTAGGTCCACGGTCCGTCGATGCTGGTCGACGTCGCGTAACCGACGCGGTAGTTCTCCGAACCGGTGTCGTCGATCGAGTACGTCAGGTGGTACGTCCCGTCGCGGTAGTTCAGGAAGAGTCCCTCACGGAAGTCGACCAGTCCGTCGATCGGTGTGATCGTCCCGTTCTCGACGCTCAGCATGTCGTCGGGCAGCTCGCCGTAGACGGGTCGTCCGTTGCCCCAGAAGAGGTACGACTTCCCGGTCTCGGGGTCGGTGAACGCCGCCGGGTCGATCGCCTGACCGCTGTTGACGGCCTCGTCGTTGGTGATCATCGGCTCCGCCTGTGCGGTGAACGGTCCTTCGGGACTGTCGGCGACGGCGACGCCGATCATCTTGCGGTTCGCGTTCGGCTCATGCCCGCTGAAGTAGAAGTAGTACTTCCCGCCCTTCTCGATGATCGTCGGAGCCCACGCGTTGCCGGTGGCCCACGGAACGTTTCCGTTCGCGCCGTCCAGTGTCAGGATGGGCTCGTCCGACCGCGTCCAGTCGATCAGGTTCTTCGACGTCCAGACGTAGAACGTGTTGCCGCCCCAGCCGGGGGTGCCGTCGGTGGTCGCGTAGATGTAATAGGTGTCACCGAACACGGCGATGTTCGGATCGGCGCTAGTGCGCGGCATCCTCCCCGCCGCTCCGTGCAACGCGTTGCAACGTAGCGCGGCGTAGCGTGCCCGGCACCACCGCAGCATCGGCGCTGCGGGGAGTCGAGGAGATGACATGACCATCGTCGAAGAGGGCGTCTCGAGCGTCTACGCCGCTCCCGGTCAGCGCGGAGCCGTTGCAGAGTACCGCGCCCGCTACGGGCACTACATCGGCGGCGAGTTCGTCGAACCCGTCAAGGGGCAGTACTTCGAGAACATCACGCCCGTCACCGGAAAGCCGTTCTGCGAGGTGGGTCGAGGCACCGTCGAAGACATCGACCGCGCCGTCGACGTCGCCTGGCAGGCGTTCGCGTCGTGGAAGAAGACCACGCCGGCCGACCGCGCTGTGATCCTCAACAGAATCGCCGACCGCATGGAACAGCACCTCGAGAAGATCGCGGTGGCCGAGACGTGGGAGAACGGCAAGCCCGTGCGCGAGACGCTCGCCGCCGACATCCCGCTCGCGATCGACCACTTCCGCTACTTCGCCGGCGTCCTGCGCGCCCAGGAGGGCTCGCTCAGCCAGATCGACGAAGACACCGTCGCGTACCACTTCCACGAGCCGCTCGGTGTCGTCGGGCAGATCATCCCGTGGAACTTCCCGATCCTCATGGCGACGTGGAAGCTCGCGCCCGCGCTCGCGGCCGGCAACTGCGTCGTGCTGAAGCCCGCCGAGCAGACACCCGCGTCGATCCTGTTCCTGTTCGAGCTGATCGGCGACCTGCTGCCCGCCGGCGTCGTGAACATCGTCAACGGATTCGGTATCGAGGCGGGCGCGCCGCTCGCGCAGCACCGCCGCATCCGCAAGGTCGCGTTCACGGGCGAGACGACGACGGGGCGCCTGATCATGCAGTACGCCTCGCAGAACCTCATCCCCGTCACGCTCGAGCTGGGTGGCAAGAGCGCCAACGTGTTCTTCGAGGATGTCGCGCGCGAGCGCGACGACTACTACGATAAGGCCCTCGAGGGCTTCACGTTCTTCGCCCTCAACCAGGGCGAGGTGTGCACGTGCCCGTCGCGGGCGCTCATCCAGCGGTCGGTGTACGACTCGTTCCTCGGCGACGGCCTCGACCGCGTCGGCAAGATCGTCCAGGGCAACCCGCTCGATCCGGCGACGATGATCGGTGCGCAGGCATCCAACGACCAGCTCGAGAAGATCCTGTCGTACATCGACATCGGCAAGGCCGGGGGAGCGAAGCTGCTCGCCGGCGGCGAGCGGGTCGACCTCGGCGGTGAACTGAGCGGCGGCTACTACGTCGCCCCGACGGTCTTCGAGGGCACGAACGACATGCGCATCTTCCAGGAGGAGATCTTCGGTCCGGTCGTCTCGGTGACGAGCTTCGACGACTTCGACGACGCGATCGGCATCGCGAACGACACCCTGTACGGACTCGGCGCCGGCGTCTGGAGCCGCTCGGGTGACACCGCCTACCGGGCCGGCCGTGCGATCGAGGCCGGGCGCGTGTGGACGAACACGTATCACCAGTACCCCGCGCACGCCGCTTTCGGCGGATACAAGCAGTCGGGCATCGGTCGCGAGAACCACCTCAAGATGCTCGACCACTACCAGCAGACGAAGAACCTTCTCGTGTCGTACGCCGAAGGCGCGATGGGCTTCTTCTGAGCCGCATCCACTCGTCGACATGTCGAACGACACTTATAGCAGGGTCGCGGTGACCGACGCCGCCGCGGCCCTGCTGCGCGACCTCACCGCCCAGCACGGGCCGTTGATGTTCCACCAGTCGGGCGGATGCTGCGACGGCTCCGCCCCCATGTGCTACCCGGTCGGGATGTTCCTGACCGGCCCCGCAGACGTGAAGCTCGGGGATCTCAACGTCGGCCTCGACGACCCGATCGAGGTGTTCATCTCGCTCGCCCAGTTCGAGTACTGGAAGTACACGCACATCACGATCGACGCCGTGCCGGGTCGCGGCGCCGGCTTCAGCGTCGAGGGACCGACCGGGATGCGTTTCATCATCCGCTCCCGCATGCTCGACGACGCCGAGCTGGAAGCGTTCGGGCTGGTGCCGGCATCGCCCTCGTCTTAGGGCGGGATGAGGGCGCTGGAAATGCGGGCCGGCGGAAAAAGACAGGCTCGGTACATGGTCGCGATCGCTCTCGCCATTATTGGCATTCTCGTCGGTGTCCTCATTTCAGATGCGCGCGTTCCATCACCCCGAACGCTGCCGCTCATCGCAGCGCTCGGCGTAGGAATTGCCGTCGCTGTCGGTCTGTTCATGTGGCGGCCATCCGGTCTGATCGAGGGCATCGCTTACGCGGCAGGCGTCGTCACGGGGGCCACCCTTTACGCGGCGCGGGTGTGGAGCCTGCGGATCCCTGCGTCGCGACGCCCGAGAGCGGGAACGCTGATGTGGATGGCGGTCAGCAAGCCCGAGCACTTGCGGGCGCTAACGCCAGACGACGGTCGTCTGTGAACGGGTCGCGCATTCGGGCCGGGGGTAGCTCCTACCTGCTTCATCCATTCGGCTGATGCGTGCCGCGACTCGATCTCATTAGGGTTTCGACAGTGACCAATCGCCAAGCTGAACCTGTGATGCGCCGCAAATCTCTGGGGGCGGCCATGGCGTTGATCGGAGTCATGGCCGTCTCCGGCTGTAGTTCGGAAGTGCCCGAGACTCGAAGCGGCGTCCTCACGAACGCCGAGTATGTCAGCAGCTACCAGAAGATCGCGCGAGAATTCACGCAGGAGCCTCCTGAGGGGATTTCTCTGCCGGAAACGCCGCCGGCTCTCGACGGCGACAACATCGGCGAAGGAAATGCTGCGGCTGGTGCCTACTTCTTCTGGTCGTGCGCCTGGCAAGACGTCTATCTCAGCTCTGCCGATCCGGAAGCGCGCGCCACCGCGCTCGCCGAGTTGCGGGAGTTTCCCCGCAGCGACTGGGCCCTCCGATACTGGGACGATCCCGACGACGTGTGGGGTGCAATGCTAGATGCCGCTGAACTCGGCGATCTGACGGATCTCCGCGCGTTCTATGAGGCGGACTGCGGCCACTACCGGAGCGAGGTGGGTCGGTGAAGGAGGAGGCCCCGCCGCGCTAGCATCCTCGGCATGAGCGAGGACGTCGCGCCGGAGCCCGGCATCCGGGGACTCAGTGCCGAGCGCACCAAGGCGTTCGTCGATGCGGTCGTCGCGATCGCGATGACGTTGCTGATCCTGCCCCTCATGGAGAGCGTCGGCAAGAGCGCGGGGCACGACCACACGACGTGGGAGTGGCTCGTCGATCAGCGCGATCAGCTGCAGAGCTTCCTCATCAGCTTCGTGCTCATCGCGATGTTCTGGATGCTGCACCACCGGCTCTTCGTGTCGGTACAGCGCATCACCCCGGGGCTCATGTGGATCACGGTCGCGTGGATGCTCACGATCGTCTGGATGCCGGTCGTTACCGCCCTCACCGGCCAGGTCGCCGACGATGCCCTGCAGAAGGTGCTCTACATCGGCACGCTCGTCGTCACGAGCGGGATGCTGCTCGTCACGCGGATCTATCTGTCGCGGCATCCGGACCTGCACAGCGCGACACGGGACGATCTGCGCCTGGGGATGTCGATCGACCTATCGATGATCGTGCTGTTCCTGGTGGCGCTGGCGATCGCGCTCGTCTTCCCGGTCGTCGGCTACCTCGGGCTGTTCATCATGTTCCTCACCGGCACGATTCAGAAGCTGATGGCCCGGATGCTGCGCTGACAGGTCTTCCGTCTTCGCGGCCGCGAGACGAGGGGGCGAGTCGAACCCGGATCTTGACAGGGGAGGGTTCGGGGTGAGAACGTTTACAACGTCCAGCGTTGGAAACGTTTACAACCGCTCGAGGGAGAGCCATGGTCCGCGTCACGATCACGCAGGTCGCCGCCCGCGCCGGCGTCTCCGTCGCGAGCGCGTCCCGTGCGCTGAACGGCCTCGTCGCGAGTCCTGAGACCGCGGCGAAGGTGCGCAACGCGGCGCGCGAGCTCGGTTACGTCGCCGATGCCACGGCGCAATCGCTCAAGCGGGGCCGCACGTTGCAGCTGGGCTTCGCCGTCGCCGACATCGGCAACCCGGTCTACGTCGAGATGATGGCCGCGGTCGAACAGGTGGTCTCGGCATCTGGATACCGCCTGCTCCTGTCGTCGACCGGTACGTCGTCGTCTTCGGTGGATGTCGTCCGCGACCTCGGTCGGGGCTATGTCGACGGGCTGATCCTGTCGCCGCTGCGCGTCACCGACGAGCTGCTCACCGCGCTCGCCGCAGCGCCGATCCCGTTCGTCGTCCTCGGCCGGCTGCCCGAGTCGGCCGACTTCGACACCGTGCGCGCCGACTCGCCGACCGCGATGCGGCTCGTCGTCGACCACCTCGTCGACGAGGGGCGCCACGACATCGCGTTCGTCAACGGACCGACCGACACCACCCCGGGTGTCATGCGACGCGACGGTTTCATCGCGGCGGCGGGCCAGTACGACGACCTGCGGACGCGGCACGTCGACGCCGCCGACTTCACGATCGCCGCGGGCTACGACGCGGCGCTCCCGCTTCTCGACCGGCCCGACCGGCCGGCGGCGGTGGTCGCGGCGAACGACCTGATCGGCGTCGGAGTCCTGCGTGCCGCCGAGGACCTCGGCCTGCGGGTCCCGGCCGACCTCGCTGTGACCGGCCTCGACAACACCGAGCTCGCCGAGGTCGTCCGCCCCGGGCTCACGAGCGTCGACCTCGGAGCGAAGGAGCGCGGTCGCGCCGCCGCCGAGATGCTCCTCGCTCGGATCGCCGACGACACTCGGCCGGCCCGCACCGTCACGGTTCCTCCCGCGCTGGTCGTGCGCGGGTCGACGTCGGCATCCGTCCCCGCGGCCCTCCGCCGCCCCGAGCCCATCGATGAAGAGAAGGCACACGGATGACCACGCTCGCAGAGACGAAGACGTCCTCGCGCCCACCCCGCGTCCGGCAGATCGGACCGCGCGCCCGCGCTCAGCGCAAAGAGGCGATCGCCCTCGTCGCCCCCGCGCTCCTGCCGATCATGATCTTCTCGGTCATCCCGCTCGTCAGCGGAGTGCTCCTCGGATTCACGGATGCCACGCTCGCGCGCAACGCCGAGATTTCGTTCATCGGGCTCGACAACTTCATCGAGCTCGCCGGTGATCGTCGGTTCTGGCAGTCGTTCGGGATCGGGATCGTGTGGGCCGGGTCGGTCGCCCTCCTCACCCTGGTGAGCGCGATGGGCCTTGCTCTGCTGCTCAACAGCAACCTGCGGCTGAAGGGCCTGACCCGCGTTCTCGCACTCATCCCTTGGGCGATGCCGCCGGTGGTCATCGCGATCGTCTGGCGCATGATCTACAACCCCAACTCGGGCCCGCTCAACGGCGTGCTCGGCTGGCTCGGCATCCCGGGTGTGAACTGGCTCGGCGACTTCTCGACCGCCCTGCCTGCCGTCATCGTCGTCGGCGTCTGGGCCGGCATCCCGCAGACGACCGTCCTGCTTCTCGCGGGTATGCAGTCGATCGCCCCCGAGCAGCACGAAGCTGCCGCCGTCGACGGCGCGGGAGCGGCACGCCGGTTCTGGCACGTCACGCTGCCCGCCCTGCGGCCCGTGATCATCGCGGTCACCGCGCTCGACTTCATCTGGCAGTTCAACTCGTTCGGCCTCATCTACGTGCTGACCGAGGGCGGCCCGGGCGGCCGCACGATGATCCCGCCGCTGTTCACCTACCTCGAGGCGTTCCGCAACCGCGAGATCGGGTACGCGTCGGCGATGGGCAACGTCCTCGTCGTGGCGATCCTGGTGATCCTCTCGCTGTACCTGATCAACCAGTTCCGGCAGAACAAGGGGGCCCGCAAGTGACCACCAAGCGCCCCCTGTACGCGACCGTCCTGATGTACCTGGCGCTCGCGGGCTACCTGATCTTCCTAGGCTTTCCGCTGCTCTGGCTGCTGTCGGCGTCGTTCAAGTCGACCCGAGAGCTCAACTCGCTCGCTGTGAACCTCATCCCGCAGCAGTGGGACTTCGGCAACTACATCGCCGCACTCGAGCGGCAGAATCTGATCACCGCGGCCGGCAACTCGGTGCTCGTCTCGATCGTCACGATGATCGTCGCGGTGCTGCTGTCGATGCCGATGGCCTACGCTCTCGCCCGGCTGAAGGGCCGGCTGCGCGCGGCCGGCACGGTGTGGATCCTCGTCAGCCAGGTGTTCCCGACGATCCTCATCATCATCCCGCTGTTCCTCGTGCTGCGGAGCCTGCAGCTGAACGACACCCTGTTCGGCCTCATCCTCGTCTACGTCACCTTCACGATGCCGTTCACGCTCTGGATGCTGCAGGGGTACGTCGCGGCGATCCCGCCGGAGCTCGAGGAAGCCGCCGAGATGGACGGTGCCGGCCGGTTCACCATCCTCCGCACCGTGATCCTGCCGCTGCTGGTGCCGGGACTGGTCGCCACGGCGATGTTCACCTTCGTCTCGGCCTGGAATGAGTTCTTCCTCGCGCTCGTGCTCATCCAGAGCCCGGAGCTGTACACGCTGCCCATCGCGTTGCGCTCGTTCCTCGGCGCCGAGGGGCAGACCCAGCTGGGGCCGCTGGCCGCCGGCGCCATCCTCGCCACGATCCCGTCGCTCATCATCTTCGGGATCCTGCAGAAGAAGCTCACCGGCGGCATGCTCGCCGGTGCCGTCAAGGGCTGACCTCCCCGTGACGACGAAACCCGAAAACCAGAAAGGCCACACCATGAGAAGAATCCGCGGCATCGGCGCCGTCGCATTCGTGGGCATCGCAGCCATCACGCTTGCAGGATGTCAGCAGGGCAGCGCGAACAGCAGCGGGGGAGACGGCGACGTCGTCACCCTCCAGTTCCAGTCGCTGTCGGACCAGCCCGCGACCCAGGCAGCCATCAGCGAGATCGTCGACGCTTGGAACGCCGAGCACGACGACGTCCAGGTCAAGATCATCCAGGCCGGGTGGGATGGCACCTACGACAAGCTGATCACCCAGTTCTCGGGCGGCACCGCGCCCGACATCATCCACTTCGAGGCGAGCTCGATCGTGTCGTTCGCGGCAGACGGCTACCTCGCCGACCTGACCGACCTGATCGACCCCGAGCTGAAGTCGGACATCTCCGACGGCATCTGGGAGTCGGTGACCCACGACGGGCAGATCGTCGCGTACCCCTCGACCCTCCAGTCGTACATGGCGTTCGCGAACGCCGACCTGCTGGCCGAAGCGGGCGTCGAGGTGCCCACGGGCGACACGATGACGTGGGATCAGCTCCAGGAGATCGCGAAGGCGACGACCACGGCAGACCACTACGGCCTCGGCTGGGGTCTCGGTTCGCCCACCGCGACGATGATGAGCCTGTCGATGGGCTTCGACGGCGGCTACTTCGACGGTGAGGGCGACGACGTGACGATCGAGGTGGGCGACGACGAGCTCGCCGTGCCCGAGCGCATCCACGAGATGGCCTACACCGACCGGTCGATCGACCCGACCTCGCTCACGCAGTCGGGCTCGGACGTGCTGCCGTCGTTCTACGGCGGCAAGGTCGCGCTGACGGTGCAGGGCTCGTTCCAGGCGACGAACATCGCCGCGGATGCTCCCGAGGGCCTCAACTGGGTCGCGCTTCCGCCGCTCGAAGGATCGGCTGGCGCCATTCAGGCCGCGAACCCGCAGACGTACTCGGTGAACATCGACTCGGAGCACGTGGAGGAGTCGGCGGAGTTCCTGAACTTCTTCATGGACGGCGAGAACCTCGCGAAGATCGCCTACGCCGACGCGCTCATCCCCTCGTCGGGTGCCGCCCGCACGCAGGTTGCCGAGCTCGCCGGCGACGACGCCGCGTGGAAGCAGGTGCTCGCGTCGGGCGAGGGCCTGGAAGGTCCGCCGTTCCTGAAGGTGTCGAAGTACACCGAGTGGAAGGACACGATCGCGACGCCGGCGTTCCAGCAGTACCTGGCGAACCAGATCGACCGCGACCAGCTCGCCGCGCAGCTCAGCGACGGCTGGGCCGACGTCGCCGGATGACGATCCGCGGGGGCGGGTCGATCCGATCCGCCCCCGCCTCACACGCTCGAACGAAGAGAGGGACGTAATGGACGTGTTGCACGATCGGGTGGCAGCAGTACTGGCGGGAGCCGCCGTGGGCGATGCGCTCGGCGGTGCGACGGAGGGCTGGACCCCCGAGCAGATCGAGGAGCGCCACGGCGGACGTGTCGAGGGGATCGTCGGTCCCTTCCTGCCCGACTGGCGCACGGCTCGCCCCATCGCGCCGTACCACAAGGGCGACGGTCACGTCACAGACGACACCCTCATGACCCACGCGCTCATCGAGGTGTACGCCAAGCAGCGTCGGCACCTCGACGCCTACGACGTCGCGAGCGACCTCGTGCCGCTCATGATGGGTGAGCGCCGCTGGATCCCCGAGCTCGAAGACGAAGCGCTCATCCTGCAGCGCGTCTTCCTCGCCGAGAAGTGGCTCGTCATGAAGCTGCACTACGGCCACGCCGACCCCCGTGAGGCGGGCGTCGGAAACGTCGTCAACTGCGGCGCGACGATGTACATGGCGCCCGTCGGCCTCGTGCACATCGGCGACCCGCGCGGCGCCTACGCCGAAGCCATCGACATCGCCGGCGCCCACCAGTGGTCGTACGGTCGCGAGGCCGCCGGCGTGTTCGCCGCCGCGGTCGCGGCATCCGCCACTCCCGGAGCGACGGTCGACGACGTTCGACGGGCGGTGCTGGATGTCGCGCACGACGGCACCGCCGCCGCCATCCGCGCCGTGTTCGAGGCCGTCGATGCCTTCCGTGCCGCTGGCGGGTCGGACGATCCGCGTGAGCTCGGTCGCGTCGTCCGTGACGCGGTGCGGCCCTTCGACACCGTGGGCGAGGCCTACCGGTCGCCGGCCATGGACGCGCGTCTTCCCTCGCGGACGAAGGCCATCGAGGAGCTCCCCGTCGCGCTCGGCTTCGTGGTCGCTCACGACGGCGACCTGCGTGCCGCCGTGCTGGACGCGGTGAACTACGGCCGAGACGCCGACTCGATCGCCACGATGGCGGGCGCGATCTGCGGTGGGCTCCACGGCAGCGCCGCCGTTCCCGAGGAGTGGGTGCGCGAGGTCGTGACCGCGAGCCGCCTCGACCTCGATGGCGTCGTCACCACGATGGTCGAGGTCGTGCGCGACGTCGCCCGTGCCGATGCCGAGTGCGCCGCCGCCCGCGCGGAGTCGCTGTCGTCGCTGCTGTCGGTGGGGGCCGGGGCGTGAGACTGACCTGGGCACAGCCCGAAGACCTCGTCGCCGCCGAGCTCGCCGCATTGCGCGAGCAGGGGGCGCCCGACGACGAACTGTCGGCGATCGAACGGGTGTGGACGCAGGCAGGCGGAGCGACGGTCCTCGCGCCTTCCGGGGCCAGCGCGACGCCGGCTTCGCCCGAACTGCGCGCGGAGGCGCGTCGCGTGCTCGATGAGCTGCAGGGGCTGCAGCGCCCGAGCGCGGACGAGCCCGACGAGTGGGATGCGATCGCGGCGCTGCTTCCCGCGCAGCCCGAGCCGAGCGTCGGCGACGCAGCTTTCGACCGCGTGCACGGCGCGTGGCTGGGGCGGTCGGCCGGGTGCCTGCTCGGCAAGCCGGTCGAGAAGATCCCGCGCGAGGGCATCGAGCAGATCGCCCGTGCCACCGGAAACTGGCCGATCGGCGGCTACTTCACCGCGCGCGGGCTGCCGGCAGACGTCGCCGAGCGCTGGCCCTGGAACCGTCGCTCGGCGCCGACCTCGCTCGTCGAGAACATCGCCGGGATGCCCGAGGACGACGACCTGAACTTCCCTATCCTCGCCCTCGACCTGCTCGAGCAGCACGGCTCCGCGCTGACGACCGACCACGTCGCCGAGGCGTGGCTCTCCGCCCTCCCGGCGGGGCGCGTCTTCACGGCGGAACGCGCCGCGTACCGCAACATCCTCGACGCACGCCCGGTGCCCGAGACCGCGACGCACCGCAATCCGTTCCGCGAGTGGATCGGCGCCCTCATCCGTGCCGACGTGCACGGGTGGGCGAACCCCGGCGATGTCCGGGCCGCGGCGCATTCGGCATGGATCGACGCGCGGCTCAGCCACACCCGCAACGGCCTGTACGGCGCCATGTGGGCGGCCGCCCTGTGTGCGGCATCCCTCGTCGCCGACTCGATGGACGACGTGCTGGATGCCGCAGACACCGTCGTGCCGCCCGCATCCCGCCTGGCCGCGGCCGTGCGGTTCGGCCGTGAGACCGGTCGGGCGCTTGCCGCGGGCGAGCTCACGACGGCGGGTGCGCTCGACGCCCTGCACGCTGAGTTCGCCGGGATGCACTGGGTGCACACGCTGAACAACGCCGCGCTCACCGCGTGCGCGCTGCAGGCCCACGGTCGCGACTTCGGCGCCGCCGTCGCGCTCGCCGTCGCCGGTGGCTGGGACACCGACTCGGTCGGTGCCACGGTCGGCTCGGTGGTCGGCGGCCTCGTCGGTGCCGACGGCATCGGGCCCGCGTGGACCGCGCCCCTGAACGACCGCATCGCGACCTCGATGCCCGGCGGTCCGCAGCGGTCGATCCGCGAGCTCGCCGAGCGGACGGTCGCCCTCGCGGAGGGAAGCTCGTGAGCGTCGTCGTCGTCGGCAGCATCAACCAGGACGTCGTCGCCCGGGTCGCCCGCATCCCCGCTCCCGGCGAGACGCTGCTCGCGTCGTCGCTCGTCCGCACCGGCGGGGGGAAGGGGGCCAATCAGGCCGTTGCCGCCCGGCGTGCCGGGGGAGCGGAGGTCGCCTTCGTGGGCGCGGTGGGAACGGATGCCGCGGGCGCGGCGCTGCGCGCGGCGCTCGAGGCCGACGGCATCGACGTCTCGGGTGTGGTGCAGGTCGACGAGGTGACCGGAACAGCGCTCATCTCGGTCGACGCGTCGGGTGAGAACGCGATCGTCGTCGCCGCCGGGGCCAATGCCGCGCGCGACTCCCTCACCGACGCGCAGCGGGCGGTGGTCGCATCGGCGTCGGTTCTGCTCACTCAGCTCGAGATCCCCGTGGCCCTGGTGCGGGACGCCGCCGCGGCCCGGGGTGAGGGCGCGTGGCACGTGCTGAACGCGGCGCCGTCCGCACCCTTCGCCTCCGCCCGCGACGCGCTGCTCGCGGCGACCGACGTGCTGATCGTGAACGAGCACGAGGCACTCGAAGCGGCGGGCGTCGAAGCCCTCGACGAGGCCGTCGCCGAGCTCGCCCGTACGGTGCGCGGACTCGTCGTCACACTCGGTTCTCGCGGATGCCTGGTCGTCTGCGGTGACGAGCGCACCGAGGTGCCCGCCCATGTCGTGACGCCGGTCGACACGACGGGCGCCGGCGATACCTTCTGCGGTGTGCTGGCCGCGGCGCTCGCCGCCTCCGGACGCCGCCCCGACGCCGTCGGTCTCGATCTGCTCGCGGATGCCGCGCGCGCCGGTGCTGCGGCATCCGCTCTTGCCGTCACGCGCCCCGGTGCGCAGGACGCGGTGCCCACGAGCGATGAGGTCGCCGCCTTCCGGAAGGAGAACCGACCGTGAGCGGTGGATTCGATCCCCTGGTCCCGCGCGAGATCGATCGCCCGACGCCGGTGCCGCTCGACGCCGACGTGCGCTCGGGCGACGCCGCGACGGTGCTCGATGACGCGAAGATCTTCGTCGCGCCGACGGATCCGGCCGACCTCGGTGCGTGGCGTGCCCAGCTGACGGTGTGGCGCGAAGGCGCTCGCGAACGGCACGGCGTGCCGACCCGCTACGAACAGGCCGGGTCCGCGTGGGCGAGCCGGTGCTTCACGGTCGCCCAGGTATGGCTCTGGGACGAGCTGTTCTTCGACTTCGACGAGCAGCGCTTCACGCCGGAACGCTTCCTCGCCGACGCGCAGCGCCGGTTCGGCGGTCTCGACGGGATCGTGCTGTGGCACGCCTACCCCGTCATCGGCATCGACGGCCGCAACCAGTGGGACTTCTACGCGGTTCCGGGGCTCGTCGAAGCCGCCGAGGCTCTGCGCGCCGCCGGTGTCGCCGTGTTCGTCGACTACAACCCGTGGGATGTCGGCACGCGACGCTCGGGAGACGACGCCGCCGAGCTGGCCGCCACGGTGCGGCGCCTCGGGGCAGACGGCGTCTTCCTCGACACGCTGCGGAAGGCCGATCCCGATCTCGTCGCGGCCCTGGATGCCGCACGCCCGGGCATCGGACTCGAGGGCGAGTCGAAGCTCGCGACCGAGCGCATCGCCGACCACACCCTGTCATGGGCCCAGTGGTTCGCCGACTCGGAGGTGCCCGGCGTGCTGCGCGCCCGGTGGTTCGAGCGCCGACACATGCAGCACCACATCCGCCGGTGGCACCGCGACCACGCAGAAGAGCTGCGCTCGGCATGGCTCAACGGCGTCGGGGTGATGGTGTGGGAGGTCGTCTTCGGCGTCTGGGTCGGCTGGAACGACCGCGACGCCGCGACCCTGCGGCGGATGCTGCCCGTGCAGCGCGGCATGCACCGCTGGCTGGTCGAGGGGGAGTGGACGCCTCTCGCCGTGCACGACGCACCGGTCTTCGGGTCGGCGTTCGAACTCGACGGCGTGACCCTGCTGTGCCTCGTCAACACGTCGGGGTCCGATGTCGAGTTCGAGCTCGAGTCCGGCGGTCGATACGTTCCGCTGCATGAGCCCGGCGATGAGGTGTCGTCGGTGACGGTGCCGGCCGGTGGGGTCGCCGCCGTCGTGCGGCTCACCGCGGATGCCGCGGGTACCCCTGTGCCGCCGGTCGTCGCCGAGGTGAAAGCCGCGCTGCGCGATGAGCCGCCGGTGGCGGACGTGTCGTTCCCGCACCGCCGAGCGCGGCGCCTCACCGCTCCGGCATGGGCCGGGCCCGTGCGAGACGCTGCTGCGGATGAGGAGGAACCGACCGTCGCGGTGCCGCCCGGCACACATGCGCTGACCGTGCGTTTCCGCGCCCGCGAGACCGGGATGTACGAGGGCGCACCCTACGTCGACGAGTGGAAGCCGCTGCCGCCTCGCCTGCACGACCAGCGCACACTCGAACGCGTCGTCGAGGTGCGGCATCCGGTGCACGTCGGCGCGGCCGAGGTGACCGAGGCCGAGTACGCGCGGTTCCTCGACGCGATCGGTGAAGACGCGGATGCCCGTGACCCCGAGCGCCCGGCGACCGATGTGACCTTCGCGCGGGCTCGGGAGTACGCCGCGTGGGTGGGCGGGCGGCTCCCCACCGAGGACGAGTGGCAGCTCGCGGCATCCCTTCCGTCGTTCCGCCGACGTGCGCCGGAGGTGTGGAACTGGACGGAGTCGGAGCACTCCGACGGCCGCACCCGGTTCGTGATGCTGAAGGGCGGCAGCGCCCACCGCAGCGAGGGGTCGGACTGGTACTTCGACGGCGGTGTGCGGTCGCCGGAGTTCGCGGCCAAACTGCTGCTGCCGGGGCTCGGACAGGACGCGTCGCCCTCGATCGGATTCCGCGTCTGCTGGGAGGAGCGCTCGTGACCCCGCTCGACGGACTGCGCGTCATCGACGCCTCGACGCTGTTCGCCGGTCCCATGGCCGCGATGCACCTCGGCGACATGGGAGCCGAGGTCGTCAAGGTCGAGCACCCGACCCGGCCCGACCCCGCGCGCGGCCACGGTCCGAGCAAGGACGGGCAGAACCTGTGGTGGAAGACGCTCGGCCGCAACAAGCGGACCGTGGCGATCGACCTGCACACCGCCGACGGGCGCGAGGCGTTCCTGCGCCTCGCCCGCACCGCCGATGTCGTCGTCGAGAACTTCCGCCCCGGAACCCTTGAGCGCTGGGGACTCGGGTACGACGAGCTGTCTGCGGAGAACCCCGGTCTCGTTCTCGCCCGCGTGACCGGATTCGGTCAGATCGGCCCGTACCGCAGTCGCCCCGGCTTCGGCACGCTCGCCGAGGCGATGAGCGGGTTCGCCGCCGCGACGGGCGAGCCCGACGGTCCACCGACCCTTCCCCCGTTCGGCCTCGCCGACGGCATCGCCTCGCTCGCCACCGCCTACGCGATCATGACTGCGCTGCACGCCCGCGCGCGCGACGGGCGCGGGCAGGTGGTGGATGTCGCGATCATCGAGCCGATCCTCGCGATGCTCGGCCCGCAGATCACGCGCTGGGATCAGCTCGCGACCGTGCAGCCCCGCACGGGCAATCGGTCGGCGAACAACGCGCCGCGCAACACCTATCGCACGGCCGACGGTTCGTGGGTCGCCGTGTCGACGAGCGCTCAGTCGATCGCCGAGCGGGTGATGGCTCTCGTCGGCCGCCCCGACCTCGCGGCCGAGCCGTGGTTCGCGAGCGGATCGAGCCGGGCGCGGCACGCCGACGAGCTCGACGAGGCCGTGGGCAGCTGGATCGCGCAGCGCACGCGCGATGAGGTGATCGAGGCGTTCGAAGCCGCGCAGGCCGCGGTCGCCCCGGTGTACGACCCCTCTGACGTCGTCGCGGACCCGCAGTTCCAGGCGCTGGGCACGGTCCACCGCATCCACGACCCCGATCTCGGCGAGATGGCGATGCAGGGACCGCTGTTCCGGATGTCGCGCGACGAGGCGACGATCGCTTTCACCGGGCGGGCTCACGGCGCCGACACCGCCGACGTGCTGGCCTCTCTCGGCTACGCCGACGACGACATCGCTCGCATGCGTGCGGAGGGATCGATCGCATGACCCGCCCGATCCTGGTCGCGCTGTACGCGCCCGCCGACCGCCCCGAGCGCTTCGAGAAGGCGCTGGATGCGGGAGCGGATGCCGTCATCGTCGACCTCGAGGACGCCGTGGCACTCTCGCGCAAGGCGCAGGCGCGGGCGGCGCTCGCCGAGTTCGCCGCGGTTCGGGCGTCGCGAGGGGCTGCCGCACCGGCGGTGCAGGTGCGGGTCAACGCGCGCGGGGCGGACGCGCACGACGCGGATGTCGCCGCCGTCTCGGACCTGCCCGCCGCCTTCGGCATCCGGCTTCCCAAGACGCAGTCGGCGGATGACGTCGCGGCGGTCCGCGCCGTCGCGCCCGGGCGCGAGGTGCATGCCCTGCTCGAGTCGGCGCTGGCGATCGAGCGCGCGTTCGAGATCGCGCAGGCCGGGGTCGCGTCGATTGCGGTGGGCGAGGCCGACCTGCGCGCGGAGATCGGCGTGCCCGCGGGGCGTGCCGGGGAACCCGGGCTCGCATGGTCGCGCGCGCGGCTCGTGAACGCGGCGGCTGCGGCCGGGCTGCCCCTTCCGCTCATGGCGGTCTGGGCCGATGTCGCCGACCTCGAGGGCCTGGAGCAGAGCTGCCGGGCCGGGCGCGCGCTCGGCTACGCAGGCCGCACCGCCATTCATCCGCGGCAGATCGAGGTGATCCGGCGGGCCTTCACCCCCGGCCCGGAAGAGGTCGAGCGAGCGCAGCGCATCGTCGAGCGGGTGCGCACCGCGGCGGCGGATGGGACGGGCGCGTTCGTGCTCGATGACGGCACCTTCATCGACATCGCGATGGTCAAGGCCGCCGAGCGCATCCTCGCCGCCGCGCCCTGACCCGCTGCATCCGCGGGGCCCGCTGCATCCGTCGCATGCGAGGTCCCGGTTGGGCCGGTTATCGAGCCGGGATTCCCGGCCGAAGTGGGACTTCGCAGCGATGGCGGGATGTGCGTGAGTGGCGGCCCCGGGTCACGCCCTCAGCAGGCTGGTTGTGGCTCGACGTGCGCGTACGGGGCTGGTGCGGGTGCTCAGCCTGTCGGGGGCGCGCGCGGCCGCTCAGCCTGTTCGCGTCACGCTCCCGGTCAGCGCATGGCGGCGAAGAGTCCGCCGATGAAGGCGATGACCGGACCGATGGCGCCGACCGTGACGATCAGCAGCACTACGACCACCGCCATCCACGGCACGCTCTTCTTCAAGCGCTGGCCGGACGCGGCGACACCGGGCGGCGGGCGCAGCAGTCCCGGCGGCGGCGTGACGGGCAGCGCGGATGCGGCGCCGGCGGCCGCACCCTGTCCCGCCGTAGCCGGCCCCGCGGGACCGGGTTGCGCCGGTACGGCCGGCACCGCGCCAGCACCGGATGCCGCAGGCGGCGCGAGCCGGTCGTCACGCCAGCGCTCCCACTGCTCGAACTTGTCGATCATGGCGCCGACCGCGCCGAACAGCCACGACCACGTCGCCGGGTCGAGGGTCGAGAAGTCGCGCTTGCCGTAGAAGAAGAGCCAGTCGTCGACGATCTCGACATCCAGTGCCGCGGCGTTGTCGACGAAGCGCGCCATGATGTCGGGCGTGAACAGGTACAGCGCGTCGCGCTCGTAGCCCCGCGGGCAGTAGAGGCGGAAGTGCCGGTCGAAGTCGCCCTCGAGGCTCAGGTGCTGGTCGCGGTCGAATGCGACCGGCAGGTTCGAGCCGAACAGTCCGTTGTTGCCGAGGGCGTCGAGCACGATGTGCGGCAGCGGCGTCGACAGGTGCACCGCGACGTAGCCCCACGTGTGCGTCTGCTGATTCTTGCCCGACCCGGTCGTGTAACGGTAGTTCGCGAACTCGACGAAGCGCGGCTGGTCGCCGCGGACGAGATTGGATGCCATCCGCCCCGACCCCTGCGAGAAGATCATCCCCGGCAGCGGGGGCTGGGGCCGCTGCGGCTCGAAGCTCATGCCGTTGGCCCGCGCGAACCGGTCGAGCCGGTACCAGACCGCGGCTTGCGCAGCGCGCTGCCGGCGGACGAAGAAAGGGATGAGCGCCGCGAGGGCGATGATGATGACGAGGGGGATGACGGGCGCCAGCGAGACCACCGCACCGGAACCCGACTGCGTCCCGACGGCGAACACCAGGCCGCCGATGATGGCGGACAGGACGCCGCCGAACACGAGCACCACGAAGACGATGACGACGATGGCGATGATCACGCCGGCGGTGCCCGACCCGCCGGGGAGCCGGCCGCTGGCGGCCAGGTGTTTCCGGAATGCACGCGCGGTGGCGGGCGACACCGGATCGAGGAGGGGTCGGGGATCGAACGGAACGCTCATCGATTGACCTCGTCTGCTCCCCAGGACAGGGATGCGTCGGCCGGCAGGGGCAGGGCTTCGAGCTCGGGCGAGCGGCAGATCGCGTCGACGAGCTCTCGCGAGCCGCCGACGATGGTGGAGTCGAAGTCGACCTCCGACACCATCACCCACGCGCGGTCTGCGGGCCAGAGCAGGCTCGGGCTCTGCGCCGTCGGCACGGCTCCCGTCGCCTCGGCGGCGAGGTCGCGCCACGGCATCCGCAGCTCCCAGTCGTCGTCGGCGAACTCGTCGACAGCGCCGCGGAACAAGACGAAGGCCCGCTCCGGCAGCCTCAGTCGTGGTCCTTCCGAGATCTCGCGCGAGAGAATGCCCTCCTGCCAGGTGGGTTTGCGGAAGACGTTGTTGAAGCGGTCGCCGATCGACGACCCGAGCATGCGGTTGTGGCGGGCGAGGGTCGCGTCGTCGGGGTCGCCGGGCTGGAAGACCGTGCGCGACGGCGCGCGTCCGAGGTGCCCGAGCAGGCCGCCCCGGCCTTCCCAGAGGCCCGCGGTCACGTCATCCGCTGTCGACGTGTGCCCGATCAGCTCGCGCGCGAGAACCGCCATGCGGTGCGGGTCGAGATCGCCCATCCCGGGTGCGGCGAACCATCGGCCGTCGGGCGCGCTGCGCTGGTTCGACCCGAACTCGGGCGAGCGCACGAGCGAGTCCCACTGCGCCAGCGGATGCAGCGTCGTCCCGAAGGCGGCGGCGGTCTCGGCCCACGTGGCGGGATCGGTGACGAGGTCTGCCGTCACCTGCTGCGACTGCTGCCACGGCATCTCGACCCACGCGTCGAACGGGGGGAGGCGTTCGCCGCTCTCGCGTGACTGGACGGATGCCGGATGCAGGATGCGCGCGTACGCCTCGAAGCCCCGCGGCACGACGTCGTGGAACGTGCCCCGCCACGGATCGTCGACGCGTTCGCGCAGCCATTCGCCGGTCGAGACGTCCGCGGTCCACTCCATGTGCCCACGCTACCGGTGACCGGTCGGCGGGATCACGCGCGATCAGGTAAGCTGTTGTGGTTGTCCGACCTCGGTCGGGCACGTGCTACACACCCTCCTGCTTCCGGGAAACGCCCGGGAGCCGTTCTAGTCCGAAGGAGGTGGGTCAGTGACGCACACGTACCAGTACGAGCTCATGGTGATTCTCCAGCCCGAGATCGATGAGCGTCAGGTTGCTCCCAACCTTGACAAGTTCCTCAAGGTCATCACGAATGACGGCGGAACCATCGAGAACATCGACATCTGGGGCCGTCGCCGCCTGGCGTACGAGATCCAGAAGAAGAACGAGGGCATCTACGCCGTCGTCAACTTCACCGCGACGAGCGAGACCACGCAGGAGCTCGACCGCCAGCTGAAGCTGAGCGAGTCGATCATGCGCACCAAGGTCCTGCGCGCCGAGGAGGCCATCGCACAGGTCGCCGCCGAGAAGGCGCGCTCCGAGGCGAAGGCCGCTCGCAAGGCTGCCGCCCCCGCTAAGGCTGCGAAGGCGTAAGGCTCATGGCCGGCGAGACCGTCATCACCGTCGTGGGCAACCTCACGGCAGACCCCGAGCTGCGTTACACGCAGAACGGCCTGCCGGTGGCGAACTTCACGATCGCCTCGACTCCTCGCACCTTCGACCGTCAGGCGAACGAGTGGAAGGACGGCGAAGCGCTGTTCCTCCGCGCGTCCGTGTGGCGTGACTTCGCCGAGCACGTGGCGGGTTCGCTGACCAAGGGCATGCGGGTCGTCGCGACCGGCCGCCTGCGTCAGCGCTCCTACCAGGACCGTGAGGGCCAGAACCGCACCGCGATCGAGCTGGAGGTCGACGAGATCGGCCCCTCGCTGCGCTACGCGACCGCACAGGTCACGCGCGCCGCATCCGGCTCCGGTGGTGGTGGCGGCGGAAGCTTCGGCGGCGGTCAGCAGTCGCGCCCGCAGCAGCAGGTGCAGGAGGAGCCGTGGGCGACCCCGGGTTCTTCGGCTCCCGACGCGTGGAGCGCACCGGGTACCAGCGGCGCCTCCTACGGCGACGACACCCCGTTCTGAATCGGATTCCGGGTGCTGCGTGCAGCGGCATCCGATCATCACTCTCGTAAGGAAAAACAATGGCTGGAAAGGCAACCGGCGACCGCCGCAAGCCGCGGAAGGGCGCGAAGAACGCTGCCCCCGCGAAGGCGATCCGCGTCGGCGTCATCGACTACAAGGACGTTTCGACGCTCCGCAAGTTCATCTCGGAGCGTGGGAAGATCCGCGCCCGTCGTATCACCGGTGTCTCGGTGCAGGAGCAGCGTCTGATCGCCAAGGCGATCAAGAACGCGCGCGAAATGGCGCTCCTGCCTTACGCCGGCGCTGGCCGGTAAGGAGCACCGACATGGCAAAGCTGATTCTCACGAACGAGGTCGCCGGGCTCGGAAGCGCCGGTGACGTCATCGAGGTCAAGAACGGGTACGCCCGCAACTACCTCATCCCCCAGGGCTTCGCTGTGGCCTGGACCCGCGGTGGCGAGAAGCAGGTGGCGTCCATCCGCGCCGCTCGCGACGCCCGCGCGATCCACGACCACGAAGAGGCCGTGGCTCTCAAGAACAACCTCGAGTCGAACAAGGTCAAGCTGTCGGTCAAGGCCGGCGCCGAAGGCCGTCTGTTCGGTGCGGTCAAGCCCGCCGACGTGGCTGACGCCGTCAAGACCGCTGGTCTGGGCGACCTCGACAAGCGCAAGATCCACATCACCTCGCCGATCAAGGCCGTGGGCGAGCACGAGGCGACCATTCGCCTGCGCGACGACCTCACCGCTGTGATCACCCTGCAGGTGGTCGCCGCCAAGTAATCCCTGGCGCACCGTACGGATGCCGCGGACCTTCGGGTTCGCGGCATCCGTCGTTTTCGGGTGCGTGCCGCGGGCCGGGATGCAAGGTTTCCGGGCCGACACCCCGAGAGCGGATGCCGAGCCCCGGGGTGTCGGTGCAGATCCCTTGCCTCCCGGTGCGATGCGTGCGCGTCGGCAAGGTGCCCCGCGGGCAGGCCGGAGCGGATGCCGCAGGCCGAGGCCCACGGCATCCGCTGTGTCCGAGACTGACTCCTGTCGGGATCAGACCGTCGCGCGACGGCGCAGAGCGACGAGGACGAGCCCCATCAGCGTCAGCGCCAGGGCGCCGATGCCGAGAGCCACCGGGGTCTCACCACCCGTCTTGGCGAGCATCAGCGGGCGAGCCGACGCTGCCGAGGCCGGCGTGCCGACCACAGCGGTGTCCGTCATGCTCGACGCGGTCGAAACCGCGGGGGCTCCGCCGTTGCCGTCCGTGCCGGGGGTGGTGCCGGGGTCGGTTCCCGGGTCGGTGCCGGGGTCCGTGCCGGGGTCCGTGCCCGGGTCGGTTCCGGGGTCGGTTCCCGGGTCGGTTCCGGGGTCGGTGCCCGGGTCAGTGCCGGGGTCCGTGCCCGGGTCGGTTCCGGGGTCCGTGCCCGGGTCGGTTCCCGGGCCGGCCGGGGTGACGACCTCGGTGGTCGAATCGCCGATCACCGAGATCGCGGTTCCGGTCAGCGAGATCGGGGCAGTGATCGGGAGCACCAGCTGGGTGCCGCCGAGGACGCTGTCCGAGCCGCTGGCCGACGCGCCGGGCGTGGTGCCCGTCGTGCCGCCGTTGCTGCCGGTGGTGGTGTCACTGGTGGCGTCTCCGATGACGGAGATGGCGGTGCCGGTGAGGTCGATCGGTGCGGTGACCGGGGCGACGACCTGGGTGCCGCCGAGGATGCCGTCAGTGCCGCTGGTCGACGCGCCGGGCGTGGTACCCGTCGTGCCGCCGTTGCTGCCGGTGGTGGTGTCGCTCGTGGCGTCCCCGATGACCGAAACGGCGGTGCCGGTGAGGTCAATCGGTGCGGTGACCGGTGCGAGCACCTGGGTGCCGCCGAGGATGCCGTCGGTGCCGTCGGTCGACGCGCCGGGCGTGGTACCCGTCGTGCCGCCGTTGCCAGCGGTGTTGCCGTCGGTGGTGGTGTCGCTCGTGGCGTCTCCGATGACCGAGACGGCGGTGCCGGTCAGGTCGATCGGTGCGGTGACCGGTGCGAGCACCTGGGTGCCGCCGAGGATGCCGTCGGTGCCGTCGGTCGACGCGCCGGGCGTGGTACCCGTCGTGCCGCCGTTGCTGCCGGTGGTGGTGTCGCTCGTGGCGTCCCCGATGACCGAAACGGCGGTGCCGGTGAGGTCAATCGGTGCGGTGACCGGTGCGACGACCTGGGTGCCGCCGAGGATTCCGTCGGTGCCGTCGGTGGTTGCCTCGGGCGTGGTGCCCGTGGTGCCGCCGCCGTTGCCAGCGCCGTTGCCGCCGGTGGTGGTGTCGCTGGTGGCGTCTCCGATGACCGAGACGGCGGTGCCGCTGACCTCGATCGGCGCCGTCACCGGAGCGACGACCTGGGTGCCGGAGGCGACGCCATCCGACCCGTCCGTCTCGGCAGCGGGTGCCGGAGCGGGCTGCGCCGGAGCAGGGGCCGGCTCGGCGGGTGCGCTGCCGCTGTCCGTCGACGACGTGCTGTCGCCGATGACGGCGACGGAGGTGCCCTCGACGGTCACGGGCACGGAGACGCTGATGAGCGCCTGCGACCCAGAGCCGACGCCGTCCGAGCCGCTCGTCGAGCCGCTGGGCGCCGGTGCCGACTCCGGTGCGCTCGAGCTTGACGTCGAGCTGTCCGCGTCGCCGAGGACGGCGACGGACGTCCCGCTGACCGTGATCGGAGCGTCGACGGAGACGATGCCTTGGGTGCCCGAAAGCAACCCGTCCTCTCCCGTGGTGTCGGCCGCGTGGGCGACCGATGCGCCGAGGATCGTGATCCCCCCGGCGACGAGCGTGCCCCAGATGGCACGCGAGACGATGGTGTTCATGATTGTTCTCTCCTTGAGAATGACGAATGGATGGCGCTGCGCGCCGATGGTCGTGCCGCTCGAGCGCGGCCGGCCGTTCGTCAGTCAGGAGAGACGTCGGTGGGGTAGACGGGCGAGATCGGGCCCGTCGAGTTCGTGAGGCGTCCGCGGCGTCCGGGGAGCAGGAACGCTGCTCCGGCGAATGCGAACAGGGCTGCGGCGATACCGCCTCCGGCAGCGGCGGCGCTGGCCGAGGCCGCGCCCGGAGCGCTGACGGCGAGGCCACCCGACGCCGGTGCGCCCAGAG
The DNA here is from genome assembly GCF_027157935.1 of Microbacterium sp. H37-C3. Taxonomy (NCBI): domain Bacteria; kingdom Bacillati; phylum Actinomycetota; class Actinomycetes; order Micrococcales; family Microbacteriaceae; genus Microbacterium; species Microbacterium sp. H37-C3. The sequence goes on along the minus strand of NZ_JAPVLR010000005.1, from coordinate 125,868 downwards.
CGAGCGCATGACCCGCGACGGCGGGTGCCGCGCTGGCCGCCGCGGCGAACAGTTCGGATGAGGGCGCGAGAACCTCGGCCGACGTCGCCAGGACGCCGACAATGCCGAATGGGCCGTCGGCCGACGTGGACGTAGCCAGGTCGCGTGCCAGACCGAGGGCGACGGCGGAGATCGCGTCCAGTGGCGAGCTGGTGGCGATTCCGGGCTCCGGTGTCTCGCCGGGAAGCAGGGGAACGAGCGGCTGCGAACCGCCGGGTACAACGGCATCCGTGATCGGGACGATGACGGGAGTCAGCGCGTCCGTGACGGGCGCGAGGGCATCGGTCACCGGAGCGAGCACCGCCACGACGGGTGCCAGGGCGCCGTCGAGGATGCCGAGCACGGGAGTCACGGGGGCGCCGACGGCATCGGTCACCGGAGACAGTGAGCCGACGATCGGTGCGACGACAGGCGCGAGGTTCTCCGTGACGGGCGCCGCGACATCCGAAACGGGCTCGATGACGGGAGCCACGGTGTCGGCGACCGGCTCGACCACGTCTGCGACCGGCTGCACGGCCGGAGCGATGACGTTCTGCGCGACGGGCTCGACCACCTCGCGGACGACCGGTTCGACGACCGGCGCGACGGCGGGAGGGGCCGACTGCACGACGGGGGCGACAGCCTGCACGACGGGGTCTGCGACGCGGGCCACAGGCTGGACGACAGTGTCGAGCACCGGAGCGACGACGTCTTCGACGGCACGGTCGACCGGATCGGTGACGGCGGAGACTATGCCCTGCAGGGGCCCAGTCTCTTCGTCGGCCGCGTAGCTCGCGGGCGCGAGTGCGAGGGAGAGCGCCGTCCAGGCGAAGGCGAGACCGACGCCGGTGCCGAGGATCGGCACCCAGCGAGGCGCACGGCGGTGCTGGGCCATGACGAGCGATCACCTCCCCCGAGAGCGTCGACATCGTTCGCACGGGAGACCCCGTGCCGTCGGGTACTGCTTGGCGAAGAAAGATACTCCTGTCTCGGGCGACTGTCTAGGGTTCCGCTGAGTTGGTCATGAGCCCGTCCTGAGGATGCCGCGCCGGGGGCGCCGAGTCGACTTGACAAGGCGAGCGTTTTACACAAGTGAGTCCCCAGATGAACAACCTTCAAGTGAGACTTCAACCACGATCTTCATCCACAGGTTGGGGAAACTTAAACCCCTGATCAACGGATACTTACTCGTGGACTTTCCACGTATCCCCGGGCGTTTTCCACAGGACTTCTTCACAACCGTCGCGGCGTTTCCCGCATCCTCTCCACAGAGTTATCCACAGGCCGGTTTGCGGGTGTCGGATGCCCTCCATACCGTGTACTCCGGCTCGGTCATAGGCCAGGATGCGGGGGTGCGGATGTCGATCGCGGACATCTCTGACGACAGGCTCGGCGGACGGCGCGAACCCGATCGCACCCCGCCGCACGACATGCTCGCCGAGCAGAGCACGCTCGGCGGAATGCTGCTGTCGAAGGATGCCGTCGCCGACGTCATCGAGACGCTCCGGGGCACCGACTTCTATGTGCCCAAGCACGAGCTCATCTACGAGGCGCTGCTCTCGCTGTACTCCCACGGTGAGCCGACCGATGTCGTGGCCGTCACCGACGAGCTCATCAAGAACGGCGAGCTGCAGCGCGCTGGCGGGGCCGACTATCTGCACACGCTGACCTCCATCGTCCCGACCGCGGCGAACGCCGGCTACTACGCGACGATCGTCAACGAGCGCGCCCTGCTGCGCCGCCTCGTCGAGGCCGGAACCCGCATCGTCCAGATGGGCTACAACGGCCAGGGCGACGCGGTCGACCTCGTCAACAACGCACAGGCCGAGATCTACTCGGTCACCGGTGCCGAGAAGGCCGAGGACTACGTCCCCCTCGAGGTCGCCGTCACCGCTGCCATCGACGACATCGAAGCCGCACGTGGTCGCGATGGCCAGATGACCGGCATCCCGACCGGCTTCTCCGGGCTCGACCAGCTGACCAACGGCCTGCATCCCGGTCAGATGATCGTCGTCGCGGCGCGTCCCGCCATGGGTAAGTCGACGCTCGCGCTCGACTTCGCCCGCGCCGCCGCGATCAAGAACAACTCGCCCACGATCTTCTTCTCGCTCGAGATGGGGCGCAGCGAGATCGCGATGCGCCTCATGAGCGCCGAGGGCGCCGTGCCGCTGCAGTCGATGCGCAAGGGAACCCTCGACTCACGCGACTGGACCACCGTCGCCGCGACGCGTGGCCGCATCAACGACGCTCCGCTCTACATCGACGACAGCCCCAATATGACGCTCGTCGAGATCCGCGCGAAGTGCCGCCGCCTCAAGCAGCGCGTGGGCCTCAAGATGGTCGTGATCGACTACCTGCAGCTGATGACCAGCGGTAAGCGCGTCGAGTCGCGCCAGCAGGAGGTCTCGGAGTTCTCGCGTGCGCTCAAGCTGCTCGCGAAAGAGCTGCAGGTTCCCGTCATCGCGCTGTCGCAGCTGAACCGTGGTGCCGAGCAGCGTGCCGACAAGAAGCCGGCGATCAGCGACCTGCGTGAGTCGGGCTCGATCGAGCAGGATGCCGACATCGTCATCCTGCTGCACCGCGAGGCGGCCTACGAGAAGGACAGCCCGCGTGCCGGCGAGGCCGACCTCATCGTCGCGAAGCACCGCAACGGTCCGACCGACACGGTGACCGTGGCGTTCCAGGGCCACTTCTCGCGCTTCACCGACATGGCCGTGGGGATGGACTGAACGGTAAGCCGACGACCGTTATAGTCCAGTGCGCGCGATCACGCGCATCCGCCCTCGGCCCGTTGGGAGCCTGATGCCGTTCCGCAGTAAAGAGACGCTCGAGCGCTGGCTCGGCGAGTTCCACGAGCAGCGGGGAGCGGGTGAGCTCATCCGCGTCCTCGTGCAGGACGGTTCGGAGGGATCGGACACGGGGCTCGTCGTCGTGCCCCTCGCGAACTCGTCCGTGTCGGTGTTCATGGAACCGATCGAGATCGGCGATGCGCGCTGGCGAATCACCATCGAACCGCAGCCCGACTTCACCATTCTGAGCAGCTTCCAGATGCACTCGCTCGCCGCCGAGTTCACGGTCGCCGCTGAGCTCTGCGCGTTTCTCGAGGCGAAGTCGATCGGTCACGAGGAAGACGACCTCGACGAATCGTGACCCCGCGCCGTCATGGCGTCCGTTGGCGCGAGCGCAGTCGGCTGGTCCGGATGCTGCGCCTGTGGCGGACCCGCAATCCGACGACGTTCCGCGAGAAGGTGCGGTACAAGATCCTGCGCGACCGCCGCAGCCTCATCGTCACCTTCGCGGACAAGGCCGCCGTGCGCGACCACGTCGCCGCGGTCATCGGCGAGCAGTACCTGCCTCGCGCCTACGCCATCGTCGACGACCCGCAGAGCCTGCTGGACCTCGACTGGCCCGATGCCTACGTCGTGAAGCCGACGCACGGGAGCGGCGCTGCGCTCGTCGTCTCGCCGGCCGCGCCGGACGATGCCCGGCTTCCGGAAGCGCGCTGGGGCTGGGTCTACCGGCACGTGCGCCCGGAGCACGCGAACCCGCACGAGATCGCGGCGATCGCCGCGGGCTGGCTCACCAAGCTCTACGGTCAGGGGCCGAACCGCGAGTGGGTCTACGGGCAGGTGCCGCGCCGGGTCATCGTCGAGGAGTTCCTGGTCGGTGCCGATGGCGGCATCCCGGACGACTACAAGTTCTTCGTCTTCCATGGGCGATGCCATGTCATCCAGGTCGACGGCGGACGCTTCGGCGGCCGGACGCAAGACTTCTTCCGACCCGACTGGAGCCGCATCCCGATGAGCGGCGGGCCACCCTGGGCGGATCCCGAGCGCCCGCGGCCCGCGCATCTCGACGAGATGATCAGCATCGCCGAGCGGCTGGGCGAGGGCACCGACTTCGTGCGCGTCGATCTGTACGACGTCGACGGTCGCGTCGTGTTCGGCGAGCTCACGAGCTTTCCCGCCGGCGGCGACAGCCCGTTCGATCCGGAGTCGTACAACACCGAGTTCGGCCGCCCCTGGGCAGTGCCGCGGCGCTACCGCTGACGTCGCGCCTCACCCGTGCGCCGGATGCTCGCGCGCGAGGTTTCCGCCGTACGGCGGAGGCGCGGCCCACTCAGCCTGCATAGCGTCGTATCCATGAGCACCGCCACCGCGAGCCAGCCCACCGACCGTGCGACGCGAGAGGCGTCTCGTCTGCAGATGGCGAGGATCTGGCTGTCGGTCGGATCGGCCATCGCCGTGCTGGCCCTCATCGTTTGGGCGATCGTCGCGGGCGTGAGCGGATCGCCTGCGGGCGTCATCGCGGCGACCTCGGGAGCGGCGGCGGTCGCCGTGGCCGGGAGTACGGGCCTCGTCGGCATCACCGCGCGGTTGCGTCAGCTCGGCGTGGTGCGGGCCCGCCACCCCCGCACTCGTCGGCTCCGTAGCTGACTCAGTCGAGCGCGGCCGCGATGGCGCGGTCGAGGTCGCGGACGTATGCCTCGGGTTGCTCCCACGAGGGAAAATGACCGCCCACCGGGTGCTCCTCGAAAGCCTCGAGGTCGAAGAGGCGCTCGGCGAAGTCGCGCGGGGCGTTGACGAGGTCGCCCGGGAAGATCGAGAGCACGACCGGGATGCCGCCGGGTATCTTCGTGTTCGGCGGCACGGTCCGCAGTGCATAGGGGCCGAACGACGAGCCGATCGCGCTGGTGAACCAGTATGCCGATACCCAGGTGAGAACCTCGTCGTGCGAGAAGACGCTGGTGATGTCATCGCCGTGGTCGGTCCAGGTCCAGAGCTTCTCTCCGATCCAGGCGAGCAGTCCGGTGGGGGAGTCGGTGAGCGCGGCGGCGATGGTGGCGGGTTTCGTCGCGTGTTCGAGGCTGTATGCGGCCTCGGTGGTCTGCCACCGGTTCCAGCGGTCGACGTAGTCGCGCTCCGTTGGACTGAGGTCATCGGGGATGCCGCCGGCGAGGTGTCTCTGCGACACGTCGGTCAGGTGTGCCGCCGCGACCATCGAGGGGTGATTGCGCATCAGCGCCTCGGCGACGTTGCATCCGATGTCGCCGCCGCTGACCACGAAACGTGTGTACCCGAGTCGGTGCATGCCGGCGGCGACGACGTCGGCCATCTCGTTCGCCGACATCCCCTCGGCCGGGGCGTCGACGCTGAACGGATAGCCCGGCAGCGCGGGCGCGACCACCGTGACATGCCGGAGCAGTGGCAGCACCTTCTCGAACCGAAGCACCGAATCGGGCCATCCATGGAGGAGGAGAGCCACGGGGGCGTCCGGTTCCGCCTTCTGGTGGATCACGCGAAGCGGGTGTGGCGCGTCGACGAGCTCCCACGGCAGGGCGAGGATCCGGTCCTCCTGCGTGCGCCAGTCGAACCCGTCCGTCCATCGCGCGACGAGCGTGTCGAGCCAATCCAGATCGACACCGGCCGGGGGTTGCCCGCCGAGGAGCGCGGCGAACCGACGCCGACGGCTGAGACGCGCATGCAGGTCGGCGATCGCCTCGTCGCTGACACGATCGGGGGCGTGGTGCTCGTTGGTCATGCCCCGAGTATCCCGCTCGCGTCGCCGCACCGCAGAAGCTTGTCAAGCCGCTACGGGTTTCGGGATGCCGCGATCTAGCGTTCGCGGAATGAGCAAGACCGATACCCCCGCGCCCACTCGCCTTCGGCGAGGAATCGGCGGACCGCTGCTGTTCGCCTTCATCCTCGGTGACGTTCTGGGCGCAGGTGTCTATGCGCTGATGGGGGTGCTGGCCGAGCGTGTCGGCGGAATGCTGTGGGCGCCCCTCCTCGCCGCCCTCGTGCTCGCGCTGCTCACCGCCGGGTCGTACGCCGAGCTGGTGACGAAGTACCCGCGGGCCGGCGGCGCGGCCGTCTTCGCCGAGCGCGCGTTCAAGAACAGGCTCGTGTCGTTCCTCGTCGGCTTCTGCATGCTGGCCGCGGGTGTCGTGAGCGCGGCGGGGCTGTCGATCGCCTTCGCCGGTCAGTACCTGCAGACGTTCGTCGAGGTTCCCGTGGTGCCGGTCGCCATCGTGTTCCTCGCCGTGCTCGCGGCTCTCAATGCCCGCGGCATCCGGGAGTCGATGGGTGCGAACTTCGTCATGACCGCCATCGAGGTCTCCGGGCTGGTGATCGTCGTGGTCGTGGTCGGGTTCCTCCTCGCCGGCGGTGGCGGGGATGTGTCGCGCGTCACGCAGGTGCCCGAGGGCACCGGCGTCGCGTCGGCCGTGCTCGCTGGAGCGATCATCGCGTACTACTCCTTCGTGGGCTTCGAGACGTCGGCGAACATGATCGAAGAGGTCAAGGAACCCTCGAAGATGTACCCGCGAGCGCTGTTCGCCGCTCTCGGTGCAGCCGGGCTGGTCTACGTGCTGGTCGGCCTCGCGAGCAGCATCGCTCTGCCGCCCGAAGAATTGTCGAGCTCGAGCGGCCCCCTCCTCGCGGTCGTCGAAGCGAGCGGCGTCGCCATCCCCTCGTGGCTGTTCAGCCTCATCGCGCTCATCGCCGTCGCCAACGGTGCGCTGCTGACGATGATCATGGCGAGCCGTCTCACGTACGGCATGGCAGAGCAGGAGCTGCTGCCGCGCGCTCTGTCGCGGGTGCTGCCCGGGCGGCAGACGCCGTGGGTGGCGATCCTCGCCACGACGCTCGTCGCGATGCTGCTGACGCTCGTCGGCGATCTGGCGCTGCTGGCCGAGACGGTCGTGCTGCTGCTGCTCTTCGTCTTCCTGAGCGCGAACATCTCGGTGCTCGTCCTGCGCCGCGACCGCGTCGATCACGATCACTTCCGCGTCTGGACGTTCGTTCCCGTGCTCGGCGTCGCGTCGTGCCTGCTACTGCTGAGCCAGCAGACCCTCCGGGTATGGATCTTCGGCGCCATCCTCATCGTGGTCGGCGTCGCGCTGTACTTCCTGGCGTGGTGGGCGCGCGGTCGCGGGGAGCGGGAGCAGGCGGTAATGCGATGACGCGGTAGCCGGTGCCACCCGAGATGTTTCGTGGGCAGATCGTTAGTAGGCTAACGATATCCATGAGAAGGAGGGCGTCAGCGTGATCGTGCTGTTCCTGGTTCTGTTCCTCGGCGGCATCTACATGATGGGCGCCGCTTTCAACGTCACCGAGTTCCCCGGCCTCGTCTTCAGCGGCGGGCTGCTCATCACCTCGGCTGCCGTCGGCATCCCGTTCCTCATCGCCGCGGTGGAGCACCGCGGCGCCGACAATCGCGGATGACTCACGAAGGCGCGGGAAGCTGCGCCGCAACGGAGGAGATCTGCGTTTCGGAGGGCTGAAGCCCTGCGCGACGTCCTCCCGACAGCAGATCTCCTCCGCTGTCTGCCGGCTCAGGCCGGATGCCGCTTGAGCAGCTTCGCCGCGACGATCATCGCGCCGCCGAGCACGGCGGGGATACCGCCGCCCGGGTGGACCGAGGCGCCGACCCGCCAGAGCCAGGGTGCGCGGAGGTCGTGCTGTGCGGGCTGGTGCAGCGGGCCGCTCATCCACAGCGGTCGCGATGCGCCGTAGAGGGCGCCGTGGGGTTCACCGAACGAGCCGAAGTAGCGGGGGTCGAGCACGGTCGTCTCGGTCATCGCATCGGTGAGGAGTCCGTCGAGGCCCATGGCCCCCGAGATGCGCTCGATCTCGCGCGTCACGAACGGGTGGTCGAGCGAGTAGCCCTGGCCATCGGCGGGGCTGGTCAGCAGGACGGCGAGGGTGCTGCGCTCGTTCGGGTAGATCTCGCCGGCACGGTAGTGGTTGACGAACGCCATCGTGTCGGCGGGCTCGTCGCCGGCGGCGAGACTGCGGTGCAGGGCGGCGGGCTTCGTGGGGAGGATGACGCTGTGAGCGGCGATCCGCTCGGGGAGCGGCTTCTCGAGCACGCCGTAGATCGCGACGGCCGAGCACGACAGCGACGGTGAACCGGGAGCCAGGCGCCGCCGCCCCAGCAGCCCGTCGAGTCGTGACGCATCGAGACCGCTGACGACGACATCCGCCTCGTGCACATCGCGCTCGGTCGTGACCCGCCCGCGTTCGATGCGCGTGACGCGCTCGCCGGTGCGGATCTCGACGCCCGCGGCATCCGCCAGCCGCTGCAGGGCGACGACGATCTCGAACACCCCGCCACGGGGCACCCAGACCCCGTCGGCGGCCATGACGGCGGGCATGCTCGCGTACAACGCCGGGGTGCGGGAGGGGGAGACGCCGGCGTTGAGGGTGTGGATCGCGATGATCTCGCGCAGTCCCTCGGGCATCCAGGTGAGGCTGTCGAGGTAGGCGCGGGTGCTGAGGCGTCGACCGTACACGGCGAGCAACCGCTGCAGTGCGGGCAGCGACGCGCGATCGAGCGGGTCGGCGACGAGCAGCGCGGCGACGTCGCCCGCGAGGGGTGCGTGCTCGTCGCTGAATCGCTTCCATGCCGGGTACCAGGGGTGCCCTTCCGGCACGGGCAGCGACACCTCTTCGCCCCGGTAGTAGTAGCGGCCGACCTCATCGAGACGGACGAGGTCGAGCCCACCGTCATCCGTGCCCGTTCGCGGCCCCGCGCCCAACCGGCGCAGCAGCTCATCCCAGACGGACGGGAAGGTGACGAGCGACGGCCCGGTGTCGATGCGCTCGCCGTCGAGCTCGATGCGCCGGCTCTTGCCGCCGACGGTCTCGGCCGCTTCGAGCAGCGTCACGCGGTGGCCGGCGTGGGCGAGCAGGGCGGATGCCGCGAGCCCGCCGAGGCCCGCGCCGACGACGACGATGCGGCTCATGGATAGATCCCCAGGAACATGGCGGCGAGCAGCAGCCCGCTCGCGACCGATCCCGCGATGTACGGGAAGGCGACGGACAGCGGATACAGCCTGCGGCCGGTGGCGGGTGTCGGGCGCAGCAGCATCCAGACGACGAGGGTCCCGGCGAGGGCGAGGTTGACGAGCGCGACGGGCAGGCTGACGAGCGCGAACAGCACCGTCGAGACCAGCCACCAGGCGCCACTCCACAGGGCCGTGCCGCGCGGGCCGAGCAGCACCGCGGTGGTGGTGATGCCTGCCTCGCGGTCTTCCTCGATGTCCTGCACGGCGTCGTAGGCGTGCTTCGCGACGCTCCAGGCGAGCAGCCCGACGACGGCGGGCCAGACCGGCGGCGCCTCGAGGGCGACCGGCAGGATCAGCAGCGGCAGGCCGTAGGCGGCGTTGCTCAGCGAATCGAGGAACGGGCGCGCCTTGAACCGCAGCGGTGGGGCGGAGTAGAAGACGAACACGCCCGCGTAGAGCAGGATCAGCCCGACGGCGGCGAGCGGAAGCGCGATGACGAAATAGATCAGGAACGGGATGTTGGTGACCGCCACCGCCCAGGCGATGAGCTTCACCTCGCGCGGCTCGATGCGCGCGCCCTCGATCGAACCCTTGCGCGGGTTCAGCGCATCCGTGTCCTGGTCGAAGATGTCGTTCACGCCGTAGATCAGCAGGTTGAACGGCAGCGTCAGCCAGATCAGCAGCGGGATCGCGGCGACGTCGATGAGCTGACCGGTCAGCCACATGCCGAGCGCGCCGGTGCCGATCGTGTTGATCCACAGAACGGGCCGCGAGATGTGGACGAGGCGCGCAAGCGCCGATGTCGGACGGGTGATGGCGTCGCTCCTGGGTTCGGGTGTCGTCACTATCTCACCATCGGCCGGATGGTGGTGAATCCGCCGTCGACCGGGATCACCTGGCCGGTGATGCGAGATGCGTCGGACGAGAGCAGCCAATCCATGACCGCGGCGACCTCGTCGGCAGACTGCACGCCGCCGAGCGGGTACTGCTTCTCGGCGCTCTCGCGCAGCATGGGCGCCGAGAGCATGCCGGCGGTCAGAGGTGTGTCGGTCATGCCGGGAGCGACGGCGTTCACCCGGATGCCGCGCGCGGCGTAGGTCGCGGCGGCGCTGCGCACGAGAGCCTCGACACCGCCCTTCGCCGCGGCGATCACCTCGTGGTTCGCGACGCCGATACGGGCGACGACCGAGCTCGCGAAGACCGCGGCGCCCGGCGCCTTGCCCGTCGCGTCGAGCCAGGCGTGCAGGATCCAGAGGCTGCTCTCGAGGTTGACGCGCAGCACGTCGCGAGCCTCGTCGGTCTTCGTGCGGTGCAGTGGCGTGATGAGCGTGCTGCCGACCGCGTGAGCCAGGAGCGCGGGTGCCCCGCCGAGCTCGTCGCGGCACTCCGCGAACGCCCGCGCGGCACCCTCGGGTGTCGTGACGTCGGTCTCGATGTGCGCGTCGGCGTCGACGTCTGCGAGGGAGGCGGCATCCCGGCCGACGGCGGCGACACGCACGCCGCGGGCGCGCAGGCGTGCGACGAGCGCGCGGCCCACCCCGCCCCGGGCGCCGGTGACCAGCGCGATGTCGTTCTGTGCGGCGTTCCCGTCGGTCATCGGATTCCCCCCGGTGCGGTGACGTCGCCGCGCCGGATGGCGTCGGCGCGGTCGCGGATCTGATCGATCTCGTCGTCGCCCAGGCGCGAGAGGTTCTTCACCTGCAGCGCCATGCGGTGGTTCTCGGCGAGGGGCGCCTCGTGCCGGATGAGGTAGTCCCAGTAGAGAGTGGTGAAGGGGCAGGCATCCTCGCCGATCCGCTTCGCCGGGTCGAACGGGCACGTCTTGCAGTACGGGCTCATGCGGTCGATGTACTTGCCGGTCGCGGCGTAGGGCTTGCTGCCCATGAGCCCGCCGTCGGCGTACTGGCTCATGCCGAGCGTGTTCGGAAGCTCGGCCCATTCGACCGCGTCGACGTAGACGGCGAGGTACCAGGCGTGCACCTCGCGCGGGTCGACGCCGAGCAGCATCGCGTAGAGCCCCGTGACCATGAGGCGTTGGATGTGGTGCGCGTACCCGTTCTCGAGCGTCGTGTCGATGGCATCCTTCAGGCACGCCATCGGGGTGTCACCCGTCCAGTACCAGTCGGGCAGCGGTTCGAACGCCTCGAAAGCGTTCCGCTGGATGTAGCCGGGCATCTGCGTCCAGTAGATCCCGCGCACGTACTCGCGCCAGCCGAGGATCTGCCGGATGAACCCCTCGACCGCGGGCAGCGGCGCGCGCTGCGCCCGGTACGCCTCTTCGGCGGCCGCGACGACCTCGCGCGGATGCAGCAGCTTGAGGTTCATCGACGACGACAGGTGGGCGTGCCAGAGCCAGGGCTCGCCCGGCCACATCGCGTCCTGCGCGTCACCGAAGCCCGGCAGCCGCTCGTCGATGAAGAGGTCGAGCGCTTCGAGCGCCTGCGCGCGGGTCACCGGCCAGGCGAAGGTGTCGAGTGAACCGGGGTGCTCGCCGAACTCCTTCTCGACGAGCGCGATCACCTTGCGTGTGATCTCATCGGGCGCGAAGGTCGCGCGGGGCGGCACGAGCCCGGGGCCCTGCTTCGGGAACGCTCCGCGGTTGTCGGCGTCGTAGTTCCACTGCCCGCCCACGGGCTGTCCGCGGCCGGTCATGAGGATGCCGTGCCGCTTACGCATCTCGCGGTAGAAGTACTCCATCCGCAGGGTCGCCCGGCCCTCGGCGTGCTCGGTGAACTCCGCCACGGTCGAGAAGAAGTGCCGGTCGATGCGGACGTCGAGGGGGATGCCGGCGGCTTCTGCCGTCTTCTCCAGCGCTTCGCGCACCCGCCATTCGCCGGGCTCGGTCATCACGAGCGCCTCGGGCTCCAGCTTCTCCAGGTCGGCGGCGAGCTGGCCGGCGAACGTGCCCTTGTTTCCCCGTGCGTCGAGCTCGGTGTAATGCAGGGTGTGTCCGGCGTCGCGCTGGTCGGCGGCGAAGTGGCGCATCGCGGCGAGGAACACCGCGGTGCGCTGCTTCGAGCTCCAGACGTGGGTGGATTCTTCGGCGACCTCCGCCATCCAGACGGCATCCTGCGCCGGGTCGAAGTCGTCGAAGGCGCTCGCGTCGGGGTCGAGCTGGTCGCCCAGGACGATCACGAGGTTTCGGAGCACGGTGTCAGCGTAGGAAGGGCCTCGGATGCGGCCTATCGGTTGTGCGTGAGGCGGGCCTGCGCTAGTTGCGTGCTTCGCCGAGCAGTCCGCCGAGGAATCGGGCGATCTCGCGCGGCCCGGATGCGTGAGCCGAGGCCTCGACGTCGGGGTTGTAGTTCGTGTTCGTGTTGAGGTCGTAGGTGACGAGTCGCCCGTCGATCGTCTCGACGAACTCGATCCCGGCGATGCGGATGTCGACGGCGCGGAGGAAGTCGCGGTGCTGCACGACCAGGGGATCGTCGGCGGTGATCTCGTCGCGCAGCGCGAAGGGCGGATACGCCGGGGTGGCGCCCGTGCCCGCGGCGGGGTCGACGACGCACGCATCGGCGGGGCAGAGCTCGAAGCTGCCGGCGCTCGTGTCGACGCGCACGGCGTAGACGAACTCGCCGCCGACGTACTCGGCGCGGGTGACGAACGGCTCACGGGCGAACAGGAACTCCTGGATCAGTGTGATGCCGTCGGGGGATGCCTCGAACTCGGGGCCGTCGACCCAGGCGTCGAACTCGTCGTGGGAGTCCCAGCGGCGGACGCCGAGACCCTTGCCGCCCTGGTTGTGCTTGCTGATGAACGGCACCGGGAACTGGCGTGCGCGCTCCTTCAGGTCACCGGTGCCGAAGACGGCGACGGTGTGCGGGACGTCGATGCCGCTCGCGCGCAGGGCGGCATGCTGGGCGACCTTGCTGACCTCGAACTCGAGGACGTGGCTGCCGCCGATCACCGTGCGGCCCCACGACTCGAGCCAGCGGAGCACCGCCCGGCCGTACTCCTTCGACTGCGCGTGATCGCGCGTGTGCGCCGATGCCGACAGCCGCGACCAGAAGATCCCGTGCGGCGGCTCGGCGGACAGATCGATGGATCCGTCGGTGAGCAGCCACTGCTCGGCGGGGACATCCTCGGCGGCGAACGCGGCCGCGAAGGGCGCCCACCACTCCGGGTTCTCGTGGATCACGTACACCTTCGGCGACAACGACATCCCGTCAGGCTAAGCCGATCGGGCTGGGTCACGGGCTGCGTGACCGACGATGACGCCCCCTGCTCGGGCATCTGTCAACGGCCCGCGCCGACGTCCGGAATGCGCGCAGACTGGGCGCGTGTCCCGATCGTCCAGCCGCGCAACCGCCCCCACCCCGCCGCCGAAGACGTGCGCGTCGTGCGGTCGCGAGATGCAGTGGCGCGCGAAGTGGGCGAAGAACTGGGACGAGGTCCGCTACTGCTCGGATGCGTGCCGCCGTCGCGGCATCCGAACCGTCGACGCGCAGCTGAGCGAGAAGATCCTCGAGCTGCTGAGCGCTCGCGCCGCGGGGGCGACGATCTGCCCCTCCGAGGCGGCGCGCGCCGTCGGCGGCGAGGAGTGGCGCGACCTGATGGAACCCGCGCGCCGTGCCGCGCGGCGGCTCGTCGCCGGCGGTGAGGTCGAGATCACGCAGCGCGGTGCCGTCGTCGACCCGTCGACGGCGAAGGGGCCGATCCGCATCCGCCGCACCCGCTGACGCCGCCGCGCCGAACCCCTATCTCATATCGGGTCTGCGCGATATCATCGCTCTGTGGCGATGAATGAATCACTCGATGGCCGTGTCCCGGTAGAGCTGGACGCGCGCGCGACCGAGGTCTACGCACACCTCTTCCAGGCGCTCGCCGACCCGACCCGGCTCGCCGTGCTGCAGCATCTGTCGTACGGCGAGCACCGTGTTCGCGATCTCGTCGAGCACGTCGGGCTCGCGCAATCGACCGTGAGCAAGCACGTCGCCTTCCTGCTCGAGTGCGGGCTCGTCTCGGTGCGACCCGACGGGCGATCGTCCTGGTACGCCCTCGCCGAGCCGGAGGCGACCGCGCGACTCATCAATGCGGCCGAGGCGTTGCTGGGCGCGACGGGGACGAGCGTGTCGCTGTGCGGGCACCTCCGGCGGCCCCGCGCCGTCGCCGGCGAGGCCGAGGCCAGCTGATGGGCGCCGGACACGACCACGGTCCCGTGAACACGGCGCAGGCGGGCCAGCCCGCGGACTTCCGGGTGAAGCTCTGGATCGCGTTCGGGATCACGGCGGCGATCGTCGTGACCCAGGCGGTGGGTTCGATCGTCACGGGCAGCCTCGCGCTGCTCACCGACACCGCCCATGCCCTCACCGATGCCTCGGGCCTGCTCGTCGCGCTCGTGGCCGCGAACCTCATGATGCGGCCCGCCAACGCCCGCCGGACCTGGGGCTTCCGCCGCATCGAGGTGATCGCCGCCTTCGCCCAGGCAGCGCTGCTGCTCGTGGTGGGCGTGTACGCCGCCATCGAGGGCATCCGTCGCCTGTTCGAGCCGCCCGAGGTTCCCGCCCTCGAGCTGCTCGTCTTCGGCGTCGTCGGGCTCGTCGCCAACATCGTCGCGATCGCGGTGCTTTCCTCGAGTCGCGGCGCGAACTTCAACATGCGCGCGGCGTTCCTCGAGGTGCTCAACGACGCGCTCGGGTCGGTCGGCGTCATCGTCGCGGCGATCGTCATCGCGACGACCGGATTCGCGCAGGCGGACGCGGTCGCCGGGCTGTTCATCGCCGCCCTCATCGTGCCCCGCGCGGTGAAGCTCATGCGCGAGACGGCGTCGGTGCTGATGGAGTTCACGCCGCAGGGGCTCGATCTCGACGACGTCCGCGCACACATCCTGCGCTTGGACCACGTGACCGACGTGCATGATCTGCATGCGTCCACGGTCGCGTCGGGGCTTCCGACCATCACGGCGCACGTCGTCGTCGAGGACCGGTGCTTCACCGACGGCCATGCGGCCGAGGTGCTGCAGGAGGTGCGCTCCTGCGTCGCGGAGCATTTCGAGGTATCGGTGCTGCACTCGACGTTCCAGATCGAGAACGAGCGCATCCGCGACGAGGAGCCCGATTCGGTCCGGCACGACTGACGTCGGGCGTGGGGGCCTCAGTCGTGCGCGTCCAGCACCGTCCGCGCGAGGCGGGTGGAGCCGGCGACGGCGGCCGGCATCGCGACGACGGCCCCGAGCGGGACGAGGAAGCACAGCTGCGTGGCGACGCCGAAGCCCAGGAACCGGGCGCGGTGGGTGCGGCGCAGACGGCGCCGCTCCGCAGCCAGGATGCCGCGCGCGGACAGGGCGCGCGAGGTCAGCTCATCCGCGAGCAGCCAGCCAGTCAACGACACCGCCGTGACCGACCCCAGCACGCCACCGACGACGGGGATGAGTCCGACGAGGGCCGCGATGACCGCCGCGAGCAGACCGCGGGCGATGAGTCCGACCGCATCGCCGACCGAGCGCCAGAATCCGCCCTCGCTGTGGGGAACGTCCCCGCCGGCGTCGGCTTCGGCAGCGCGCCAGATGCGGTCGTAGAACGGCTCGCCCACCATGAGGGTGAGCGCCGTGAACGACACCGCGACGAGCACGATCGCGCCGCCGAGGATCGCGGTGCCCGCGGCGATGCGCACGAGCGTCGCCCACAGGTCGGGCCACGCGTCGGCGAAGGGGGTGAGGGTGTCGACGATCTGAGGCAGGAACGTGCCGAGAGCGATGAGCCCGCCGAGCAGCACGAGCCCGACGATCGCGGCGGGGATGAGGCCGAGGGCCATGACCCCCGGCCGGCGCGACCAGAAGCCGAAGCCGCGCGCGAGGTCGGCGGCGCCGCGGAGGAACGAGCGAGCGGGGGCATCGGACATGTCTCACATCCTGCCTGTATCGGCGCCGCCCCGTGGCAGGTGCACAACCACAGATCACGCGCCGATGCCAGGGGTTGTCCGAATTCGGGGTGAGGCGCTGAAGTGATGCGATGACCAACGACACCAGTGCGCCGATCGCTGACGATCGGCCTGGACTGAAACGGGCCATCGGAACCCCCCTCCTGTTCGCCTTCATCGTGGGCGACACCCTCGGCGCCGGCATCTACACGCTCGTCGGAACGATGGCGACGGATGTCGGCGGTGTGATCTGGCTGCCGCTGCTGATCGCGCTCGTCGTCGCGCTGCTCACCGCCGGCACCTACGCGGAGCTGATCACGAAATACCCGCACGCGGGCGGCGCCGCCCGTTACGTCGACAAGGCGTTCGGCATCCCGTTCCTGTCGTTCCTCGTGGGCTTCCTCATGATGGCGTCGGGCATCACGACGGCGGCGGCGCTCGCGAACGCGTTCGCGGGCGACTACTTCGCCGCGCTCTTCGACATCCCGCCGATCCCCGTGGCGATCGCCTTCATCGCGGTGCTCACCCTCATCAACCTGCGGGGGGTGCGCGAGTCACTCGCCACGAACTTCGTGGCGTCGATCATCGAGGTCTCGGGCCTGGTCATCGTCATCTTCGTCGCGGCGATGGTCTTCGCCGGGGGCGGTGGCGAGCCGGCGCGCATCTTCGAGTTCGCCCCGGATGTGCCTCCGCTGCAGGGAGCGTTCGCGGCATCCATCGTCGCCTTCTTCTCGTTCCTCGGCTTCGAGGCGGCGGCCAATATGGCTGAAGAGGTGAAGAACCCGTCGAAGTCGTACCCGCGGGCCCTCTTCGGCGCCATCATCACGGCGGCGGTCGTGTACCTGCTCATCGCGATCGGCGCCGTCATCGTCGTGCCGCCGGCCGAGCTCGCCGAGTCGACCGGCCCGTTGCTGGATGTCGTGACCGCGAGCGGCGTCGCCATCCCGCCGTGGCTGTTCAGCCTCATCGCCCTTGTGGCCATCGCCAACGGTGCCCTGCTGTTCATGGTCATGGCCAGCCGCGTGGGCTACGGTCTCGCCGAGTCGGGTCTGCTGCCGCACGCCTTCGGCCGCGTGCTGTCGAAGCGTCGCACGCCGTGGGTGTCGATCCTCGTCGTCGCCGGTGCCACGATGCTTCTCACGGTCCTCGGCGACATCGGAACGCTCGCCGAGACGACGGTCCTGCTGCTCCTGCTCGTCTTCCTCTCGGCGAACATCAGCGTCCTGGTGCTGAAGAAGGACAAGGTCGAGCACAAGCACTTCTCGGTGCCCCGGGTCGTGCCCGTGCTCGCGATCATCGCCAGCGTCGTGCTGCTCACCCAGCAGACGGGGCCGGTGTGGCTGGGCACCGCCGGTTACATCGTGGTCGGCACGGTCCTGTTCTTCATCGCGCGTGCGGGCCGTCGCCGGTCGGACCGCAAGGCTCAGGCCGGGCCCTGATAGCCGAGGCCCGAGCTGATCCGGTCGGCGGTCTCGACGACCGTCCGGCCCAGCTCGGCGCCGCGAGCCTCGAGGTCGATCGCCGTGAGCGGACCGGAGATGGATACGGCCGCGACGATCTTCCCGCTGCGGTCGAGGATCGGCGCGGCGGTCGAGGCCCGTCCGAGCACGAACTCCTCGACCTCGATCGCGTAGCCGCGTCTCGCGGTCAACGCGACCTCGCGGTCGAGCGCTTCGTGCGTCGTGATGGTCGCCTCGGTGAAGCCGGGCAGCTCCGGCAGCAGTCGCAGGCGCTTCTCGCGATTCGTGCCGATGAGCGTGGCCTTGCCGATGCTGGTCGCATGCAGCGGCACGCGCTGCCCCATCAGCGTGTGCGACTTCGGTGACAGCGGCCCTTCGAAGTTGCAGAGGTAGACCAGCTCCGCGCCGCGGAGGAGGGCGATGTTGACGCCGAGACCGATCTCTCCGGCGAGGCTCTGCGCGATCTGACGGCCGACTCGGTGTACCCGGTTCTGATTGATCGCGATGCCCGCGAGGGTCATGAGCTCGGCGCCGAGGAAGTACAGCGACGTCTGCGGATCGCGCTCGACCAGCCCGCCGGCCTCGAGAGTCGCGAGCAGGCGGGACGCGGTCGACTGACCGATCCCGGCTTCGCGCGCGACATCGCTCACGCGCATGGGCTCACCCCCCGAGAAGGTCTCGAGAACCGTGATCGCCTTCTCGACGCTCTGATTGGCGCCCTTCTCCGCAGCCATGCTTCCTCGCTTTCGCCGCCGATGTCCGTCACCCCATTATGCACATAGTGCATGACAGTTGCGCACTGTGCGCACGTCGTGCACTCTGAGTTCGGCGACGCGGATAGTCGCCACCCCCGGGAGTCGCAGACGACGGCCCGGACGACGAAACGAAGGACGACGATGACCTCTTCGAGCGTGACCGCTCACGAGAGCCCCGGGCGGGGCCGACTCGGCTCGCGGCTGAGCGAGCGCACCTTCCTGGTCTTCCTGCTGCTGCCCGGGTTCGTGCTGCTCTGCGCGATCGTGCTCTATCCGCTGCTGCGGTCGCTCGTCTCGGCGTTCTTCGACGAGAATCTGCTCTATCCGGGCATGGAGTTCGTCGGGCTCGAGAACCTGTCCGCCGTCCTCGCAGATGACTTCGGTCGGCTCGTCTGGCAGACCCTCATCTTCACCGTGGGCGCGACCATCGCGCCGTTCCTGATCGGGCTCGCGCTCGCGCTCGTGCTGAACCAGCGCTTCCCGGGCCAGCGCATCCTGCGGGGCGCCTTCCTCATCCCGTGGCTGATTCCCGGCGTCGTCGTCTCGTTCCTCTGGATGTGGATCTTCGACGCCAACTACGGTGTGCTCAACGGCATCCTCATGAGCCTCGGCGCCATCGACAGTCCGGTCGCCTGGCTCTTCCAGACCGACACTGCTCGCGGCGCGCTCATCATCGCGAAGACGTGGAACACCTTCCCCTGGGTGATGGTCATGCTGCTGGCCGCACTGCAGACGGTCCCCGGCGAACTGCACGAGGCGGCCTCGATGGACGGAGCCGGAGTCGTCCGCCGATTCTTCGCCGTGACGTGGCCGCACATCCGCGGCGTCGCCGCTCTGGTCGTGCTGCTCGAGTTCATCTGGAACTTCCAGCACTTCGACACGATCTTCGTGCTGACCGGCGGCGGTCCCGCGGGCACCACCAGCACTTTCGCCACCGAGGTGTACGACACCGCTTTCCGCGGTTACGACCTGGGTCACGCCGGCGCGCTCGGCATCGTCTGGATGGCGCTGCTGACGGTGCTCGTCGTGGTGTACGTCTGGCTCTCCGAGCGCGGCGAGAAGGAAGGCTCACGATGAGCACCATCACCCCCGTTCCCACGCCCGCACCCGCGGCATCTCACTCGGCCGCCCCGGCGCAGCCGGCTCCGACCCGCCGCCGACGCGGTCGCATCCGCTGGGGCATGTGGACCGCGCTCGCGGTGATCGTCCTCTTCGGCTTCGCCCCCGTGTACTGGCTCCTCGTGACTTCGCTCACCCCGAGCGACCGCGTGTTCGCCTTCCCGCCGTCCCTCTTCCCCACACAGGTGACGTTCGAGCACTACGCGACGGTCTTCGGCAACGAGCAGATCTTCGGCTACCTCCGCAACAGCGTGATCGTGTCGGTCGTGACCGCCGTGCTGTCGGTCGTGGTGTCGATGTACATGGGATACGCCTTCTCGAAGTACCGCTTCGCGGGCCGCAAGTCGCTGATGTACTTCGTGCTGTCGAGCCAGATGTTCCCGCAGGCGCTGCTGCTCGTCACGCTCTACCTCGTCTTCGCGCAGTTCGGTCTCCTGAACACCTACCTCGCGCTCATCCTGTCGTTCACGACCTTCACCCTGCCGCTGTGCGTCTGGATGCTGAAGGGCTTCTTCGACGCGCTTCCCGACGACCTCATCGAGGCGGCGCGCATCGACGGCGCCGGTCCGTGGCGCATCTTCCACTCGGTCGTGTTCCCGCTGGCGGCGCCGGGGTTGGTCGCGGCCGGCCTGTTCGCCTTCGTCCGCGGGTGGAACGACTTCATCTTCGCGCTCACCCTCGCTGGGCCCGATCGGCAGACGCTGCCGCCCGGCCTCGTGAACACCTTCATCTCCGAGGCCAGCACCTCGTGGCCCGCGCTCATGGCGGCATCCCTCGTCGTGTCGGTGCCCGTGTGCGTCGCGTTCATCCTGCTCCAGCGCTTCCTCGTCGGCGGCATCACCGCCGGCGCGGTCAAGGGCTGATCCACCCACCCGATTCGAAGGAGAATTCATGGTCCAGGACATCTCGCGGCGCACGCTGCTGCGGTACTCGGTGTTCGGCATCGGCGGCGCCGCCGTGCTCGGGCTCGCCGGCTGCGCCCCAGGTGGTTCCGGTGCGCCTGCCGCGACACCCGGCGGCGGCACCGCCACCGACTTCACGTTCTCGTCGTGGAGCCTGTCGGAGGAAGCGGCGAAGCCGGCGATCGAATCCGCCCTGTCGAGCTTCCGGCAGGCGGAGGGCATCGAGATCGACACGGTCGCCTATCCGTACAACGACTACCTCAATCAGCTGACGCTGCAGGTGCGAGGCGGTCAGTTCGCCGGTGCCGCGCAGCTCGACGTCGCCTGGCTGTCGGCACTCGCCGCGCTCGGGAAGCTCACCGACCTGTCCGCGTTCACGCAGGGCAAGGGGTACACCGACGCCGCACTGGGGGCGGGCAAGTCGGACGGCAAGCAGCTTGGACTGCCCTGGACGATCGGCGCCGTCGGCCTCATCGGCAACGCCGAGCTGTACGACCGTGCCGGGGCGTCGCTCACTCCGGCCACGATCGAAGAGTTCGAGGAGGGCTTGCGAGCACTCAAGGGCATCGGTGTGATCCCCTACGCGGCGAGCACCAAGGCCGCGCAGCTGAAGGACATCGTCGTCTGGATGCAGACCTTCGGCTCGCCGATCGTCGACGGTGACGCCTCCGCGATCGGAGACGAAGCGTCGATCAAGGCCGTCGAGTGGTACAAGAAGCTCTACGACGAGGGACTCATCGCTCCCGACGTCGACCGGGCTGCGGCGCGCACCCTCTTCGCGCAGGGATCGACGGCGTTGTACGACGATGCGCCCGTGGGCAAGTCGGCCGTCCTGTCGCAGTCGCCCGACACGTCGCTCGGCGACAAGATGACCCCGATCGCGCGGCCCGTGCTGAAGGCGGGTCAGACGCCGCAGCACGTGCTCTGGGGGCACCTCATCGTCGTCGTCGACGGCGAGGGGGCGCAGACGGCGGCCGACTTCGCGTCGTGGCTCACGAGCGACACTGCGCAGAGCGAGACGTACTTCACC
This sequence comes from Microbacterium sp. H37-C3, assembly GCF_027157935.1. Taxonomy (NCBI): domain Bacteria; kingdom Bacillati; phylum Actinomycetota; class Actinomycetes; order Micrococcales; family Microbacteriaceae; genus Microbacterium; species Microbacterium sp. H37-C3. Next base: position 104,935 of record NZ_JAPVLR010000005.1, on the reverse strand, counting down.
GCGCTCGGCCTACCGCCGACGACGGATGCCGCGCTGTCGTCGAATGCGGTGACCTCGAACGCCTTCGTCGAGGCGTTCACGTCATCGGTCACCGCGACGGCGAAGCCCAGTCCGTTGTGGAAATACCCCGCCTACGGACAGATGGAGACCGCGATCGCCGAACAGGTGCAGGCGGTGCTCATCGGCCAGGCCCAGCCCGCCGCGGCGATGAAGAGCGCGGGGGAGGCGATCTCCCGCCTGCTCTGAGCCCGTCCTTCTCACCGCTCGATCAGACCGCCATCCGACCGGCGGGAGCCGTCTCGCTCCCGCCGGTGATCCCCCCTGCCCTGAAGGAACCATGCGCACTCAGAACATCGAATCCGACATCACCGTGGTCGGCGGCGGCCTCGCCGGCGTCTGCGCCGCGATCAGCGCCGCGCGGCTGGGAAAGCGGGTGGCGCTCATCGGCAACCGGCCGGTTCTGGGCGGCAACTCGTCGTCGGAGGTGCGGGTCTGGGTCGTCGGCGCGACGTCGCACGGCATCCAGCGGTTCGCTCGCGAGAGCGGCGTGATCGGTGAGCTCTACGTCGAGAACCAGTACCGGAACCCGGAGGGCAACCCGATCATCTGGGACGAGGTCGTGCACGACGCGGTGCGCGCGGAGCCCAACATCCGGTTGTTCCTCAACACGGATGTGCGCGAGATCGACACCGACGAGGTCGACGGCGAGCGGGTCGTGACCGCCGTCCACGGGTGGACGATGGGATCGGAGATCGCCACGACCTTCCGGAGCCCGTACGTCCTCGACTGCACCGGTGACGGACTCATCGGGTATCTGGCGGGCGCCGACTTCCGCATCGGCCGCGAGGCCCGCGAGGAGTTCGGCGAGGCGTGGGCGCCCGAAACGGCTGACGACGAGCTGCTCGGCTCGACGATCCTCTTCTATACGAAGGACCTGGGGCGGCCGGTCGACTTCGTTGCGCCGGACTCCGCGAAGGACATCACCACCACCCCGATCCCGACGTCGAGAATCCTGCGGTCCGGCGACTCGGGCGCGCACTACTGGTGGATCGAGTGGGGCGGCCACCTCGACACCGTGCACGACAACGAGGCGATCCGCGACGAGCTGCGCTCCGTCATCTTCGGCATCTGGGACTACATCAAGAACTCGGGCCGCTTCGACGCCGACACCCTCGATCTCGAATGGGTCGGCACGATCCCGGGCAAGCGCGAGTACCGCCGATTCCTGGGGGACCATGTGCTGACCCAGAACGACATCCTCGATCAGGTCGACCACCACGACGCGGTCGCGTTCGGCGGCTGGTCGATCGACCTGCACCCGGTCGAGGGCATGTACGCCACCGAGGCCGGGGCTCACCAGCGGTACTCGAACGGCATCTACGGCATCCCGTTCCGCAGCTACTACTCGCGCAACGTCGCGAACCTGCTGGTGGCGGGGCGCGACATCTCGGCGAGCCATGTCGCGTTCGGCTCGACCCGTGTCATGGCCACATGCGGCGCGGGCGGCGAGGCGGCGGGAACCGGAGCCGCGCTCGCGCTCGACCTCGGGGTGCGTCCGCGCGCGCTGGCAGCCGACCACGCCGACGAGCTGCGCCAGGTGCTCCTGCGCCAGGATGCCTCGGTGTTCGGCGTGCGCAACACCGATCCGGCCGACCTGGCGCGGCAGGCCCGCGTATCAGCGTCATCGGTGGCGACCACGCTCGACCCCGTCGAACTCGTGCCGGATGCCGCTGTCGCCGAGCACCCGCTCGACTCCGACCTCGGCGTGCTCGTCCCGGTGGACCCGCAGCTCGACGGCGTCGACGTTCTGCTGAAGGTGGCCCGCGCTGCCACCCTCACCGCCGCGCTGTGGACCACCGGGCGGCGGCAGAACGCGGTTCCCATCGACGAACGGATGCGGGTCTCGGTCGACGTGAGCGCAGCCGCCGACCCGCAGTGGGTGCGGTTGCCGCTCGTGTGGACCCCGGATGAGCCCGAGAACGTCGTCGTGGTCCTGGGGGCCGATCCCGATGTGAGCGTTGTCCTCGCCGAGGTACAGGTGCCGGGAGTGCTGACCCTGCCGCACCGGCCTCAGGCCGACGGTGACCAGAACGTCGCCGTCGACGAGTCCGAGAGCGTCATCGCGTGGCCGGCGATCCCGATGCGAGGACGCACGCCGCGCGTGCGTCTGCATCCTGAGACGACGGCCTTCGCGGCCGAGCAGGCGGTCGGCGGCTATCAGCGGTTCTTCGGCGGTCCGAACCTGTGGATGTCGCGTCCCGACGACGCGGCGCCGCACCTCGCCCTCGCCTGGGATGACGAGCAGTCGATCACGGCCGTGCGACTGGTGTTCGATGACGACACCGACGTCGAGCTCAACACGCTGCATCACCACCGCACGCCCGACCGCGTGTTCCCCGAGCTCGTCCGCGACTACGTCGTGGAGACCTGCGGCGCCGACGGCGTCTGGGTCGAACGGGTGAACGTGACCGCGAACCGCCGACGACAGCGTGTTCACGACGTCGAGGTCGACGGGGTCAGGGGCCTGCGGGTGCGGGTGACGGCCACGAACGGTGCCGCGCAGGCGCGGATCGTGTCGCTGCGCGTGATGTGAACCCCGAAGACCCCGACGAAAGGTACGACATGAAGAATCGATGGAGATTCTCGCTCGCTGTGATCGGAGTCGTCGCGCTCGCGATACCGGCTCTGCCCGCGGTCGCCGCTGCGGCCCCGTCCGCGACGATCGAGGACGGGTGCGACGAGCTGACTCCCGACTGGCTGCCCGCAGCCGGGACGTGGGAGGCGGCGGACGGCGTCGCCAGAGTCGTGCAGCCGGGGGCGTCACGCGGGTCGATCCTCGCGCTGACCGGCCGCGGCCTCGACGGGGAGGCGACGGCGACGGTGACCTTCGCCTCTGCGGGCGGGGGAGCCAGCGCGTGGGCGGGCTTCACGGTGCGGCGCACCGGCACGGCCGACGACTACACGCAGTCCGGTTACACCGTTTTCGTCCGCAACAGCGGCGAGCTGGCAGTCATCCGCGCCGCCGGCGACGGGCAGGTCGCCGTGCTCGGCACAGCGCAGACCGATGCCCGCCCCGGGTCCGGCCCGGTCACGGTCACGGCGTCGCTCGACGGCGAGCGGATGCGGGTCGGCCTCGGCGACGTCGGCGAGGCGACGACGCTGATCGATGTCTCTGACGCCGCCTTCTCGGGCAGCGGGTTCGCGCTCGCGGCGCATCGCGACGTCCGGATGTCGGTCGACTCCGTGCAGCTGTCGGGCGTCATCGACCGCGCTGAGCCAGTGCCGACCGACTGCGTCGGCTGGTCGGGTGCACCGGTGACGGATGCGGGTCGCGGCGAGGTGCTCGTGAGCGACGCGCGCATCGAGGCGGTGTCGGCGCGCATCGCGGCGGGGGAGCAGCCGCAGACGTCTGCGTACGCGCGTCTGCTCACGGCCGCCGACGCGGGTCTCGAGCGAGCACCTGCTCCTCCGACGACCTTCTTCGTGCCGTTCTTCTACAACGATCCGACCGCGCACCGTGCGGCGCGGGACGGGCTGCAGAACGACGCGAACACCGCCTACGAGCTCGCATTGGCGTATCGCCTGTCGGGTGATGCCCGCTACGGCGCGCACGCCGCGCAGTTCATCGATTCCTGGACCACGACGGTCGAATGCGTTCGCACCCGTGAGGACTCCGCGCTCGCCTTCAGCTACCACTTCCCGGCCTTCGTTCACGCCGCTGAGCTGCTGCGCGGCACTTCCGTGTGGAGCGCGGCGTCCGAGGCCGTGTTCGCCGGCTTCCTGCGTGAGACGGCGACGCCGGTCGCGGCGTCGATCCTGCATCGCACGAACAACTGGGGCAGCTGGGCCCTCGAGACGACGACCGCCGTCGCGGCCTACCTCGACGACGAGGCGGGGCTCGACGCTGCGAACGCGCGCGCCGTCGAGCTGCTCGAGCACCAGATCGACGAGAACGGGCACCTCCCGGAGGAGGTCGACCGGAACAACGGCGTCGGGGACTACGGCATCTGGTACACGCACTTCTCCCTGCTGCCGCTCTTCCTCGTCGCCGAGACGCTGTCGGCGCACGGTTACGACGTGCACGATCACGTCAACGCGAACGGGCGCGGGCTCGCGGATGCCGCGGACGCCGCGACAGGGTGGGTCGCCGACCCGGCATCCTTCCCCTACTACACGGGCGACCCGGCGAAGCTCGCGAACGTGCGCACGATCGATTACCTGCGTGACGCGGGGTTCACGGCGCACAGCATGAGCTACTTCGAGCTCGCGCAGAACCACTTCCCGACCGACGAGCGCGCAGCGCTGCTGGCCGAGGAGGGGCCCATGACGACGATCCACTCGGCGCCGTACCTGAGCCTCACCCACGGTGGACTCGCCGACGTCACGGCGGCGCCGGGAGAGGGTGAGCCGGGCGAAGGCGAGCCGGGAGAGGGTGAGCAGGGTGGCCCGGGCGAAGCGCCGGGGGCCGGAACGCCCGGTGGCACGGGCTCGTCGGGTGGCGCACCGAGCGGCGGACAGTCGAGTGCGCCCGCCGGCGGCCCGGATGCGGGAGCGACCGGCTCGCTCGCAGCATCCGGTGGTGAAGCCTCGCCCGCACCGCTGGTGCTCGCCGCCGGGATGATGCTCGTCGGACTCGTCCTGGTCGTCGCGCGGGTGCGTCGGCGGGCGGCCGTCGCGGCCGGCGACTGAGCCCGGTCTGCCGCGATCCCGGATGCGAGGGATCGCGGCAGACACCCCGGGTGAGCGGCATCCTCGGCGGCGTGTCGGATCGGATGCCGTGGATCCCGGCACCGGTCGGAGGGCGTTCCGATCAGAGGGTGAGCAGCACCTTCGTCGCGCGGCGCTCGTCCATGGCCCGGTAGCCTTCGGCGGCGTCGTCGAGGGGCAGGGTCAGGTCGAACACGGCACCCGGGTCGATCGTCCCCGACATGATGAGGTCGATCAGTTCGGGCAGGTACTGCCGCACCGGGGCGGGGCCGCCGTGCAGGTGCACGCCCGATCCGAAGAGCTCGGCGCCGGGCAGCTCGACGTCGTGCGAGACGCCGACGTAGCCGACGTGGCCGCCGGCGCGGGTGGAGCGGATCGCCTGCATCATCGATTCCTGCGTGCCGACCGCCTCGATGACGGAGTGGGCGCCGAGGCCGTCGGTCAGCTCCTTGATGCGCGCGACGCCGTCGGCGCCCCGCTCCTCGACGATGTCGGTGGCGCCGAAGCGGCGGGCGAGGGCCTGGCGGTCGGCGTGACGCGACATCGCGATGATGCGCTCGGCCCCGAGCTGCTTGGCCGACAGGATGCCGAGAAGTCCGACGGCGCCATCGCCGACGACCGCGACGGTCTTGCCGGGGCCGGCCTGCGCGGCGACGGCGGCGAACCAGCCGGTGCCGAGCACGTCGGATGCCGCCAGGAGGCCGCGGATCTGGTCGTCGGTGGGCTGGCCCGGGACGACGACGAGGGTGCCGTCGGCGAGGGGCACGCGCAGCCGCTCGGCCTGCGAGCCGAGGCGACCCATCGGAACGCGGTCGACGCAGTGCGACTGGTAGCCGTCGCGGCAGATCTCGCACGTGTTGTCCGAGGCGATGAACGAGCCGACGACGAAGTCGCCGACCGAGAGCCCGCTGACGTCGTCGCCGATCTGCTCGACGACGCCGACGTACTCGTGCCCCATCGGGATCGGGCGCTTGATGGGGTCTTCGCCGCGATAGGGCCACAGGTCGGAGCCGCAGATGCAGGCCGCGGCCACCCGGATGACGGCATCCGTGGGCTTCTCGATCGTCGGGTCGTCGCGTTCCTCGACGCGGACGTCGCCGGGGGCGTGCATGATGACTCCGCGCATGGTGGCTGTCCTTCCGTAGCGGTTCTCCCATTCCACCTCATGCGACGGCTGCCGGGGTGCTTCTGGCCTCCGGTGCGGCATGCTGGCATGATGCGGGCGCTCGCGGTGATCGAACGGCACCAAGCGGCGATGTTCCTGGTGGCGCTGGTCGTGGGCGGGGTCGTGGGGCTCGCGATGCCGCGCTTCGCTCAGGCGATCGAACCGGTGCTCACCCCGGTGCTGGGCGTCCTGCTGTTCCTCACGTTCCTCTCGATCCCGCTCGTCGGGCTGCGGGAGGCCGTCCGTGACGCACGGTTCATCGGGGCCGTGATGGTCGCGAACTTCGTCGCGGTCCCGGTGGTCGTGTGGCTGCTGTCGCGGTTCGTCGCCCATGACGCGGCGCTTCTGCTGGGCGTGCTGCTGGTGCTGTTGACACCCTGCGTGGACTACGTCGTCGTCTTCGCGGGCCTCGCTGGAGGATCGCGTGAGCAGCTGCTGGCGGCGACGCCGCTGCTCATGATCACGCAGCTGCTGCTTCTGCCCGCGTACGTGTGGGCGATGGCCGGGGGCGAGGCTGTCGCAGTCATCGATCCGCGCCCGTTCGCCGAAGCGTTCGTTCTGCTCATCGTCGTTCCGCTTGCGCTCGCCGCGGTCGCGCAGGCGGCAACGCGCCGTTCGCCGCGCGTCGGGTCGGTGTCGTCCGGGCTGCTGCGTGCCATGGTGCCGGTGATGATGCTGACGCTATTCGTCGCGGTCGCCTCGCAGACGGCCGCGGTCGGGGATGCGATGGTGTCGCTGGCGCCCGTCGTGCCGATCTTCGTCGCGTTCGTGCCGTGCGCAGTGATGGTGGGGATTGTCGCGGGCCGTCTGGCCGGACTCGATGTCTCGCGCCGGCGGGCGGTGGTCTTCAGCACTGTGACGCGCAACTCTCTCGTCGTCCTGCCGCTCGCACTCGCCCTGCCGGCGTCATTCGCGTTGACTCCGCTCGTCGTGGTCACGCAGACGCTCGTCGAGCTCGTCGCGATGTTCGTGCTGGTCGCGGTCGTGCCCCGGCTCATGCGCGGCCGCGGCTGCGGCCATGGCGCGCAACGGTCAGGGTCGGCGGGGTGAGACCCCGCCCGGAGCGGCGCCCGCCGCGGGTGTCGTTGTCGTGTCCACGCGAGCGGTGAGCGAGACGACGTATCCGGATGTCGTGTCGCCGGTGACGGTGGCCAGTTGGAGGGCGCCTGCGTCGTCGCCGAACACGTTGTCGGAGGCGAGCGAGACCTGCGCAAGATTGCGCGCGGAACCGCTGTAGGCGGGGAGCGCGTAGACGGTGCTGCAGACGTCCCCGGGGAGGGCGACCTGTGACGTCGCGATGGCATTCGCGGCGTCGGTCATCGCCGCCGCGTCCGGGTAGACCTCGAAGTGGATGTGCGGCCACCGGCCCGTGTAGCAGGCGGGAATGATCGAGGTGAAGGTGACGACGCCGGACGCGTCGGAGACCTGCACCCCTCGCAGGTAGGTCTCGTTCTCGATCCCGTTCGAGTACATCGAGTACCCGCCGTCGGCGTCGCAATGCCACACGTAGACGGCGGCCCCGGCGAACGGCACATCGCCTCGGGCAGTGTCGAGGATCGTGAGCCGGAGGGTCATCGGCACGCCGTCCGCGGTCGCGCCGCCCTCCAGGGACGATCGGATGTCGCTGCGGACGATGCCGGAGCGCTCGAGGACGTCGGGCCCGTTCGAGCCGTCGCCGGGGTAGGGGCCGGCGGTCTCGTCAGGGATCTCGCCGGCGGGCAGGCCCGAGTTCGCGACGGCTGTCGCGGACGGTGTTGCGGTGGGTGTCGCGGTCGGTGTCGCCGTGGGTGATGCGGCGGGCGAGGCCGTCGCCGTGGGAGTGCAGGCCGCGAGAGCCGCGGCGCCCAAGCCGAGGCCGGCGAGGCTCAGCATGGAACGCCGGGTCATCAGCGTGCGGATGTCGAACGGGGCGCCCTGATCGACGACCTCGTCGTCGGCGCGGTCGAGCAGGCGGCCCTCGTAGGCCGGTCCCGCGGGCGTGTGATCGGGTTCGGGGATGCGGCTCACGTCTGACTCCTCGGTCGGTTGTGCACCGAGCATCGCCCGCCAGCCCATCCGTATCGTTGGATAGACCTATGCGCCGGATATGAGACCCGCGCGAGACCGCCGCGCTGTCAGAAGGGTGGTCTCTCCGGTGGTCCGCCCGTGTCGATGGTGAAGCAGACCGCGGGTATGGGGACGTCTTCGCGGTAGACCCGGCCGAGGGGTGAGGTCCATTCGAGGACCCCTCCGCCGACCTGCCGGACCTCCCACTTGGTGAACTGCTTCATGGAGTGGTGTCTTTGGCAGAGGTGGGCGAGGTTGAAGATGTGGGTGTGCCCGCCCAGGGCATGGTCGATGGTGTGGTCGAGTTCGCAGCGGATCGCGGCCCGTCGGCATCCGGGGAACCGGCAGTGCTGATCCCGTGCCATCAGGAGCTTCTTCATCGAAGCCGTGGGCCGGTAGGTGTCGATCTCGACCGGTGTGCGGGTGACGGGGTCGATGAAGAGCCGGTCCCACTCGCTGACCTGCCCGGCGAGCTCGCGCGCCGTGTCGGCATCGATCAGCGCAGCGCCCACGGCTTCGGCGGGGTTCTCGTCACGCCCCATCAACGTCTCGGCGGTGACGGCGACCTGAACGCGTGCGCGGATCGCGCCGAGCCCACCGGCCCGGTCGGTTCCGTAGGTCGGGTCAACTACGGGCGCCCCGCCGAGGACGAGGTCACCGAGGATGTCGGCCCGCAGCTGATCCATCGTCCGGGTATCGTCGGGCTCGCCTTCCCCTGCCCCATCAGCACGGGCATCCTTCACGGACTGTCCCATCTGCGTGAGCCGGTCAAGCATCCCCGCGGCAATGACCGTCGGAAGGTTGGCGACGAGGTTCGACATCCCGTCCGTTCCGTGGAACACGCGAACGCACCGCTCCGCTGCCGCAGCCTTGTGCCGCTCGGTGAAGTTCTGCGGGTGAAGCCGGGCCGCCAGAGCCTCCAGCGCACCCCGCACCCGCGACGGCACATCCCGCTCGCACACCGTGATCGCGGCTGCATCGTACGCCGACCGCACCTCGTCAGGCACCCGCGCGCCGACCCGCACGACCACATCCACGTGTCCGCGTTCGATCCGCCGCTGGGCCCACGCCTCGAACACGGCCGGGTAGTCGTCGATGACCGTCATCGCGTGGTCGATCTCGCCCTGCAGCCGCCGGTCCGTCAACCGCGCCATGCCCGCTGCTTCGGCCGCGACCGACCGCAGCTCCATGTCCGACGCCATCCCCTGCACGCCGTCACGCCGCGCCTCACGCAACGCCGACCGGCCCAGTTCCGTCAACGCCCGAACCCGCGCGACATCCCCGGCGTGGACCAGGTCGAGCGCCTCCGCGAACACGGAGAACGCTTCGGCATGCGGCGACGCATCCGCGACACCGTCACCCCCGAGCCCGCTACCGCTGTTCGATGTCATGTTCCCATGATGTCAGCACCCTCCGACATCCGCATCGAATATTCGTTCCACGGTGGATAAGTCGCTGAGCAAGCGAATTGTGCAGGAAACGCCCAACCCGCCGACGACAAAAACCACGAAAAGGCGGCATAAACGCGCTGACTCATCGTGCTGTCAAGAGGATGCGGCCGGGCAGACGCCGCGGGCACCATCGCACCATGAGCGACGACGACGACCAGACGCGGCACGACTTCCGCGACGCCGTGAACATGAGCCCCGCCGAGCTCGAGAAATGGCTCGACACCGACGAGTCGAAGGAGGTCGGTCAGAAGGACGGCGGCGGTGAATCGACGGGCCACCAGTCGGGCCGGCGCATCGTCGACCTCCTGCGCACCAAAAAGGACGACCTCACCGAGTCGGACCTGAAGCACATGCGCAAAGTCGTCGGCTACGTCAACCGGCACCTCGCACAGCGCCCCTCGGGCGACATCACCGAGACCGCCTGGCGCTACTCGCTCATGAACTGGGGTCACGATCCCGCGAAGAAGTGACCGCCTCCGCCGAGCAGGCCTCCGCTGAGCAGGAGAATGGAACCGTGAGCATCCCCGCGTCCTCCGGTCTGACCGAGCTGCCCGAACCGCGATTCGTCCTCGTGGGCGAGGACGGCCACCGCATCGCCACCTACTCGTGGGGAGAGGACGACCTTCCGACGGTGGTCGTCGTGCACGGCTTCGCGTCGAACACGAAGGACAACTGGGTCTCGACCGGTTGGGTGCGCGACCTGCAGCGCGCCGGCTTCCGCGTCCTCGGCCTCGATCAGCGAGGACACGGTGCGAGTGACAAGCCGCATCGTGCCGCCGACTACGACCTGCACCAGCTCGCCTCCGACGTCGAGGCGGTGCTCGACACCTACCTCGTCGACACGGCGATGTACGTCGGGTACTCCCTGGGAGCGCGCGTGGGCTGGGAGGTGCTGCAGGACTTCTCCGCGCGCATCACCCGCGGCGTGCTGGGCGGCGTGCCCGACGGCATCCCGCTCGCCCGCCTCGACATCGATCAGGTGCGAGCGCTCGTCGAGAACGGTACCGAGGTGACCGATCCGGTCACGCAGAACTACGTGCGGCTCACCGAGCGCGTTCCCGGCAACGACCTGCGCGCGCTGCTCGCGATCGCCGGCGGGATGCGCGCCTCGGGCACGGTGGACCCCGACCCCGCCAACGCGCCGGAGCAGCCCGTGCTGTTCGCCACAGGTTCTCGTGACGCGATCATCGAGGGATCGAAGGCCCTCGCCGCCGCCACCCCGCAGGGACGCTTCGTCGAGATCCCCGATCGGCATCACTTCAATGCGCCCGGCTCGCGGGTGTTCCGTCAGACCGCGATCGAGTTCCTCACCGGAGGATGACGCGGCGGCGGACGTCGCCTCACGACGACGCCCGTCGGTAGGCGTCGCCGAGCCAGCGGTCGTAGGCCAGCCACGGCTCGGATGCCGCTGCCCGCAGCGTCTCGATGTGCGCGGTCAACGGACCGGTGAGCGTGAACCACTCGCCGCCCTCTCGCAGTGCCGCGAACTCGCGGTGTCGCTGCTGTTCGAGGGGCCGACCGCCGCGCTCGAATGCGAGGAGCTCGTCATGTCGGATGGCGGCGAGCCGCTGCCGTGGCCGCTCGCTCGTGCCGATCTTCACGCGGGCGCCGAATCGCAGGTAGTAGACGACGGCCACGACCGGGCGGGGCAGGTCGGCATCGAAAGCGTCGCCGAGTCGCCACCCGCAGCGCTGACACAGCCAATGCCCCGTGTCGGCGTCGACCTCGCCCACCCGCCCGCCGCAGACCCGGCACGGGAACGGCATCTCGGATGCGTCGAGGCTCGAGGCGGGCACGACTCCAGGATCCCGCCCGCCTCCGACATCCACCCGCCGTCAGACCGTGACGACGATCTTGCCGCGAGTGTGCCCCTCTTCCAGCCGCGCGTACGCCGCCGCGGCGTCGTCGAGCGGGAAGGTCTCGGCGACCTCGACCCGCAGCGAGCCGTCGGCCGCAAGACGCGCGAGCTCGGCGAGCTGGGAGGCATCCGGGCGCACCCAGATGTAGTTGCCGCCGAACTCGGATGCCGCGCGCGGGTCGGCGATCGAGGTGACGACGCCGCCCTCGCGCAGCAGGTCGTTCGTGGAGTCGAGCGAGCTTCCGCCGGCGAAATCGAGCACGACGTCAACGCCCTCGGGAGCGATCTCGCGCACCCGGTCGGCGAGGCCGTCGCCGTAGACCACGGGCTCGGCGCCGAGCTCGCGGAGGTAGTCGTGGTTGCGCTCCGACGCGGTGCCGATCACGCGCGCGCCGCGCAGGCGCGCGAGCTGCACGCCGAACGAGCCCACGCCGCCGGCCGCGCCGTGGATGAGCACGGTCGCCCCCTCGCCGACGGCCGACCGCTCGATCGCCTGCAGCGCGGTCAGGCCGGTGAGGGGGATCGCGGCGGCCGCGGTGAACTCGAGACCCTCCGGCTTGCGCGTGGCGGTGCGCACGGGAACAGCCATGTATTCGGCGACCGATCCGCCGCTCACGACATCGGCGCGGGCGTAGGCCAGCACCGGGTCGCCGACCTCGAACTCGGGAGTGTCCAGTCCCACCTTCTCCACGACGCCCGCGACATCCCAGCCCGGCACCGCCGGCAGCTGAACGTCGAGCAGGCCCTGGAGGTATCCCTCGCGCACCTTGTAGTCGACGGGGTTCAGGCCCGCGGCCACCACGCGCACCACCAGGGTGTCGGGTCCGATGTGGGGCATCTCCCGATCGGTGATCTCGAAGCGGTCGTTGCCGCCGAACTCGTTGTACGTCAGTGCCTTCATGCGCAGGACAAACGCCGGGGCGGCCGACAGGATTCCCGACGGGATGCCGCTGACGGGCGCTCTCTCGGGGCGGACGCGTAGAATCGGGGGCATCCCGTTCTGAAACGCGAGAGTCCGCCGTGTCTGCAGCATCCGCCGCCCGCACCTTCGAGGTGCGGCATGTCCAGCTCGCGCGCGCCCTTTTCGCGGCCGTCGCCGCCGTCATGATCACGTTCTCGCCCGATCACTCCGCCGCCGTGGGCATGTCGGTGTTCGGCGGGTTCGCCACCGCGACGGCGATCGTCTTCTTCGTCGGAGCGTGGCTGACGCGCCGCGCGGGCCGGCGTGCGCTGCCGATCGCCCTCGGGGCGGTCACCCTCGTCGCCGCGATCCTCGCTGGCATCCCGCCGTTGCGGACGACGACCGGCTTCTTCGTCATCGTCATCTCGTGGGCCGCGATCACGGGGGCCATAGAGCTGATCGGCGGCATCCGCGGTCGCCGCTCCGGAGCTCCGGCCGCGCGCGACGAGGTGCTCATCGGTGCGATCACCCTCCTGCTGGTGGTCGGCCTGCTGCTGGTCAACCCGGCCTACCGCCTCGATTACGTCATCGAGGAGGCCGGCGCCTTCACGCTCACCGGCATCACCATCGGCGTCGGGCTGTTCGGCGGCTACGCCGCGATCGTGGCGGTCTTCCTCGGAATCGCCGGCTTCTCGCCGCGGCGCGAGGAGCTCGCGCCCGCGGCATCCGTCCCGTCATCCCCCTCGTCCGATCCGGAGGTCGCATCGTGAGCGGCGAACACCCCACCCGCCGCGAGATCATGCGTCCGGTCCAGCTGCTGGGCCTCGCGTTCGTCGCGGCGATCTTCTCGGGTGTCATCACCCTCGTGTCGATGGGCGCGTTCCAGGCGCTCCCGCGCGAGTCCGTCGAGCGTGCCGTGGTCGTCGCCCTGATCGTGGCGGGGATCGCCTTCATCGCGACGCTCGTGATCATCGCGCTGCTGATGCTCGCCGTCGATCCTGCTCAGGTGAGCAAGCGCGTCGACCGCCCCGTGCTGTACCCCGACGAGTCGGAGACCCCCGACGACTCGGCGTCCGGCTCGTCGCCCCGGCGCTGATTCAGCCGCCGAGCGCGTACCGTTCACACGAAAACGCACCGCCCCCCGAGCGTGCTCGGCGGGGCGGTGCGTTTTCGGCGTCAACCGAGGCGTGAGACCAGGTCGTCGGCGAGGCCGGCGTAGCCGGCGGGGGTCAGGGCGAGCAGGCGCTCCTTGGCGGCATCGCCGATGTCGAGGCCGCGCACGAACTCGGCGAGCTCCGGTCCGCCGACGCGGCGACCGCGGGTCAGGTCCTTGAGGAGCGCGTACGGGTCGGTGATCCGCGAGCGACCGGCGGCGATCTCGGCGCGGACGACGGTCTGGATCGCCTCGGCCAGCACCTCCCAGTTGGCGTCGAGATCGGCGAGCAGCACGTCGCGCGACAGCGAGATCTCGGTGAGCCCGCGCTGCAGGTTGTCGAGGGCGAGCAGCGAGTGGCCGAAGGCGACGCCGATGTTGCGCTGCGTCGTCGAGTCGGTCAGGTCGCGCTGCATCCGGCTCGTGACGAGCGTCTGCGCGAGCGTCGAGAACAGACCGCCGGAGATCTCGAGGTTCGCCTCGGCGTTCTCGAACCGGATGGGGTTGATCTTGTGCGGCATCGTCGACGACCCGGTCGCGCCGGCGACGGGGATCTGCGCGAAGAAGCCGAGCGAGATGTAGGTCCAGACGTCAGTGGCGAGGTTGTGCAGGATGCCGCCGGCGTGCCGCACCCGGTCGTAGAGCTCGACCTGCCAGTCGTGCGACTCGATCTGGGTGGTCAGGACGTTGAAGTCGATGCCCAGTCCCTCGATGAACGAGCGCGAGAGCTCGGGCCAGTCGACGTCGGGCTCGGCCGCGAGGTGCGCGGACCAGGTGCCGGTCGCGCCCGAGAACTTCGCGAGGTACTCGCCGCCCTCGATCTGCTTCGCGACGCGGGCGAGGCGCCATGCGAACACGGCGATCTCCTTGCCCATCGTCGAGGGGGTGGCGGGCTGGCCGTGCGTACGCGAGAGCATCGGGGCGTCGCGGTGCTCGCGGGCGAGGTCGCCCAGTGCGTCGATGACGGCATGCAGCTTCGGCAGCCAGACGTTCTCGACGGCGCGCTTGACGGTGAGGGCGTAGGAGGCCGAGTTGATGTCCTCGCTCGTGCACGCGAAGTGCGTCAGCTCGGCGATCGCGTCGAGGCCGAGGGCCGACAGCCGGTCGCGGACGAGGTACTCGACGGCCTTCACGTCATGGCGAGTGACGGCTTCCTTCGCGGCGAGCCAGTCGATCTCGGCCTGACCGAAGTCGCGGTAGAGCCCACGGAGCTGGGTTTTCTGCTCATCAGAGAGCGGTGAGCTGCCGAACAGGCTCCGGTCGGTGAGGGCGATGATCCACTCGACCTCCACCTCGACGCGGGCGCGGTTGAGACCGGCTTCCGAGAGGTAGTCGGCGAGGGATCCGACGGCGGCGGCATACCGGCCGTCGAGCGGGCTCAGGGGCTGCGGGGGCAGAGAGGTCACGAGGCTCCATTCAGTGTGAACGGGCGCTCAGGACGTGGTGCGGATCGCGGGTTCGAGCTGCCGGAAGAGCGCCCGGCTCGCGCTCTCGATCATAGCGAGCACCTCGTCGAACATTCCGGCGTCGCCGTAGTAGGGGTCGGGGACGTCCAGATCGCCTCCCGCTTGCGCGTCGAACGACATCAGCAACCCGAGCTTGTCGGTGTCGGCCGTCGTGCGCGCCCAGTTCGACAGCACGCGCTCGTGCGACCGGTCGAGCGCGACGATCAGGTCGGAGCGATCGAAATCCGTCAGCGTGAAGCGACGGGCCCGATGCCCCCGCCCGTCGTAGCCGCGGCGTTCGAGCGCCTCGAGCGTGCGTCCGTCGGCGGGCTCGCCGACGTGCCAGTCGCCCGTTCCCGAGCTCGCCGACACGACGCGGTCGCCGAGCCCGGACTGGTCGATGAACCAGCGGAAGACCACGTCGGCCATGGGGGAGCGGCAGATGTTCCCCGTGCAGACGAACATGACGCGGAAGGGCTCGGCGCGTCGGGTCACCGTCCCATTCTGGAGGATGGAGCCTTTCCTGCACAGACGTATCGGCGCACGCGCTCGTCCCCGGTGGCGTCGAATGAGGATGCCGCGTCCGCGCGGGCGGGCATCGTGGCGGGATGACCTCGCCTCTCGTCCTCTCTTCCGGTCCCCTCTCCTCCGGTCTCGGACGCGAGTCCGCCGCAGCGCGGACCCTCGAGATGATCGCGTCGTTGCGGGCACGGCTCCCCGCTCTGCGCGACGAGCTCGACGCGATCCGTCGCGGCGCGGCGGACCTCGACCACGACACCGCCTGGCGCGCCCGCGCGGCCCGCGGCTACCGTGACCGCCTCGCCGACTGGCGCGCGCGAACGGATGACGCCTCCGCCCGAATCGAACGCCTCGACGACGAACTGCGCCACGTGCAGGCTCGCCTCGTGATGGGTGGCCCGTGAGCGATGACTCCCTCGACATCCGCGATGGCGGGGTCATCGCGGTGGACACGGAGCGGCTCCGGATGGCGGCCGCCGTGCTCGTGAGCCTGTCGACGGGCTGCGGTGGACTGGGCCGCGCCTTCGAGACCACGACGCGCGAGCTCGCCGCGCACGAGGCGACCGCGTGGCCCGCGGCGGCGCTCGGCGCCGACCTCGCACGACTCCTCGACGAGCTCTCGGCCGAGGCATCCGCCCTCGCCGGAAAACTGCGGGATGCCGCAGACGTCTACGACATCGTCGAGCTCGAGGCGGCGCGTCGGGCCGCTGCCGGCGGTGACCGGCGGGTGACGGATTCGCTCGACCGGCGCATCGACGAGGCGCGCGAGCGTTCGTCCGAGGCGGCCGCACGCGCCGACCTGCTACTGGCGACGTGGCCGCTGCTGCGGCACGGCGAGCTCCAGCGCCAGATCGGCGGCGCTGTCGTGCCGCTCGGGCTGCTGGGCGGGGCCGCCGTCGCGGGCAGCGGCCTCGCGTTGACGGCGCTCGGCGCCCTGGGCCTGGGGCGTGCGACGCCCGACCGGGGCGGGAACGCGTCGCCGCCGCTCGTCGAGGTCACGCGATCAGCGGCGCCCGTGGCGGGGGCGGCTCCGACCACGCTCGCTGCGCTCGCTGCTCGCATCCCTCAAGAAGACGACCAGATCCGTGTCGAGCGCTACGGAGGTGACGGAAGTGAGCGCCGCTTCGCCGTCTACGTCGCGGGAACCCGATCGCCGCTCGGGTTCGGCGGCCGCGAGCCCTTCGACATGTCATCAAACGTGCAGCTCTACGCGGGCCGCAGCTCGGCGTCGTATGAATCGGTGGTCAGCGCCCTCCGCGCCGCTGGCGCGCAGCCGGGAGACGCCGTGCTCGCCGTCGGGTACTCGCAGGGCGGCGCGATCACGTCACGGCTCACCGTGGGCGGACCTTTCCGCGTCGTCGGCAACGTGACCTTCGGCTCTCCCGTGCAGGCGGATCCCGGCGACGCCACGCTGCAGGTCACGGTGCGGCACACCGACGATCTCGTCCCGGCCCTGCAGTCGGGCGGTCACCCCGATCGCGCCGGCGCGGCGGGCAGCGTCGTCGTCGAACGGGTCGCCGATCCGCCGCCCGGCATGGCGGACGTCGCCCTCGGCGCCCACTCGATGGACGCCTACGCCGACACCGCCGCTCTCGCCGACGCCTCGGGCGATCCCCGCGTCGATGACATCCAGGAGCGCATCGCGGCCTTCGGGGGCGACGAGCCCGCCGAGGTCACGACCTACCGCGTGCGAAGGCCCGACTGATGGCGCGTGCGTGCGCTCGTGCGGGCGTCAG
Organism: Microbacterium sp. H37-C3; assembly: GCF_027157935.1. Taxonomy (NCBI): domain Bacteria; kingdom Bacillati; phylum Actinomycetota; class Actinomycetes; order Micrococcales; family Microbacteriaceae; genus Microbacterium; species Microbacterium sp. H37-C3. The sequence goes on along the minus strand of NZ_JAPVLR010000005.1, from coordinate 87,954 downwards.
CGGCGGTCGCGGTCGCGGTCGCGACGAGGACGGAACAGGATGCCGGCGACCCAGTTGATCAGCGCGATGACGATGGCCGCGAGCACCGCGAGCCAGAAGCCGCCGATGCGCAGGCCCCAGTCCCAGCCCGAGGTGACCCAGCCGGTGAGCCACAGCAGGAAGCCGTTGATGACGAACGAGATCAACCCGAGGGTGAGGATGTACAGCGGGAACGCCAGCACCTTCAACACGGTGCCGACGATCGCGTTGACGAGTCCGAAGATGAGCGCGATCAGCAGCAGCGTGAGGACGAGCTGCAGGTCGCCGCCCGGCGGGAACGCCACGACCGACACCTCCAGCGCCGGGATCAGCGTCACGATCCAGACCGCGAAGGCGTTGACGATCAGGCGGATGATGAGGCTCATAGTGCCGACAGTCTCCCACGGGGCCTTCGATCCGTCATCCGGCGGAGGTGGCGGCATCCGTAGACTCGCATCGTGACCGACCTGCCCGTGCGCATCCGACCCGAGATCGCGGCGCTGCCCGCATACCGCCAGGGCCGTCAGGCCTCCGCCGACGCCTTCAAGCTGTCGAGCAACGAGAACCCGTTCGACCCGCTGCCCGGCGTCGTCGAGGCCGTGCGCGCGGCGACGACCTTCAACCGCTACCCCGACGCCTCGGCGGGCCGGTTGCGCGCGCGGCTCGCGGATCGCTACGCGGTCGCGCCCGACGGCGTGCACGTCGCCGCCGGTTCGGTGTCGATCCTCTACCAGCTCGCCTCGGCGACGAGCGGCCCGGGCGACGAGATCATGTTCGCCTGGCGATCGTTCGAGGCCTATCCCGGGCTCGCCGCCGTCGCCGGGGCAACCGCCGTCGCGGTGCCGCTGACCGCCGACGCCGGGCACGATCTCGACGCGATGGCGGATGCCGTCACCGACCGCACGCGGATGATCATCGTCTGCAGCCCCAACAACCCCACCGGTCCCGTCGTGAGCCAGGCGGCGTTCGATGCGTTCGTGGCGCGCGTTCGCTCCGACGTCCTCATCGTCCTCGACGAGGCCTACGCCGAGTTCGTGACCGATCCGGATGCCGTGACCGGCGCTGCCGTGCTCGCCGCGGGCCACGCCAACGTGGTGGTCCTGCGCACGTTCTCGAAGGCATACGGTCTTGCCGGACTGCGCGTCGGGTACGCCATCGGCGACCACCGCATCCTCGATGCGGCGCGCAGCACCGGCATCCCGCTCTCGGTCACGGCCCAGGCTGAGGAAGCCGCGCTCGCGAGCCTCGACGCCGAGGACGAGCTGCTCGAGCGGGTGCGTCACATCGCCGTGCGACGCGATGCGCTCGCCGACCGGTTGCGCGAGGCGGGGTGGGACATCCCGGTCGCGCAGGGCAACTTCGTGTGGCTGCCCGCGGGCGAGCGAGCCCTCGAGATCGCCGAGGCTTTCGATGCGGCCGGACTGATCGTGCGAGCGTTCGCCGGCGACGGAGTGCGCATCTCGATCGGCGAGGAGGAGTCGATCGAGCGGATCGTCGCGGCCGCGGCATCCGTCGTCGGCTGAACGGCGCGGCGGGGCCGCGGCTCGCTAACGCCCGGTACGGCCGCCTCGGCTCAAGGCGCTGAGGTAGCGCGTTCGCACGATCACCTGCACGACGCGGACCGCCGGATAAGCGAGCCGCCAGAACGAGGTCGGCGCCGGCCGCGAGAGTGATCGCAGCGTGAAGAGCACCTCGTCGCCGCGCCGGGTGATGAGGAACGTCTCCTCGCCTTCGAGCGGGTGGCCGGGCAGCGCGAGGTAGACGTACCCGACTCGATCCGGCTCGTCGACGAATGCGACGACCTCGACCGGCTCGCGGAGTGTGAGAGGCCCGCATCCGACCTCGAGCCAGTGCCGCCCGCCGACCACGGCAGGAACGTCGGGCACCACCCGGAATCCGCTGCGGGTCTTGACGCGCCAAGCCAGGAGGTCGGCCCGGGCCTGCCGCCACGCGGCATCCCCCGATCCCACGCGCACGGTTCCCTCGAATCGACGGAAGCCTCGCGGACGGGCGTCCCACTCATCGCGGTGCGGCAGGCTCATGCGACCAGCATCCCACCCCGCGCCCCGGGCGCCTGTGCGCGGATGCAAGACCCCGCCGGCGACACCCGGATCCGGATGCCGTGGCGGCGGGGTGTCGGTCAGGATCCCTTGCAACGGGGCACGCGCGCGACGCGGGTGCGCAGAGCCCCGGGTCAGCCGGACAGCGTCGTCGCGAGATGCTCGCCCCGCCGGGTGAGGAGCCGGCGCAGATAGGGCACCAGCACGAGGCGTTCGGCGAGTCGGCCGAGGACGGGCGACGCGAGGGTGACCCGATCGGTCATGACCGTCATCCCGTCGCGCTCGACGCAGAGGTGCTCGTGGCGGAACAGGCGGAACGGGCCGGCGATCTGCTCGTCGACGAAGCGGTGCGGACGCTCGAGCGCGGTGACCCGCGACGTCATCCGGAACGGGATGCCGAAGTGCCACGCCCGCCAGGTCACCGTCTCATCGAGCCCGATCAGGCCGCTCGTCACCCCATCGATCGCGCGCTCGCCGGTGCCGCGCATCGACGCGACGTGGGCCCCGATGTCACGCGATGCGTCGAACAAGGCCTCCGCCGGCACCGCGGCGCGGGTCACGATCTCGAAGGACGACGTCATCCGCCGATCCTCTCACCGCCCCTTAACCCGTCGGCCCGCGGCATCCCGGCCCTTCCGTTCGACGAACCGCGATGCAAGGTATCTGTCACGACACCCCGGTGGGGATGCCGCCCGCCCGGGGTGTCGGCCACGATCCCTTGCATCCGGGCCCCGCCCGCCCGACCCGCCTGGCTTGTACCGCGCCCACCGCGAATCGCGGCATCCGTTGTCGACCGCATGCAGATGGGGCCATACCGGGGGCGTTAGCGTGGGAGGGTGACCGACGCAGAACTCGATCCCGCTCTCGTCCGCGTCCTCGCGGCCGACGGCTCACTCGACCCGTCGCCCGAAGCCGAACGCTACCTGCCGGTGATCGAGGCGCTCTCCGAGTCCGAGCTCGAAACGTTCTACCGCGACATGGTGACGGTGCGGGCCTTCGACCGCCAGGCGACGAACCTGCAGCGCCAGGGGCAGCTCGCCCTCTGGCCGCCGTCCTTCGGGCAGGAGGGCGCTCAGGTCGGCTCCGCGCGTGCGGCCCGACCCCAGGACCACCTCTTCCCGTCGTACCGCGAGCACGTCGTGTGCACGATCCGCGGCGTCGATCCGATCGACATCATCCGGCTCATGCGCGGCCTCACGCACGGCGGGTGGGACCCGACGGACCCCAAGAACGGCAACACCCACATCTACACGCTGGTGCTCGGCTCGCAGACGCTGCACGCATCCGGCTACGGCATGGGCATGGTCTTCGACGGACGCACCGGCACGGGCGACCCCGAGCGCGACGAAGCGGTCATCGTCTACTACGGCGACGGCGCGTCGAGCCAGGGCGACGTGCACGAGGCGATGGTCTTCGCCACGAGCTACAACACCCCGCAGGTCTTCTTCCTGCAGAACAACCACTGGGCGATCTCGGTGCCCGTCTCGACGCAGTCCAAAGTCCCGCTCGTGCGGCGCGGCGCCGGATACGGGATGCCGTCGATCCGCGTCGACGGCAACGACGTGCTCGCCAGCTACGCCGTCACCAAGCTCGCCCTCGACGAGGCCCGTTCCGGCGAGGGGCCGCGCGCGATCGAAGCGCTGACCTACCGCATGGGTGCGCACACGACGAGCGACGACCCGACGAAGTACCGCACGAGCGACGAAGAGGCCTTCTGGGCGCAGCGCGACCCGATCGCCCGCATGCGCGCCTATCTCGAGGGCCGCGGCGCGTCGGCATCCTTCTTCGACGACGTGGATGCCGCGGCCGCCGCCTACGCCGACGACGTCCGGGTCCGCACGAACCAGCTCACCGCTCCCGAGGCCGACAGCATGTTCGCGCACGTCTACAGCGAGCAGCATCCGCTCATCGACCGGCAGCGGAAGTGGCTCGCCGACTACGAGGCATCCTTCGAGGAGGGACGCGCATGAGCGTCGAGACGCTGCCGTTCAGCAAGGCGCTCAACGCGGGCATGCGCGCCGCGATGCAGCAGGACGACCACGTCCTCATGATGGGCGAGGACATCGGCCGCCTCGGCGGCGTGTTCCGCGTCACGGAGGGGCTGCAGGCGGAGTTCGGCGACCGCCGCGTGCTCGACACCCCCCTCGCCGAGTCGGGCATCGTCGGCACCGCGATCGGCCTCGCGATGGCGGGCTTCCGCCCGGTGTGCGAGATCCAGTTCGACGGGTTCGTCTTCCCCGCCTTCGACCAGATCACGACGCAGCTCGCGAAGCTCACCAACCGGCACGACGGACGGATGACGTTCCCCGTCGTCATCCGCATTCCCTACGGCGGCCACATCGGCGCGGTCGAGCACCATCAGGAGAGCCCCGAGGCGTACTTCACGCACACCGCGGGCCTGCGGGTCGTGTCGCCGTCGACGCCGAACGATGCCTACTGGATGATCCAGGACGCCATCGCCTCGAACGACCCGATCGTGTTCCTCGAGCCCAAGTCGCGCTACTGGTCCAAGGGCGAGGTCGACCTCACCGCACGCGCACTGCCGCTGCACGCCTCGCGCGTGGTCCGGCGGGGCACCGACGTCACGCTCGTCGGGCACGGCGCGATGGTGAACGTGCTGCTGCAGGCCGCCGCGCTCGCCGAGAGCGAGGGCGTGTCGTGCGAGGTCGTCGACCTGCGGTCGCTGTCGCCGGTCGACTACGGCCCGATCGTCGAGTCGGTGCGCCGCACGGGGCGGATGGTCTACGGGCAGGAGGCCCCCGGCTTCACCTCGCTGGGGTCCGAGATCGCCGCGACCGTCACGGAGCAGGCGTTCTTCTCGCTCGAGGCTCCCGTGCTGCGGGTGTCGGGCTTCGATGTCCCGTTCCCGGCGGCGAAGCTCGAGGGCGCCTACCTGCCCGACGCCGACCGCATCCTCGAGGCCGTCGACCGCGCCCTCGCCTACTGACCATCCGACGCGCCTGCGAGAGGATTCCCTCATGAGCACCCAGACCTTCCACCTGCCGGACGTCGGCGAAGGCCTCACCGAGGCCGAGATCGTGCAGTGGCGCGTGGCCGCGGGCGACGAGGTCGCGGTCAACGACGTCCTCGTCGAGATCGAGACCGCGAAGTCGCTCGTCGAGCTGCCGTCGCCGTTCTCGGGAACCGTCGGCGAGCTGCTCGTCGACGAGGGGACGACCGTCGAGGTCGGGGCCGCGATCATCACGATCGCCCCGGGGGGTGGGTCCGGAGGAGCGGATGCCGCGAGCAGCCCGGCCGTCGCTGCCGAGAAGCCTGCGGCAGCCGGCGACGCGTCGGAGGAGAACGGGTCGGTGCTCGTCGGATACGGCGGAGCCGGACAGGTGCAGTCGCGCCGCCGCAAGCCCGCCGAGCCCCCCGTGCGCGCGGCCGTGGGCGTCGTGGCGAAGCCCCCGATCCGAAAGCTGGCACGCGACCTCGGCGTCGATCTCGCCTCGGTCACGCCGTCGGGCGCCGCGGGCGAGGTGACGCGCGAGGACGTCGTGAACCACGCGTCGCAGGCATCCGTCTTCCGGAACCTGCAGACGCCGGCCCGATCCGAGGTGCGCGAGCAGACGATCCCCGTCCCGCCGGCCGTCATCTCGGCCGGGCCGGCCGACGACCGCGAGGAGACGATCCCCGTCAAGGGTGTCCGGAAGGTCACCGCCAAGCACATGGTCGACTCCGCGCACACCGCACCGCACGTGTCGGTGTGGACCGACGTCGACGCGACCCGCACGATGGAGGTCGTCAAGCGGATGAAGGCGTCGCCCGACTTCGCCGACATCAAGGTCTCGCCGCTGCTGATCATGGCACGCGCGGTCGTGTGGGCGGTGCGCCGGACGCCGATGGTGAACGCCGCGTGGGTCGAGACCGAGAACGGCGCCGAGATCCGGGTACGCCACTACGTCAACCTCGGCATCGCCGCCGCGACCCCGCGCGGCCTTCTCGTGCCGAACATCAAGGACGCGCAGGACCTCAACATGCGCGGCCTGGCCCGCGCTCTCGAGAAGCTGACCCTCACTGCCCGCGAGGGCAAGACCGCGCCCGCCGAGCAGCAGGGCGGCACGATCACGATCACGAACATCGGCGTGTTCGGCATGGATGCCGGTACCCCGATCATCAACCCCGGCGAGTCGGGCATCGTCGCGATGGGAACCATCCGGCAGAAGCCGTGGGTCGTCGACGGCGAGGTGCGTCCCCGCTACGTGACGACCGTGTCGGGCTCGTTCGACCACCGCGTCGTCGACGGCGACGGCATGAGCCGGTTCATCGCCGACGTGGCCTCCGTGCTCGAGGAGCCCGCGCTGCTGCTCGAGTGACGTATTGGACGGCTTCAAGGTCGCTTGTTCTCCAACCGAAGTTGAACCGCTCGAACGAAGGTGATCCCCCAACGACTTAGTTGATCCCGGTGGACGCAGGGCTGGCGGGTCGGAGGCTGCGAGATGGCAAGTGAGGAAGCTCGGGCAACGCCCGCCACGCTGTCTTCGTGATCGCTGGACGGCCCGTCGACAGATCCCGTCGGTGAGGCCGCGGGCCGGTTCGGTTTGAACCTGAAGGCTGTGATGGGCGAACGCTCGGATCGCGAGATTGCGCACGCGGCCGGCATCGACGACGGGACAACTCGCAAGATCCTGCTGAATAAGTCCTGGCCAGATCGTCGCACTATCGGGTCGGGACTCAGCTCCACTAGCGCTGACCAGGGCCTTGGGTGTGGTCCTCCTGCCGCACTAAAGACTGGTCGGTCATATCTCCCGCTATCATCCGAAGAGGCCGCCGCGGGGCGGCCACAGCAGGGGGAAACGAATGATCGGGCCGTTACCGGATCCGACCGCCGTATTCGAGGCACTGCGTGCTGACACGGACGCCGAGCGTGCCAGCGAGCGTCTCACGGCGCTCGTCAGAGACGTGGTCGGTATCGTCCACCGAGATGTTCAGGACATCGTCGTCGACGACGCCACTTGGGGAAGCGGGGTGTACGCCGGCGAGTTCGGCAGTGGAGACCGAATACGCGTCTGGCAGGCAGGCGTCGACATCAACGACTTCACGACCAAGACCCGAGCGAAAGTCGACGGCCTGTTCCGGCGAGCCCTGAGCGCTGCTGGTTCCTGGGGGTATCAGATCAAGTGGTGGACCCTGGCTCTTCCGGCCGAGCTCGGAGTCCCAGATCTGAAGCGATGGCACGCGTGGGCGAGAGCGACCAAGAAGGAAACAGGAGTGACCATCGTCCTGTGGACCGCGAGCACCATTCGCCGGCACCTCCTCAGTCGCGAAGGGGAGACCATTCGACGCGAGCACCTCAGCTCGATTCTCGCCGCAGCACCCCGGACGGTTCAGGAACTCGATGATGAAGCGAAGTATGAAAACACACTTTTCGTTCGTCAACTCAAGGAAGCAAAGGTGAGCGAGACGGGGCCAGCGAAGGCCGCGTTTTTCAACGCGGAGATCCTGAACCGGGAAGTATCCGACAAGAGCGTCCCCGCGGAACAGGAACTCTTGCGCGAATGGCGGATGCAAGTGCATGCGACATGGGCCGATGTGTTCAATGAGGCGTGCCTCGCCTCAGATGAGAACGTGCTCCCTGGTGTGGTGAAGGCGGTCTCCGACCTCATTCATGAAGATAGGGCGGACTACAGCGCCCGTATGCGCGCATCGACCATTCACGGCGTCGGCATCATGCACCAGACGGTTGAGGCAGGTAGGGCCGGGTGGGTTCGCGATTGGCGGAGCGTCGTAACAACGCACAACGAGGAGAGGACGACAAGTCCGCTCGGTGTCGCCGCGACAGGAGGAACTAGTGGCAGCGCCTGACCCGGCATCTCCCGTGCATTTCCACCTGCGCCCGGAGTCGTACCGACAGTTCCGGTTCGCTCAACTGCTGTTGGCGCTGGACGCGGCGGAGAGCCTCGGGCGCTCGCTCGACTTGGAGAAGGTCGCCGCTGTCGACTTCCTCGCCGCCAACCCATTTCTCGTGTTCGACCCCGAATCAGACCGTGGCGAGGAACTGCAACTTCTAGGGTTCGGCATGCATTCCGTGTCCTACGCGTCGCCGGGCCAGCGGTTCGCGTCCCGCCGCGGCCGCATCTCTACCGACCTCGCCTTCCTCGTCGCCACAGCGCTCGCCGATGTCCGCATCGTGGACGGATTCAGGACGATCTCGATAACACCCGAAGGGAAACGTGCCGCTGGGGAACTGGTGTCGGTTTATGCCGACGCGTACAGGCAAAGTGCGACACTCATCGTCAAAGAAGTCGCGAAACTCACTCCCCAAGGCCTCTATAAGAAGCTCGAGCAATGGTTGCAAGCTGACCCAATACTTTTCGACCTCGTCGACACGAACCTCGCCGGCGAACTCGTAACAGAATCGTTCCCATTGTGGATGGAGACCAATGAGTAAGCCCGTACCCCTGCGGCTCCGCAAACTGCGGCTGGTGGGGGCAAGACGCGACTACGAAATCAACTTCTCGGAGGCTCCAGGTCCGCGGAACCTCAGTGTCATCGCCGGCCAGATCGCAACCGGCAAGACCACAGCTCTGGAGTTCGTCGACTGGTGTCTGGGCGCCAAAGGTCACCCGGAGCACGAGGAAGTGATGGCGAACGTACGCACCGCGCAGCTGGCCATTGACGTTCTCGACACAGAGACCACCGACGGGGATGCCCCGCGGTACATCGGCTACGTGATCGACAGGCCTCTGGGTCCCAGCTCCACCAAGGCTTGGCTATACGGCGGTGCCTTCGACGACATGTCCGAGGTGCCCCTGCGTCCCTTGGCCGCGGACCCCGCGGACCCCGAGTCCCTGTCACAGTGGCTGTTGAGGGCGTGTGGTCTGAGCGGACTGCATTTGAAGCAAGCGCCGACACAAGAAGAGTCGAAGACGAGCGTTCTGAGCTTCCTCGACCTGCGACCACTATGGTTCCTATCGAACCGACGCATGGGGTTTGGTGACCTCGCACTCGAAAGCAACGTGCACCGGTCTATCAAACTCAACCAGGTGGTCGACCTGCTATTTGGAGCGACCGACGACGAGGCGTCCGCTCGCAATAGACGGATTGATGAACTCTCATCACAAGAACGGGAACTGCGGACGAGCCTCGTCACCCTGCGACGCTTCCTGGATGACGCCGATTTTGACTCGCTGGAGCAGATCACGGCCAAGAAGGACGAGTTGAACGCGGAACTCGCTCAGGTGGTGGCGCGGCGCCGTACCGCAGACGCGCACCTCCGAACGGAATCGAGCTTCGCGGAGGAGCTACGAAAAGACTACGAGCAGGCCGTCAATGACGTAAATGAGTTGTCCACAAGGTTGCGCGACCGGGAAACTCTCCTGCGCCGCTTAGCGCCTCTGCGAGCACAGTACGCGGATGAACTCCGACGGTTGGAGTTGTTGGACGAGTCTTTGACCTTGTTCGACTCCCTCACAGTCACCACATGCCCCGCGTGCCAGTCCACGCTGTCCAAGCGCGTTGAACTCATCGCTGGCCAATGCACTTTGTGCGATGAGACCGTGACCCCGGCGCTCGGCACGTCGCAGGCCGAACTGGTCGAATCACCCCAGGTAGACCTAGCTTCTGAACGGCGGAGTTTGACTCGGCGCCTCAATCAGCTGAAGGAGTTCAGCCACGAAGTCCGCCACGAGGCCACGAAGCTCGAGGGAGAAATTTCTCACGCGCACGGAGTCGTGCGGGAGCGCCAATCGGCTATCGACAACGCGACCAGGGGCGCGGTGTCACCGTTCCTCGCCGCGCGTGACCAGCTATCGCAGAAGCAGACGGAACTCATGTCCTCAATCCGCGTACTGAAGCAGTCGGAGAGGGTCATGGAACAGTACGCGGAGATCGAGCGGGAGCATCGCCGCATTCAGGCGCACCTGGCAGGGGAGAAGGACCGTCAACGGAAGCATGCAGCCACCAGCACGCCCCGAGACGTCGTCATCGCACGCCTGGGCGCACGCATGGAAGCCATCCTGCGAGACTTTCAGTTTCCGAAGCTTGACCTGGTTCACATCGAGCGCAACCTAGTCCCGCACGTTCGGGGCCGGAGGTACGACAAGGTCGGCTCGTCTGGCGCGATGACTCTAATCGCTCTTGCGTGGACGCTTTGTATGTTCGAACTCGCCGTCGAGGAAGGGAGCGGCCACCCGGGCTTCCTGCTGATCGACAGTCCGCAACAGAACCTCCTTCCCGACAATCCTTCCCAGGACGCTGACGCGGAGCTAGCGGACGAACTTGTCGCTGCGCGCGTGAATATCGCATCGAATATCTATAAGCACGTGAACGTCTGGTTGAAGAAAAACCCCACGGCGCAGATTGTCATGGTGGACAACGGTCCGCCGGCGGGGGCCGATAGCAACATCGTCGTTCGCTACTCCGGAGACCCATCGCGACCGCCCTATGGGCTTATCGACAACGAGGACGGGAGCGCACCGAACGACTAGATCCGGTGGTGTCGGCCGATGAGATGCCACCGCTGGAACTTGCTGAGGTATCCACCGGTGAGAAGATCCCGGGTCCAACGGCGACTGGCACCGTCCGTGAACTGTATGTAGACCCTTGTCGCTTCCGCGTCTTTCCCGCGCAACGCGATAGATGCGGAGCTGCCGGCTTTGATAGACCGCGCGGTCTCGGGCACGTCCCGTCGGTGGAGGGCGCCGGCACGATGGAGCACCGCCGTCGCGTTAACGACCGGGAGGTCAGCGCCATTGTGCGCGTGGAGAGTTTTCGTGCCGGTCTCGCCGTCCTCTTCCAACCACGTGGCGAAACGGTCCGCGAGCTCCCGGGTCTGGCGCTGCTTGTCCCGAGCGAAGATGAGGAAACCGAATAGAAACGCACCGGCCGTGCCGACGGCTCCAACCCAGTCGGCGGCGGTTCCCCACTCCCATCGGTCGTATCCGAAGAATACAGCCACCGAGTCCCAGAACTCCCTCACGGGGCTGAGCTTATCGCCGGTTAGCGTACCCTCTGCGGTGCGTCCTCGCAGGGCGGGTGCGAGAACGCACCGTCGTCGCGAACACGCACCCTCGACGGTGCGCCCTCGCGGCGACGGTGCGTTCTCGACGCCGGGCGGGGGAGTAGCCTCGGGCCCATGAGTGAGCGTCGCGTTTCGGCTCCGGACATCGACCCCGCGAACAAGCCGAAGGGGCCGGCGTCGTACTTTCCGAGTATCGAGAAGACGTACGGCCTGCCGGTCCAGCATTGGCTCGACATCGCGGCGGACCAGCTCGGCGAGGGCCGGTCGCATATGCAGGTCGTCGAGTCGCTCAAGACCGAGCACGGCCTGGGCCATGGTCACGCGAACGCCGTCGTGGCATACGTCAAGGCGAAGCTCGCGGACTGACCCGCGCGACGGCCGGCCGTCAGCCGGCGACCAGGTGCTCGATGAGGATCTGGGTGCCGATGCCGATGAGGACGATGCCGCCGATGATCTCGGCGGGCTTGCGCCACCGCGTGCCGATGCGGTGGCCGATCAGCACGGCGACGAACGACAGGGCGAACGTGACGAGGCCGATCGAGACGACCGCGATCCACAGCGGCACGTCGAGGAAGGCGAAGGACAGCCCGACGGCGAGGGCGTCGATGCTCGTCGCGAGAGCGAGCAGGATGATCTCGCGCGCCGACAGGCCGGATGCCGCGTCCGCGTCGTCATCGTCGGGACGGAACGCCTCCCACAGCATCTTCGCGCCGATGGCGGCGAGCAGGACGAAGGCGATCCAGTGGTCGAACGGGGCGATGGCCTCCGCGAAGGTGCTGCCGAGCAGCCAGCCGATCAGCGGCATCACCGCCTGCGCGAGGCCGAAGGCGCCGGCGATGAGGAGTGCGCCGCGCACGACGTGAGCCCGCAGCTGCAGGCCTTTCCCGAGAGCCACGGCGAAGGCGTCGGCCGAGACGCCGACGGCCAGGATGAAGAGCGCCCAGGGCGACATGGCTCCTCCTCGAAGCGGGATGACGGGATGGCGGGCGATCGTCCCGGGCACCGTCGAACGGAGATCGGCCGCTCTCGAGCTTGCCAGCCGCAGGCCGTCGAAAATGACGAAAAGCCCTGATTGACAGCATTTCGGGCGAGCGAATCCTTCGGTCCGCCGAAAGGTGGCCTCCCAGCGGACGTGTACGGAGAACGATTATCAGTAACGTACAATCGACGGCATGACCCGTCGACTCCTCCCTGCCGCCGCGCTCGTGGCAGCGGCATCCCTCGCTCTCGCCGGCTGCGCCGGCACCTCGTCGCCGGCCGCGAGCGGTTCGGACGACGGCAAGATCAGCGTCGTCGCCTCGACCAACGTGTACGGCTCACTGGCCGCCGAGGTGGGCGGCGACGCCGTCGAGGTGACCTCGATCGTGACCTCGCTCGCGCAGGACCCGCACTCGTACGAGGCGTCGGCGCGCGACCAGCTGACGGTGTCGCAGGCCGACCTCATCATCGAGAACGGCGGGGGCTACGACTCGTTCCTCGACGGGCTCGTCGAGTCGAGCGGCAGCACGGCACCGGTGCTCACGGCGGTCGAGTTCTCGCACGACTACCCCGGCGCCGAGGGCCACGCCGACGAGCACGCCGCGGATGAGCACGCCGCGGACGAGAGCGCCGAGGCCGAGCACGACCACGAGCACGACCATGAGGGTCACGATCACATCGAGGGCTTCAACGAGCACGTCTGGTACGACCCGCACACGATCGCTCACCTCGTCGAAGACATCGCGCACGAGCTCGGTGAGCTCGACGCGGCCCAGGCCGACACGTTCGAGGCGAACGCGAAGGCGCTCATCGAGCGGATCGACGGCCTCGAGACATCCCTCGACACCATCTCGGCGGCGCACCAGGGCGAGAAGATCTTCGTGACCGAGCCGGTGCCGCTGTACCTCGCCGCGGCGGCGGGTCTGGAGAACGCGACTCCGGAGGCGTTCAGCGAAGCCGTCGAAGAGGGGCAGGACGTGCCTCCCGCGACCCTCCTCGAGGCGCAGCAGATCCTGCGTTCGGGCGAGGTGCGCATCGTGATCGTCAACGCGCAGACGGGCGGCGCTGAGACCACGGAGATCACGAAGGTCGCCGGAGAGCTGAACATCCCCGTGCTCGAGTTCACCGAGCTCATGCCCGACGGCGTCGACTACGTCGGCTGGATGCAGCAGAACATCGACGAGATCTCGGGCGCCCTCGCGGGCTGACCCGCCGCCGTCATCCCTCTCCGTCCGCCGTCGGGGCCCCGCCCTGGCGGCGGACGAGTGCGTTCAGGAGCGCCGCCTGCTCGTCTGCGGACGTGCGGGCGGCCGAGACGTTCTCGGTCTCGACGGCCGCCACGATCTCGGCGCGCTGGATGCGGGTCGACCGCGGCGCTTCGATGCCGAGCCGGACGCTGTCGCCCTTGACCTCGAGCACCGTGAGCTCGATGTCGTCGCCGATGAGCACCTTCTCACCGACTCGTCTCGTCAACACCAGCACTCGATCACCCTACTTTCCGGAAGCCGTGCCCGCCCCGCGCGCTCGACGCGAGTCTCACGCGGGCGTGATGGCATGCGCGTCGCCGATCGTGTCTCGGACGACGCCCACCGTGTCGATCGCCAGGCCCCCGGCCGTCGCCTCGGTGTACGACAGCACCGGCAGCCCGTCGGTCTGCGACGAGATGAGGCGCCGTACGGCGGAACGCAGCGACGGCGCACACACGAGCACAGGCTCGGGGCCCGGGCCGGCCGCCTCGAGGGCGGCGCGAGCCGAGGCCACGACCGCCTCGAGCCGGTGCGGGTCCAGGGCGATGTGCGGACCGTCCTCGCTCGGTCGCATCGCCTCGAGCATCGACTGCTCGAGCAGGGGGTCGATCATGACGATGCGTAGCCGCCCCTGTTCGGCGAAGCGCGTCGCCACGGCGGGACCGAGCGCGAGACGTGCCGCCTCGATCAGGGCGTCGGGGTCGGTCGTCGTCTTGGCGCGCAGCGCGAGCGCCTCGTAGATCCGCGAGAGGTCGTTGATCGGGATGCGTTCGGCGAGCAGGCCCTGCAGCACGCGCTGCACCTCCGCCAGCGAGAGCAGCGCCGGCGTGAGCTCCTCGACCGCTGCCGGGCTGGACTGGCGCAGCGTCTCGGTGAGCTGACGCACGTCCTCTCGGCTGAGCAGCCGGGCGGCGTGGGCCTGGATGACCGCGGACAGGTGGGTGATGATGACGCTCGCGCGGTCGACGACGGTCGCTCCGGCGAGCTCGGCGCTGTGCCGCATCTCGAGGGGAACCCACTTCCCGTCGATGCCGAACACGGGGTCGGGCGACGCCCGCCCGGGCAGGGTCTCGAGGCCCGACCCGAGCGCGAGGAGCGAAGCCCGGGGCGCGACGCCGCGACCCGCCTCGACCCCGGCGACCCGGATGACGTAGGTCGAGGGCGGCAGCTCGATGCTGTCGCGCGTGCGCACGGGCGGAACGATGAGTCCGAGCTCGAGCGCGGTCTTGCGCCGCAGCGACCGCACGCGTCCGAGCAGGTCGTCGGGACCGCCGGTGACGAGGTCGACGATGTCGGGAGCGAGCAGGATCTCGAGCGCGTGGACCCGCATCCGCTCGGCCAGCTCCTCGGGGGTGTCGACGGCGCCGCGCGGGTCGACGGCGGGGGCGTCCTCGTCCGCCTGCGTCTGCTCGCGCCGGCCGACCCGCTGTGCGATGAGCAGCAGGGTGGCGCCGATGACGAGGAACGGCAGCATCGGCATCCCGGGGATGAACGACATCACGATCGCGGCGCCGCCCGCGATCGACAGGGCGTTGCGCGACTGCGTCAGCTGCGCCGCCGCGGCCGTGCCCATGTCGGACTCCGCTCCCGAGCGGGTGACGATCATGCCCGTCGCGACCGCCATCAGCAGCGCGGGGATCTGCGTGACGAGGCCGTCGCCGATCGTCAGGAGGGCGTAGGTGTTGAGGGCCTCTCCCGCCTCCATGCCCTTCGAGAGCATGCCGATCGCGACGCCGCCGACGAGGTTGATGATGATGATGACGAGTCCGGCGATCGCGTCGCCCTTGACGAACTTCGAGGCGCCGTCCATCGCGCCGTAGAAGTCGGCCTCCGCCGCGATCTCGGCGCGCCGGCGCCGCGCTTCGGCGTCGCTGATGAGGCCGGCGTTGAGGTCGGCGTCGATCGCCATCTGCTTGCCGGGCATGGCGTCGAGGGTGAACCGGGCGCCCACCTCGGCGACGCGCTCGGCGCCCTTCGTCACGACGACGAACTGGATGACGATGAGGATCAGGAACACCACGATGCCGATGACGAGCGATCCGCCCACGGCGATCGCGGCGAACGCGTCGATGACCTGCCCCGCGTGCGCCTCGCCCAGCACGAGCTTCGTCGAGGCGACGTTCAGGCCGAGCCGGAACAGCGTCGCCACCAGCAGCAGCGAGGGGAAGACCGCGAAATCGAGCGGCCGCTTCACGAACATCGCCGTCAGCAGGATGAGCAGGGCGAACAGGATGTTGGTGATGATCAGGACGTCGAGGATCGGCGGCGGCACCGGCACGATCAGCAGCATGATGATGCCGACGACCCCGATCGGCACGAGCGACCTTCTCAGGATGTTCATCGGGGTGCCTTCCTCTCGGGAACGGTGTGGACGCCGCGCGCCGCGCCGCGGCGCTTGAGCCCGTCGACGAAGACGAGCACGCGGGCGACGGCGGTGTAGAGATCGCCGGGGATCTCCTGGCCGAGTTCGCACGCCCCGTGCAGGGCACGGGCGAGCGGGATGTCGCGGACGAGCGGGACGCCGGCCTCGTGCGCCCGCTCGCGGATGCGCTCGGCGATGAGGCCCTGCCCCTTCGCGACGACGCGCGGCGCCGACTTGCCCGGCTCGTAGCGCAGGGCGACGGCGATGTGCGTGGGGTTCACGAGCACGACATCCGCATCTCCGACGGCGGCGATCATGCGGTTGCGGCTCATCGCCATCTGCCGGGCGCGGCGTTGGCTGCGGATGAGCGGGTCGCCCTCGGAGTTCTTGTGCTCGTCGCGCGCTTCCTTCTTGGTGACGCGGGTGTGCTTGCGGTTGCGCCGCATGACGACGAGGACGTCGATCGCGGCCAGCAGCACGCCGACGGCGACCGCGGTGATGAGCAGCGCGGTTACGACGTTCGAGGCGATCTCGAGCAGCCGGGTGATCGGGTGGGCGCCGCTCATCGTCAGCACGGGCATGAGCCCGGCGACGACGAACCACAGGGCGAGGCCGATCGCGGCGGTCTTGAGCAGCGCCTTCGCGCCCTCCCACAGCGCCTGCACGCCGAACAGCCGTTTGACGCCGTTCAGCACGTTGAACTGCTCGAAGCGCGCCGGCACGCCGCGCAGATGGATGCCGCCCTGGGCGACCGACCCGACGATCGCGACGATCGCGACGGCCAGCAGCGCCGTGCCCAGGATGGCCGGGATGCTGCCGAGGGCCGACGACAGGACGGCGACGGCGTGCTCGGGGTCGGGGTGGCGGATCACGGCGGCGATCTCGACGAACTGCGCGGCCCCGGCATCCGCACCCGCTCCGATCATGGCGGGGAGGACCAGCGCGACCGTGCCGATCGCGAGCCAGGCGGACAGGTCCTGGCTGCGCGACAGCTTGCCCTTGCGGTGTGCCTCGCGCAGCTGCCGGCGGCTGGCCTGCTCGGTGCGTTCCCCGCTGTCGCTGCTCATGACGCGCCGCCGTTCATCGGGTTCCGCCGATCAGCAGCCCGGTCGCCTGGTCGGTGAGCGCCCCGACGACGGCGGGCAGGGCGAGGATGACGCTTCCCGCGAGGAGGAAGGTCAGGATGATCTTCAGGGGAAAGCCGAGCGCGAACGCGTTGAGGGCGGGGGCGACGCGGCTGACGAGCCCGAGCGCGATGTCGGCGAGGAAGAGGACGAGCAGCAGGGGACCGGCGATCTGCAGCGCGGCGACGAGCAGCTGCGACGCGGTGTCGACCAGCAGCTCGGCCGGGCGGGCGAGGTCGAGGACCCCATCGACGGGGATCGCCGTGAAGCTCCGGGCGAGCCCCGCGAGGATGAGCTGGTAGCCGTTGCTCGCGAAGAGCAGGGCGAGGGCGATCATCTGGAACAGGCGCGTGAACTGGGCGCCGTTGACGTTCATCTGCGGATCGAAGGCCTGCGCGAGCTGAAAGCCGCCGAAGACGTCGATCAGCCCGCCGGCCGACTGCACGACGGCGAAGCACGTCATCACGAGGAATCCGAGCAGCGCCCCCGTGACGACCTGAGCGGTCAGGGCGAGGAAGAACGGGCCGGTGCCGAGGCTCTGGTAGCCCGGCGCCACCGTGCCGCTGAGAGCGAGGGCGACGCCGATCGCGACCATCGCCTTGATGCGCGCGGGGAAGGCGCCGTACGAGAAGGGTGGGGCGGTGAAGACGAAGGCGGTCGTGCGGACCGCGGCGAGTCCGGTGGCCTCGATCCAGGCGAAGTCGAGGAGCAGCTGCATCTCAACCGCCCGAGAGCAGGTGCGGGATGCGGTCGAACATGGTGTGGGTGAAGGCGATCGCCTCGGCGATCATCCAGTGCCCGCACACGACGAGTGCGATCGCGACGGCGACGGCCTTCGGCACGAACGAGAGCGTGACCTCCTGGATCTGCGTGATCGACTGCAGGAGCGAGATGGCGAAGCCGACCACGAGTGCCGTGATGAGCAGCGGAGCGGCGAGCTTCGCGGCGAGCACGACGCCCTCCATGCCGATGTCGAGGACGGCCTCAGGGTTCACGCGTACCCCCGGTCATCCGCCCGCTCCGTAGCTCTCCATGAGGGTGCGGAGGATGAGTCCCCACCCGTCGACGAGCACGAACAGCAGGATCTTGAAGGGAAGCGAGATCATCACCGGCGGGAGCATCATCATGCCCATCGACATCAGCGCTGCGGCGACGACGAGGTCGATGACGAGGAACGGCACGAAGATGACGAAGCCGATGATGAAGGCCGCGCGCAGCTCCGAGATCATGAACGCCGGGATGAGGGTGATCATCGGGACGCTCGCCGGGTCCTCGGGGTTCTCGGCGCCCGCGAACCGGGTCATGAGCGCGAGATCCTCCTCGCGCGTGAACGACAGCATCCAGGTGCGCAGTGGGTCGGCGCCGACGCCCACGGCATCGGTAAACGTGATCGAGCCGTCGACGTAGGGCTGAACGGCGACCGTGTTGATCTCGGTCAGCACCGGCCACATCACGAAGAGGGTGAGGAACAGGGCGAGGCCGGCGAGCACCTGATTGGGCGGGATCGTGGGCAGCGAGAGGGCGTTCCGGGTCATCGCGAGCACCACGAAGATCTTCGTGAACGACGACATCATGAGCAGCAGTGCCGGGGCCACCGACAGCAGCGTGATGCCGATGAGGGTCAGGACCGACGACGAGGGTGTGCCGTCGATGCCGTTGATGTCAACGGAGATGCCGCCGTTCGGCGGGGGCGTCGAGGCGGCGACGAGCACGAGCGCGCCGAGCGCGCCGCCGGAGATCACGCGCCCAGGGCCCGGCGCAGCACCTGTGCGGCATCACGCGCGGTCATGGTCGCCGGGCGGGTGGTGCGGGCAGTGCGTTCGGCGCGGGCCTGCGCACGGAGCAGGGGCACGGGCGGTGCGAGGGGCGCGTCGTCCGCGACATCCCGCAGGACTGGGCGCGCCGTGTCGTCGCCGTGCGCGGCATCCGCTGTCGCGTGGGGCCCCGACGTGGTGCCCGGCGTCGGGTCGATGCGGTCGAGCATCGACACCCCGCCCTCGGTGATGCCGAGCACGTAACGGGCCCCATCGATCTCGACCACGGCGACCTGGGCCTTCGGCCCGATGCCGCGCTTGGCGACGACGGTGATGTCGGCGACGGCATCCGAACGTGTCGACTTGAGGCCTCGCGGGCGGTTCGCGCGTGCTCCGTTAGTGCTGCCGCGAGAGAAGCGACGCTGCAGCACCCACACGATCGCGAGCACGACGCCGAGGGAGACGACGACGCGCAGCGCGAGCAGCAGATCGTCGATCTCAGGCCTCCGCGTTCTCGATGATGCGCGTGATGCGCACCGCGTAGTCCTGGTCGACGACGACGATCTCGCCATGGGCGATCAGCCGCCCGTTGAGCTTGACGTCGGCGGGGGCGCCGGCCGAGCGGTCGAGCTCGATGATGCGCCCGGGCTCGAGATCGAGTACGTCGCGGACGGTCATGCGGGTGCGACCGACCTCGACGGTCAGCTCCATCTCGACGCCGGCGATGCGCTGCAGGCGGCGCGGCGAGGCCGCCGCGGGGTGCGACACGCGCACGGCGAGGCGTCCGATCACGCGGGCATCCTCGTCGACGAGGTCGAACACCTGCGCGGCGGGGTGCGCGAAGAGCGCCGAGGCGTCTCCGATCGTCGCCTCGCCGAGCACGCTCGGGCCGAAGGCGGTCGCCGCGGCGTCGAGCGCGTCGCGGAGTCGTTCGGGCAGCGGCAGGGCGGCGTCCGCGCCGAGGAGCGCCGACTCATCGAGGACCACGACCGCGAGCGCGGCGCTCGTGTCGCCGACCGACGAGACGATGACCGCGTCGCCGGTCTCGCCCGCGCTCGTCCCGGGACGGGCGGTGATGCGCGAGGCGGTGGGCAGCCGGTCGGCGAACGCGGCTGCGGCTGCGGCCTCATGGGTGGTGGTGCTGGTCATGGCGACTCCTCGGACAGTGCGGGGGAGAGATCGGATGCCGTCACGACGCACGCGAGCCGCGCGCCATGAGATCCCACGGCGGCGGAAGCGACGACCTGCTCGTCGACGGTGAGATCGAGGGGGCGGTCGGCGGCGTGCGCGAGCGAGATGACATCGCCGACGGCGAGGTCGAGCACCTCGGCGGGGCGGACGGCACGCGGCGCGAGCCGCAGCGTCACCTCGACGGGCGTCTGCTCGACGTGCCGGCGGACGAGGCCCGGGTCGTTCGTCGCCCGCGGCGCCGAGGCGCTGTCGGACAGGCGCTCGAGCAGTGTCGCGGCGGGGAGGGCGATCGTCGCGGTCTCGGTGCGGTCGGCCAGACGCATCGAGAAGCGGGCCACGACCACGAGGTCCTGACCGCCGACGACCTGAGCGAAGGCCGCGTTGTACTGCACCGCGCCGACGCTCAGCTCGCGAGGCAGGAGGGAGCCGAGGGCTGTGCGCAGGTGGCCGAGGGTCTCGTCCATCAGCGACCGGATGAGCGCCTGCTCGATCGCCGTGAGGGCGCGGGCCTCGGGGCGCTGCGAGCCGTCGCCGCCGAGCATCTTCACGATCCACGACAGGGCCGACGGCAGCGGGAACTCGATGACCGCACGATCGTCCGAGGTCGCATCCGAGCACAGCACGAGCGTCGTGGTCGGCGGGATCGTCGCGACGTACTCGTCGTAGGTCTCGAGGCTCACCCGTTCGAGGGCGATGTGCGCGCGCACGCGAGCCTTCGCGGCGAGGAGCATCGCCCACTGGCGCGCGAACGCGTCGAAGGCCCCCGCCAGAGCGCGCGTGTGCTCACGGGACAGCGCCGCGGGTCGGCCGAAGTCGTAGCGTTCCGGGGCCGCGGTCGCGGCATCCTCGGTTCGCACGCTCGGGGCGGTCGGCACGGTCTGCACGCCACGGACTATCGGTCGCGTGTCGCCCGCGGTTAGGCCCGGGCCTCGCGGGTGGGCGCGGGCTCAGGCTGGGTTGGCAGGTTGTGCCCACTCAGCGCACGGGATGGGGCGGGGGCTGCCAGGTGAAGGCCGAGCCCGGAGTCAGCCGTCGGCGGCGGCGAGAGCGGGGAGCTCGCCGCGCACCTGCGCGTCGGCGTCCGAGAGCACGACGATGTCGACGCGACGGTTCTGCGCGAGGGCCTCGGCGCTCGAGCCCTCCGCGAGCGGTCGCGACGACCCGAACCCGACGGAGCTGATGCGCTCCCTCGCGACCCCGCGTGCCTCGACGAGGTAGCCGAGCACACCGTTGGCCCGCGCGATCGAGAGCTCCCAGTTGTCGGCGAACGGGGCGATGGCGGGGCGGGCGTCGGCGTGGCCCTCGACCGAGATGAGGTGCGCGTCGGCGGCGAGGACGGACCCGGCGGCGTCGAGCACGGCCCGGGCCCGGTCGCTCAGGTCGGTGCTGTTGGTGTCGAAGAACGTCTCGGCGCTGACGAGACCGATGGTGAGGCCCCGGTCGTCGATGGTGAAGGTCGCGGCGTCGCCCAGGCCGTGCTCGGCGAGAGCGCCCTCGAGGCGTGAGCGCAGGTCGTCGAGCGAGCTGTACTCCTGCTCGGCCGGGGTCGGGGCGGTCGGGGTCTCGACGAATCCCTCGCCCTCCTCCTCGACCAGCTCGGGCGGCACGACGACGCCTTCCGAGACGTCGCGGGTCTCGGAGATCTCCGAACCGAACCCGGTCGCGAGCGAAGCGCGCAGCTGCTCGAACTTCTCCTGGTCGACGTTGGACATCGCGAACATGACGATGAACATGCACATCATCACGGTGATCATGTCGAGGTACGACGCCATCCAGCGCTCGTCGGGGCCCTCGTGCGAGGACTCCATGACCCGGCGGCGACGCGGCGCGCTCATACTCCGGCGTCCGCTGGCTCGTCGGCCGCCGCCTTCGCGCGGCCGCGGCCGGGCTTGGTCTCGGGCGCGAGGGCCCGCAGGCGCTCGGCGACCAGCATCGGCGGGTTCCCCGCCTGGACGGCGAGCATCCCCTCGGTCACGAGCGTCATGCGGTCGACCTCGATCTCGGCGAGGCGCTGCAGCCGCGTGCCGATCGGCAGCCAGATGAAGTTCGCCGACAGGAGGCCCCACAGGGTCGCGACGAAGGCGGCGGCGATGAGGGGCCCGAGCTGGTCGGGCTTGTCGAGGTACTCGAGCACGTGGGTGAGCGAGACGACCGTGCCGACGATGCCGACCGTCGGGGCGTACCCGCCGAGGGCCGAGTAGAAGCGCGAGGCCGTGCGGCGCTCCGCGGCGACGGTGGCGACGCGGTCTTCGAGGACGACGCGCAGGTCTTCGGCATCCGTTCCGTCGGCGATGCTCTGCAGGGCATGGCGCAGCAGCGGGTCCTTCTCGTCTGCCACGGCGCTCTCGAGCGCGAGCAGCCCCTCGGCGCGAGCCTTCTCGGCATACCCCACGACGGTGTCGATGAGCGCCTCGGTCGATCCCTTGATGCCGACGAAGGCTCGCGGCAGGGCGCGCACCGCCCCCGCGGCATCCCGGAGCGTGCCTCCCGCGATGCCGATCGCGATGGTCGCGCCGAAGACCAGCACCATCGGCGCAGGAAGGAGCAGGGCGTTGAGGCTCGCCCCCTCGAGCTGGATCATCGCCCACAGGCCGCCGAAGGCCAGCAGGATGCCGATGAGGAGTGACGGATCCATCAGCGCTCACCCTCCGGCGCGGCGGCGGCGGCCGTGGAGGCCGACTGGGATGCGGACCCGGATGCCGCGGCATGGCCGAGGGCCGTCGCGAGCACGCGGGCGCGGAACTCGACGATGCTCTGGATGACGGCATCCATCGTCTCGGCGACGACGAACGTCGCCCCGTCGACCAGGGTGAGCGTCGTGTCAGGGCTCGCCTGGATGCGTTCGACGAGGTCGGGGTTCACGGCGAACCGGTGACGGTTCAATCGTGTGAGAACGATCATGTCGCCCTTCTCGTCGGTCAGCGCGCGGGGGAACGGGTCGTCGCGGGTACGGCGGCTCCGAGGAGACTGTCGGCAGAGGGCGGCGGTCGGTTAGCGTCGCGGCCGCGTGCACAACTCCTCAGAAACCGGCGCGCTCGGCACCGCGCGCGGGCCGCGAGGCCGAACCAGGACGGATTCTGAGGAGTTGCGGGCCGCCGCGATCAGCGCTTGAGGTTGGTCAGCTCTTGCAGCACCTCGTCGCTCGTGGTGATGATGCGGGCGTTCGCCTGGAAGCCCCGCTGAGCGACGATCAGGTTCGTGAACTCCTGCGAGAGGTCGACGTTCGACATCTCCAGAGCCCCGCTGACGAGCCCGCCGCGGTCGTCGGTGCCCGCGGTGCCGACGGCGGCCGCGCCCGAGTTGGCACCGGCGCGGTACTGCGACGACCCGGCCTTCTCGAGCCCTTCGGGGTTGTCGAACGAGGCGAGGGCGATCTGCGCGAGCACCGATGTCGCTCCGTTGCTGAACGCGCCGACGAGGCTGCCGTCGGCCGACAGGGTGTACGACACGAGGCTTCCGGGCGCGCGGCCGTCCTGACCGCCGAGCTTGACGGTGCTGAGGTCGGCGTAGCCGGTGATGGCCGAAAGGTCGACCGCGACACCGCCCGAGGCGATCGTCGCGGGCGTCGTCGTCAGGCGTCCGTCGGCGAAGGCGAGCTGCGTCGTCGTGGCGCCGTCGGTGACGTCCCAGCCGCCCGCGGTGCGGGTGAAGGTGAGTGCGAGCTGGCGGGACTCGCCCTGCGCGTCGTAGACGGTGACGTCGCGGACGAGCTTCTCGCCGACCGCGGCGCCCGAGGGCAGGTTGCCGGTCACCGCGGCGGACGTCGTCGCGCGCCCGGGCGAGGTCGCGCCCACCGGGAGCGCGATGTTGCCGACCGGCCCGCCCGTCGGCACGACACCGTCGACGGCGGTCCAGCCCTGCACGAGCGCGCCGTCCTTGGTGGTCAGGCGCCCCGCGGAGTCGAAGCCGAACGAGCCGTTGCGCGTGTAGAGCGTCTCGGCGCCGTTGCGGACTACGAAGAAGCCGTCGCCCGCGATCATGAGGTCGGTGGGCACGCCGGTGGCCTGCTGCGATCCCTGCGTGAAGTTCGTGCGAACCGCGGCGACCTGGGTACCGAGGCCGACCTGCGCGGCGTTCGTGCCGCCGGCGTCCGCCTGAGCGGCGCGGGAGTTCTGGACGATCTGCGAGAGCGTGTCCTGGAACTGCACCGAGCCCGCCTTGAACCCGACGGTGTTGACGTTGGCGATGTTGTTGCCCGTGACGTCGAGCATGGTCTGGTGCGAGCGGAGACCGGAGATCCCGGCGTAGAGCGAGCGGAGCATGGGGTGTCCTTCGGTGAGGGGCTGACGTGGTCGTGGGGTAGCCGGAGTGGCCGTGGCTCAGGATGCGGATGCCGCGGGCGGCGCCGTCGCGGCATCCGACACGGAAATCCCCGATACGACGTCGAGGGGAACCGCGGTGCCGCCGATCGTCACGAGCGGGACGCCCTTCTCGAACGAGACCTGGGTCACGCGACCGCTGCGGGTCGTGCCGTCGGCGTCGACGTACGAGGCCTGCTGGCCGACGAGCGCGGCGGCGGTCTGGCGCATCGTGAGGGCGAAGTGCTCCGATGACGTCGTGGTGAGCGCGACGAGCTGCTCCATCATCGCGAGCTGCGTCGTCTGCGCCATCATCTCGTTGGTGTCGAGCGGCGAGCTCGGGTCCTGGTTCTTCATCTGCGCGACGAGCAGCTGCAGGAAGACCTCGGAATCGAGGGTCTGCTTCGGCGCGGGTGGCGGGGCGGCTGCCGTGGGCGTGGCACCCACGACGCCGACGGGCGGAATGCTGCTCATGGTGATTCTCCGATTCAGGCGTAGAGGTCGATGCGACCGGCCTCGAGAGGCGCGGGATGGGCGGGGTCGTCCGTGCGGTCCGCGGGAGCGGCAGGCCAGGCGGGCCCGTGACCGGGGCGCCCGCCGCTGCCCGGGTCGTCGGCGGGCTGCTGCGGCGTCCGGCCGGATGCGCCGCCGTCCGACGGGTGGCCGCCCGACCCGCCTGCTCCGCCCGCCGCCGCGTGCTGTGCCGGGGTGGGGAGCTGCGACGACGCCCGTGACGGATCGTCGTCCGGGGTCAGGCTCACGGACGAGAAGGGGGCGAGCACGGCGAGCTCGCGGCGCAGGTCGCCGAGGACCGCCCGGATCGCGTCGTGCGCCGCCGCCGTGCCCGAGCTCAGCTCGACGGTGATGGACGACCCGGAGATGTGCGCCGTGACGGTGATCGGTCCGAGGCTCTCGGGCGAGACCCGCAGCACCATGGTGCGGCGGCCGGGCTCGGCGGCGACGAGCGAGAGGACGGGGCCGCGCAGCTGAGGCGCGAGGGCCGGCGCGGATTGCGCATGAGCGCCTTGCGTGGGCGTGGGCGTGGGCGTGGGCGCAGGCGCGGACTGAGCCGGGCCGGGCTGAGCGGGCGCGGGCTGCGAACCGGGCGTCGGCGTCACGGATGCCGTTGCGGACACGTCCGCGGATCCCGGCACGGGCTCCGGCGCGGTCCGCGCCGTCGGCGCGGCCACGGCGGGGATCGTGCTCGCTGCGTCCGGCGGTGACGCGCTCATGGCTGCGGGTGTCGCCCCGGCGGACGTCGTCTCTCGTGCTGTCGTCTTCTCGGGCGCCGTCGTCGGGGCTGCGTCGGTCGCCGTCGCCATCGCGGCTGCTGTCTCCGTCGCGGCTGCCGTCGCTGCTGTCGCCGTCGCGGTTGCCGTCTCCGCCGTCGCTGTCGTCTTCGGCGCTGTCGGCGCATCTGCCGTCACCCCTACCGCTGGCGCGCCCGTTGTTCCTCCCAGCGCTCCTCCTGCCAGCGCTCCTCCGGCCATCGGTGTCGCGCGATCGGCGCCGACCGGCACAGTCCCGGTCGACGGCAGCGTCTCGGCGCCGAGTTCTCTGCTTGTCATCCCCGCAAGCGGACCCGCATCATCCGAGACCCCGATGCCCGACATTCCGCCCGTGGGCCCGGCGCCTGTGCCCGCACCCATGACGGCGAGCAGCGCTGCCGCATCGCCCGTTGCCGCGTCCGCGTCGTCGTCGAGAGCTGCCGCCTCCGCCGCGTCGGACGAGTCGATGCCGAATACCCCGCCGAATGCCCCGCCGCCCGCTCCGACGCCGGCCCCGGCAGCGTCCACTCCGCCCACGGGCACCGCGACCGCGGCCTGCCCGGCGAGCACGAGCGCGAAGGCATCCGATGCCGTCGCGCCGTCGCCCCCGTCGTTCGAGGCTCCGCCGCCCCGCGGACGCACCGCAGGGCTCGTCGTTCCGAGCGCGAGGCCCCACAGACTCATGACGCCCCCTCTGTCCGGTCCGGCGCGTCCGGTGCGCCCGACGTCCCGCTCGCCGAGCGCAGCGCGATCTCGTCGAGAACGGCCTGCTCGGCGGCATCCCGTCTGGCGCGTTCCCGTTCGTGGAACGCATCGGCCAGCCGCTCGATGCCTCGCTCGGCCCGGCGGGCGTCGTCGAGGCCCGCGCGAGCCGCGTCGACTTCCGCGCGCTGCGCTCGCCGGAGCGTGTCGAGGTCGGTCAGCAGGCTGCGCGCGGCCACACGGCTGGCGGCGAGGGCCGCGAGCGTGCGGATGTCGCCGGGCGTCTCGGCCGACGTCGTCAGAGCCGCCCGCAGCTGCCGGTCGCGCGCCTCGGTGCGCTGCTCCTCCATCGCGGCGCGCGAGAGGTGCGCCGCCGCGGCACGCTGCTGGATGCCGCGGATGCGCAGCAGCCCGGCCAGGGGGAAGCCCCGCTTCATGAGACGTCCCCGAACGATGCGACGAGCTCCCCGAGGCGGCGCCACGACTCGGCGGCGGGGGAGCGGTCGTCGAGGTCCTGCCGGAGGAAGGCGTCGATCGCCCGCGCCGAGGCGACGGCGGCATCGACCCGCGGGTTCGCTCCGGACTGGTACGCGCCGACGCCGATGAGGTCCTGCGCCTCCTGGCGTGCCGCGAGCACGGCCCGCAGCGTCGTCGCGAGGCGTCGCTGATCACCGGTCGCGACCTTGCCCGCGAGCCGGGACACCGATCCGAGTACGTCGATCGCGGGGTGGTGCCCGGTGACGGCGAGCGTCCGGTCGAGCACGAGGTGTCCGTCGAGGATCGAGCGCACGGTGTCGGCGACGGGCTCGTTGTGGTCGTCTCCCTCGACGAGCACCGTGTAGATGCCCGTGATCGAGCCGTGCCGGTCGGTGCCGGCGCGCTCGAGCAGCCGCGCGAGCACGGGGAAGGTCGAGGGCGGGTAGCCGCGGGTCGCGGGCGGTTCGCCGGCGGCCAGTCCGATCTCGCGCTGCGCCATGGCAACGCGGGTCAGCGAGTCCATCATGAGCACGACGTGCTGACCGTCGTCGCGGAACGACTCGGCGATGCGCGTGGCGGTCGAGGCCGCCCGCAGGCGCGCCATGGCGGGCTGATCGGAAGTCGAGACGACGACGACCGAGCGTGCGAGCCCCTCCGGCCCGAGATCGTCCTCGAGGAACTCGCGCACCTCGCGGCCGCGCTCGCCGACGAGCGCGATGACGTTGGCCGAGGCCGAGGACCCCCGCGCGATCATCGACAGCAGGGAGGACTTGCCGACGCCAGATCCGGCGAACAGCCCCACGCGCTGGCCGCGGCCGAGCGGCGTGAGGGTGTCGATCGCGCGCACGCCCGTGATGAGCGGCTCGGTGATGCGCTCGCGTCCCATCGCCGAGGGAGGCGCATGGTCGAGGTCGACGTGAGGCGCGACGAGAGGGCCGCGACCGTCGATGGGTCGGCCGCGCCCGTCGAGCACGCGCCCGAGCACGGCGGCGCCGACCGGCACGCGGGCGCGGCCGGAAAGAGCGCGGGCCGTGTCGCCGACGCGCAGTCCGTCGGTGACGCCGAGCGGCATGCAGCGCAGGATGCCACGGTCCGCGGCGACGACTTCCGCGGGGATGCCGGCGGCCCCGCGATCGGCCGTCCCGCCGAGTTCGACCAGGTCGCCGACGGCCCCGTGCACGCCGCGGATGTCGACACCGAGCCCGACGATGCGCGAGACCGTGCCGGTCCTCAGCGGACGCGCCGCCTCGATCACCGCCGGCCAGCCCCCGCTCACGCGCTCTCCTCGAGAGCCCGGCGGGCCCGCGCGAACGCGGCGGCGATCCGCAGGTCGATCGCGCCATCGGCGAGACGGATCGTCGCGTCGCCGGGCGCGAGTCCCGGGTCGACCTCGACCTCGACCGATCGCGGCAGCGTGGCGGTCCCGCTCACGGCGGCATTCGCGGCGCCGGTGAGGATCGCCGCGTCCGCGGGGGAGAGCCGGACCACGGGCGCCTCCGCAGCCTCGAGGTCCGAAACCGCGTTCCCCACGCGCGCCGCGGTCGTGAGCGCCGCGCGCACGGGGTCGGACAGCTCGCGCTCGACGATCGCCTGCGCCAGCTCGATCGCCATCGCGTGGAGCTCGGCGACGACAGGCGCCGTCAGTTCGGTTGCGCGGGCGTCGAACCGGGCGGACGCGCGCTCGAGCGCCGCGACGGCGGCAGCCACGCGCGCCCGGGCGGCTGCGTCCGCCGCCTGCTCCCGTTCGGCACGTTCCGCTGCCTCGCGTTCGGCGTGGGCCGCGGCCTGCCGCATCCCCTCGGCGTACCCGGCGGCGTGACCGCGGGCGCGGGCCCGATCGCGTTCCTCGGTGAGAGCCGGGCCCGACAGTCGGGGGATCTCGAGGCGGGTGAAGGCGTCAGACGACATACTCCTCCTCGACCCGTTGCACCCGGATGTCGCCGGCGGCCTCGAGCTCGCGGATCGTCCGGACGATCGCCGCGCGCGCCTCCTCGACCTGCGAGACGCGGACGGTGCCGAGCAGACGCGACTCCTCCTGCAGCGCCTCGCGGTTGCGCTCGGTCATATTGCGGAGGATCACGTCGGCCACCGGGCCCGACGAGCCCTTCAGCGCCAGAGCGAGCACACGGACGTCGATGCCGCGCAGCACGCGCTGGGCGTCGCGATCGTCGAGCACGACGATGTCGGCGAAGGTGAACATGCGCGAGCGGATGTCTTCGGCCAGGGCGCTGTCGCGGGCCTCGATGCTCGCGAGCAGGGCCTTCTCGACGGTCGCATCCGACCGGTTGATGATGTCGACGAGGGGCTGCACGCCGCCGAGGGTCTCGCGGGCGTCGCGAGTGGTCAGCGCCCCCGAGCGAGCGCGCAGCGCGGTGGCGACGACGGCGACGGCATCCTGTGTCGCGGTTCCCATCGTCGCGATCGCCTGCGCGACATCGGTGCGGGCGGGGTCGGTGATCTCGGCCAGGACGGCCGCGGCACGCTCCACCGGCAGGTGCGCGATGACGAGCGCGACGGTCTGGGGCAGCTCGCCGTCGAGGATGCTCGCCACCTGGGCCGGCTCGACGGCGGTGAGGAACTCGAACGACGAGCTCGTCATCGACGACGACACCTTCGTCAGCACACCGGCGGCGCGCTCGGGGCCGAGCGAAGCCTCCAGCAGTCCCGTCGCGAGGTCTCGCCCGCCGCGGACGGGCGGCAGGTGTCCCCGCACGACCCGCTGGAAGTCGGTCAGGGCATCGCGCGTGGTCTCGAGGTCGAGGTCGCGCAGCCGGATGATCTCCGCCGCGATCGCCTCGGCCTCGTCGTCGGAGAGGTGCTTGAGGACTTCGACGGCCTGCGCCCGGTCGAGGTTCATGATGACGACGGCAGCCGTCTGGGTCCCGGTGAGCTCGCTCATGCGTCGGTCGAGTCCCGGACGAGCCGGCGCAGCAGGTCGGCGGTGCGGGCGGGGTCGCGGCGGGCGAAGTCGCCGATCTCGGCGCGTCGGCGGTCGAGGGCGACCTGCACGGGCTCCGGGTCGGGCTCCGGCTCGGGATCGACCGACATCGCGGGCAGGGGGACCGTCGGCGCCTCGTCGAGGAGCGGGGTCGCGAGGCCCCGGGTGAGGGCGTCGAACCGATCGAGCGGCTCGTCGACCGGCGTGAGCGTCATGACCGACTCCGCCTCGGCGGCAGCGCGCCGGCGGCGGGCGATCACCAGGCCCGCGATCGTCGCGCCGACCAGTCCGAGCACGACGACGACGGCGATGATCGCGGTGCGGAGCGTCTCGGCGGCGCGCTCGGCCTCCTCCGCCTCGCGCGCGGCGTCGAGTGCCGCCTGGGCGGCCGCGGCGCCCTGATCGCTGAAGGCGACGAGCTCGACGGTCACCTGGTCGCCGCGGGCGCGGTCGATGCCGGCGGCCGACGTCACGAGGGCCTCGAGCTGCGCGACGTCGACGACATCGGTGCCGTCGGCGTTGACCGCGACGGCGACGGTCTGCCGCGCGACGGCCCCCGCCGGCGTCGAGGTGCTCTCGACGGTCTTGTTCACGACGTTCGAGCGATTGGTCTGGGTCGACTCGTAGGTGCCCGCGCCGCCGACTCCCGCCGGAAGCTCCGTGCCCAGCACGCCGGTCTGACCCCCGGTGCCCGTGTAGGTCTCGGTGCTCGACTCCTCGGTGGCCGGCAGGGCACCTTCGACCGGCGTGTAGGTCTCGTCGACGCGCTCGGTCGCGGCCTGCTGCATCTCGGCGGCGACTGACACGGTCGCATTGCCGGTGCCGAGCACGGTGTCGAGCATCTGCTGCACGCTGGCGGCCATGCGGGTCTCGTAGGCCCCCGCCTGCTGGTCGGCGTTGCGCGTGCCATCGCCGCCGATCGCCGAAAGGGTGCGCCCGGCGGCATCCACGACCGCGACGTTCTCGGGCTTCATCCCGCTGACGGCCGCCGAGGTGAGGTGCACGATCGCCTCGACCTGCTCGGGCGGCAGCGCGACTCCGCGGGAGGTCTCGATGAAGACGGATGCCGTGGGCTCGACCTTCTGCGAGACGAACACGCTCTCCTCGGGCAGCGCGAGCTGCACCGAGGCCGTCGTCACGTTCTCGAGGGCGCCGATCGTGCGGGCGAGCTCGCCCTCGATCGCGCGCTTGTAGGTGACCGACTGCTGGAACTCCGAGCTGGTCACGCCCATCTTGTCGAAGAGCGAGTACCCCGACGACTCGGCGCTGGGAAGTCCGGCCGCGGCCGCGGCGAGGCGCTGCTCGTACACCGCGGTCTCGGGCACGAGCACGGTCGAGCCGCCGTCGGTCAGCTCGTAGGGGATCGAGCCCGAGCGCAGCTGCTCGACCACGGCGCTGGCGTCCGAGGCCGACAGACCCGAGAACAGCGGGGTGAGGGTCGGACGCGACATCCAGCTCGCCAGGGCGAACACGCCCATCGCGAGCACCGCGATGCCGATGATCGCGATCGTGCGCTGAGCCAGGGTGAACCCGGCGATGGTCGTGCGCAGGCGCGTCCAGAGCGACGTGACGGCGGCGGGCATCAGGCCTGCATCCGCATGATGTCGTTGAACGCCTCGATGCCCTTGTTGCGTACGGCGGCGACGAGCTCGAGGGTCACCGACGCGCGCGACGACGCGATCATCGCGGAGTGGATGTCGTCGAGGTCACCGGTGACGGCCGCGACGGCCAGCTCGTTCGACGTCGACTGCATCGCGCGGAGCTCGTCGACGGCGCCGGTGATGCTCGCGCCGAAGTCGGCGCCGTCGGTCTGCTGGGGCGGGCGGGTGCTCGACGTGAGAGCGGATGCGGCCGCGCCCAGGGCGTCGATGCCCGACAGCGGCGGCATCAGCGGCGTCCGATCTGGAGGGCGGCTTCGTAGGTCGTCTTCGCACGGTCGACGACCGCCGCGTTGGCCTGATAGCCGCGCTGCGCGAGGATCAGGTGGCTCATCTGCTCGCCGAGATCGATGTCGGGGTAGCGCACGTAGCCGTCGGCGTCGGCGAGCGGATTGTTGGGCTCGTGCACGAGCCGGCCCTCCGTGCCGCCCCAGACGGCGCCCGCGACGCGCACGCCGCCGGGATCGCCGGCCGACTCGACCGCGATGTAGCGCTGGCGGAACGCGTCGTCGCCGGGCGCGACGGCGGTGTTGATGTTGGCGATGTTGTCGCTGAGCGCGTCGAGCCAGGTGCGGTGGGCCGTCAGGCCTGACCCGGCGATGCCGATGGCGTCGAAGGTCATGAGGTCCTCATCGCGGTCTGGAGCGAGCTGAAGGTGCCGCCCACGGCCTGCGCTGCGAACTGGTACCGCAGCACCGCCTCGATGTTGGCGAGCGTCTCGGTGTCGAGGTTGACGTTGTTGCCGTTCAGTCGGGTGGGGGCGGTCGACTCGCGGACGGTCGCCGTCACGGCGCCGTCGCCGCGCTCGACCGAGCGAGCCAGAGCGCTCTCGAAGCTGACGACCTTGGCCCGGTAGCCGGAGGTGTTGACGTTCGCGATGTTGTCCGCGATGGCGCGCTGGCGCTCGGCGAGGCCCGAGAGGGCGCTCGTGAGCGCGGTGGTGGTCACAGATTCGAGCACGAAGGCGTCTTCCGTCGAACGATGTGGCCGATCCCTGGCCGATGGATGAGCGATCCGTGCTCAGCATCCCCTATCGGCCGCCGCAGCGACGCCGTTAGACGGGCATCCGGCGATCCGCGCGCCCGGTCAGCCGTCGACGTCGAGGTAGACGGCGTCCGGCTGTGACTGCGGGATGCGATCGAGAGCGTCGAGGTGTCCGCGCAGGGCGTCCCGTTCGGCGCGCAACGCCCGCGCGCGATCGGCCTGCGCGCGCAGGATCGCCCGGGCCCGGTCTTCGAGGTGCGCCGGGATCGGGCCGAGATTCGCGGGCGCGTGCCACGGCTGAGCCGGGGAGGTGTCTGCAGCGAGCTCCGCCTCGAGCCCGTCGAGCAGGTCGGACCAGGTCACGCGGGCGCCGCTTCCGCCGCGCCGTGCCACGCCTCGCGCAGGGGGGCGATGAGATCGCGGCATTCACGGGTGCGCTCGGGATCGCGCCCGATGTTCGCCCCGATGAGCGTGCGGGTGATGTAGTCGTAGACGGCCCGGAGCGCCGCCGATCCGCTCCAGCTGTCGTCGAGCGAGCCGGTCAGCTCGACGAGGATCCGCTGCGCGTGCTGCAGCTGCTCGTTGGCCGTCTGCCAGTCTCCCGACCGCTGCGCCGCCTCGCCGCGTTCGACGTCGAGGAGCAGCCGGTCGAACAGGAGCGTGACGAGGCGCGACGGGCTTGCCGAGAGGATCGTCTCTTCGCGGTAGCGCTGCTGGGCGCGGAGGGCGGCGTTCACTTCTTCGCCGTTCCCGACAGGGCCGACAGCTGCGACTCGAGGTACGACGACTGGGTCTGCAGCCGCGAGAGCATCGTCTCCATCGAGGCGTAGGTCCGCTCGAGGGTCGCTCGCCGCTGCTCGAGCCGCAGGTCCCAGCGCGCCAGCTGCTCGCCGAGCATCTTCACCTCGGACTCCTGCCCCGTGATGCGGGCCGTGAGCAGGCCGTCGTACTTGTCGGAGTAACGCTCGGCGACGTCCTGGACCCGCGCCGCGACCCCCGCGAAGACCTGCTGCACGCCGGCGGGGTCGTCGGCGAGTGCTTTCGTGAACGCCTCCTGGTCGAAGGTCAGCGCGCCCCATCGGTCGACGCTCAGGCCCATCGTCGAGGGGGCGACCCCGTCGAGCGGCAGCTGCACGGCGCCGGTGAGCGCCTGGTGGAGCGCGCGCACGGTGCTGTCACCCGTGAACACGCCGAGGGTCGTCTGCTGGCCCGGGGTCGTGGCGGCCGTGGCGGTGGACCCGCGGGCGATGCCCGCCAGCAGCGTGCCGATCTGGGTGACGAACGCCTTCGCGGCGGCCGCGCTGCCATCGGCGTCCGCGGCCACGGTGACCGAGACCGGCGTGGCCGCGGCCCGGGTCACCGTCACGTCGACGCCGGCGAACAGGGACCTGAAGGTGTTGCTCGCCGAGGTCACGGTCTGCTCGGCGGCGGTTCCCGCCCACAGACGCACCTGCGCATCCGCGCCCACCGTCACGATCGCCGATCCGGGTTCCGTGGCGAGGTCGCTCGCCGTGCCTGCCGCGACCGCTGCCGCGTCGCCGCGGAACACCTGGAACGTGTTCTCGGCGCCCGTCTCGGTCGCGGTGATCTGCAGGCGCCACAGGGCCTGGCCGTCAGCATCGACGCCCGCCGACACCGCCGACGCGATGATGCCGGTGCCGGTCGCGCTCAGCGCGTGGGCGATGTCGGCTGCGGCGCCCGACGTCGGGCGGATCTCGACGGGCTCGCCGTCGGCGCCGAGCACCGTGAAGACGAGCGGATCGTCCGTTGCCGAGCCGAAGGCCCCCGTGACGACGCTGTGCGCGGTGGCGACGCGATCGACGACGACATCGGCGCGCAGGACCGGGGCCCCCGCGGATGCCGTCACCGTGAGGCTGTCGTCGGAGCTCGTCGCCGTCCGCTGCAGGAGCGCCGTCGGGCCGGCGGCATCCTTCGCCTTCGTCGCCAGGGACTGCAGCGACGCATTGAGCGACTGCAGCTGGGCGATGACGGCTTTGCGGTCGTCGGACTTGGCGCTGAGGATCGTCCGCGGCAAGCGCTCGACGTTCATGAGCGCGTCGATGATCGCCTTGGTGTCGAGTTTCGAGGCGAGGCCGTCGATCGAGATCGCCATGTGCCCGTCCTGTCGTTCGTCGGTGCGGCCGCGTGCGTGCCGTCCGTTCGCTCTATCGACCGTGCGGGCGGGATCGTTAGCCGGCGCGACGCGTCAGAGCGCGACGGATGCCGCCGGCGCCACGCCGCGGCCGCTGCGGGGCATCATCGCGGTGATGCGGGCGAAGTACGCCTCGCGCGTCTCGACCGAGACCCGTGAGATGGGTTCGGCCTGCTCCTCGGCCGCGAACCGTTCCAGGGCGTCGCGGAGCAGCCGGATGGCTTCGGCACGCTGCTGCGAGACGGCGGAGTGCGAGACGCCCAGCTCGGCCGCGATCTCCTTGACGGGGCGCTCGTCGATGTAGACAGCCTGGACGATGGCCCTCATACGCTCGGGGAGAGCCGCCACGGCGCGCTCGAGCACGTCGCGCCGTTCGCGGAGCACGGCGGCCTCGTCGGGCAGGACCATCGGGCTCGGCACCTCGAGCGCCGTCGCGTCGTCGATGCTCGTGACCGTGCGCGCCGCGTCGTCGAGGGCTTCGACGACCGCGGCACGCGGCAGGCCCATCGTGGCCGCGATCTCGTCGACACCGGCGACACGGCCGAGGCGAGCGGTCAGGGTGTCGCGGACGGCCGTGGTCTCCTTGATGCGTTTGCGGATGCCGCGCGAGGCCCAGTCCATGGATCGCATCTCATCGGCGAACGCGCCGAGGATGCGGCGCCGTGCGTACGCGCCGAAGGGGACACCGAGGGCGGGGTCGAACGCGTCGGCGGCCGTCACGAGGGCGAGGGCGCCGACCGACGCCAGCTCCTCCAGCGGCACGTGCGTGGCCCGCGAGTGCAGATCCCGCGCCAGATAGCCCACGAGGGGCAGGTTCTCTTCGATGAGTCGATTGCGTTCCGCGTGACCGAGGATGTGCAAGGGGGGGCCTCTCTCGTGGCGTGCACCCGCTCCCGCGGCCCGAATTCGCGGAAGCCGTCACGCCGGCTGAGGCCATCATAAGCAAAATGAGAAACATCTCATACGGAATCCTGAGCAGATGTAACGGGATCGACTCAACGGCCGATAGACGAGGATGATCGCTTCAGAACGGTTCGTCGGAAGAGCGAGTCGTTCGATGCGGTCCATGGGGGGCTGCTCAGGTAAGGGGGACACCTTGGGAGCTAATGAACTGTCGATGCAGCTGTGGCGCGAACGCGAGCTGCTCGAGATGCTGATCTTCAAACTCGAGGAGCAGCGCCTGCTGCTCGAGGCCGGGAACACGCGCTGGATCCATCTCGCGTCGCGCGAGATCGAGCGCGTCCTGGAGGAGCTGCGCGAGTCGGGCCTCGGCCGTGACGTCGAGGTGGCCGCCGTCGCGCGCGAGTGGGGTGTGCCCGAAGCCGCCACGCTGTCGGAGCTGCTCGATTCGGCCCCGACCGGCACGTGGCGGGATGTCTTCGCCGAGCACCGCGCCGCGCTCACCGAACGCATGGCCGAGGTCTCGCAGCTGAAAGAGGCGAACGAGACGCACCTGCGCGCAGCCAGTCGCGCAGTGGACGAGACGCTCGCCGGACTCGAGTCCGGGACGGGCGAGTACACCACCGGCGGTGGGCGAGTCCGCGAGGACACCGCGCGCATCGTCGACCGGGAGATGTGAGGACGCAGATGTCGACATTCAGCGGGTTGGGGACGGCGGCGAGTGCGCTCGCCGCGGCGCGGCGCGGGATGGACCTCGCGGGACAGAACGTCGCCAACCAGCTGACGCCCGGATACACGCGGCAGCGGCTGGAGACGTCCGCGGTCGCGCCACCCGCGGGCGCGACGCGCTTCGGACCGGTCGCCGGCCAGGGCGTCTCCGTCGACGGGATCGCGCGGCTGGGCGATGCGGTGCTCGATGCGCGGGTCCGCGACACCCTCGCGGCATCCGGCTACTGGTCCGCGCGTGCGCAGGCCGCGGTGCGCGCCGAGGCCTCGCTCGCCGAGCCGGGCAAGAACGGCCTCGCCGACCAGCTCTCGCAGCTGTGGACCGCATGGCAGGACCTGTCGAACGCTCCCGACTCCACGGCGGCGGCCGCCGCCGTCGTGACCCGGGGTGAGACCCTCGTCGCACGGATCGGCGACGGATACCGCTCCGTCGCCGAACAGTGGTCGTCGGCGCGCGACGCCGCCGAGCTGACGGTCGATCAGATCAACGCCGCCGCGGCCGAGATCGCCGAGCTCAACGCCGGGATCCGCGAGGTCGGCGTCGCGGGCGGCTCCGCGAACGAGCTCATCGACCGGCGGAACCTGCTCGCGCAGACCGTCTCGCGGCTCTCCGGCGCCGTCGGCACGGTGGAGTCCGACGGCACCCTCACCCTGCGGGTCGACGGGAACGCCCTCGTCTCGGGCACGCGAGCCCGCGAGCTCGAGGTCAGCGGTCCCCGCTCCATCGGCGCGGACGAGCCGGTCGTGCTCGCCTGGCGCGAGCCCGGTGCTCCGCCCGTCGGTGTCTCCAGCGGCGAGCTGGCCGGCACCCTGTCGGTGCTCGCGCCTGCCGAGTCCGGCGGAGTGCTGGCGGGGCTCGCGGCGTCGTACAACGACCTCGCGGCATCCCTCGCCACGACGGTGAACGCGCAGCACCGGCTCGGGTCGACCGCGTCGGGCGCGCCGGGCGGTGACTTCTTCGCCGTCGCGGCGGACACGCCCGCTGCGCTCGCGCTCAGCGTCGTACCCCGCGGCCGCGACGACTTGGCGATCGCCGCTCCCGGTGCCGGCGCTCTCGACGGCGGGAACGCCGACGCCCTGTCGGGCATCGGGAAGCGGTCCGACGGACCCGACGCGCTGTGGAGCGATGTCGTGTCGCGCCTCGCCGTCGCCACCGCCGCCGAGTCGGGACGGGCCGCGCGCGCCGAGACGACGGCGGTCGCCGCGGCGGCCGCGCAGCAGTCGGTCGCCGGCGTCGACAACGACGAGGAGACCATGAGCCTGCTGACGTATCAGACCGCCTACCAGGCGGCGGCTCGTGTGCTCACTGCCGTCGACGAAGCCCTCGACGTCCTCATCAACCGCACCGGCCTCGTCGGCCGCTGACACCCGGAGCGCCATGATCAGCCGAGTCACATCGCAGACGCTCGCGCAGTCCGCCCTGCGGAACCTGCAGTCGGGCCTGAACGACCTGTCCCGCCTCCAGAACCAGGCGACCTCGCAGCGGGCGTTCGCCGCCCCGTCCGACGACCCCGCCGCCGCGTCGGCCGCGCTCGACCTCCACGCGGCCCAGCACCGGAACGCCCAGTACGCGCGCAACATCGGCGACGGCCTCACTTGGGTGACGACCGTCGACAACGCCATCTCGGCCTCGACGTCACTGCTCGGGCGTGCGCGCGACCTCACCCTGCGCGGCGCGAACTCGGGGGCGCTCGACGCCAACGCGCGCGAGGCGATCGCGCTCGAGCTCGAGACCATCGCCGATGAGCTCTTCGCCCAGGCGAACACGACGCTGCTCGGACGCTCCGTCTTCGCCGGCACCACCGAGGGCAGCGCCTTCGCAGCCGACTTCGCGTTCGCGGGCGTGCCGGGCAGCGAGGTGCGCCGACGCGTCGCCGACGGCGAGACGGTGCGCGTCGACGCGAGCGGCGCGGAGGTGTTCGGCTCGGGCGAGGACTCGGTCTTCGCCCTGATCGGATCGATCGTCGCCGATCTGCGCGGCGGAGCCGACATGCGCGGCCGCATCGACCAGATCGACGACCGCATGAACGCGATGCTGGGGGTGCAGGGCACGGTGGGGGCGAGGCAGAATCAGATCATGCGAGCCAAAGACGCGGCGGCCGACGCGACGGTGTCCCTCGAGGCGCAGCGCGCGGCGGTCGAGGACATCGACACCGTCGAGGTGCTCGTCGCCCTGAAGTCGCAGGAGCTCGTCTACCAGTCCGCCCTCGCGGTCACCGCGCGGGTGATGCAGCCGACGCTGATGGACTTCCTCCGATGACCGCGCTCCAGTTCGTGACGCCGCCCCCCGGGCTGTCGCCGCACACGTCGTTCTCCCTCGACGAGGTCGACAGCGCCGGAGGCCTCTACGCGCTGACGGCCGCCGACGACCCGGGGGTGCGGCTGTTCGCCGTCGATCCGGGGGCCGTCATCGACGACTACGCGCCGACGCTCTCCGACGCGAACGTCGCCGACCTGGGACTGTCCGAGCCGGCGGATGCCCGGGTGCTCGTGGTGGCGCGGATGACGGACGAGGGCATCGGCGTGAATCTCCTCGCCCCCGTCGTGATCAACCGGCGCACCGGCGTCGCGGCGCAGGTCATCCTCGAGGGGCAGGACCTGCCCGTTCGGGCCCTGCTGGCCTGACCCCGGCCCGGCCCGTCTCAGGCCGCGGCGCGCGCCGCGGCCGTTCGCGGAAGCGATGACGCAGGCCCGGCGGCATCCGCATCGATCGCCGCGAGATAGCGCGGCTTGTGTCCCGTGCGGATCCCGGTCGCGCTCGGCTTGTTCTCGTAAACGCCCGCCGCCCAGTTGCCCTCGACCAGCACGGGGCCGGTCGGGGAGACCGCGATGTCCCAGCCGACGTAGCGCACCTGGGGCACGACGCGCGCGAGCCGGTCGACGAAATCGAGCACCTCGTCGAACATCGGCAGGCGGAAATCGGCGATGCGGATGCCGCTGTCGGGATGTGTCGGGTACACGCGGTCGTTCGAGTCGTAGCCGTCTCCCGTGGCGCGGCCGGTCTCGTCGAGCATCGCGTAGAAGCCGCCGAAGGCGTTCTGGTCGCTCACCGCGCCGCGGCCGAACTTCTGGGCCATGGCGAGCACGTGCGTCCGCTCGCCGTCGAAGTAGGTCGTCACGCGCGTCGTGTTGACGGTGCCGGGGCAGAGGGCCGCGAGTTCGTCGTGCTGGCGGATGACCTCTTCGACGAGTGTCTCGCCCCGCTCCAGCAGTCCGCGGTGGAACAGCGTCCAGTCGGTGACGTCGGGGGCGAGGTAGCGATGCACGCCGAGGCCTGCGCGTCCCATCGGCTCCTTCGTGACGATCGTGCCGTGCCGCAGTGCGAAGGCGCGCACGTCGTCGACATTGTCGGCAGTCACGACCAGCCACTCGCGCTGCAGGTGCGGGGCGAAGGTGTCGTTGAAGGCGATCTTGTCGTGGAAGAGGTGCCGGTAGGCCGGATCGTCGAACCGCACTGCGAGGCGGTGCGAGACGGGGCTCGTCATGTAGGTCGCGCGCTCAGCGCGCGTGAGCATGGCGAAGTCGTAGTCGATGTAGTCCTGGAACCCGACGCCCCGCGCCCCGGCCTGCCAGAGCATGTCGACGACGACGCCGAGCGTGCTGCGGCCGTGCCGCTGTCCGGCCCGCCGCGCGCGGGCGACGAGGCTGCTCGGGTTGACGCGTCGAGCCCGCTCCCACAGGAAGGGGAGACCGGGCGTCAGGGTTCGGGGGGATGTCATCGGGTTCCTCGTGTGGTTCTCAGGCGCGTTCCCGCGGTGCGCCCGCGACGGCGATGGGTCCTGCGTCGGGCGGCGCAGGACCCACCGTCGCGAGGCTTACCGGAGCAGCTGGAGCACGCCCTGGTTGGCCTGGTTCGCCTGCGCGAGCATGGCGGTGCCCGCCTGCGACAGGATGTTCGCCGCGGTGTACTTGACCATCTCGGCCGCCATGTCGGTGTCGCGGATGCGGCTGTTGGCCGCCGACAGGTTCTCCGCCGACACGTTCAGGCTGTTGATGGCCGACTCGAAGCGGTTCTGCGAGGCACCGAGGCTCGACCGGGCGGTCGAGATTCCGTTGATCGCAGCGTCGATCTTGTCGATCGTCGCGCGCGCCGCTGCATTGTCCGTGGTCGGCGGCGTCGCCGTGGCGTCGCCCTTGACAACGAAACCAGCGCCGACGGCGGTGCCGTCAGCCGAGGCGAGGTCGCCCAGGATGTCGGACACGTCCGCGAGATCGATCGTGATCGCGTCGTTCTCCGTGCCGCCCGCGCCGACCTGGAACGTCAGCGAGCCCTCCTTGAGCAGGTCGATGCCGTTGAAGTTGGTCGACTCGGCGATACGGCGCAGCTCGAGGCTGAGCTCACCGGCCTCCTTCGAGATGGCGGCGCGGGAATTCTCGTTGTTCGAGCCGTTGCCGCCCTGGACAGCCAAGTCGCGCATGCGCTGGAGGATCGAGTGGACCTCCGTCAGGGCGCCTTCCGCGGTCTGGATGACCGAGATGCCGTCCTGAGCGTTGCGCGCGGCGACGTTGAGCCCGTTGACCTGAGACTTCAGGCCCTCCGAGATCGCGAGGCCGGCGGCGTCGTCCGCGGCGCGGTTGATGCGCAGACCGCTCGAGAGCTTCTCGAGCGACTTCGACACATCGTTCTGCGTGCTGGACAGGTTGCGGTAGGCGTTGAGCGCGCCCACGTTGGTGGCGATCTGCATTCCCATGGTTCATTCCTCCGTGATTGGGATGAGCGGGAGCCCGTCCTGGGCTCCCGGAGCCCGTCCGTGGACTCCTGGATGCCTCTATCGGCCGCCGCGGCGCATCGGTTAGGCGAGTACGCTGACCCGGTGAGCCTGCTCGAGATCCGTGGTGCCGCGCTGCGGCGTTCCGGGCGTGAGCTGTGGAGCGGACTCGACCTCACCGTCGAACCGGGCGAGCTCATCGCGGTCCTCGGTCCGAGCGGTTCGGGCAAGACGACGCTGCTGCGGGCGATCCTCGGGCTGGAGCGGTTGAGTGAGGGATCCATCACCGCGCTCGGCCGACCGGTTAAGCACAAGGGCAATCGGTCGGTCGGCTACCTGCCGCAGGCGCGGCCGCTGCCGCGCGACACCGCGCTGCGCGCCCGCGACCTCGTCGCCCTCGGCGTCGACGGTCACCGCTTCGGTCTGCCGCTCCCGCGGAAGCGCGACCGCGAGCGCGTCGATCGCCTGCTCGACGGCGTCGGAGCGGCGTCCTTCGCCGATCGCCCCGTGGGGGTGCTGTCGGGAGGCGAGCAGCAACGCCTGCGCGTCGGCCAGGCTCTCGCCGACGACCCGCAGCTCCTGCTGTGCGACGAGCCGCTGACGAGCCTCGACCTGGCGAACCAGCAGGCCGTCGTCGGGCTCATCGATCAGCATCGGCGCTCGGGCGCCGGGGTGCTGCTCGTGACCCACGACATCAACCCGGTGCTCGGCAAGGTCGACCGCATCCTCTACATCGCGAACGGCCGCTTCACGCTCGGCACCCCGAAGGAGGTGCTGACCTCGCCCGTGCTCACCGACCTGTACGGCGCGCCGGTCTTCGTGCTGCGGGCGGGCGACCGGCTGGTCGTCGTCGGGGCCCCTGACGCCGACGCGTCGCACCACCACCACGACCACGGAGACCACGCATGAACTGGGCCGACGTCTGGGACGCGATGTTCGGCGGCCTCCCCGTCTACGGCGACATCCTCGCGCTCGTGCAGAACTCGGTCTGGGCCGGAGCCGTCCTCGGGCTCGTCGGCGGGCTCATCGGGGTCTTCGTGCTGCAGCGCGACATGGCCTTCGCCGTCCACGGCATCAGCGAGCTCTCTTTCGCGGGAGCCGCCGCCGCGCTCCTCATCGGCGTCGATGTGGTGACGGGATCGATCGTCGGGTCGATGATCGCCGCCGCCCTCATCGGGTGGCTCGGGTCGCGCGCCCGCGATCGCAACTCGATCATCGGCGTGCTCATGCCGTTCGGTCTGGGGCTCGGCATCCTGTTCCTCTCGCTCTACGACGGCCGCAGCGCCAACCGGTTCAGCCTGCTGACCGGACAGATCGTGTCGGTGCAGTCCGGTCAGCTGGGGTGGCTCATCGGCATCGGCGCGTTCGTGCTCATCGCCCTGCTGCTGATCTGGCGTCCGCTGCGCTTCGACTCGCTCGACCCGCAATCGGCCGCGGCGCGCGGGGTTCCGACGGTCGCCGTCTCGCTCGGGTTCATGCTGCTGCTCGGCCTCATCGTCGCCGTCGCGGTGCACATCATCGGCGCACTCCTCGTGATGGCGCTGCTCGTCACGCCCGCCGCCGCCGCTGTGCGGGTCGCGACGGGGGCCTTCACCGTTCCGCTGCTCGCCGCGCTGTTCGGGGTCGTCTCCGCTGTCGGCGGCATCCTGCTGGCGGTCGCGG
This sequence comes from Microbacterium sp. H37-C3, assembly GCF_027157935.1. Classification (NCBI taxonomy): domain Bacteria; kingdom Bacillati; phylum Actinomycetota; class Actinomycetes; order Micrococcales; family Microbacteriaceae; genus Microbacterium; species Microbacterium sp. H37-C3. The sequence continues at coordinate 45,781 of NZ_JAPVLR010000005.1, read as the reverse complement.
GAACTCTGCCGGTCAGCCCCTACATCACGACCATCTCGTTCACGATCTACGTCGTGTGCCGCATCGTCGGCGCGCGCCGCGGACGGGTGCTTCGCACCCAGCCGACCCCGAGGCGCGCCGAGTAGACTCGCCGCCATGGCTCAGCGGAACACCTGGCAGCGCGAGCGCGTGCGCACGGCGCTGTCCGACGCCCGCGGGTTCGTCTCGGCCCAGGACCTTCACGCGTCGCTGCGCGACGACAACACCGGCATCGGATTGGCGACGGTCTACCGCGCCCTCGCGACCCTGGCCGCCTCGGGCGAGGCCGATCAGCTCCAGAGCCCCGACGGCGAGGCCATCTACCGGGCATGCTCGAGCGACGGTCACCACCACCACCTCATCTGCCGGTCCTGCGGTCTGACGGTCGAGATCCAGGCGTCGGATGTCGAGGAATGGGCGCACCGCACCGCTGCCGCCAACGGCTTCACGCAGGCCGAGCACATCGTCGACATCTTCGGCGTCTGCGCCGCGTGCTCCGCGGCCCGAGCCGATGAGAAGCGTGGCGGGGCCTAAGACCGCACGGCTCGCGCCCTCTCCCGCGACGCGTTCCGCCGTCGCGCTCGGGATCGGTGCGGCCGTCGTCGTCGCCCTCGTCGCGCTCGCGGCGCTCACTCCGGGGCCCGCGCTGCCGACGCGCGCGCAGGACGGGGTCACCCTCGGACTCAGCGTGCTCATCGAGTCGTTGCCGTTCGTCCTTCTCGGCGTCGTGCTGTCGATCATCGTGCAGGTGTGGGTGCCCCCGGGAGTCATCGAGCGCTGGATGCCGCGCCGGGCGTGGGCTCGCCGGGCCGTGCTCTCGCTGCTGGGAATGCTCATCCCCGTCTGCGAGTGCGGCAACCTGCCGTTCGCGCGCGGCCTCATGATCCGCGGTTTCTCGGTGCCCGAGACGATGACCTTCCTCATCGCGGCGCCGATCGTGAACCCCATCGTCATCATCACGACCCACCAGGCGTTCGGATTCGACGACGGCATCCTCATCGCCCGGCTTCTCGGCGGGTACGCCGTCGCGAACCTCATCGGGTGGCTGTACTCGCGGCATCCCGATCCCGACGGCCTGCTGACCGATCGGTTCCTCGCGGCCTGCGAGCTCGCGGCCGAGGACCCGGGCGGGAAGGGCCGCCGGAGCCTCGCCCAGTTCGTGGTCGAACTGCGGGCCGTGATGCCGGCGCTGATCCTCGGCTCGGCGATCGCGGGCGCCGTCCAGGTGCTGGTGCCGCGCGACACGCTGCTCGCGATCGGGTCGAACCCGGCCCTGTCGATCCTCGCGATGATCCTGCTCGCGATGATCGTGTCGATCTGCTCGAACGTCGACTCGTTCTTCGCCCTGTCGTTCGCCTCGACCTTCACGCCCGGCTCGATCGTGGCGTTCCTCCTCGTCGGCCCGCTCGTCGACGTGAAGATGCTCGCGCTCATGCGCACGACGTTCCGCTCGCGGGTGCTCGTCGCGCTCGTCGTGATCGTCGTCCTCTTCGCGATCGCCGTCGGAGGGATGGTGAACCTCCTTGCCTAAGTCATCGGCCCTGCTGACCCGGCTCTTCGGCGTCGGGCTCGCCGCCGCGCTCGCCGCGATCACGGTCACCCTCGCCGTCACGGGCCGTATCGGGCTCTACATCAATCCCGAGTCGGCCTGGTTCGCCGTCGGCATGTCGGTGCTCGGCCTCATCGGAGCCGTCGTGAGCTTCGCGCTGCCGCTCGGCGCCGAGGCCGATCACGGGCACGACCACGGCGAGCTGCACGGGCACGGACGCGAGCACTCGCACGAACACGAGCACTCGCACGAGCACGAACACATGCCGTCGGATGCGGTGCCGACCTCCCGTCGCGCCGCCCGCGCCGCGTCTCTCGCTGATGCCGCTGCTCTCGCCGGTGACACCAGTGCGCCCGGCGCCGCGGTCGCACCCGTGCGTCCGCGGCCCGACTGGCGGCTCGTACTGGGGTCCGCGGCTGCGGGAACCGGTGGGCTGCTCGCGACCGGCATCGTCGCGGTCGTCCTCGTGACGCCGCCGGCGACCCTGTCGGCCGAGCTCGCGATATCGCGCGACACGGGGACGCCGCCGCTGTTCCAGGGCGCCGACACGGTCGCGCTCGCGACGACCGGTGACACCTCGTCTTTCGGCGTCGGCGAGTGGGCGAGCGTCTTCGCGACGGCGACGAATCCGGAGGCCTTCGAAGGCGACGAGATCAGCCTGACCGGGTTCGTGACTCCGTCGAGCGCGGGAGGCTTCGGGCTGACGCGGCTCGTGATCACCCACTGCGTCATCGACGCGCAGCCCGCCAGCATCCCCATCGGCGAGACAGCCGACATCCCCGCGACGGGGGAGTGGGTCACCGTCACCGGCGTGATCCGCGACCGTGACGGCGCGCTCGTCGTCGAGGCCACGGGCGTGCAGTCCGTCGGCGAGCCCGAGGACCCCTATGAGTACTGATCGACGGGCCGGGGTCTCGCGCCGCGCGCGCACGCAGGAGCGCCGATCGCGGCGCTTCGTCGTCGCGATGGCGGCGGTGATCGGCGCGCTCGCGCTCGTCGGCGGAGCGAGCGGCGTGCTGACGACCGTTCAGGGGCCGCGGGCGACGGCGACGAGCGTCGACCCCCGGGCTGGGATCGAATCGGCGGGGTCGCGGCTGATCGTCACGACGACTCAGTCGCTCGAGGAGATCGATCCGGCGCAGGTGCACATCGAGCCGGCCGCGGAGTTCACCGTCGACACATCGGGGCGGCAGATCGGCATCCGATTCACCCTGCCGCTGCGGGACGAGACCGACTACACCGTGCGGATCGACGGCGTGCAGGGCCTCGGCGGAGGGCCGGCGGCGACGATCGAGGAGTCGTTCTCGACGCCGGCGCTCGAGACCTACATCCTGCAGCGCGGCGGCGACGAAGACACCATCTTCCGCACCGGGATCGACGGTGAGAATGCGGTGCCGGTGTTCGCGGATCCGCACATCGAGGACTTCCGCGCCACGTCGACGCATCTCGCGATCGTGACCGCCGATGACGAGGGCGTCTCGACGCTGATCGTCACGGACCGCGACGGCGAGGGCGCGCGCGAGCTCGGCCTGCCGGGTCGCGGGTTCGTGACCAACCTGCAGACCGCCGACCGCGGCGACCTCATCGGTTACACCTACACCGACGCGGGCATCGGGTCGGCGGGCGGTCTCGAGAGCGCCCTGTTCACCGCGTCTCTCGCCGACGCCAGCGCCGACGATGAGCCCACGCAGCTGCAGTTCGCCGGCGGTGACGCGCGCGTCGACGACTGGCGCTTCGTGCCGGGGACGGATGCCGTGCTCCTGCTCGGCTTCGACGGAGCCCTGACGCTCGTTTCAGCTGCCGGAGGCGAGCCGGTCTCGCTCGGCAATGCGATCACGATCGACGGAATCGCCCGCGGCTCGACGGAAGCCATCGTGCAGCGCGCGACCGGCCTCGTCGCGATCGATCTCGCGACGGCGGAGGAGCGGCCGTTGAGCGCCGCGGATGCCGCAGCCGGCGAGACCCAGTCGGTCACGGCGTTGCCCGGCAACGCGGATGAGACGCTGCGCGTGCTCTCGCGGCTCGACGGGTTCACGGTGCTGTCGACGACGGCTGCCGTCGTCGGAGCCGACGGTGCGACCCGCGACGTGTTCACGGTCGCGCCGGATGACCTGCTGCTGCACACGTGCGTGTCGCCGAGCAGCCGGTACGCCGCGTTCCTCATCGCGCCCGATGCGGTCTCGAACTCGTATGACGCGTATGCGCTACCGCTGCCTGAACGCGTGCAGACCCACATCGTCGACCTCGGCACCGGCGAGGAGGTGTCGGCGCTCACCGGTTTCGACATCTCGTGGTGCCAGAGCGCGCCGCGGCCGTGAGCGCCGGGTTCCATCCCGCGACCCGTGAGGAGCTCGCAGCGCTGCCCGTGCAGGTCGCGCCGCGCCTGCTCGGCGGGCTGCTCGTCGTCACAGTCGACGGTGCGCGCGTCGTCGCGCGGCTGACGGAGGTCGAGGCGTATCACGGTCGCGATACGGGAGACCTGCCCGACCCCGGGTCGCACGCGCGCATGGGTCAGACCGCGCGCAACGCCACGATGTGGGGCGAACCCGGCCACCTGTACGTCTATCTCAGTCACGGCATCCATTCGTGCGTCAACGTCGTCTGCGGGCCGGCCGGGGTTGCCGGCGGTGTGCTGCTGCGCGCCGCGGAGATCGTGGAGGGCGCGGATGTCGCCCAGCTGCGACGGGCTGCGGCTCGGACCCACCGGGATCTGGCTCGGGGGCCCGGGAGGCTCGGCGAGGCGGTCGGTCTGCGGCATCCTGCGCACGACGGCATCGACGCTGTTTCCGGGCACGAGCGCGCCGGCGCCGTCGCCCGCCTGCTGCTTCGGGACGAGCCGGAGCGCGACGTTCTCACGGGCCCGCGCGTCGGGGTGGCCGGTGTCGCGGGAACGGAGGCGTTCCCGTGGCGATTCTGGATCGCGGGTGACCCGACGGTCTCGCCGTTCCGCTGGGGGCGCGGTGCCGCCGAAGCAGCCGCAGAGGCCGGATCGTCCGCCCGCTGATCGCCGTGCTCTCGTGGCTCTCGTGGCGCGCGCGATTGATCGCGGAGCACTGACGACCCCGGACGTGAGGGCACCGCGGCAAGGCGGCTCGCCGCCGAGGCGTGACCTCGAGGGGTGCGTCGCCGCAGCACGGGGTGAGGGGCGGACCCCGTCAGAACGGCGGCGCGGATCCCGGAGGCGTATCGAGGCGACCCGGTGATCGCGGTGGTGGGGAGAGCGCGCCGGGCGGTGGTTGATCGTCCCGTCCATCGGGTGGACTCGCGGCGCTCACGGCGACCGTGAAGGCGACGAGGGGTGGTGGTGCGTCTTCGCGGTAGATCCGTCCGGTGGGGGATGTCCACACGAGCCGCCCGCCCGCGAGTTGTCGGACGTGCCATCGGGTGTGGTGTTTGACGTCGTGGTGTCTCTTGCAGAGGTTGGCGAGGTTGCACACGTGCGTCGCGCCGCCGTCGGATGCGGCGATGGTGTGGTCGAGTTCGCAGCGGATGGCTGGTTGTCGGCATCCGGGGAACCGGCAGTGCCGATCGCGGGCTCGCAGCAGCCTGACCATCCCTGCGGTGGGCCGGTAGGTGTCGCATTCGAGGACGGTTCCGGTGACCGGGTGGGTCAGCAGCCGGTCCCACGAGGTCGCGTTGCCGGCGAGCTCGCGGGCGGTCGCGGCATCGATGGGGGAGCGCCCCGCCAGATCGGCAGGCCCCTCGTCTTGCCCCATGAGTGTGAGCGCGGAGACGGCGACCTGCACGTGTGCCCGGATCGCGCCCAGTGTTCCGTTCCCGTCACCGGTGCCAGTCGGGTCGAGCGCCGGCGATCCAGTCAGGAGGAGGTCACTGAACACGTCGGCGCGGACCTGGTCGATGGTGCGGGCATCGTCGACGAACGACGACCCGTCGCGAATCGTCGTGTCGGCGCCGGGGGCGCCGCCGTTCGCGTCGGCTCGAACGCCAGGCGCCTCGGCTTGCGCGTCAGGGGCGTCGGCGTCAGCGCCGCCACCCGCCGCATCAGCCTGTGTCCGTGCGTTGATGATCTCCCGCGCCTGCCGCGTGAGCCGGTCCACGATCCCGTCCGCGATCACCGTCGGCAAGGTCGCGATCAGGTCCGACATCCCATCCACCCCGGCCTGCACCCACACGCCCCGCCCCGCGGCGGCTTCCTCGTGCCGTTCGGTGAACGTCCGTGGGTGCATCCGCTCCGCGATCATCCGCAGCGCGTCTCGCACCCGGTTCGGTGTCTCCCCCTCGCACTTCTCGATCGCGACGCGTTCGAACTCCGCCCGATCCGCCACGGGCACGAGGCACCCGACTTCCTGGATCACCCGCACGTGCCCGCGGACGATCCGCCCGTCCTCCCAGGCCGCCATCGTCACCGGGTAGTTCTCAACCAGGTCCCGCGCTTCGTCGATCCGCCGCTGCAAAGTGCGGTCGGTCGCGACGAACACTCCGGCCAGCTCCGCGGCGATGCCCCGCAACGCCATCTCGCGCGCCTTGACCTTCTCCGACGCCCCAGCGGCCTGCTTCTCGGCCAGCAGCCCAGCCGCCGCAAGCACCCGAACCTCACGAATCTGCACGGCTCGCGCGGCATCCGAAACGCCCTCGGCATCGGCGACGAGCTGAGCGAGCGCGTCGACATCGCTGTCGCTGCCCATCCCGCTGCCGAGCCCGCCATTCGAATGCATGTTCTAATGTTGCCACGAACCCCCGACATCGCGCCCCGACTTTCCACAGACGCGCGGGGCACCGAACCCGCCCGGTCAGCCCGACAATGCACCGTGCCCGAGAGCCCGCCACCGCGCCAAAACGTGCACCGCGCCAGAGTGCTCCACCGCGTCAGTCCCAGCGTTCGATGACGGCGAGATCGCCCGCCACCGCGCCCCCGCGACGCGCCTCTGCCAGGAGGGCGAGTGCTTCCGGGCTGTCGACGAAGTGGAGCGTGCACGGACCGACGGTCCGCTGCCAATCCTCCGCGAAGGAGCGCAGACGCCCGCCGGCCATGCCGAACGACGCGGGCACGGCCAAGAACTGCGACCGGCCCTGCGCGCCACCCCCGCCGCGCGCACCGCTCCCAACACGGGCGCGCTTCAGCAGCCACCGTACGAGCGGCGATCGGCCGCCGGCATCCACCTGCAGCAGGAATCGCGGCGTGCGTATCGGTCCGAGCAGCTCCGACATCGCTCCGGCGAAGACGTGCTGCTCGGCGAGGGTGGCATGGGTCAGGCGCAGTCCGAGGTGCTGGAAGCCGCCGGCATCCGTCGGCCGCTCGACGATCACCTCCGGCGTCGCCCCGTCGCCGATGCGTCCCGCGCGCTGCAATGCGGCCACGACGGTGCGCGCGATGCGGCGATACAGCTCCGGCGCCTCAGCGTGGGCTCGACGGGAGCGCCACCAGGCGCGAGCGACCGGCGCACCGGCGGCCATGGCGCCGATCAGCGCCACAGCCCCGGCCGCGACCCCGGCCACGCCGACCGCGCCGACCCCGCCGACCGCGCCGGCGACCATGAGCGCGAGCGCCGCCGCGGCGACGATGCCCGCCGTTGCCGTGCCGGCCCCGAGCACGGCATCCGCTCGGCGCCGCGTTCGGAAGGTGGGGTCGGCGGCGCGCCGGACGATCACGGTCTCCGTCGACTCCCGGTCCAGGTAGTCCGTTCCGATCTGCCATGACGCCCGCGAGAGCCCTCGCGGCTCGACGACCGTCAGGGAATCGAGCTCGTCCGCCGACGGGAGAGAACCCGGCGCGAGCAGGCGTCGCTGCTCGGCCGTCAGTGCGCCGGCGAGCCCGCGGACGATGCGGCGGGGATCGTCGCGGTGCACGCCCCACAGGCGCGCCTGCTTGCGCCGCAGTCGCGAGAGATCGGGGGCCGCGTCGATCGGCGACGACGGCGGAAGCAACGCGGTGACCGTCCAGATATGCGCGACCTTCTCGGGCCAGTCCGGGTCGAGGCGCAACGCGCGTCCGCGCAGCTGCTGCGTCGCGGGGGCTGTCGCCACTGATGACAGATCGATGAGCGTGTTCACCGCGGGACAGTCCCACCCCTCGCCGAAAAGGCCGCGGGTGCCGACGACGACGTCGAGCTGGCCGCGGCTCAGCAGGGTCGCGGCGGCACGGACGAAGCCCGCGGCACCGACGCCGGGAGCGGAGATCTCGGTCACCGCCGGATTCTCGGCGACGGCCGCGGTCGCCACCTCGACCCCCAGGGCCGCCGTCCACGCTTCAGCCAACGAACCGGCGTGACGCGTCGCGATGCGCGTCGTCGATCCGGTGACCAGGGCACCGCGCAGGTCGGCGGTCGCGGCATCCGTCGCCAGGACGTCGAAGGTCCGCAACGCGCCCGCGCGGCTGACGAGTCCACCGTGGCGGTTGCCGTGCTCGCGGAAATCGGACACGACCAGTGCGCGCAAGCGCGTGCCCATCCGGTCGCGTTCGAGGCGGAGGATGTCGCACACCGCGCGGTCCTTCGACAGCGATGACGCCAGCATCGTGTCGATGGGGTCGCGCGTGCGGCGCAGGCCACGGTCGGTCAGCGAGAAGCCGAAGTCGGCGAGTGCCGACCGGATCCGATCCCACCGGTCTCGGGCGGCCGGGTCGGGCAGCACGCGGTCGAGCGCGAAACGGCCCAGCAGTCGCAGCGACTCCTCCGTCGTCGGCTTTCGTCGCGCTGCGGTCGGCAGGCGTGCGACGAGTGGATGGTCGGGATGGACGGTCGCGAGCATCGCCGACGCAGCCTCGGCGCCCGCGAAATCGTCGGCGAAGGCTCGTGCGAGGCGGATGTCGGCGTCGTTCGGCGCCGCGCGTGCCGATGAGGCCGGCGGCGGGGGAGCGAGCGCCGGCCCCGGCGTCTCGGCGTCGCCGTCCGCACCCGCGCCGGCCTTGCCCTCGACCGGAGGCTGGAGCATCCCGATGAGATGTGCGGCCCCGTCGCCGTGGGCGAAGGTCGAGCGGATGAGTACCGCGAGGCCGGTGGCGGCGCCCGACAGGAACGCGAGCTCGTCCGTCGTCGGCTCGACGAACCGCACGTACTCGCGGTACGGGGCGAGGTTGCCCTCGCGGACGACCGCAGGGATCGGCACCTCGTAGTCGACCTCGCCGAGGAGCGAGGTGTAGTTGTCGTAGGCGTTGCCGTCGTCGGGCGAGGGGAGCGTCGCGGTCAGGCCGACCACGAGCGGAGACCTGCCCGCGTCGCGCAGCCCTGCCACCAGAGCCGCGACGACGAGCGCCCAGTGGTCGAGCAGGTGATGGCACTCGTCGAGGACGACGGTGTCGACGCCGTGGTCGACGAGGCGCTCGATCAGCGCGCGAGCATTGGGGTGCAGTGCCCGCGACAGGGCGTCCGGGTCCTCCTGGGCGATGCGGCGTCGCAGCGTGCGCGAGCGCCGGGCTATCCCGGCGGCGTACGTGCGGTGGTTGCCCGAGCGCAGAGCGTCGAGCCAGGCGGATGCCGCATCCGTCGACCGCCCGTCCGCCTCGAGTTCGCGCAGCCAGCGCTCGTGGGCGAGCGCTGCGAGGGGATTCTCGCCGTCGAGCACGCTCAGCGACTGGTATGTCAGCGCCGTCAGTTCGCCCGGGGCTTCGCTCGTGGTCGAGACGGCGCCGGCCTCGGGGGTCAGCCGCCGCGCCTCCGCGGCCCACTGGTCGCGAATGGTGATCGTCGGGGCGAGGACGAGGGTCCGCGTCCCGCGCCGCATCGCGAGCAGGAGCCCGAGCAGCGTCTTGCCCGAACCGGGCGGAGCGACGATGTGCAGCGGACCGGAGCCGGAGGCGTCGACCCGTTCGAGCGCGTCGGCCTGATAGTGCCGCAACCGTCCGTCGAAGAGCCAGCGCCGAAGGGGAGCCTCGACCTCCGGCGACATAGCGGCAGTATGGCAGACCCCGCCGACGCGGCATCCGCGGGTCCCCTCCGGCCGGTCGCCCGGTCAAGGCGACACGCCGTCGCGTGCTAGACTGACTGTTTGTCTGCGCGCACTCCAGCACGCAGTACGTACCCACTCCCCATCACAGGCCCGAAACGGCCGGATGAGGCGCGGGTGCAGACAAGGGATCTTGGGTGGCACCGTCCGGTGTCACGGTACTAAGGAGAATCACTATGGCAGCAGTGTGCCAGGTGACCGGAGCAGTTCCCGGCTTCGGTCACAACATCTCGCACTCGCACCGCCGGACGAAGCGTCGCTTCGACCCGAACGTGCAGAAGAAGACCTACTACGTTCCTTCGCTCGGTCGCAAGATCACGCTGAACGTGTCGGCTAAGGGCATCAAGGTCATCGACGCCCGCGGCATCGAGTCGGTCGTCAAGGACCTCATCGCGAAGGGTGTGAAGCTCTAATGGCGAAGAAGGCTCAGGACGTACGTCCGATCATCAAGCTCCGTTCGACCGCCGGTACGGGGTACACCTACGTGACGCGTAAGAACCGTCGCAACAACCCCGACCGCATCGTGCTCAAGAAGTACGACCCGGTGATCCGCAAGCACGTCGAATTCCGAGAGGAGCGCTGATCTCATGGCTAAGAAGAGCAAGATCGCGCGCAACAACCAGCGTGAAGAGGTCGTCGCCCGCTACGCCGAGAAGCGTGCCGAGCTGAAGAAGACCCTCGTCGACCCGAACGCGACCGACGAGGCCCGCGAGGCCGCCCGCGTCGGCCTGCAGAAGCTCCCGCGCAACGCGTCGCCGGTCCGCATCCGCAAGCGTGACGCCATCGACGGTCGCCCCCGTGGCCACCTCTCGAAGTTCGGCATTTCGCGCGTTCGCTTCCGCGACATGGCGCACAAGGGCGAGCTGCCCGGTGTGACCAAGTCGAGCTGGTAAGCCAGCCCGCGTCGAGCGCCGCGAGCTGGTAATCCAGCCCGCGTAGAGCACCGAAGCCCCCGTCCCGATTCGTCGGGCCGGGGGCTTCGTCGTTCCCGCGCGACGCCTCCTCGGCGAAGAGCCGTGCCGTCCACGGGAACGGGCGTCCGTGACAGCGGCTACGGTCGGAGGATGGACGTCAGCTCGATGATCATGGGTGGCGCGATCGCGTCGGTGATGTGGATCGTCTTCGTGCCGTGGTCGAAGCTCCGGCGGCTGCGCGAGCTCGAGCGCACCGGGCGAACGGACGGAGACTGACCGTGCCGCTCGATCCGTTCTTCGCCGAGCGGCTGCGCACGCACCGGCGGTACCTCCTGCGTCAGGCCTGGCGGTCGGTCACGTCGGCGGTGGCCGAGCGGATGCCGCGGATGCCGCGGTCTCCCGCCGCCGAGGGCGTGCCGGGCACCGCACCCGCGGCCACGCCGAGCCCGGCCCCCGTCAAGCCCGGCGGCAAGCGCCCGCTCACCCCGCGCGAGCGTCACCGCAAGGCGGCGCTCGCCTGGGACCGCCAGGAGCTCCGCACGGTCGGTACACCGGGACCCGGGATCGCCACGTCCGAGCACGTCGTCCCCGTGGCCGGATACCCCGACGTGCGCGTCCGGGTCTACCGTCCGAGCACCCTGGTCGAGGGAGAGCTTGCGCCGGCATGCCTGGTCTTCGGCGGCGGGGCGTTCCGTATCGGCGGCATCGACTACCCGACGGCGGATGCCGCGTTCCGACGCCGTGCCGACGCATCCGGGGTCGTGCTGATCGCGGTCGACTACTCGCTCGCGCCCGAGCATCGCTATCCGACCCAGATCGAGCAGGCGTACGCCGCGTGGGAGTGGCTGCACGACGAGGCGGCGACGCTCGGCATCGACCCGGACCGCGTCGGCATCTCGGGGTCGTCGGCGGGCGGGAACATCGCCGCCGTGCTGACGCTCATGAACCGCGACCGTGCGCGGCTGCCGGTCGCCGTGCAGATCCTCGAGGTGCCGGTGACCGACCTCACCGGGCGGTTCATCGATCTGCGCGCGACCTACGCGCTCGGCATCCCGGCCTTCATCGCGCTGCGCGAGCTCGTCTCGGTCGCCCGCACGTACCTCGGCGACCGCTCGCGCGCGCACGAGTCGTACGCGTCGCCGATGCGCGCCGATTCGCTCGCCGACCTGCCGCCGGCGGTCATCCTCACGGCTGAGTACGACCCGTTGCGCGGCGACGGTGCGGCCTATGCCGCGAAGCTTCGCCGCGCCGGCGTGGCGGCGAGTGCGACCCGGTACCTCGGCGTCACGCACGACACCCCGATCTTCGTCGGAGCGCTTCCCGCCGCGCGTCGCTGGGAGGCGGAGGTCGTCGCCGCCCTCCGGCGGATCTGACCCCCGCGAACGTCACATCCGTCCCACGCGCCCCGAAAACGGGCGACACGCCGGGTGAAAGCGGCCCCCGAAGCCGGTAAATCCGCGAGATTCCGCGGAATCCGCGTATATTCGGGACCGGTCGAACGACCAACCGTGGGACGCGAGTCCCCCGGGAACCACTCACGCTGTCGGCGGCGCGTCCGTCGTCCGCCGTCTGGAGGACAACCCTATGGCTGACAAGTCCATCACCAAGACCGAGCTCGTCGCGAGCATCGCCAGCGCCACCGGTCAGAGCCAGGCCGCCGTCTCGGGCGTGCTCGACTCGCTCTTCACGACCGTCTCCGAGGCCGTCGCCAAGGGCAGCAAGGTCTCGATCCCGGGCTGGATCGCCTTCGAGCAGGTCGACACCGCCGCTCGCACCGGCCGCAACCCGCAGACCGGCGAGGAGATCAAGATCGCCGCGGGCAAGCGCGTCAAGGTGACCGCCGGCTCGAAGCTGAAGGCCGCCGTCAAGTAATCGACGACGATTCACCGGAGGGGGATGCCGATAAGGCGTCTCCCTCCGTCGTTCCCGCCCCGCCCGCCGGGGACCTCGCGGCTGAGAGGCTCAGACCTCCCGGCCGCCGTAGGCTGGTGGGGTGGAATCCCGAGCGCAGCGTCTCGCCGGACCGGCGATCCTCGCTGTGTCGGCTCTCATCGTCGTCCTCATCGGCCTCGCGGCCGGAGGTGGCGCCGCACCGCTGCAGCTGCTCGACCCGGGACCGGTCGTGCGCTGGGGCCTGCCGATCATCAAGCTCGTCGTCAATCTGGCGGCAGCCGGCATGGTCGGTTCCCTCGTCGTGGCGCTGTTCGCCCTGCGCGCAGGCGAGCGCCCGTTCGACACGGCCCTCGACACCGCGTCGATCTCGGCGGCGGTCTTCACCGTCGCGAGCGCCGGCACCGCGTTCTTCACCTTCCTGAACCTCCTGGGCGCAGCTCCGAGCGCGAGCGCGGAGTTCGGCCAGCAGCTCGGCCGGTTCCTCGTCGACACCGAGGCCGGGCGCGCCTGGCTGCTGACCACGATCGCGGGCGCGGTGCTGACGGTGCTGACGTTCGCCGTCCGCGGCTGGACCTCGACGCTGATCGTCGGCATCCTCGCCGCCGCATCCCTCATCCCGATGGCGACGCAGGGGCACTCGGGCGAAGAGGCGAACCACAACATCGCGGTGACCGCGCTGGCCCTGCACATCGTCGCCGCCGCCGTCTGGCTCGGCGGTCTGCTGCTTCTCGTGATCATCCGGCCCGTCGTCGACCGTGCCGACATGGTCGCCGTCGTGTCCCGGTACTCCAGCATCGCCCTCGCGGCCTTCATCGTGGTCGCGGTCTCGGGAACGGTCCGCGCCGCCGTCGCGATCCTCTCGCCCGCCAACCTGTTCTCTCCCTACGGGGCGCTACTGCTGATCAAGGTCGTCGCGCTCGTCGCCATGGGCGTGCTGGGCGCCTCGTACCGCGGGCGGCTCATCACCAAGCTCGCCTCGTCGGGCGCCGCCCGGGTGTTCTGGCTGCTCGTGACCGTCGAGATCGTCTTCATGGGCATCGCGAGCGGCGCGGCCGCGGCCCTCGCCCGCACCCCTCCGCCCGTCGACACGACCCTCCCCGAGCAGCAGACGCCCGCCCAGATCCTGACCGGCACCGTCCTGCCTCCCGAGCTGACGATCGACCGCTGGTTCACGATGTGGGATGTCGACCTGCTCTGGGTCTTCGCCGTCGGGTTCGGTCTCTTCTTCTACCTGGCCGGAGTGTGGCGCCTGCGCAGACGAGGCGACCGCTGGCCGCTGTACCGCACCGTGCTGTGGGTGTTCGGATTGCTCCTGCTGGCATGGGTCACGAGCGGCCCCATCAACGCCTACCAGGACTACCTGTTCAGCCTGCACATGATCGGGCACATGCTGCTCTCGATGGCCATCCCGCTGTGCCTCGTCGCGGGCGCTCCCGTGACCTTGGCCGCACGCGCGATCCGCAAGCGGGACGACGGCTCGCGCGGCGGTCGCGAGTGGATCCTCTGGGCCGTTCACACCCCGTTCTCGCGCGTCGTCACCCACCCCGCGTTCGCCGCGGTCATGTTCGTCGGCTCGCTCTGGGTCTTCTACTACACCGACCTGTTCCGCTGGACGCTGTACGACCACATCGGGCACGAGTGGATGGTCGCCCACTTCCTGATCTCGGGCTACCTGTTCGTGCTGTCGCTCATCGGCATCGACCCCGTGCCCTACCGTCTGCCCTACCCCTTCCGGCTCCTCACGCTCATCGCGGTCATGGCGACCCACGCCTTCTTCGGCATGGCGATCATGATGTCGTCCGGCCTGTTCGCCGCGGAGTGGTTCGGCTCGATGGGCCGCATGTGGGGGCCGACGCCGCTCGAGGACCAGTACATCGGCGGCGGTGTGGCCTGGTCGGTCGGTGAGATCCCGACGCTGATCCTCGCGATCACGGTCGCGATCCAGTGGAGCCGCTCCGACACTCGGATGCAGCGCCGCCGTGACCGGCAGGTCGATCGGGCCGGCGACACCGAGCTCGACGAGTACAACGAGCGTCTCGCCGAGCTGGCCCGCCGAGACGCCGCGCGCAGCCGCTGACGCCGATCAGCCCTGGTCGGCCGACACCTGGATGGATGCCGTGCCGTCGGGGAGGATCGTGATCTTGCCGGTCAGGAAGAACTCGACGTCCTCCGAAACCTCGTTGAGTCGTCCGTCGTAGATGGAGCGGATGTCGACGTCGATGTGGGCGACGGCGCGGGTGCTCGGGATCGCCCACTGCGCGCCGTCGGGCACGACCTCGATCTCGGGGTTCTGTGCGATCGACCACTGCGGGGCGCCCTCGACACGGTTGCGGACGAAGTAGCCGAACGGGCATCCCGTCGGCTGCAGCACCTGCTGGGTCGCGCAGGAGGCGAGGAACTCGTCGACGCGGTCTTGCACGACCTCGATGAACTCCGGCGTGGGCTCGGTCTGCAGATCGACCGGCACGGATTTCTGCGGGGCATCCGAGAGCACGGCCACTCCGGGCGTCTGCGCCGTCGGGGTGTCGACCGAGATGGAGTAGGCGCCGGGAGAGAACACGAGCATCGACACGGGCACGAGCGGGTCGGCATCCACGCCCTCGGGCGCGACCTGCCGGGTATCGAGCTCGAAGCCGTTGACGGAGAACCGCGTGGCTCCTCGCACCGTGAGGTCGATCGCCGAGAGGGGACTGTGCGCGAAGCGCCAGGCCGGGGCGACGCCGATCCAGCCGTCCTGCTCGACGTCGAACTGCGTGCGGCCGCGGTGACCGTTCGCGAGGTAGGTGACGGTGATCTCGGTCACGTCGCCGCGGACGCGCTCACCGATGACCGAGACCTCGGACAGCGGTGCGAGGGCAGCGCGGCGCAGCAGCACCTCGGATGTCGTCGACGGCAGCTCCGCCGCGGCGAGCTCGGCGGAGTCCATGGCGACGCCGGGCAGTCGCAGCGCATCGGCGGCGCTGCCGCTGCTCAGCAGTGACAGGTAGCGCTCGACGAAGGCCGCAGGGCTGTAGAGCGTGCGGTACACCGCGACACCGCCGACGCCGAGCGCGCCGAGGGCGAGCACCGAGAGGAGCCCGATCGCGGTGAGGTCGAAAGCAAGGCGTCGCCGGCCCCGTCGCCGGCCCTGTCCGGTTCGTCGCACGCTTTCGGGCGCGCTCGACTCATCGTCGCCGATCGCGGCGTCCGGAGTCGTCTGCGCCTCGTGCACAGCACAAGTCTAGGAAGGCTCACCTGTGGCTACCATGAATCGGTGACCTTGCCGCCTCTCTCCGCTGAGCAGGAGGCGCTGTTCCGACGCATCGAGACGACCCGAGACCACGTCTTCGTCACCGGACGCGCGGGCACCGGCAAGTCGACGCTGCTGCAGCACCTGGCGTGGAACACCGACAAGCAGATCGCGATCTGCGCGCCGACGGGGGTCGCCGCACTCAACGTCGAGGGGCAGACGATCCACTCCCTCTTCCGGCTGCCGATCGGTCTCGTCGCCGACAGCGAGCTGGAGCAGTCCGAGCCGACCCGCCGCATCCTGAACGCGATCGACACGCTCGTCATCGACGAGATCTCGATGGTCAACGCCGACGTGATGGATGCGATCGACCGGTCGCTCCGGCAGGCGCGCCGACGGCGCTCCGAGGCGTTCGGCGGTGTGCAGATCGTCATGTTCGGTGATCCGTATCAGCTGTCGCCGGTGCCGCCCCGCGGCGACGAGCTGAAATACATCCGCGACCACTACCGGTCGTTCTGGTTCTTCGACGCGCAGGTGTGGGCGGGGCCCAAGGCGGAGGCCGGCGCCATCCGCTCGGACGGACTGCTCGATCTCGGACGGGTCGGCGCCCCGCTGCACATCGCGGAGCTGGGGGAGATCCACCGTCAGGCCGACCCGGGCTTCAAGGAGATGCTGAACGCCGTGCGGTACGGCGTCGTCACGGCCGACATCGCCGCGGCGCTCAATGCGGCGGGAGCCCGCACGCCGCCGCCGCCCACCGGCGACGAGCCTCCCGTGATCACGCTCGCCACGCGCAACGACGCCGTCAACCGCATCAACCAGCGTCACCTCGACGCGCTCACCGGCCCGGTGCAGACGGCGAAGGCCGACGTGAGCGGCGACTTCGGCCGCGGCGAGACGTCGTACCCGGCCGACCCCGAGCTGCAGCTGAAGGTCGGTGCGCAGGTGATGTTCCTCCGCAACGACGTCGCGGGGTACGCCGGCGACGGCCCCCGCTGGGTGAACGGCTCGATCGGCACCGTCACCCGCATCGCGGGGTCGTCGGTGCGCGTCGAGCTCGACGGCGAGGAGCACGACGTCGAGCCCGCGGTGTGGGAGAGGTTCCGCTACGCCTACGATCCCGGCTCGCGCAAGCTGACGCGCGAGATCGTCGCGGAGTTCACGCAGTTCCCGCTGCGGCTGGCGTGGGCTGTGACGATCCACAAGTCTCAGGGCAAGACCTACGACCGCGCGATCGTCGACCTCGGATCGGGTGCCTTCGCGCCGGGGCAGACCTACGTGGCGCTCTCACGCCTGACCTCGCTCGACGGGCTCTACCTGTCGCGGCCGCTCCGGCCGAGCGACATCCTGGTCGATCACGACGTACGGCGGTTCATGGCCGCCGTCCGCGCGGCCGGCATGTGACCGGCAGGGTCACGCCACGACGGAGGCCCCGGATGCCGCTGCGGCCGCGTCCTTCGCCCGCGCGAGGTCGGTGAACAGGTCGGTGTTGAACTGGTAGGCGACGAGCACCTCGTCGATCACCCGCTGCTGCTCGGCCTCGTCCCACGGCGCGGCATCGAGCTGCTCGCGATAGCGCTCTTTGAAGGCGGCCGGATCGGCGATGTCGCCGAAGATGTAGAACCCGATGCCGTTGGTCTCGAACCCGAACTGGCGGGCCATGAGCTTGCCGATGAACAGCCCGCCCGACAGGTCGCCCAGGTACCGGGTGTAGTGATGCGCGACGAAGCCGCCGGCCCAGGTGGCCCCGACCTCGTCGATGCGGGAGACATACCGCTCGGTGGTCGGCAGCGGAGTGATCCGCTCGCGCCAGTCCGGGCCGATGAGGAACTCGAGGTCGGCCTCGAGGGCGGGAAGCCGGGTGAGCTTCTCGCTGATGAACGGAGCGGCGACCGGGTCGGCCGCCATGCGGGATGCCGCGCACTCGAGCGCTGCGTAGATGAACCAGTGCTGCGCGACCAGGGCGACGTAGTCGTCGCGCGTGCCCTTGCCGCGCATGAGGTCGGACATGAAGCCGGCGCCTTCGCTGCCGGAGTGCGCAGAGCTGGACCGCTCGCGCAGAGCGGTCGAGAACGGGATCGGTTCGAGCATGGCCCGACGATAGCACTTAGGTACAGCTAACCTGAAGGTTCTTCGTCGAGCTCTTAACGACTTCGTAACGCTCAGTCATGCGGGCGCGGCTCCACACCGAGGCGCTCGCAGGCGGCGTCGTAGAGCGCGACGATCTCCCGGCGCACCTCGCGACGCTCCGTGATCGGGCCGCCGGGCCAGGCCACTCGGAGCTCCCGGGTGCCGCCGTCGGCCCGAATCGCCTGCCAATCCCCGCCATCGCCGTCGAAGAACGTCATCGTCGCCGCCGCGGCATCCGGTTCGCCGAACGCGCGCACGATGAGGAGATTGTCGGCGCGGTGAGCGTCGTTCATGTGACCGAGCACACCCGAGATGGCGTCGGCGTCGAAAGCGTGTGTCATGCGTCCACCCTAGGTTCGCAGGTTCCACAGGAGCGGTGTGCTTCACTGGAGGCATACATCTCGGGGGGTGGCTCAGGAATGCGTGCGACTCGACGCCGTCGAAGCGCAGGGATCGCCGTTGCGGTCGCGCTCGCGCTCGGTCTTTCGGCGTGCGCTCCGGCGAGCGTCAGCAGTGTCGAGATGCCCCCGCAGGTCGACGGCGAGATCGGTGGCGACACGCAGGCGCAGCTCACCGCCGCGGTCGAGCGCGCGATGGCGATGACCGGCTCGGCCGGCGCGATCGCCGGCGTCTGGGTGCCGTGGTCGGGCGAGTGGGTGGCCGGCTTCGGCACCAACCCCGACGGAACCGAGGTCACCGCAGACGACTCCTTCAAAGCCGGCCCGGTCACGCGCGCGATGACGTGCGACGTGCTCTACGGCATGGCCGCAGACGGCACCGTCGAGCTCGATGACCCCGTGACGGAATGGATCGTCGGATTCCCCGCCACCCCGGTCGTGACCCTCGAGCAGCTCTGCGACAGCACATCGGGACTCGGGTCGTACCAGCCGCGTCTGCAGGCCCGGTGGGAAGCGAATCCCGCGCGTCCGTGGGCTCCGCACGAACTCCTCGCCTACGGGCTGGCTGCCTCGGGCCCGACGGGCGGCACGTCGTTCGCCAACTCGGACGCCGGATATGTCCTCCTCGGCATGGCTCTCGAGCGGGCCGCGAACAGCACCGCCGCGGAGCTGTTCCAGCGCTACGTCTTCGAGCCCCTCGGCATGGGCGGGTCGTCGCTGCCGGATCGGCAGGCCGACGTCGGCCTGCACGGCACGCAGTCGGTGCTGACCCCCGAGGGTGCGCCCGATTGCGCGACGGCTGCCGACCTCACCGCGTGGTCTCCCTCGGCTGGATTCACATCGTCGGGCGTCGTCACGACGGCCGCGGACCTGGGGCGGTACGCGCGCGCACTCGCAACCGGCCTGCGCTCGTTCGACGACGACCAGCGGTTCGGCTCGCCCATCCCCGTCGGAGAGGGCGTTCCGACCTGGTACACCGTCGACGGCGGCGCGTACCAGGCGGGCACCCTCGTCGGCCAGTACGGCTCGATCCCCGGTTATCAGACCGCGGCTTTCGCCGACCGTGAGACGGGCCTGACCGTCGTCGCCGTGCTGAACAACTCTCGCGCCTCGGCCGAGGCGATCCGCGTGCTCGGATGGGAGCTCGCCGCGATCGCGTCGAAGGCGCCCGCCGCCTCGGGCGAGACCGCCCCGCCGGCGGGTCTGCCCTGGACGCCCGAGCAGATGGACGGCGACCTCGCCTCGGTCGCGATCTGCCCGCTTCCCTGACCGCGGCCGCGCTGCCTCGCGAACGTCGGAGGATGTCGCCGGCGTCGGAGTGAAGCCGCGAAGGCATCCGATATCGCCGTGATTCTCCGAGTCTCGCGCGCCGCGACCGACGCCCGTCGTGTTTCGGGCGTGTGAAAAGACGGCCGGATCTCGTGACGATCGTGTCACACCGCCCTCCCCGACCCGCTCGACTCGGTAGAACGGATGCAGCGTGATCGTGCAATTGCACATTGCACCGTGATGTTGTTTTATGGACAGCACTCGACGCAATGGAGCAGAGAAAGGGAAGGTCCACCGATGACCACCACCAGGAGATTCGCCGGCATCCTCGCCGCGGGAACGGCCATGGCACTCGCCCTCACGGCGTGCGGCGCCGGCGGCGGCGGTTCGCCGCAGCAGACCGGCACCGACGGCACGCCGCAGGCCGGCGGAACCGTTCACATGCTCCAGAACGCCGACTTCTCGTACCTCGACCCGGCCCGCGGCTGGGACGGCGGCGTCAACGCGTTCTACCGTCTGCTCTACCGCGGCCTCACGATGCAGGCCGCCGGCGACTCGGATGACCCGAACGCCATCGTGCCCGACCTCGCGACGGGGCTCGGCGAGGTCTCCGACGACGGGCTCACCTGGACCTACACGCTGAAAGACGACCTCTTCTTCGACAACGGCGACCCGATCACCTCCGCCGAGATGGAGTTCGGCATCTCTCGCGCGTGGGACCCGCAGATCGGCATCGGCTCGCCCTACCTGAAGTCCGTCATCGACGCGCCCGCGGACTACCAGGGCCCGTACGTCTCGGGCGACCTCCCGACGATCGAGACCCCGGATGAGAAGACGATCGTCTTCCACCTCAAGGCCCCGTTCCCCGAGTTCGACAACGTGCTCGCCCAGCCCAATGCCGTGCCCTTCCCGATCGGTTCCGGCGGCGGCGACGAGTTCATCAACGACGTCATCGCCTCGGGCCCCTACACGCTCGACGCTTACACCCCCGGCAGCACCATCAAGCTGGTGCGCAACGAGCACTGGGAGCCCGAGACCGACGACGTCCGCAAGGCGTACCCCGACCAGTGGCAGTTCGACATCGGCATCGACGGCGCGACGATCGACGAGCGCATGATCGCCGGTCAGGGCGCCGACCAGAACGCGATCGCGGGCAAGATCGCGGGCGCCACGCTGCCCCGCATCCAGACGCCGCAGCTGCAGGAGCGTGCCATCACCGCCCCCGCGTACTGCACGACCTACATGTCGCTCAACACGTCGAAGCCGCCGTTCGACGACGTCCGCGTGCGCCAGGCCGTGAACTGGGCGCTCGACCGTGCCAGCATCCAGAACGCCTCGGGCGGGAATCAGCTGGCGGATGTCGCGACGACGATCATTCCGCCCGCCGTCAGCGGTCACCTGGACTACGACCTGTACCCCTCCGACGACAACACCGGCGACGTCGACGAGGCCATGGCGCTGTTGGAGGAAGCCGGGCTCGGCGACGGGTTCGAGTTCACGCTCGACATCCGCTCGAACCCCGTCGCGCAGGCGCAGGCCGAGGCGGTGCAGCAGGGCCTCGAGCGCATCGGGGCTAACGTGAAGCTCAACGTCATCGACACCTCGATCTACTACGAGACGATCGCGACGCCGTCGCAGCAGAACAACGCTGCGATCACCGGGTGGTGCCCGGACTGGGCCTCGAGCGCCAGCACCTTCATCCCGCCGCTGTTCGACGGCGCGGGCATCACCGAGAAGGGCAACCAGAACCTCGCCCAGCTCAACGATGCGGCCGTCAACGACCGGATCGCCGAGATCCGGGCGATGACCGACGTCGATGCGGCCAACGAGGCGTGGGGCGAGCTCGACAAGCAGATCATGGAGCTCGCGCCGATCGCCCCGATGGTGTTCGAGAACGGCATCTTCCTGCCGGGGTCGAACATCGCCGGCTACATCCCCAACACCAACATGACCGACCTCACGATCGTCGGTCTGAAGGACCCCTCGAAGGGCTGACATGACCTTCAGTTCGGCCCCCCTCGAGGTCGAGGCCACGCCGGGCGGTGATTCCACTCTCGATGAGTCGGTGGAATCCCGTCCGGCGTCCGGCCGGAAACTCCTCCGAGGCTTCCTCACCGATCTGCCCGCGATGCTGTCGCTGGCCTACATCGTGCTCGTGCTGCTCATGGCGGTGTTCGCTCCCCTCATCGTGCAGATCAGCGGCTGGTCGCCCTACCAGTTCGATCAGAGCGCGATCGATCCCAACATGGGCGCGATCCCGATCGGGCCGCTCGGCGGCATCAGCGCCGAGCACTGGTTCGGCGTCGAGCCCGGCAACGGCCGCGACATCTTCGCCCGCATCGTCTACGGCGCCCAGGTCTCGATGACGGTCGCCCTCTCGGCGACGCTGCTGACGACGGTGCTCGGAGTCGTGCTCGGGATGCTGGCGGGTTACCTCGGCGGCTGGGTCGACACGGTCATCTCGCGGGTCATGGAGTTCCTCATGGCCTTCCCGGCGCTCATCTTCATGATCGCGATCCTCTCGGCGCTCCCCGCCGACAACCGCGTGCTGCTGCTCGTCGTCGTGATCTCGCTGTTCGGCTGGCCCTACCTCGCCCGCATCGTGCGCTCGCAGACGCTCTCGCTCAAGGAGCGCGAGTTCGTCGAGTCGGCTCGTGCGTCGGGTGCGTCGAGCGTGCAGATCATCTTCCGCGAGATCCTGCCGAACCTCTCGTCGACGATCATCGTCATGGCGACCCTCGCGGTGCCGGGCTACGTCGGCACCGAGGCGGGGCTCTCGTTCCTCGGCGTGGGCGTCGTGCCGCCGACCCCCAGCTGGGGCCAGATGATCGCTTCGGCGGCGCCCTGGTACGCCGTCGATCCCATGTACTTCCTCATCCCGGGCGCCTTCCTCTTCCTCCTGGTGCTCTCGTTCACGACCCTGGGCGACCGCATCCGCGCGCTCGTCGGCAGCGCGGAGGTGCGCGCGTGACCCGCTTCGTCCTCTCGCGCGCGACCGGCATGGTCGTGGTGCTGTTCCTCGTGACGCTGTTCACGTTCGTGATCTTCTTCGTGCTCTCGCCCGACCCGGCGGTGCAGATCTGCGGCAAGAACTGCACGCCCGAGCGCATTGACCAGATCCGGGCGAACCTCGGGCTCGACCAGCCCTTCCTCACGCAGTTCTTCACGTACGTCTCGGGCCTGTTCGTCGGCCGCGAGTACGAGATCGCGGGCGCGACGGTCGCGTGCGGCGCCCCGTGCCTCGGGTACTCGTTCCAGACCGGGCAGCTCGTGGGCGACATGATCGTGCAGCGCCTTCCGATCTCGGCGACGATCGCGATCGGGGCGGCGGTGCTCTGGCTCGTCGGCGGCGTCGTCGGGGGCGTCCTCAGCGCCGTGCGCGAGGGGAAGTTCACCGATCGGTTCATCGCCGGGCTGACGCTCGGGTCGATGTCGATCCCGAACTACGTGCTCGCTCTCGCGCTGCAGTTCGTCCTCGTCGTCTCGCTCGCCTGGCTGCCGTTTCCGCAGGCCGTTCCCTTCGCTGACGATCCGGTGCAGTGGTTCCTGAACTTCCTCATGCCGTGGATCGTGCTCGCGGTCGGATATGCCGCCGTCTACACGCGGCTCACGCGAGCGAACGTGATCGACACCCTGCAGGAGAACTTCGTGCGCACGGCGCACGCGAAGGGGCTGCGGCCGAGCCTGGTGTGGCGCCGCCACGCGCTGCGCCCGGCGCTGACCCCCATCGTGACGATCTTCGGGATGGACGTCGCGGGCCTTCTCGGCGGTGCGGTGATCACCGAGACCGTGTTCGGCATCAACGGCGTGGGAAAGCTCACCGCCGACTCGATCTCGTCGAACGACCAGCCGGTCATCATGGCGGTGACGCTGCTCTCGGCGTTCTTCGTCATCGTCGGCAACCTCGTCGTCGACCTGCTCTACGCGGCGATCGATCCTCGCGTGCGAACGGCGGCGAAGGCATGAGCGACGAAAGGATGCCGATGACGGATGACCTCCTGCGCGTCGATGACCTGACGGTGCAGTTCCGCACCGCAGGCGGCACCGCCCGCGTCGTCGACGGCCTGAGCTTCGCGATTCCGCGCGGCGGGGCCGTCGGCATCGTCGGCGAGTCGGGCTCGGGCAAGTCGATGACGAGCCTCGCGATCATGGGGCTGCTCCCGAAGGGAGGCAACGCCACGGGCTCGGTCACCTTCGACGGACGCGATCTGCTCACCCTTCCCGGCCGGGAGATGCGTCAGGTCCGCGGTGACCGGATCGCGATGATCTTCCAGGACCCCCTGTCGTCGCTGAACCCCTATTACACCGTCGGCACGCAGATCGCCGAGGCGTACCGCTCTCACCGGTCGGGCGTCTCGCGTCGCGAGGCCCGGCGGGTCGCGATCGAGGCGATGGAGCGGGTGCACATCCGGGATGCCGCGAAGCGTGTCGACCACTACCCGCACCAGTTCTCGGGCGGGATGCGGCAGCGCATCATGATCGCGATGGCTCTCAGCATGGAGCCCGAGCTGATCATCGCCGACGAGCCGACCACGGCCCTCGACGTGACGGTGCAGGCGCAGATCCTCGACCTGCTCGCGGAGATCCGTCGCGACACGGGCGCCGGTCTCATCCTCATCACCCACGACCTCGCGGTCGTCAGCGAGGTGACGGAGCAGATCGTCGTCATGCGAGCCGGTCGCATGGTCGAGAGGGGCAGCGTCGAAGAGGTCTTCAGCGACCCGCAGGAGGAGTACACGCGGCGACTGCTCGACGCCGTGCCGCGCATCGACGACGCGATCGGCGAGCTGCGTACGACCGACATCGCGATCGTGCCGGACAGCGAGATCGAGGAGGAGACGGCATGACCGACCAGACCGCGCCGCTGTGCCGCGCGACGGGCCTCGTGAAGGAGTTCGCGAGCCCTGGCGCAACGATGTTCTCGCGCAGCAGTCGCTTCCGCGCTGTGGACAACGTCGATCTCGACATCCGGCGGGGCGAGACCCTCGCGCTCGTCGGCGAGTCGGGCTCGGGCAAGTCGACCGCCGCGCGACTGATCGCCCGTCTCATGGACACCACGGCGGGGACGATCGAGTTCGAGGGACGGGATGTCACGCACCTGCAGGGGCGCGATCTCCTGGCGTTCCGCAGCGACGTGCAGGTGATCTTCCAGGACCCGTATTCGTCGCTCAACCCCAAGCACACCGTCGAGCGACTCGTGACGGCGCCGCTGCGGTATCAGAACCGGAAGATCCCGGGTGGGGCCCGCGCCTTCACGCGGTCGCTCATGGACCGGGTGGGGCTCAATCCCGACCATTCCGACCGCTATCCGGCGCAGTTCTCGGGAGGTCAGGCGCAGCGCATCGGAATCGCCCGTGCGCTCGCGGTCGGCCCGAAGATGGTGATCTGCGATGAGGCCGTGTCGGCGCTCGACGTCTCGGTGCAGGCGCAGGTCATCAACCTGCTGACCGCATTGCAGCGCGACGAGGGCTTCGCGTACCTCTTCATCGCGCACGACCTCGCCGTCGTGCGCCAGATCGCTACGCGCATCGCCGTGATGAGCCGCGGTTCCATCGTGGAGACGGGGGAGCGCGACCGCGTCTTCGAGAGCCCTCAGCACGAGTACACCCGTACGCTGCTCGCGGCGGTGCCCCGCATCAATCCCGAGTGGGACCGCCGCCGGCGCGCCGCCGAGAAGGCCCGCCGGGCCCGCGCGGCATCCGCGGCATCCGATACCCAGACGGAGGCGTCATGACGAACGAGTACCACCTGCCCGGCATCCGCGTCGCGGAGCGTCGCGTCGACGTCCCGCTCGACTGGAGCGGCGGCACAGCAGCGGCCGGCACGATCGAGCTGCTCGTCCGCGAGCTCGTCGATCCCGATCGCGCGCGCGACGACCTCCCGCTGCTCGCGTTCTTGCAGGGCGGCCCCGGCGGGGCGAACCCGCGGCCGCTGCGCCGAGACGGATGGATCGACGAGGCGCTGCGGGACTATCGCGTGGTGCTCGTCGACCAGCGCGGCACCGGGGGCAGCACGCCCCTCGAAGCCGTCGACGTGGCGGGGCTCGACGCCGCGGCCGGCGCTGACCTCCTCGCCCTCCACCGGGCCGACTCGATCGTCCGCGACCTCGAGCATGTGCGCGAGACGCTCTACGGCGGTCGGCGATGGGCCACCCTCGGACAGAGCTACGGCGGCTTCCTGACCCTCACCTACCTGTCGCTCGCGCCCCAGGCGCTGACGGCCTGTTACGTCTGCGGCGGCATCCCCGGCACCCCGCCGCGCGCGGCCGAGGTCTACGCCCGCACTTTCGACCGCGTCGCGGCGAAGACGGCTGAGCTGTACCGGCGATTCCCCGAGGACACCGAGGCGATCGCACGCATCGCCGACCGGCTCGCCGAGGGCGACGTGAGGCTCCCGGACGGCGATGTGCTGACCGTGCGCCGCTTCCAGTCGCTCGGGATCGACCTCGGGATGAAGCCCGGCCACGAGCGCCTGCACTGGCTCGTCGAGAAGGCGTTCGCCCGGCCGGGGCGGCTGTCGGAGGCGTTCCTCGCCGACGTGCAGTCGCTCAGCTCCAGCGCGGGCAACCCGCTGTTCTGGACCCTGCAGGAATCGATCTACGGCGACCCGGCCAGCGGCCCGACCGCGTGGGCGGCGCAGGCCGAGCGCGACCGTCGTCCCGAGTTCGACGAGGACCGGCGGCCGCTGCTGTTCACGGGCGAGATGGCCTTCCCCTGGATGTTCGACGAGGTGCGGCTGCTGCGCGGATTCCGGGATGCTGTCCACGCGCTGGCCGGCCGTGCCTCCTGGACGCCGCTGTACGACCTCGACCGGCTCGCCGCGAACGACGTGCCGCTCGCGGCGGCGGTGTACTTCGACGACATGTACGTCGATGCCGGGCTGCAGCTCGACACGCTGTCGCGCATCGGCAACGCCCAGTCGTGGGTGACGAATGAGTTCGAGCACGACGGCATCGGCTCCGGTCGCACGTTCACGCGACTGCGCGAGCTGGTCCGAGACCGCGGAGGAGAGAAGCGATGACCGCTGCCGACACCACCCGTCCCCCCTACGCCGGCACACGATACCCGCGCCTCGCGCAGGTACCGGCGTTCACCGAGTTCGTCTCGCGCGACTGGGCCGACGTGCCGACCAGACCGCACCTGCCCGCGGGCGCCGCGGCCGCGGCATCCGCTCATCGCGATCGCCTCAGCGCCGTCCTTCCCGGGCACGTGATCGTCGCCGCGGCGGGGCACGCGCCTGTCCGCAACGACGACGCGCACTACGGCTTCCGCGCCGACAGCGGCTTCGTCTGGCTGACGGCGTGCCAGGTCGAGGGCGCCGTGGTCGTGCTGTGGCCCGCCGCCGGCGGACACGACGCCGTTCTGTACCTGCCGCCGCCGTTCCGCCCCGGCGATGCCGGGTTCTTCTCGGATGCGAACCACGGCGAGCTCTGGGTCGGCCCGTCGGCCGGTCTGCCGGAGTGGGCCGACGCGCTGGGGATGACCGTCGAGCCTCTCGCTGCGCTGGAGCGCCGCCACTCCGAGCTGCGGGGCGCCTCGGCCGCGCGTTCGGCCGCCGCGCTCGCCGCCGAGGTCGGCGCGGAGGTGTCGGCCGAGCTCGAACGTGCGCTCGCCCGCCTGCGCATGGTGAAGGACGAGTGGGAGATCGGGCAGCTCCGCGCGGCCGTCGACGCCACGGTCGCCGGGTTCGGTGCGGTCGTGGCCGAGGTGCCGCGAGCCATCGCCGACGGCCTCGGCGAGCGGTGGCTGCAGGGGACGTTCGACCGGCACGCCCGCACGTTCGGGAACGGGCCCGGCTACTCCACGATCGTCGGGTCGGGAGCGCACGCGCCGATCCTGCACTGGGTGCGATGCGACGGCGACGTCGTGCCGGATGCCGCGCTGCTGCTCGACATGGGCGTCGAGGCCCGGTCGCTCTACACCGCCGACGTGACCCGCACGGTTCCCGCGAGCGGTACGTTCTCGGAGACCCAGCGTGCGGTGCACGACCTCGTCGAGAAGGCGCACCGCGCGGGACTCGACCGCATCCGCCCGGGCGTGGCGTATCTCGATTTCCACTTCGCCGCGATGGAGGTCGTCGCGCAGGGCCTGCACGATTGGGGGCTGCTGCCGGTCTCGGTCGACGAGGCCCTGTCGCCCGAGGGCCAGCAGCACCGGCGATACCTCGCCTGCGGGATCGGCCATCACCTCGGTCTCGACGTGCACGACTGCAGTCAGGCGCACTACGAGGACTACATGGGCGCGGCGCTCGAGCCGGGCGTCGTCATGACCGTCGAGCCGGGCCTGTACTTCCACGCGCATGACCTCACGCTGCCGCCCGAGCTGCGCGGCATCGGCGTGCGCCTCGAAGACGACGTGCTCGTGACCGACTCGGGCTCGGAGGTGCTGTCGGCGGCGCTCCCGATCTCCGCCGCCGAGGTCGAGGCGTGGACGCGCGCGCAGTGGGCGGGCGAGCGATGACGGATGCCGCACCCCGCGCGCTGCCGTTCCCCTACGGGGCGGTGCGATTGAAGCCGACGAGCGCGTTCGCGCCGGCCCGTGACCGCATGCTGCACCTCGCCCGGGTCTACCCGATCGACCGGCTCCTCGCGGTGTTCCGGGCGGGTGCCGGGCTCGACACCCGCGGCGCGGAGCCTCCGGGCGCGTGGGAGGGCTTCGGCCATCCGGCGGAGGAGCCGTGGGGCGAGGACGACTATCCCGGTCGTGAGGCCGCGCAGACGGCGAACCTGCTGCGCGGCCATTACGCGGGCCATTTCCTCTCGATGCTCGCGCTGGCCGCCGCGGGCGAGGACGACGACGAGCTGCGTTCGCGGGTCGACGAGCTCGTGGGCGGTCTCGCCGAGGTGCAGCAGGCGCTCGCCGCCACCGGGCGATATTCGCACCCGGGGCTGCTCTTCGCCTCGGGGGAGTGGCAGTTCGCGCGGCTGGAGCACTTCGCCCCCTACGGCGAGATCTGGGCGCCGTACTACACGTGTCACAAGCTCATGGCGGGGCTGCTCGACGCGTACGAGCTCGCGGGCAACAAGCAGGCGCTCGAGGTCGTCACGGGCATGGCGCACTGGATCTCGGGGCGACTCGAGAAGCTCGATCACGACCACCGCCAGCGCATGTGGTCGCTCTACATCGCGGGCGAGTTCGGCGGCATGAACGAGACGCTCGCGCGGCTCAGCGCCATCGTCGACGAGCCGCGCTTCCTCGCGGCGGCGCGAGCGTTCGATCAGGGAGACCTGCTCGAGGCGGGGTCGTCGGGCCACGACATCCTCGACGGCATGCATGCCAACCAGCACCTGCCTCAGCTCGTCGGCTACGTGCGCGAGTACGAACTGACCGGCGAACGCCGATATCTCGCCGCCGCGATCGGCGTCTTCGACCAGGTCGTGCCGGGGCGGATGTACGCGCACGGCGGCACCGGGGAGAACGAGCTCTGGGGCCCGCCGCGCACGGTCGCCGGCGACATCGGCCGGCGCAACGCGGAGACGTGCGCGACCTACAACCTCGTCAAGCTCGCCGAGGCGCTGTTCACTCATACGCTCGCGCCGCGCTTCCTCGACTACGCCGAGCGGGCGCGGCAGAACCACATCCTCGGCTCGCGGCGCGCGGTCGACTCCGACGACAGCCCCGAGGTGACGTACATGTTCCCGGTGCACGCCGGGGCGCTGCCCGAGTACGACAACGTCGGCACGTGCTGCGGCGGAACCGGGCTCGAGAACCACGTGGGTCACCAGGCCGGGATCTTCTTCCGCGACACCGGCGCGGAGCCTGCGCTGTGGGTCGCCCGTTACACGCCCGCCGAGCTTCGCTGGGACGAGCGCGGCGTGAGCGTCGAGGTCGACCAGGAGCATCCCTTCGCTGATCGCGTCACCCTCCGGGTGCAGACGACGGCCGGCCGTCCGGTGCGGCTCGCGGTGCATCTTCGTGTCCCGGACTGGGTGGCCGGCGGGGCCGAGGTCGCCGTCGACGGACATCGGGTCGACGTCGATGGCGCGCCGGGCGGCTTCGTCACCATCGACCGGACCTGGCGGGGCGATGAGCGCATCGAGCTGACCCTGCCCGCCGTGCTTCGGTCCGAGCCGGCGATCGACGACCCGGGGCTGCGCAGCCTGAGGTACGGGCTGCATGCGCTCGTCGCCCGCGACGAGTCGACGACCCCGATCGAGCGAGCGTGGGATGCGCGTCGGATGCCGGGAGGCGCGACCCGAGCCGACCTCGACGATGTCTCCGCGGCGCTCGCCGCGACCGGCGCGGTATCGATCGCCGGGCTTCGCCACGAACCGGTCTGGAACGGCTCCGACGAGCGGTACCACCTGTACTCGCGAGCCGACGACCGCACGATCGGATTCGCCGGCGTCGAGACGGGGGTCCCTGCTCGGCGGCGCGCCGACGGGACCACACTGATCGACGCCCTGTGGGCCGAGCCCGCGCCGCAGGACGACGCCGAGCTGCTCGACCGCCTCGTCGCGGTGTGCCGCATCGGGATGGCGCACTCGCTCGTGAGTGCTTCCGAGGCGCGGGCCGTCATCGGCGCGGGGCTCGACGCCGGCCTCGGGATCGGCGGCGCGTCGGCCGCGACCGCGGATGCCGCGCGCCGCGCCCGGGACTTCGTCGGGGCGCTCACCACGACGGCGGATGCCGTCATGCCGCCGACCGTCGACATCGTGGTCTCACCCGCGCCGGCCGCCTCGGGTTGGTACACCGCCCCGCCGACCGTCCGGGTCGGCGCCACCGGCGCGACCGGCGACCCGCTGCGCCTCGAGCTGCGCATCGACGACGGCGCCTGGCGCGTGGCAGACGGCCCCGTCGTCATCGATCGCGAGGGCGTGGTCCGCATCGAGGCGCGCGCCGTCGATGCCGAGGGGCGCTCGAGTGTCGTGCGGCGTGAACTCGCGGTCGACACCGAGCCGCCGCGGAGCGAGGCCCGGGTGAAGCCGCTCGGCGCCGCGGTCGAGATCACTCTCGTCGCGAGCGACGACGTCTCGGGGGTCGACGCCATCCGATGGGAGGGCGAGGGTACCTTCTGGGCGACGTTCCAGGAGGCCTTCGTGCGTGCCCTGACCGATCGCGAGCAGGTGATCGAGTTCGCTGCGACCGACCGCGCCGGCAATGAGGAGACCCGTCGTCGAATCACCCTTCCCCCGGCCTCAAAAATCGATACCATTGCAATTGCACTGACACCGGCGCCTGACATCGCCAGATCGGAGAACGAATCATGACCGACCGCAAGCCCTGGCACGGCGTCAACCTCGCGACCACGCTGCCGTTCCACGACGACCTGTCCGTCGATTACGACGCCTACGCCGAGCTCGTGCGCTTCACGACGCAGAACGGCGTGACCGGCATCATCCCGAACGGCTCGCTCGGCGAGTATCAGACGCTCACCGAGGAGGAGCGCAAGCGCGTCTTCCTCACCGCCGTCGAGGCCGCGCCCGACGCCGCCGTCATCCCGGGCGTCGGAGCCTACGGCGCTCTCGAGAGCGTGCGCTTCGCCGAGCACGCCGCCGAGAACGGCGCGCCGGCCGTCATGCTGCTGCCGCCCAACGCCTACCGGGCGAGCGACGACGAGGTCGTCGACCACTATCGCCGGGTCGCCGCGGTCGGCCTGCCGATCCTCGCGTACAACAACCCGATCGACACGAAGGTCGATCTGCGTCCCGACCTGCTCGCGCGGCTGTTCGCCGAGGGGCTCATCGTCTCGGTCAAGGAGTTCTCGGGCGACGTCCGTCACGCCTACGAGATCCGCGAGCTCGCGCCCGGCCTCGACATCTCGATCGGGTCGGATGACGTCGTGTTCGAGCTCGGCCTCAACGGCGCCGTGGGCTGGGTCGCCGGTTACCCCAACGCGATCCCCGCGTCGACGGTCGAGCTCTACACGCTCTCGACCTCCGACGACCCGCAGGACTGGGTGCGGGCGCGCGAGATCTACCGCGACCTGCATCCGCTGCTGCGCTGGGACTCGAAGACCTGGTTCGTCCAGGCGATCAAGCTCTCGCAGCAGGTCGCCGGCGTGCTGACCAACACGACGACGCGTCCGCCGCGGCTGGCGCTGCCCGACGAGGTGGCCGCGCGTATCATCGCCGACACCGAGGCCGTGCTGAGCAAGGGCTACCGCTGACCCGCGGCATCCGCCCCCGCTGAACCCGCCGCCGACGATCGAAAGGCTCCTTCATGCGCACGAAGCGCGTCTTCCACGCCGTCGACTCCCACACCGAGGGGATGCCGACACGGGTGATCGTCGGCGGCGTCGGCACCCTGCCCGGCGCCACGATGGAGGAGCGGCGGCAGCGGTTCATGGCCGAGAACGACGGGCTGCGACGCCTGCTCATGAACGAGCCGCGGGGCCACAGCGCGATGAGCGGTGCGATCCTGCAGCCGCCCACCCGCCCGGATGCCGACTTCGGCGTGCTCTACATCGAGGTGTCGGGATGCCTGCCGATGTGCGGCCACGGCACGATCGGGGTCGCCACCGTGCTGGTGGAGACCGGCATGGTGCCCGTCGTCGAGCCGATCACGACGATCCGGCTCGACACCCCCGCGGGGCTCGTCGTCGCCGAGGTCGCGGTGTCGGACGGCCATGCCGATCGCGTGACGATCCGCAACGTGCCCTCGTTCTCCGTCGGGCTCGGTCGCGCGGTCGAGGTTCCGGGTTTCGGGCCGGTGACCTACGACCTGGCGTTCGGCGGCAACTTCTACGCGATCGTGCGCCTCGACGACCTCGGGCTGCCGTTCGACCGGTCGCGCAAGGACGACCTGCTGCGCGCGGGGCTGGCGATCATGGCGGCGGTCGACGAGGCCGACAATCCCGTGCATCCGGTCGACGGCACCATCCGCGGCTGCCATCACGTCTATCTCGAAGCGCCCGGGTCGACCGCGCGGCACTCGCGGCACGCGATGGCCATCCACCCGGGCTGGTTCGACCGGTCGCCCTGCGGCACCGGAACCAGCGCGCGCATGGCGCAGCTGCACGCCCGCGGCGAGCTTCCGCTGCACACCGACTTCGTCAACGAGTCGTACATCGGCACCGCCTTCACGGGTCGACTCGTCGAGCAGACCGAGGTCGCCGGCATCCCGGCGGTGATCCCGACGATCACGGGCCGCGCGTGGGTCTCCGGCACGGCGCAGTACATGCTCGACCCGAGCGATCCGTTCCCCGAGGGGTTCGTCCTGTGAGCGCGGGATCGGTCGGCGTGCCCGTCGTCTCGGCGGCCGACATCGAGCGCGCGATGACGCCGGCCGCGGCGGTCGAGGCGATCGACGCCGCGCTGCGATCCGGGCTCGACGTCGAGACTGACCACGAGCGCGTCTTCGCGCCGCTGTCGGCGGGCGACTTCCTGCTGATGCCGTCGGAGTCACCGGATGCCGTCGGCATCAAGGTGGCGACGATCGCGCCCGGCAACACCCGGCTCGGGCTGCCGAAGATCAGTGCCTGGTACCTGGTGTTCGATCGCGAGACCCTGCAGCCCACGGCGATCGTCGACGGCACGCGGCTGACGACGCTGCGGACGCCCGCGGTCACCGCCGTCGCCGTCCGCGACCTGCTCGTCGCGGACCCGCGCGGTGCCCGGCGGCGGATCGACCGTCTCGCGGTGCTGGGCTCGGGCCCCCAGGCGATCGAGCATGCGACGACGCTCGCGGCGATCCTGCCGGTCGGCGACGTGACGATCATCGGGCGGACGCCCGAGCGGGTCGAGGACGCCGTCGCGACGCTTCGCGAACGCGGCATCGACGCGCGAATCGGGGCCCTCGCCGATGCGCGGGACGCGGATGTCGTCGTCACCGCGACCTCCTCGAGCACGCCGGTCATCGATCTGGGCGACATCGCGCCAAGCGCCGTCGTCGCCGCCGTCGGGGCGCACGGGCTCGATCACCGTGAGCTCGGAGCCGACCTCGTCCGGGCGGCCGACGTCGTCGTCGAGGCTCGCGCCTCGGCCCGGCGCGAGAGCGGCAACCTCGCGGGCGCGGCCGGCGGCGCGCCGCTCACCGAGCCCGCCAACCTCGTCGAGCTGGTCTCGGGCCGCGTCTCACGCCGCCCCGGTGCGCCCGCCGTCTACACGGGCGTCGGCATGGCCTGGGAAGACCTCGCCGTCGTGCGGGGGATCATGGAGGTCATGCGGCGGGGGTCCGCACCGGAGGAGACGACATGAGCACGCCCGAGTTCCGAAACGTGGTGCGACTGGACAAGCAGCCCAGCATCCGGTCGACCGTCACGCGTGCGCTCCGCGCGGCTGTCATCAGCGGCGAGCTGCAGCCCGGACGGGTGTACTCGGCGCCGAGCCTCGGCGAGCAGTTCGGGGTCTCGGCCACGCCCATCCGCGAGGCGATGCTCGACCTCGCCCGCGAGGGTCTCGTCGTCACCATCCCCAACCGCGGCTTCCAGATCACCGAGGTGTCCGAGCGCGACCTCCGCGAGGTGACCGAACTGCGGCTGATGCTCGAGCCGCCCGCCATGGAGCGCGCGACCCCGCTCATCCCGGCCTCGGCGCTGCCGGACCTCCGGCGCAAGGCCGCCGACATCGTCGCGGGCGCCCAGTCGGGCGACCTGGTGGAATACCTCGCCGCCGACAGCGACTTCCACCTCGCGCTGCTGCAGTACGCCGGCAACGCTCGGCTCGTCGACCTCGTCGCGGGGCTCCGCTCGCAGACGCGCCTGTTCGGCCTGGCGGGCCTGCACGAGCAGGGACGGCTCGTCGCTTCGGCCCACGAGCACGACCTCATGCTCGACGCGATCGAGGCGGGCGATGCCGCGGGCGCACGCGACCTCGTCCACCGCCACATCGAGCACGTGCTGACCGACTGGTCGGGCGAAGCCCCCGCACGCTCGGATGTCGTGGACGGCGGTGTCGGCACGTGACGGAACGCCCCGGGAATCCCGACGTCCTCATCATCGGTGCGGGCATCGTCGGCGCCGCGGTCGCCCGTGCGGCTGCGGGGGCCGGGTTCTCGGTGACCGTCGTCGAGCGAGGAACGATCGCGGCCGGCACGACGAGCCGGTGCGAGGGCAACCTTCTCGTCTCGGACAAGGAGGTCGGACCCGAGCTCGAACTCGCTCTCCACTCGCAGCGCATCTGGCGCGGTGAACTCGCCGAACACGCGTCGCGGTGGGAGTTCGAGGCCAAAGGCGGACTCGTCGTCGCGGCGAGCGAGGGCGGCAAGACGGCCCTCGACGCGCTCGCCGAGCATCAGCGCTCGCTCGGCATCCGAGCCGACGACGTGCCCGACATTGCGGCGCTCCACGACATCGAGCCCTACCTGAACCCCGCGATGGCGGGTGGCGTCTACTACCCCGACGACGCCCAAGTGCAGCCCGTCCTCGCCGCGCACCATCTGCTGCGGCTCGCCCGCGACCGCGGAGCCCGATTGCTGACCGGCGTCACGGTCACCGGCATCCGCACCCGCGCCGGACGTGCGATCGGCATCGATTCCTCCGCGGGCGCGATGGACGCGGGCGTCGTCGTCAACTGCGCCGGGCCGTGGGCGGGCGAGATCGCCGCGCTCGCCGGGCTCGAGCTGCCCGTCCTGCCGCGGCGCGGCTTCGTGCTGGTGACCGAGCCCGTGCCGGTGACGGTGCGGCACAAGGTGTACGCGGCGGAGTACGTGCAGAACGTCGCGTCGTCGGATGCCGGGCTGCAAGTCTCGTCGGTCGTCGAAGGCACGCCGAGCGGCACCATCCTCATGGGCGCGAGCCGCGAACGCGTCGGCTTCGACACGTCGTTCTCGGCCGAAGCCGTCGGACGCGTCGCGCGCGCGGGCGCCGAGCTGTTCCCGGTGCTCGCCGACGTGCAGATCCTTCGCACGTACTCGGGTTTCCGGCCGTACTGCCCCGACCACCTGCCTGTCATCGGGCCGGATGCCCGGCTTCCGGGACTCTGGCACGCCGCCGGACACGAGGGCGCGGGCATCGGACTCTCCGTCGGCACGGCCGCCCTCATCGTGCAGGCGCTCCGCGGCGAGCCGACCGACCTGCCGCTCGACGCCTTCCGGCCCGAGCGCTTCGCAGAGCGGGTCGCGGCATGAGCGCGGAGATCACGAGCGACGAGACCTTCCGCTTCGACGGGACGCCGGTGCCGTTCCGCCCCGGCCAGACCGTGGGCGGCGCGCTCGCGGCATCCGGCGTCGTCTCGTGGCGGGCCACCCGGGGGAGCGGCGAGCCCCGCGGGCTCTTCTGCGGCATCGGCGTCTGTTACGACTGCCTGCTGAGCGTCGATGGACAGCGCTCGCAGCGCGCCTGCGTCACGCCCGCACGGGCCGGGCAGGACGTCCGCAGCGACGATCCGGACGCGCCCCTGCCGCTGCCCGCGCCGGAGGGGGCTGAGCCGTGAGCGTCGAGAACTGCGCCGACCTCGCCGTCGTCGGGGCCGGACCGGCGGGCCTGTCGGCGGCCGTCACTGCGGCCGAGGCCGGGCTGCGGGTCGTCCTCGTCGACGCGGGCACGCAGACGGGCGGCCAGTACTGGCGGCATCCCGACGAACGGCACCTCGCTGCTTTCGCCGATCCCGAGCACACGGGGCACCACCACTGGGAGCACTATCGCGGACTACGCGATCGGCTGCGGCGTCAGATCGAGGCCGGAGGCGTCGTCCACCGCGCCGGGCGGCAGGTGTGGCGGATCGACCGCGAGGCGGCCGAGGGGTTCCTGCTGCGGACGACCGCCGTGACCGGGATGGATGCCGCGGCGGCGGTCGATCGCGCGATCCGCGCCGAGCGCGTGGTGCTCGCGCCCGGAGCCTACGACCGTCAGCTGCCCGTGCCGGGCTGGACGCTCCCGGGCGTCATGGCCGCCGGCGGCGTGCAGGCGATGCTGAAGGCGAACCAGGTCGCGGCCGGCCGTCGCGCCGTCGTCGCGGGAACTGGGCCGTTCCTCCTGTCGGTGGCGGCGGGACTCGCGCGAGCGGGCGTCGAGGTCGTGGCCGTCTGCGAGGCGAACGCGCTGTCGCGCTGGGCCACGACGCCGCTGCGGGCGCTGCAGGAGCCGGGCAAGCTCATCGAGGGGGTCGGCTATGCGACGACCTTCGTCCGCGAACGCATCCCGCTGCGCACACGCACGATCGTGACGTCCGTCGCGGGGGAGGGGCGAGTGACCGGCGCGACGGTCGCCCGGGTGGATGCCGCCGGGCGCGTGCGTCCGGGGACAGAGCGCGCCCTCGACGTCGATCTCGTCGCCTTCGGCTGGGGCTTCACCCCGCAGATCGAGCTCGTGGTCGGTGCCGGGGCGGAGACCCGGATCGCCGTCGACGGGTCGCTCGTCGCGGTCGTCGACGGCGACCAGCGCACGAGTGTTCCCGGTCTTTACGCAGCCGGCGAGGCGACCGGCATCGGCGGCGCCGTGCAGTCGTGCGCCGAGGGTGAGCTGGCAGCCCTCGCGGCGGCCGTCGACGCGGGTCTCGCGGTGCCGATGGCATCGGCCCGGCGTCTGCGGCGGCGGATCGCGCGCGGTCGGAGCTTCGCGGTCGGGATGCATCGGGCGAGCCCCGTGCCCGAGCAGTGGGCGACCTGGCTCCGCGACGACACCCTCGTCTGCCGGTGCGAGGAGGTGCCGGTCTCGGCCGTCCGCGACACGGTGACCGACCTCGCAGCCGACGACGCGCGGGATGTGCGCGTGACCGCGCGCCCCGGAATGGGGATGTGCCAGGGGCGGGTGTGCGGCTTCGCGCTCTCGTGTCTCGTCGGCCAGGAGACCGGGCGTCCTCGGCGGCCGGCCGATGTCGAGCCCCTCGTGCGCCGGCCGATCGGTACGCCCCTCCGCGTCGCAGATCTCGCCGACCTGGCCGAGCCCGCGGCGCAGGCCGAGCCCCCGGGTTCCGCCGACCTCGCGGGCTTCGCCGGTCCCGCCGGGTTCACCGCCGCCGCCGATCCCGCCGATCTCCCCGACTCCGCAGACCTCTCTCCCCGGAAGGAACGCTCATGACCACCGCAGCATCCCCCGCCACGGCGACGCCCGTCGCCGACACCCCGATCGCCGAGGTCGACGCGTTCGTCGGGCTCGCCGCCGAGGCGTCATCGGCCTGGCGAGCGGCGTCGATCGCCGTCCGGGGCGAGGCGCTGCGCGCGGTGGCCGACGGTCTCGACGCGCGTGCCGACGACCTCGTGCTCCTCGCCGGCCGTGAGACGCATCTCGCCGAGGCGCGGCTGCGCGGCGAGCTGAAGCGCACGACGTTCCAGCTGCGCCTGTTCGCCGAGGTGCTCGCCGAGGGCTCCTGGCTCGATGCGCGCATCGACCACGCGGTCGCCGACTATCCGATGGGGGCACCGCGCCCCGACATCCGGCGTCAGCTCGAGGGCATCGGCACGGTGCTGGTGTTCGCGGCGAGCAACTTCCCCTTCGCGTTCTCCGTCGCCGGCGGCGACACCGCCAGCGCGCTCGCGGCGGGGAACGCCGTCGTGCTCAAGGCTCACCCGGGCCACCCGCACCTGTCGCAGCTGACCGGCGAGATCGTCACGGCGGCCCTCTCGGCGGCGGGCGCGCCCGCGGGTATCTTCACGGTCATCCACGGGACGGATGCCGGGGTGCACGCGCTGCGGCATCCCGAGGTCCGTGCCGCCGCCTTCACCGGGTCGATCGCCGGCGGCCGCGCGCTGTTCGACATCGCGATGTCGCGGCCCGAGCCGATCCCGTTCTACGGCGAGCTCGGCAGCGTGAACCCCGCGTTCGTCACGCGCGGTGCCGCCGAGTCGCGGCCGGCGGAGATCGCCGAGCAGTTCGTCGCCTCGGTCGTCGGCAGCGCGGGGCAGCTGTGTACGAAGCCCGGCCTGCTGCTCGTGCCCGCGGGGTCGGGAGTCGTCGACGCGCTCGCCTCGATCGTGCTGCCGGGGCCTGCGCCGCTGCTCAACGATTCGATCGCGTCGGGCTTCCGCCGCGCGCTGGACGCCGCCGCCGGTCATGACGGGGTCGACGTGCTTGCCGGAACGTCCTCGTCGGGCGACGACGCGCCGCCCGCCCCCGCGCTGCTGCGGACGACCGCCGCCGCGGTGATCGCCGACCCCGACGCCCTCGTGTCGGAGATGTTCGGCCCGGCGGCGCTCGTCGCCGAGTACGACGACGAGGCCCAGCTCGTGGCCGTCGCGAAGCTGCTCGAAGGTCAGCTGACCGCGACGATCGTCGCGGAGGAGGGCGACGCGGTGGCGGCCGAGTTGCTGCCGGTGCTCGCGACGAAGGCCGGCCGCGTGCTGTGGAACCAGTGGCCGACCGGTGTCTCCGTGACCTGGGCGCAGCAGCACGGCGGCCCGTACCCCGCCACGACAGCGGTCGGGACGACGTCGGTCGGAACCGCCGCGATCACCCGCTTCCTGCGGCCGGTCGCGTACCAGAACGTGCCCGACGCGCTGCTGCCCGCCGCCTTGCAGGAGGCCAACCCGCTCGGCATCCCCCGCCGCGTCGACGGCATCCTGCAGCCCTGAACCGCCCCTGCTCTTTCACGTCGAGTCGCCAGGGAATGCGGATGCTGGCATCCTCGCATCCGCACTCTTTGGCGACTCGACGGGGATGGGCCCGGGTCACCGGGTCAGATGCTGGGTGCCGACCGCGGCGCGGGTGGCGCTGAGGGCGGCGTCGAGGTCGGGGTAGCGCAGCTGGGCGACCCGGATGAAGACGAAGTCCGCGACGGCGAGCTGCGCCATCCGGCTCGCGAGCGCTGCAGCGCGCAGGGTCGCCTCGCGGGCGGGGGTGCGCAGGGTGGCGGATGCCGCAGCGGCGAGGGGCGACTCGGTGTCGTTCGTGATCGCGACCGTGAAAGCTCCGGCGTTCGAGGCGATCTCGACGGCGCGAAGCACGTCGATCGTGCCGCCGCTGAACGAGAACGCGATCGCGGTGGTGCTTTCGTCGGCGAGCGCGGCGTGCACGAGCTGAACGTGCGTGTCGTGGGAGCTCAGGCACATGATGCCGATGCGCTGCAGCTTCTGCGCGAGGTCGGCCGCGGCGAGACCCGACGCACCGACGCCGAAGGTGACGACCCGCTCGCTGTCGGCGATCGCCCGGGCGATGCGCTCGAGGGCGTCGAGGTCGAGCATCCGGCCGGTCTGCTCGATCGTCCGAGCCTCGTGGAACGCGACTTTCGCGACCATCTCGGCGGGGGAGTCGGAGGGGTTGAGCTCGCCCTCGGCGATGTTCGAGCGCTCGAGCTCCATCGCTCGCCGTGAGACCTCCTGGGCGAGCTCGACGCGGAACGAGGGGTACCCCGCGAAGCCGAGGCTCTTCGCGAAGCGGACGACCGACGCCTGCGAGACCGACGCGCGCTCGGCGAGTGTCGTGACGGTCGCGGTCACGGCGAAAGCGGGGTCGTCGAGCACCGCACGAGCCACCTGCACCTCGGCCGGGCGCAGACGGGGGATGATCGCGCGGGTCGCTTCGAGGACGTCGCCGTCCATGTGCCTCCTCGGGAAGTCGGTTCAGTCTTCCACAGATCTTGACAAAAGTTGCCGCCAAGAGCACTCTGTGTGAAACAAAGTGCCACGCGCCCATCGGCGTGCGCCGCAGCCCGACGAGGAGCATCCGTGACCACCCCGCACCCGACCCCCGCCACCGAGACGCGCAACCCGCTGACGGGCGAGCTCGACGCGATGTCCGTCGATGACATCCTTCGCGTCATGAACGACGAGGATGCCGGGGTGGCCGGGGCCGTCGCGGCCGCGATCCCCGCGATCGCCCGAGCCGTCGATCTCGCCGTCACCGCGCTCTCGTCCGGCGGGCGTCTCGTCTACCAGGGGGCGGGCACGAGCGGCCGTCTCGGAGTCCTCGATGCGGCGGAGTGTCCGCCGACGTTCGGCACCGACCCCGCCCAGGTCGTCGGCCTGCTCGCCGGCGGTAACGAGGCGATGTTCCGCGCGATCGAAGGTGCGGAGGACTCCCGCGAGCTCGGCGCCGACGACCTGACCGGCATCGGACTCACCGAGCGCGACGTCGTCGTCGGCATCGCGGCATCCGGTCGCACGCCCTACGTCATCGGCGGACTCGACGAAGCCCGTCGAGTCGGCGCCGCGACGGTGGCGATCTCGTGCAGCCCGAACGCCGAGATCAGCGCCCACGCCGACGTCGCGGTCGAGGTCGACAACGGTCCCGAGGTGCTCACTGGCTCGACCCGGCTCAAGGCGGGCACGAGTCAGAAGCTCGTCCTCAACATGATCTCGACGGCGACGATGGTGCGTCTCGGCAAGGTCTACGGCAACCTCATGGTCGACGTGCGCCCGAGCAACGAGAAGCTCGTCGCCCGCGCCGTCCGCATCGTCCAGGCCGCGACCGATTGCGATACCGCCACCGCCCGCCGCTCGCTCGACGAGGCCGATGGTCACGCCAAGACGGCGATCGTCGCGATCCTCTGCGACGTCGACGCGGCGACCGCCCGTGAGCGGCTCAGCGCGGGCGCGGGCTTCGTCCGTGAAGCCGTGCGCGACCGCGCCTGACGCGCCGACCGCCCGCACCCCGAACCCAGCACCCGACACCCGACACCCGTCCGCCGGAAGGAATCACCGTGGATTACCCCGAACTCAGCGAGGAGATCCTGCCGCTCGTCGGCGGCTCGCAGAACATCGCCTCGTACACGAACTGCATGACGCGCCTGCGGCTTAATCTTCATGACCCGTCGAAGGCGGATGTCGCGGCGCTCCGGCGCCTCGACGGCGTCATGGGCGTCGTCGACGGCCCGCAGCTGCAGGTCGTCGTCGGTCCCGGTCACGCGCAGCGCCTGCGCGACGCCTTCGCCGAGGTCGTCGACGCTCCCGCCGAGGCTCCTGTCGACGATCCCGCGGACGAGGTCGCCGACATCGCGGCGGCCGCGGCGGGGAGCCGGGCCGCGGGCGCGCGAGCAGCCGGCGGCGGCGAGCCCGTCGATGCGGCGACCGACCTGCGCACGCTGCAGCAGCAGAACACGCAGAAGGTGAAGTCGCGGCACACCTCGCGGGTGCACGGGCTGTTCCGCCACATCGCGAACATCTTCGTGCCGATCATCCCCGGGTTCATCGCCTGCGGACTCGTCGTGGCGATCGGCAACATCTGGAAGCTCATCGACCCGAGCGTCACCGCCAACCCGTGGTTCCTGGTGTTCGCGGCCCTCGGCACGATCGTCGTCACCTCGCTCAACCTCATCGTGGGGCTCAACACGGCGAAGGAGTTCGGCGGCACCCCCGTGCTCGGCCTCATCGCCGGCGCCATCTCATACCTCCCCGCGCTCGCCGGCATCGCCGCGACGACGGCCGCCGACGGCACGGTCACTCCGGCTCAGCCGCTCGTGCTCCCGCTGTTCGGCGAACTCAAGCCCGCGCTCGGCGGCATCATCGGCGTCATGGTCACGGCGTGGCTGTTCACGGTCATCGAGAAGTGGATCCGCAAGCGCGTTCCCGCCTGGGCCGACCTCTTCGTCGTGCCGGTCGTGACGCTTCTCATCGGCGCCGTCATCTGCATCTTCGTGATCATGCCGATCTCGGGTCTGCTCATGCAGGGCATCAACTGGCTGCTCATCGACTTCGCCCTCGAGCGGGGCGGCGTCATCGGCGGATACCTGCTGTCGTCGCTGTTCCTCCCGCTCGTCATGCTCGGCATCCACCAGGGCCTGACGCCGATCCACGCGCAGCTCATCACCGACCACGGCTTCACGGAGTTGCTGCCGGTTCTGGCGATGGCGGGGGCGGGCGAGGTCGGCATGGCGATCGCGATCTTCCTGAAGACCAAGAGCACCCGGCTCAAGAACATCATCCGTGCGGCGCTGCCCATCGGCGTGCTCGGTGTCGGGGAACCGCTCATCTACGGCGTCTCGCTGCCCCTCTTCTACCCCCTCATCACGGCCTGCCTCGGCGGTGGCTTCGGCGGCGCGTTCGTGGCCTTCGGCATTCAGGCCAGCGGCGGGTTCGGCGCCGGTGCCCTCGGGCTCTCGGGCGTGCTCATGACCGCCGTCATCACCAACGGCGCGTGGCTCTGGTACGTCGGCGGCCTCGTGATCTCGTACATCATGGGCTTCGTGCTGACCT
The DNA here is from genome assembly GCF_027157935.1 of Microbacterium sp. H37-C3. Classification (NCBI taxonomy): domain Bacteria; kingdom Bacillati; phylum Actinomycetota; class Actinomycetes; order Micrococcales; family Microbacteriaceae; genus Microbacterium; species Microbacterium sp. H37-C3. The sequence continues at coordinate 3,533 of NZ_JAPVLR010000005.1, read as the reverse complement.
GGTTCTTCGGGTTCAAGGAGCACATGGTCGAGCGGCTCGGCTGAGACAGGAGCGTCCCGATGCTGTTCTCGATCTACCCCACGGATGCCGCCGAGACGCGGCGGACCGTCATCGATCAGGTGCTCGGCACGTCCGGCGATGAGCGGATGCTGTTCACCTCGCTGCACATGGTCGACACCGGCGAGCTCGCCGCGTTCGGCGAGGTGCTGCGCGCGGCGCACGACGATGACGGCGTGACCTTCTGCGCCGACGTCTCGCCCGTCGCGCTCGAGCACGTCGTGGCCGGCGACGAGGGATGGGGCTGGCTCGCGCGCCGCGGCATCACGATGCTGCGACTCGACTACGGCTTCGACGCCGATGAGATCGGCCGGATCGCCGAGACGTCGGGATGCCGCATCGCCGTCAACGCCAGCACGGTCGACGTGGCGTTCCTCGACGAGCTGGCGGGGCTGCCCGTCGCCGGGTGGCACAACTTCTACCCGCGGCCCGAGACCGGACTGACGGCGCCGTTCCTCGTGGCGCAGTCGCGGCTGTTCCTCGACCGGGGGATGCCGGTGCTCGCGTTCATCCCCGGCGAGCGCGAGCTGCGTGCGCCGCTGCACCTCGGCCTGCCGACCCTCGAGGAGCAGCGGCACCGCAACGCCTGGCGCTCGTACCTCCAGCTGCGGCGGCTCGTTCCCGAGGCGGTCGTCGTCTGCGCCGAGGGCGCTGTGGCCGATGACCACGCCGCCTGGATCGCGGAGTTCGAGGCGACCGGCACGGTCACGCTGCCGGTCGTGGGACTGGATGCCGCGGCATCCGTGCTGCTGGAGCGGCCCTGGCGGCTGCGGGTCGAGGAGGCGGCGGCATCCTTCCGGCTGGACGAGACGCGCGGCGGCATCCGCCCCTCCCGCATCCGCAACGCCGATGCGCGTGAGCGCGGCAGCCTGCAGGTCGACCTCGACGCCTACGGGCGGTATCGGGGCGAGGTGCACCTCATGCGGGCCGATCGCCCGCTCGATGCGGGCCAGGCGCGCATCGGCGAGGTCGCCGCGCCGTACCGCGGCATCGTCGACGACCTCCGCCCCGGGCAGACCGTCCGCCTGATCCCGCTGCCTGCCTGACCCCTGCCTCGACCCGTCGACTCGCCACAGACTGCGGGTCTGGGGTCGCCCGCATCCGCACATCCTGGCTACTCGACGACATCGTCAATTCACTCCTGGTCGTCGCGGGCTCGATCATCGGCAACCTGTTCAGCTGCTCGCTCGCCGCGTACGCCTTCGCACGACTCCGGTTCCGATTTCAGCGGACCGCCTTCGTCTACATGCTGGCGACGCTGAGCAGGGAGTTGAAGAGTCCGTCTGCGCCGAAGATCAGCCGCCAGAGCATGGCGATCGCGACAGACGTGCCCAGCAGGCTCGGGAGGCAGAACGCGGAGCGGTAGAACGGCAGCGCCCGCATCCCCTTGTCGAGCACCACCGCGAGCAGGAGCGCGACCGCCAGTTGCAGCGGCACGCCCACGATGACGTAGGTGAAGGTGACGGCGAGGGAGGTATGCAGCCGCGTGTCGGTCAGCATCCGCTCGTAGTTGGCCAGCCCGACCCAGCCGGGATCTTGAAGCAGGTTGTAGTCGGTGAACGACAGATAGAGCGACATGATGATGGGCCCGAGTGTCAGTGCCACGGCGCCGATCGCGAACGGCGCGAGAAACACCACCGCCGCTCTGTTGTCGGGCAGCCGGATCCGCCGCCCCGCTCTCGGGCCGGCTTCGCGGGCGGTTCGGGTCACGCGTCGCAGTTCGTCGATGCTCATCGGCCACGCATCCTCTCTGATGGCGGTGTGCAGGACCGCCGCCGCGCGGGCCGCGCGCTATTCGTCCTGCCATACGAACTAATACGTAGTAGTTGTCGGTAGTAGGATGATGCCGACGAACGTCGATAGAGTCCATGCCAAGAAAGGCAGTCATGGGGAAACGGCCCACGAGCCGCGACGTCGCCGCCCGCGCGGGGGTCTCGCAATCGACGGTCTCGCAGGTGTTCACGGGGCGCGCGGGTATCTCCGCGGCCACCCGGGAACGGGTCTTGGAGGCCGCGCGCGAGATCGATTACCGGCCGAACCTGGCCGCCCGCTCGATGCGCACGACGCGGACGGGCCGTCTCGCCGCAGTGCTGCCGATCACCGCGTTCCACTCGGCTCCGCTGATCGCCGGCACGATGGAACGGGCCCGTGCCGCCGGGTACGAGGTCGAGGTCCAGAGCATTCCCAACGCGCCGGACCAGCGTCGACCGCGACTGCTCGAGATGATCGATTCTCGTCAGTTCGAGGGCATCCTCTGTTACGCACCTGTCCCCGGTGACGACCTCGCGCGCGTCGACCCGAACGTGCCGGTGCTGACGCTCGAGGAGTTCGACGACGACATGCGCGTCTCGGGCGAGATGCTCGACGTCCATCCGCTCGAGAGCATGGTGGAGCGGCTCGCTGAGCTCGGGCACCGGCGGTTCCTGCACATCACCGGTGCGCGCAGCTACCCATCGGCGGATGCACGCCGTCGTGCCTATGAAGCGACGGTCGCCCGCTTGGGCGTGCAGTCCGTCGGCGTCGTCGAGGGCGATTGGAGCGCGCAGTCGGGCCTCGACGCCATTCGTTCGCTCGATGGTGACTCACTGCCGCTCGCCGTCATCGCGGCGAACGACTTCATCGCGACGGGCGTCGTCCGGGGCGCGCTCGAGCGAGGCTGGACCGTGCCGGGGGATGTCAGCGTGACCGGGTGGGACGATTCGCCGACGAGTGCGTTCCAGGTGCCGTCGCTCACGAGCGTGTCGATGGACTACGTCGAGCTCGGCCGCCGCACCGCCGACCGGCTCATCGCCCTCATGCGGGGCGAGCAGACGCCGTCTCCCACCGAGCCGCTGCAGCACGTGGTCTGGCGGGAGTCGACCGCCGCTCCCGCCTCCGCCTCCTGACGTCGAGTCGCCACGATCTGCGGGTCCCGGGCCCCGGCATCCGCGTTTCCTGGCGAGTCGACGGTGGTGCGGAAGGGGGCGAGGGGCGTAGCGTTCGGGCATGCCCGCACCGGTGCCCTACCTCCACTTCGCAGGCGATGCCGACGGCGCGCTCCGCTTCTACCGGTCGGTGTTCGGCGGCGAGCTCCACCTGCACACCTTTGCCGACTTCGGCCGCGAGGACGGGCCGCCCCACCTCGTCGCGCACGGCGAGCTGCGCGGCCCCGTCGACCTCTTCGGCGCCGACGACCCGGGGGATGCCGCCGGGCCGTCGACGAGCGGGATCATGCTGGCCCTCCTCGGGGCCGGCGACGCGGAGACCTCGCAACGCTGGTTCGACGCCCTCGCCGCCGGGGGAACGGTCGTCGACCCCCTGCAACGCCGGGCGTGGGGAGACGTCGACGGCCAGGTCACCGACCGCTACGGACTCACCTGGCTGATCGGCTTCTCTCCCGCATCCTGACCGCCCGCCCCCCGCCCGCCCCCCCCCGCCCCCGTCGAGTCGCCAGAAAGCGCGGATGCGGCACCCCCGCCTCCGCCTTTCTCGGCGAG
>NZ_JAPVLR010000004.1:0-265114 GCF_027157935.1 Microbacterium sp. H37-C3 | reverse complement strand
GATGCGGCACCCCCGCATCCGCATTTCTCGGCGAGTCGACGGGGAGCGCGCGGGTCATCGGCGGTCGTGCAGGTGGTCGCGGTGCTTGGCGGCCTGGCGTGCACGCACGGGCAGGTCGATCGGGCCGGTGACGGTGAGCTCGTCTTCCCAGCACTCGATGCCGCGGACACCGGGCAGTCGCTCGCGCGTGAACACGGGGTCGAGCCCGGCGCGCCGCTGCTCGGTGTAGTCCCTGAGCAGGCGGAAAGCGATGCCCGACAGCAACGCGATCGCGATGAGGTTCGTCAGCGCCATCAGCCCCATCACGCCGTCGGCGAAGTTCCACACGAGGTCGGCTCCGACGACCGATCCGCCGAGGACGGCGGCGACGACGAGCACGCGGTACCCCGTCAGCACGGCGCGGTTGGTCGAGATGAACTCGATGTTCGACTCGCCGTAGTAGTAGTTCCCGAGGATCGACGAGAACGCGAGCATGAAGATGATGATGCTCAGGGCGATGTTCGACCACTCACCGAGGGTGTCGACGAGGGCTCCCTGGGTCAGGTCGATTCCCCGTGTAGCTCCGGCCAGATCGGGGACGGAGACCAGGATGATGAACGCGGTCACCGAGCACACGAGGAATGTGTCGAAGTAGACGCCGAGGGTCTGCACGAGGCCCTGCTTCACCGGATGAGTCACAGCGGCGCTCGCGCCGGCGTTCGGAGCCGAGCCGAGCCCCGCCTCGTTCGAGAACATGCCGCGCTTGACGCCGGTGAGGACGATGTATCCGAACGCGGCCCCGACGACCTCGTTGAAGCCCCAGGCCGACGTGAAGATCTCGGCGAACACCGGCCCGATCCGATCGAGGTGCAGCGCGACGACGATCACGCCGAGCACGAGATAGGCGAGCGCCATGATCGGCACGAGCACCTGCGTCACCGAGGCGATGCGGCGCACCCCGCCGAACACGACGAGCCCGGTGAGGAGGGCGACTCCCGCCCCGATGACCCACGGTAGCCAGGGCAGGTCGCCGCCGACGCTCGAGCTGATGGTGGCCGAGATCGTGTTGGCCTGCAGCGAGCTGAACGCGAAGGGGAAGCAGACGATCAGGATGACGGCGAAGAGGATGCCGAGCCAACGCGCACCCAGCCCGCGCTGCATGTAGTACGCCGGGCCACCGCGGAAACTGCCGCGGTCGCGCGTCTTGAACAGCTGCGCCAGCGACGACTCGATGAAGCTCGACGCTCCGCCGACGAACGCCATGACCCACATCCAGAACACCGCGCCCGGGCCGCCCACCGCGATGGCGGTGCCGACGCCGGCGATGTTCCCGACTCCCACGCGGGAGGCCGCGGAGATCGTGAAGGCCTGGAAGGCGGAGACCGACTGCGGCTTGCCGTCCGCGGTCTGCGGCGTCTTGTCGGTCAGCGTGCGGAACATCTCGGGAATCAGGCGGAACTGCACGACGCCCGACCGAACGGTGAAGTAGAGCCCGAGGAGGACCACGACCGGGAGGACGATCCAGGTCCAGAGGTGGTCGCCCCACGTGAGCAGCCAGTCGTTCACGGCATCCATGCCCGTCGAATCCATGCTCGCCAGTATGACGACTCGACGACCCCCGTGTGAGGCGGACGCGTCTGATCAGCTCGGAATGGCCGGTGAGAAATGACTCATGACCGCGTTGTCAAGCATCCGCGCGCACCTGATTTCCCCAGGTGACCCCCGGTACGCTGTCAGCTGGTGAGCCGGGAAGTCTGGTCGGCACGTAGTCGTCGATCGAACCCGGAGAATCCGTGCTCACCGTCCTTCCTGCCCTCTGTTGCCGCGCGCCCGCGAACGCCCTGACCGGGCGGCGGCGCGCATGACCCTCCTCGTCGCGGTCGCCGCAGCCTGGTTGCTCGTGGCGCTCGCCCCCGCGTTCGTGCGGCTGACCGGACGGCACGCGGGGTGGCCTCTGGCCGCCGGCGTGCTCGCGGTGCTCGGGCTCGTCATCTCGGCGTGGAACCCACAGCAGGTCGTCCGCGAATCACTGCCGTGGATCCCGGCACTCGATGTCGCGCTGCGCCTGCGGCTGAACGGGCTCGCGCTGCTGTTCGCCGTGGTGGTGCTCGCGATCGGCGCGGTGGTGCTCATCTACTCGTCCTCGTACCTGCGTCAGCCTCGCTCGCCGGGCTTCTACGGCCTGATGACGGCGTTCGCGGCGGCGATGCTCACCCTCGTCCTCGCCGACGACCTCGTCGTGCTCTTCGTGGCGTGGGAGCTGACGACCCTGTGCTCGTACCTGCTGATCCTCCGATCGGGCCCCGCGGCGAAAGAGCCCGCGACGCGCACGCTGCTCGTCACCGCCGCCGGCGGTCTCGCCCTGCTCGCCGCCGTCGTGACCCTGATCGCGCGCACCGGCACGACCGAGCTCACCGCCGCCCTCGCCCACCCGCTGTGGCGCGAGGACCCGGGATTAGCGACCGTCGTCGCGGTGCTCGTCGCCCTCGCGGCCATGACGAAATCGGCGCAGTTCCCATTCCACGCCTGGCTTCCGGATGCCATGGTGGCGCCCGCCCCGGTGAGCGCTTATCTGCACGCGGCGGCGATGGTGAAGGCCGGGATCTTCCTGCTCATGCTCTTCGCGCCAGCCGCGTCGGAGGCGGCGATCTGGTCGCCGCTCCTCGTGGGCGTCGGGCTCTGGACAGCTCTCATGGGGGCGTTCTTCGCGGTTCGCCGCGCCGATATGAAGGAGCTGCTGGCGTACTCGACAGTCAGTCAGCTCGGCCTCCTGGTCGCGGTGATCGGCGCCGGCACGCCGACGGCGATGCTCGCGGCGAGCGCGCATGTGGTCGCTCATGCGCTGTTCAAGTCCGCCGGCTTCATGGGCGTCGGGCTGGTCGAGAAGCGCACCGGGACCCGGATCCTGACTGAGCTCCGCGGATCATGGCGGATGCTGCGCTGGGATGCCGCGATGCTGATCCTCGCGGCGGTCAGCATGGCCGGCATCCCTCCGATGCTCGGTTTCATCAGCAAGGAGCTGCTTCTCGACTCGTTCCTCACGGCGGCTTCGCCTGCGCTGTCATGGACGCTCGCGATCGTGGCCACCGCTGGAGCCGTGCTGACGGTGGCGTACAGCCTGCGCCTGGTGCTTCCCCTGCTGCCCGGTCGCCTCGGTGCCGCTCGGCCCGGTGAGCACGGGCCGCAGGCACGCGCCTGGCGCGACACGCGAGCGATGTCGGTCGCGGTATCCGTCCCGGCGATCCTGGGGTTGGCTCTCGGTGCGGGCGCACCGCTGCTCGACCCCCTCGTGCGACCCGCGGCAGCGGGGGCGGCGGGTGCCGACGCGGCATCCGTCTCGGGCATCTACCTCTGGCACGGTGTGAACGCGGCTCTGCTGCTGTCGGTGACGGCGATCGTGCTCGGAACGCTGGTCGGCCTCCGGCTGCGCGGTACGCCCGTGCCGCCGACACCGCAGCGGTGGTCAGGCGTCCTCGCCGTCCAGTATGCGCAGCGGGGCATCATCGCGCTCGGCCGTCGTGTCGGCGACCTGACGCGCTCCGACGCCCCCGCCGCGAACCTCGTGGTGCCGATCGTGCTGATCGGTGCCGCCGCCGCAGCGCTTCCCGCGATGTGGCGCGGCTGGCCGCGCTACGACGAGCCGTTCCTCGTGCTCGATCTGCTCCTGCTCCTCCTCGTCGCGGCCGGGGTGATCGCGGTCTCGGTCGCCAGCCGCCGCCTGACCGCGATCATCAGCGTGGGTGTGGCCGGGTTCGCCGTCGTGCTGTGGTTCCTGGTTCTGGGGGCATCGGATGTCGCGGTGACGCAGCTCCTCGTCGAGATCCTGACCGTCGTCGTGATGGTGCTCGTACTGCGCCGGATGCCGCGCCGCCTGCGCCCGTCGCGCCCGCGACGACGCGTGCTCGCGGTCATCGCCGCGCTCGCCGCCGGGGCGACCGCGACGCTCGCCGCGCTCGTGTTCACCGGACACCGCGAGATCTCGGATGTCGCCGCCTTCTTCCTCCGCGAGGCGAAGGAACTGACCGGCGGCACCAACATCGTGAACACGATCCTGGTCGACTTCCGAGCGCTCGACACGCTCGGCGAGCTCGTCGTCCTGGGGATTGCAGCGGTATCGATCACCGCGCTTCTCGAGGCACGTCGAGCCGTTGACCGCCCGGTGCGGGAGGGAACCTCCGCCGCGCTCTCCAACGCCCGCGCCAACGCGGTCTTCCTCACCACTGTGGGACGCATCGTCGCCCCGGTGATGGTGGTCGGGTCGGCCTACGCGCTGCTGCGCGGTCACAACGACCCGGGCGGCGGCTTCATCGCGGCGCTCATCGGAGCCGCGGCCATCGCGCTGATCTACCTCGCCGCCCCGAGCGACGAGATCCCGCGGATCGAGCGTTCGTACCTGGCGATCGCCGGAGCGGGTGTCGTCATCGCGGTCGGCACCGGTCTGCTGGGGCTTCTCGACGGCTCGTTCCTCCGGCCGCTGCACTTCGACATCGGCAGCCTGCACCTCACCACGGCCCTCGTCTTCGACCTGGGTGTGTATCTCGCGGTCTTCGGGGTCATCCTCGCCGCCATCAATCGCCTCGGTCTGTCTCCCGCCGAAGCGGTCCGAACCGACCGTTCGTCAGAAAGGAGCGTCCGGTGATCCTCGCCCTCACCATCGGTGTGCTCGTCGCCGGAGCGGTCTACCTGCTGCTGCAGGAAGACCGGCTGCGCGTCATCCTCGGCTTCGTGCTGCTCTCGCACGCGGTCAATCTGCTGCTGTTCAGCGCCGGCGGCATCGACTCGCGCGAGGAGCCGCTCGGCGAGGCGCTGGATCCGGCGACCACGGCCGATCCGCTGCCGCAGGCGTTCGTCCTGACCGCGATCGTCATCGCCTTCGCGATCACCATCTACCTGCTCGTCCTCGCCGTGACGGGCAACCCGTCCGAAGACGCCGGGCTCGAGGATGCGGGCGTCGACGATGCAGGGCCCGACGATGCGAAGGCCGCGGCCCCGGCCCCGACCCGAGGAGGACGCCGATGAACGACGCTCTGCTTCCGCTCATCGTCGCGGTGCCGCTCCTCGCGAGCGGTGTCGCCGCGTTCGCGCGCCGTCGTCATCGATGGGCGATCGTCCTGCTCCTGATCGTGCTGACGGCGAACCTCATCGCGGCGGCTGCGCTCGTGTGGGCGACAGCCGACGGTTCAGTCGTCGCCCACGGGATCGGCGGATGGCCCAACGGCATCGCCATCCCGTTCGTCGCCGACGCCTTCTCCGCCCTCATGCTCACGGTCGCTGGAATGCTCACCCTCGTCTGCGTGGTCTTCGCGATCGTCGCGGACACCGGTCGCAACCGGCTCTTCCCCGCACTCGTCCTCGTGCTGACGGCGGGAGTGAACGGTGCGCTCCTGACGGCCGACCTGTTCAACCTCTTCGTCTTCATCGAGGTCATGCTGCTGCCCTCGTACGGGCTTCTGGTGCTCTCGCGTCGTGGTCGCGGCACGGACGAGTCGGTGACCGGCTCGAGGCTCTACGTCACCTTCAACCTGTTCGTCTCCACGGTCTTCCTGGCCGGGGTGGCGCTCGTCTACGGCGTGGCGGGCACGGTGAACCTCGCCGAGCTCGCCGGTGCCGCTCAGGAGTCGCCTCTGGTGGCGGCAGCGCTCGGGGTCTGCCTCTTCGCGCTCGCGATGAAGGCCGCCGTGGTGCCCGTGCACGGGTGGCTCGCCCGTGCGTACCCGTCGACGTCGCCGGCCATCACCGCGATGTTCTCGGGTCTGCACACGAAGGTCGCGATCTACGCCATCTACCGCATCTACGCCGTCGGCTTCGAGGGCGACCAGACCTACCTCTGGATCGGCGTCGCCGTCTTCAGCGCGACGATGCTGATCGGTGTGCTCGGCGCGGTGGGGGAGGATCGGATGCGGTCGATCCTCGCCTTCCACATGGTCAGCCAGATCGGCTACATCCTGCTCGGCGTCGCGCTGTTCACGCCCCTGGGTCTGGCCGCGGGCATCTTCTACCTGCTTCATCACATGATCGTGAAGGCATCGCTGTTCCTGTCTGCGGGCGCCATCGAGACCCGATTCGGGACGGATCGCCTCGACGACCTGCGCGGTCGTGTCGGCCGGGAACCCGTGCTGATGGTCGCCTTCGGTGTTGCGGCGCTGTCGCTCGCCGGCATCCCGCCGTTCTCGGGCTTCTTCGCGAAGCTCATGCTGCTCGTCGCGGCGGTCGAGGACGGACAGGTCGCGGCGGCGGTCATCGCGATCGTGGTGAGCCTGATCACCCTGCTGTCGATGCTGAAGATCTTCAACGCCGTCTTCGCCCGCACGGTCACCGGTGGTGAGCCGGCCGAGCCGGCCGGTCCGGCCGGGCGCGGCGGGCTCGCGGTGGCGCAGCGCTCCACGACCCGCGCCGCGCTCGCGGCGCCGGCTGTCGCGCTCGCCGCGGCGACCCTCGCCCTCGGGCTCGGTGCGCAGGGGCTATTCGCACTCGCGGAGGTCGCGGCCGCCGGCCTGCTCGATACGACCGCCTACGTCGGGGCGGTGCTGCCGTGATCCTCAGCATCCTCACTCTGCCTTTCCGGTTCGCGGCTTTCGTCTGCTGGTTCGCCGCGCAGCTCACGCTGACGTCCGTGAGAGTGCTCGGCGACATCCTCAGCCCGGGGCTGGCCGCGACCCCGCGCGTCGTGCGGCTCCCGCTGGGGTCGGCGGGTGACCTGCACGTCACCGCGATCAGCGTCCTCATCACGCTGACTCCCGGCACGCTGGCCCTCGGCGCGGCACGAGATGATGCCGGGGCGCGTTTCGTCATCGTGCATTCGCTGTACCACCGCGACACCGATTCGGCGCTGGCCGACTTCGCCGACATGGACCGCCGGATGACGCGCGCGGTCGCACTGGGAGGACCGAGATGAATCTGCTGGATCTCGCCGCGGCGGGATGCGCGATCGCGATGATCGCGTCCGTCGTGCACATCCTGCGCGGCCCGACCCCCGCCGACCGTGTCATCGCCGCCGACCTGCTCACCTTCAGCCTGGTCGGGCTCGTGGCGCTCGTCGGCGTACGTCTGGCGCGCGAGGGCACGTTCGACCTCGTGCTGGTCGCGACCCTCGTCGCCTTCCTCGCCGCGGTCTCGCTCGCCCGCGCGTTGACGGGAGGGCGTCGATGACGATCCTCGAGCTCATCGGTCAGATCATCGCCCTGCTGGGCGCGCTCATCTTCGTCGTCGCCGCGGTCGGCCTGCGGCGCTTCCCCGACCCCTACGCGCGCATCTCGGCCGTCGCCACCGCGGCCGGTCTGGGGGTCGCGGTCATCACGGTCGGCGCGGTGCTGCAGGTTCCGACCGTGGACAACGTCGTCAAAGTCGTGCTCGCCGTACTCCTTCAGCTGATCACCTCGGCGGTGGCGGCCATCGTCATCGCCCGCGCCGCGGTGAGCTCGGGGCATCGGTTCACCGACGGCACCGATACCGCGGCTCTCGACGAGGACGGATGACACGCTGGGCGGGGCGGCCCGGGGCGCGGGCGCCGTGGCATATGGTGAGGGAGTTCGGCCGCGAGGCCGAGCAGGTGCGCCGGGAAGTCTGGTCGGCAAGACGATGACCGCTACCCGAAGGGCCCCCGTGAACCCTCGCATCGCCGTTGCCGGTGACCGACCCGAACCGATGGCGGCCGCCATCGAGGCACTCGCGACCGACGGGGAACCCACCTGCCTCGTGTGGACGGTGGATCTGGAGTCGGAGCCGACGGTCCGTCGCTCCCGCACCGAGCTCAAGCAGCGCTACGAATCCCTCCTCGCCCACGCGTCGGGTCTCGCGGCGCTGCGCAACCTGGTCGTCCTGCTCCGGCACGCCGACCGTATCCCCGAACGCAAGATGCACGCCGCTGCTGCAGCGCTCGCCACCCGGCTGCACGCCGACCTCGAACGGGCGCGTGGTCGCTACGTGGATGTCGCCGTCGTCGACATCAGCTCGTGCACCGACACCCGGCGCTTGCTCGACCGCGTCGAAGAGGTCGCGGGAACGGCGGCCGGTCCGGTCGGGAACGTCGCACTGACCTGGCACGAGATCCGCGACCGCAGCATCCACGCCGCCGCTGCCGCGTCGCAGTTCTGAGCGCCGCCACCGTCCGTCGAGTCGCCAGGATGTGCGGATCCGGCGCCCCGCGCATCCGCAGCTTCTGGCGAGTCGACCGCTCGGCGGAGGGGTCAGCCGCCGGCGACGACGTCCATGCCCGGGCCGTCTGCCGGACGCGGCGCGAAGCCGTGGCGCTCGTAGAACCCCGCGCGGCCGCGCGCGGCGAAGAGCTGGATGTCGTCGACGCCGCGCCGCCGTGATTCGTCGACCAGCATGCGCAGGATCTCGCTCCCGATGCCGCCGCCCCGCGCGGATCTCGCGACGATCATCTCGGTGACGAACGCATGCAGCGCACCGTCGCTGATGAGGCGCCCGATGCCGACGAGCCTGCCGTCGTCGTCACGCGCCGAGCACACGACCCAGCTGCCCGCGAGGGCCCGTTCGAAGGCCTCGGGTGACCACTCGGCCCAGCCCGTCTCGGCGTAGAGCGCGGCGAACTCGGCGGCCGTGGGCGGCGTGAGGGAGTAGTGGACGGTCACGCTGCACCTCCGAGGAGCGTGTGCCGCCAGGTCGCCCCGTCGCGTTCGTAGACGACGCGGGTGTGGCGACGGTCGAGCGATCCCTGCCAGAACTCCACGCGGGTCGGCTCGATGCGCCAGAGCGTCCAGTCGCCTTCCGCGACGTCCCGGCGTGCCGCCTCCGACCGTGCCGAGAGGTCGGCTGCGGTGTCGTCCGCGCTCGCCTCACAGACCGACCCGCGCACGCGCAACGCCCGCATGACCGGCTGCCACCAGAACGCCAGGGCTGCTGCGGGCTGCGCTGCGAGCTGCCCGCCCTTCGCGGATGACCGTGTGCTCGCGAACGCCCAGCCGCGGTCGTCGACGTCTTTGACGATCAGCGTCCGGGCATCGGGGATGCCGTCGGCGTCGACCGTCGCGAGGGTCGCGGCGTGGGGCTCGGCGACGCCCGCGGCGGCTGCCTGGCGGATCCACTCCTCGAACAGCGTCACCGGCGATGCGGGGAGCCGGTCGGTGTCGAGCACCGGAGGTGTGCCCGTCAGCGAGGGCTGCGAGCGCAGCCACTCCCGCAACGCGCTCATGCCGCGAGCCACGCGACGTCGGCGAAGAGCTCGCGCAGGTCGTTGACGAGCCGAGCGGTGTGGAAGCCGTCGGCCGCGGCGTGGTGCACCTGCACGGCCACGGGCAGCAACGTCCGCCCCTCGCGCTCGCTGTAGCGGCCGAGCGTGAAGATCGGAGCGAGGTGGCCCCCGCCGCCGTCGACATTCAGGTTGAACCCGGTGAAGTCCGTCCACGGCAGGCTCGACACGTCGAAGCTGTTCGCCGGCGGCGGACCCTGCGGGAAGAGCTCGGTGCTGCCGGCATGGTCGGCGATGACCCGGGCCGCGGCGTCGTGGAAGGCGGCGAAGTCGCGGTCGAAGGCCACCGAGACGCTCGAGAACGTCTCGGTCTCGGGGTGGAAGACCGTGAACGACGGGTGGACCTCCGGCCAGACCGCCGGCTCGTCGTCGCCGGTGAGCGTCATGCGGAACTCCGGGTGACGGTTGACGATCGACGCGATCGCCCAGATCTGCGCGATGTAGGTGCGGCGCCCGGAGGCGCGCACCGCCGCGACGAAGTCCGTCACGTCGATCTCGACCGTCATCGAGTAGGTGCAGCGAACGGTGCGGAGGTAGTGCTCGAAATGCCGCCGACGCGGCCAGGTGTCGAGGTCGATGGGGATGGCGTCGTCCATGACCTCATCCTCCCAAAGTGGCCTGTCGCGGCACAGATGCGGGAGAGTAGAGGCATCATGACCGACACCACGCCCTCCGTCCTCTTCGTCTGCGTGCACAACGCCGGTCGCTCGCAGATGGCCGCGGGGTTCCTCCGCGACATCGCGGGCGATCGCATCGAGGTCCGCTCGGCCGGGTCCCTGCCCGCCGATCGGATCAACCCTGTCGCGGTCGAGGCGATGGCCGAGCTCGGCATCGACATCACCGCCGAGCAGCCGAAGGTCCTCACGACAGAAGCTGTGCAGGCGTCCGACGTCGTCATCACGATGGGATGCGGGGATGCCTGCCCGTTCTTCCCCGGCAAGCGCTACGAGGACTGGAAGCTCGACGATCCCGCAGGGCAGGGCATCGAAGCCGTCCGCCCCATCCGCGACGACATCCGCGAGCGCATCCGCCAGCTGGTCGACGAGCTCATCTGACGACACGTCGGCCCCGAACGACGATCGCCCGCCAGGGACGGATGTCCACAGCGGGCGATCGCGCCGGTCGCCTCGAGGGCGATGGCGGAAACGCGTCAGCGCGCGGCGCCGGCGAGGGTGCCGGTGACCTGACCCTGCGGGTCGCCGATGAGGCAGAGGATCTCGCGGTCGCCGGCGTCCCAGCTGCCCTGGGTGGGGACGTAGTAGTTGTACCCGAGAACCGACTCCTCGTACGAGATGCCGACGAACGGCGCGAACGCGTCGTAGCAGACCTGCTCGGCTTCGGTCTGCGCCGCCTCGATGCCGGGGAACTCGTCGGCCTCGATGTCCTGCGCGTGGTAGGCCTCGAGGTCGTGGGCCTCGCCGCAGGGGACGGTCGGGGTCTCGGTGACCTCGGTGTCGGCCGTGCCCGAGTCGAGCACGCAGTCGCCCACGCGGATCGCGAAGACATCGGTGCTCTCGTTCGACTCGGCGATCGCGCCCGACTCGTCGCGGACGGGGGCGGCGGCTCCGCCACCGGTGAAGGCGTTGAGCGTGGAGCAACCGGTCGCGAGCAGAGCGACGGTCAGTGCGGCGGCGGGCAGGACGAGGAGTCGACGAGTAGCGTTCACGTCGAACGACTCTAGCCAGTTTCGGCTGTTTCTGGGAAACCCTGATGATTTTCCTGAGTGTTCATCCGGGGGGTGCATGAAACGCTTCACGCCACGCCGGGCACATCGCGGAGGGCCGTGTAGACCGGGATGCCGCGCTCTCGGGCGATCGCGACATCCTGATCCGCGCCGCGCGACTCTCCAGGCAGGCGGAGAACCGCGTCGCAACGCTGCAGCAGGCGATGGGCGACCGGGTACATCACCTTCTCGGCGAGCGGGTCGGTGGGGCCCGAGGCTCCCGCGCTCGCGAGTACGGGCAGCGCGACCCACTCACCGATCATCGGGATGTGTCCGGCCTCGAAGAGCGGCCATGCCGCCTCTTCGAGGCGGTCCAGGTTGCGCCGCATCAGGGCGGGATCGCCGCCGGTGCCCGAGGCGTAGGGCCCGGCGATGAGGATCATGAGGGACTCGGTCGTGGCTTGTGCGGTCATGACTCGATAGTATGCATAAACGTGCACAAACGTGAAGGAGTCGGAATGCTTGCTGCATCACGAAAAGATCTGTTGCTCGCGCGCCTCCGTGCCGACGGGCGTGTCATCGCCAAGGAGCTCGCCGCTGAGCTAGGGGTCTCCGAAGACAGCATCCGCCGCGATCTTCGCGAGCTGGATGCCGCCGGCCTCGCCGTTCGCGTCTACGGGGGAGCGGTTCCGGCGTCGCCCGCCGTCGCCGACTATGCGACTCGTCAGGCGGTCGCGACCGAGAGCAAGCAGCGCATCGCACGCTTCGCCGCGAGCCTCATCGAACCGGGCAGCACCGTCATCGTCGACGGCGGCACGACCGCCCTCGCCACGGTGCGGGCGCTCGACCCGGCGCTGGCCTGCACCATCGTCACCCACAGTCCGACCGTGGCGGCGGCGCTCCTCGATTACGCAGCCGACGTCATCATCATCGGCGGGCGGCTGTTCAAGCACTCCGCCGTCGCGAGCGGCGCCGCGGCTGTCGAGGCCGCACGCATGGTGCGGGCCGACCGCTTCCTCCTCGGTGTCACCGGGATCCACGCCGACGCGGGCCTGACGACCGGCGACGCGGACGAAGCGGCGATGAAGCGCGTGCTCGCCGAACGCGCTGCCGAGACCTACGTCCTCGGCAGCGAGGAGAAGATCGGTGCGGTGTCGCCGTTCGCGGTGCTGCCGTTCGACGAGGTCACGGGGGTCATCGTCGATCCCGCGGCTCCGGCCACCAGCCTGGAGGCCCTCGACCGCCGCGGCGTCCCGCTGCTCCGCGCCGGGTGACACGTTCCGGGTGACGCCCTCGCGGCTGCTCGCTAGGCTGAGCCCCATGCAATGCCGGTGAATTCGCTTCCGATCCCCATCCGCGCGTCGACGCCGACGCGATCGAAAGGTTCACTCATGCACGCATACTCTTCCGCGCCCGTTCTGCCGCTCACCGGGAAGACCGCCCTGGTCACGGGCGTCTCACGCCGCCGGGGCATCGGCTTCGCCGTCGCCACGACTCTCGCCCGGCTCGGAGCGAGCGTCGTCGCCCACCACCACCGGCCCCACGACCTCGACCTGCCGTGGGGCGGCGACGACCTCGATGCCGTCCGGGCCGGCATCCGCTCCCACCTCGTGGGCGACGCGAGCTTCGCCGACATCGCCGGCGATCTGAGCGTCGCGACGGCGGCGGCCGACCTGGTCGATGAGGCGGCCGCGGTGACGGGCGCGCTCGACATCCTCGTCTGCAACCATGCCAAGAGCGGCGACGACGGCAGCATCCTCGATATGACGCCCGAGCGTCTCGACGCGTTCTGGGACGTCAATACCCGCGCGACCCTCCTCCTCACCGCGGCCTTCGCCCGCCGCTTCACCGACGTCCCGTCGGCGCCGCGCCGGCCGGGCGACCGGATCTCGGGGTCGAAGCCCTACGACGCGCCCCGGGGGCACGTCGTGTGGATGACCTCGGGCCAGATCCACGGGCCGATGGTCGGCGAGGCGGCCTACGCGACCAGCAAAGCCGCCCTCGCGGGCGTGACCGGAACGGTCGCCGCGGAGCTGCTCGAGCTCGGCATCATCCTCAACACCGTGAACCCTGGACCGGTGAACACGGGCTACCTCGACCCCGACACCACCGACCGCTCGCTCGACGGCCTCGACGACTGGCTGGCGACGACGGCGTTCGGACGCGTCGGTCGGCCCCAGGATCCCGCTGAGCTGATCGGGTGGCTCTGCAGCCCGGCGGGGTCGTGGCTGGTCGGCCAGGTGCTCACGAGCGACGGCGGCTTCAGCCTGCTCGGCTGAGCGGGGGCGGTTCAGCGCTTGTTCGTCGAGGCGAGCGCGACGATCTCGCCCCGGGTGGAGGCTCCCGTCTTCCGGCGGATGTTGCGGATGTGGTTCTCGACCGTGCGAACGCTCAGGACCAGCTTGGCGGCGATGTCGCCGTTGGACATATCGGCCGCGATGAGCTGCACGATCTCGCGTTCGCGCGGTGTGAGCAGCATCGCCGTGCGGTCGCGCCGCGTCCGTCTGACGTTCGTGTCGGCCAGCTCGCGGGCCGCTTCTCGGCAAGCCGCTGCGCGGTCGTTGTCGCCGTGATCCCGGTAGAGGTGCGCGGCGAGGTTGAAGTACTTCAGTGCTTCGGCCGCCATGCCCTCGCTGCGCAGCCCGTGGGCGGCCGCCTCGACTCGAGGACGAGACCGCGGGGATCGGTGCGGACCTCATCCTGAATCGCGCTGGCGGGAGCGCCGGCGGCGAACGTCAGGCCCAGAAGAGCTGCCGTGGTGAAGCCGATCCGGTGGAGAAGCTGCCCCGAGCGTCGCTCCGGAGCCGCGTTCCCCCTCGGGGTTCGTCGCGGACGTCGTTTTCTGTGTGGCACGGTGCGCTCCTCTCCGGTACGAGAGCGCGTCGGGCAGCGTCGTGCGGCACGCCCCCATGAACGCGCCAGATGCGCCGCGGCGCTCCGGTCAGATGTTCGCAGGCGTCTCCATCTCGCGGCGGACGCCCGGTTCGGATTGCGTGCTCATCGCGGTGCCGCTGAGTGTCGCTCCCCGCGTTCTGAGTGCCCGTCGCCGGCGCGCAGGGCGACGCTCCGGTGCCGCCCGCGACCCCCCTTGTTGCTGTTGCGACGCGGAGATACCGTCGCCCCGAGGGGACGAACCACACGGAATGAGGATTTCATGGCCGATTTGATCGTGATCGCTTTCGACACCGAAGCGGATGCCGAAGCCGCCTACAACGAGATTCAGGTTCTCCAAAACGACCTGGTCGTCGAACTCGCCGGCCTTGCCCTGGTCAAGGTCGACGACGAGGGGAAGACGAAGGTCGAGTACCCCGGCGTCGTCGGAAAGGTGGGAGCCGGCGCCGCGGGCGGAGCGCTGTTCGGGGCGCTGATCGGCATCCTGTTCTTCGTGCCCATCGCGGGGCTCGTCTTCGGTGGACTGTTCGGGGCGCTGTTCGCGGGCCTCGACAAGACCAATCTGGATGCCGAATTCCGCGACCGCGTGAAGTCCGCGGTCTCTGCGGGGAAATCCGCGGTCGTGCTCTATG
This sequence comes from Microbacterium sp. H37-C3, assembly GCF_027157935.1. Classification (NCBI taxonomy): domain Bacteria; kingdom Bacillati; phylum Actinomycetota; class Actinomycetes; order Micrococcales; family Microbacteriaceae; genus Microbacterium; species Microbacterium sp. H37-C3. Next base: position 250,737 of record NZ_JAPVLR010000004.1, on the reverse strand, counting down.
CGACCAAGATCACGACGGACAAGTTCGCGTCAGCGCTCGCCGGCTACAACGGCACCGTCGTGCAGACGTCGCTGTCGGAGAAGGACGAGCGGGAGCTCATCCACGACCTCAGCAGCACGCGGTAGTCCGTGGCGCGTCCGGGTCGGGGTGTCATTCGCCGCACCCCGACCCGGTTCGTCAGTCCGCGCGGACCAGCAGGTCGCCGATCTCGCAGTCGAGCGCCCGGCAGATGGCGGAGAGCGTCGAATAGCGGATGGCGCGGGCGCGATCGTTCTTGAGCACCGAGAGGTTGACGACCGAGACGCCGACGATCTCGGACAGGCGCGTGAGGGTCATCCCCCGCTCGGCCAGCAGCTCGTCGAGGCGGCAGTGGACTCCGCTCGGGCCCTCCTCGTCTGCGGGGCTCACACCAGGCCATCCGTGTCGCGCTGCAGCCGCACGCCGCGTCGGAATGCGATCGCGATGAGGCCGACGGCCACGCCGACCGCCCACACCGGCGCCCAACCCCAGAAGTCGAGGAAGTGCAGCGGCTCGACGTCATCGACCCCGAGAGCGGTGAGGATGCCGTTGCGCCCGATGTTCTCGAGGATGATCACGACGAATCCTCCCCCGACCAGGGCCCACCCGATGACGTCGAAGGCCCGAGCGGTCGCCGGGACGAAGAACCGGCCGCGCAGGAAGCTGCGTGCGACGTACATCACCGCGGCGATCACGGCGAGGCACGTGATGCCCCACACCACGATCGAGCCCGCAAGCGCGGCTGCGGTGCCGCCGTCGACCTCCGGCGCTATGACGAGGGCGGTCTGCACGATGCCATCGACGTGCCCCGTGCCCGACCCGACGGAGGCGGAGAACGGTTCATCGTCGATGTCGATCCGCCAGGCGACGCCCGCCTCTCGAAAGACATCGAGGAAGCGCGCGACGACTGTCAAGACGACGGTGATCGCCGCGCCGGTGCCGAGCAGGAGGACCGTGATCGCGTCGGCAGCATCCGAGCGGGGTCCGCGGGTGAGTGTCATCACACCAGTCCTTCCGTGTCGCGTTCGAGTCGAGAGCCGTACCGGAACACCGCGGCCAGCGCGGCGAGGCCGAGGCCGGCAGCGATCGGCCAGAACGGCAGGGTGACGTTGAGTGTCGCTTCCGGCCACCAGGCGAACGGATCGTCGACTCCGGGGATCTCGGTCCACCGCGCGCTTTCCCGGGCGAAGAGCTCCTGCGAGGCCATGCTCCCGGCGATGTCCGAGAGCAGCTGTGCGGCCGTCCCGCCGGCAGCGACGATGACAGCGGTCGCCATCGTCATGCGAACGATGATCCGATCGAAGGTGCGCCCGGCGAGCAGCTGGAAGCAAGCCACGGCGATGAGCGCCGCGATCGCCGCGGGGATCAACGACCACAGCGCCTGCCCGGTCGTCCACAGCCCTCGCGCCAGCGGACTGACCCCCGCCACGTCCACCTCGGCGACCACGAAGCCGCCGCCGACGACCTCGGCCGTCGGGCCAGTGTCGATCGTGACACCCGGAAGCAGGTCAGGCCAGAATGGCGCGACCGGAACGCTCATACGCGGCGCGTCTGCGGCGAGATTCTGAATCACCGAGATGACGGCGCCGAGCAGGCTGAATGCAGCCCAGGCGGCAGACAGCGAGAGCGCGAGGCTCACGACCGGCGACGCGTCCCCGCGACTACGCGCGCGGCGCGTCGCCCTGATGAAGAGCACCGCGGCGACGACGAGCGCCACCGCAGCGATGATCACGATCTGACCGACCGCCCACGTGTTCGACATCGGCATCCTCTACTTATCGATAGTCGTTGTTATCGACAAACGTTATGGTCTGGCCCTGCCGCGCGCAACCCCGCGTAACGCTATGCCGACGGCGAACACGGGCATACCCGTATCCGTGCCTGGTTACTCTCTTTCGTAAGCGCCCGGAGTCCCGGCGCTCAAAGGAGGCTGACGATGTTCGAGAGATTCACGGATCGTGCCCGTCGCGTGGTCGTGCTCGCCCAAGAAGAGGCGAAGATGCTCAACCACAACTACATCGGGACCGAGCACATCCTCCTGGGTCTGATCCACGAGGGTGAAGGCGTCGCGGCCAAGGCCCTCGAGAGCCTGGGCATCTCGCTCGACGCGGTGCGCGAGCAGGTGCAGGACATCATCGGTCAGGGGCAGCAGCAGCCGACCGGTCACATCCCGTTCACGCCGCGTGCCAAGAAGGTCCTCGAGCTGTCGCTGCGCGAAGCGCTGCAGCTCGGACACAACTACATCGGCACCGAGCACATCCTCCTCGGCCTCATCCGCGAGGGCGAGGGTGTGGCGGCTCAGGTGCTCGTCAAGCTCGGCGCCGACCTGAACAAGGTCCGCCAGCAGGTCATCCAGCTGCTCAGCGGCTACCAGGGCAAGGAGCCCGCCGGCGCGACCGTCGGCGCGGGCGAGCAGGCCCAGGCGCCGCAGGGCGGCTCGGCCGTCCTCGACCAGTTCGGGCGCAACCTCACGCAGGCCGCGCGCGACAACAAGCTCGACCCGGTGATCGGCCGCGAGAAGGAGATCGAGCGGGTCATGCAGATCCTCTCGCGTCGCTCCAAGAACAACCCGGTCCTGATCGGCGAGCCCGGCGTCGGCAAGACCGCCGTCGTCGAGGGCCTGGCTCAGGCCATCGTCAAGGGCGATGTGCCCGAGACGCTCAAGGACAAGCAGGTCTATTCGCTCGACCTCGGATCGCTCATCGCCGGTTCCCGCTACCGCGGTGACTTCGAGGAGCGCCTGAAGAAGGTCACGAAGGAGATCCGCACGCGCGGTGACATCATCGTCTTCATCGACGAGATCCACTCGCTCGTCGGTGCCGGTGCGGCTGAGGGCGCAATTGACGCCGCGTCGATCCTCAAGCCGCTGCTCGCGCGCGGTGAGCTCCAGACGATCGGTGCCACGACGCTCGACGAGTACCGCAAGCACTTCGAGAAGGATGCCGCCCTCGAGCGCCGGTTCCAGCCGATCCAGGTCGGCGAGCCCAGCATCCCTCACGCGATCAACATCCTGAAGGGCCTGCGCGACCGTTACGAGGCGCACCACAAGGTGCAGATCACCGATGGCGCGCTCGTCGCCGCGGCGAACCTCGCCGACCGGTACGTCAGCGACCGCTTCCTGCCCGACAAGGCCATCGACCTGATCGACGAGGCCGGCGCCCGCCTGCGCCTGTCGATCCTGTCGTCGCCGCCGGAGCTGCGCGAGTTCGACGAGAAGATCGCCAAGGTCCGCGAGGACAAGGAGCGCGCGAGCGAGGAGCAGGACTTCGAGAAGGCCGCGTCGCTCCGCGACGAGGAGAAGTCGCTGCTCGCCGAGCGCCTGCGTCTCGAGAAGCAGTGGCGCTCGGGCGACGTGGCGTCGCACGCGGTGGTCGACGAAGGCCTCATCGCCGAAGTGCTCGCCCAGGCCACCGGCATCCCGGTGTTCAAGCTCACCGAGGAGGAGACCAGCCGGCTCGTCTTCATGGAGAAGGCGCTGCACCAGCGCGTCGTCGGACAGGAAGAGGCCATCGCGGCGCTCTCGCGCACGATCCGTCGTCAGCGTGCCGGTCTGAAGGATCCCAAGCGCCCCTCGGGCTCGTTCATCTTCGCCGGCCCCACCGGTGTCGGAAAGACCGAGCTGGCCAAGGCGCTCGCCGAGTTCCTGTTCGACGACGAGGGCGCGCTGATCTCCCTCGACATGTCGGAGTTCGGTGAGAAGCACACCGTCTCGCGTCTGTTCGGTGCCCCTCCCGGATTCGTCGGATTCGAAGAGGGCGGCCAGCTCACCGAGAAGGTGCGCCGCAAGCCGTTCTCGGTCGTGCTCTTCGACGAGATCGAGAAGGCCCACCCCGACATCTTCAACTCGCTGCTGCAGATCCTCGAAGAGGGTCGCCTGACCGACGGTCAGGGCCGCATCGTCGACTTCAAGAACACCGTGATCATCATGACGACGAACCTCGGTTCGTCGGCGATCGCCGGTGGTCCGGTCGGCTTCCAGGTCGAGGGCAACGCGCAGACGAGCTACGAGCGGATGAAGGGCAAGGTCGACGAAGAGCTCAAGCGGCACTTCAAGCCCGAGTTCCTCAACCGCGTCGACGACGTCATCGTCTTCCCGCAGCTGAACAAGGCCGAGCTTCGCCAGATCGTCGACCTGTTCACGAAGCGCCTGAGCGACCGGCTGCTCGACCGCGACATGACGGTCGAGCTGTCGGATGCCGCCAAGGACCGCCTCATCGAGATCGGGTTCGACCCGACGCTCGGCGCCCGGCCGCTGCGCCGTGCGATGCAGCGCGAGGTCGAGGACCAGCTCAGCGAGAAGATCCTGCACGGCGAGCTCAACGCGGGCGACCACGTGAAGGTCGACACCGAGGGCACGAAGTTCGTCTTCGAGACCGCTCCGCGTGAGGGCAAGGTCGCGGTCGGCGTCGGCGCTGCCGGCGAGATCGCCGCGACCCCCGACATCGCTGCGAGCGGCGACTGACCGGGATCGCGCGAGCGACGAGTCGTACGGAGGGGCGGATGCTGCGGCATCCGCCCCTCCGGCGTTTCCGGGGCCTGTCGGCGGGACACGCCGCACGACGCAGCCGGAGGGCTGTGGGCTGCTCCGGCGTGTGATCGGCGTGAAACACGACGGCTCTACGATCGGCGCGTGAGCAGCGAAGACGCGACGACGGCGCCCCGACCCGTCATCGGCTTGACGACCTATCTCGAGCGCGCGCAGCAGGGGGTGTGGGACGTGCGGGCGAGCTTCCTGCCGCAGCAGTACTTCGACCGGGTCGCGTCCTCGGGCGGCGCGGCGGTACTGCTGCCGCCGCAGCCCTCGCCGGGGCCCGCCGCCGACGTCGTGCTCGACCGGCTCGACGGGCTCGTGCTCACGGGCGGCCTCGACGTGCAGCCCGAGCTGTATGGGGCCGCGCGGCATCCCTCGACGGATCCGGCGCGGCCTGACCGCGACGACTGGGAGCTCGCTCTGCTGCGGGGTGCCCGCGAGCGCGGCATCCCGGTCCTCGGCATCTGCCGCGGATTGCAGCTCATCAACGTCACCGCGGGCGGCACGCTCCATCAACACCTTCCGGACGTGCTGCGCACCGACCGGTACCAGCTCGGCGGCGGTGTCTTCGCGCGGAACGAGGTCTCGGTGTCGGCCGGCACGATGCTGTCGGAGCTCGTCGGCACGGGTTCGCTCACCGTGAGCAGCTACCATCACCAGGGCATCGACCGACTCGGCGACGACCTCGTGGTCTCGGCCCGCAGCGGCGAGGGGCTGCCGCAGGCCATCGAGTCGCCGGGCTCGGATTTCCTCGTGGCGGTGCAGTGGCATCCCGAGGAGGATGCCGCCGACCGCCGGCTCTTCCTCGGCCTCGTCGCCGCCGCGACGGAGTACGCCGCACGCCGCTGATCCCGCCGGCATCCGTGGTCGGTCGGCGTCCGCCGGCGTGCCGGGATGCAAGCGATCGTGGCCGACACCCCGGAGATGGATGCCTCGACCCGGGGTGTCGCCGCTGATCCCTTGCATCCGCGCACGGCGCGCGCAGCTCGCCCGCCGGGTCAGGGCTCGAGCGGGGCGACATCGACCGAGACGCGCAGGGTCGAGGTCTTCGCCTCGGTGAAGATGATGCCCTTGACGGGCGAGACGTCGCCGTAATCCCGGCCCCAGGCGACCGTGACGTAGCGGTCGTTGGCCCACTGGTCGTTCGTCGGATCGATCGCGAGCCACTGGTCGGTGCCCGGGAGCCAGACCGCGAGCCACGCGTGCGAGGCGTCGGCGCCGAAGACCCGCTCCTTGCCGGGCGGTGGCTGCGTCGCGAGGTAACCCGAGACGTAACGGGCCGCGACGCCGTGCGAGCGCAGGCACGCGAGGGCGACGTGAGCGAAGTCCTGGCAGACGCCGGCCCGCTTCTCGAGCGCATCGGCGACGGTGCTGGTGACGGTGGTCGCGGTGCTGTCGTAGTCGAAGTCGGTGTAGATGCGGTGCATCAGGTCGGTCGCGGCTTCGCCGATCGGGCGCCCCGGGGTGAGCGAGATCGCGCCGTAGGCGGCGGTGGCCTCCGACTGCGCGACGCGGGGCGAGGGCATCGCGAACTCCGCCGCGCGCCACGCTCCCTCCTGGTCGGGATGCCGCAGCGGCCGCGCCGTCTCCCAGGAAAGCGCGAGCGCAGCGGCGTCGTACTCGGGAGCGGTGACCGCGACCTCGCTCGACGCCTCGATCGACAGCGCCTCATGCGCGTCGGTGACGTGGAAGTACGTCGACCAGTTGCCGAAGTAGTCGGAGTCGCGACGCATGTCACCCGGGGCGGGGGAGACGACGACCTCCGCCTCGCGCACCCGCTGCCCGGGCAGCTCGCGAGGGATCAGGTGGAACTGCCCGACGCTGTCTTCGACGGGATCGCTGTAGGTGTAGGCGGTGCGATGCCAGACGCGGTACTGCTTCACGCGCGAGCCTCCATCAGTTCCTCGATGAGGGCGAGCGACGACAGCGCGACCGGGGGCGGTCCGCTCTCGAAGTGCAGCTCGTCGATCGCGTCGCCCAGCTGTTCGAGCTGCGCCGTGAGGTCGTCGAGCAGCTCGGCGAGAGGCGATCGGATGCCGTCGACGGCATCCCCCAGTGCATCCGTGTCGATCGCCCCGACGAGGTTCTCGAGGTCGTCGACCAGGCGTTCGGGGCGTGTCGACCCCGTCGACGCGGGGGCTGCGGCAAGGTGTGTGCGCAGCTCGGCGAGGCAGAACGCGAGTGAGCGAGGATTGTCGGGGTCGCGCAGCAGCAGGTCGAGCACGTCGCCGAGGCGCACCGCGCCACGGAACCGGCGCCGGTGGGTGACGATGCTCTCCGACGCGGTGAGCAGCGCCTCGAGCACGGCCCGCTCGGTGCGCGCGTCGCGGCGGTCGACGACGACCCGCAGGATGTGGCACACCTGAAGTGCGCGCTCGAGGAAGCGTCCCGCCTCGATGAAGTGCCAGCCGGTGTCGCGCATCATGTTGGCGGTCACGCCCTGCAGCGACAGCACGACCGTGAGCATGCGTCCCGCCGACTCGGCCGTGCGGTGGGCGTGCGGCGACGCCCGCAGGGCGCGGGAGGCGCGTTCGATGCCGGCGAAGACGCGCCACGTGTCGCCGGACAGCTGGTCGCGGACACCGTCGAGCGCGTCGCGCAGTCGGCTGAGCGCGTGGGCGGTCGACCCGACCCGAGCCGAGTCGAGCAGCAGCGACCGGAAGTCGGCGTCAGCGGCATCCGGTCCCGGGCCGGCGAGTCGGTGGATGGCGTCGCGCAGGACGCGGGCGCTCGTGTGGCTGGCGCGGCCGGCCCCGGCGAGGTCGAGCTGCTGCTGCGCCGTGAGCACGAGCCGCAGCAGGTCTTCGGCCCGTTCGGCGTATCGCCCCGACCAGAACATGTCGTCCAGGGCGCGCGGCGCGATGCTCGGAGCACTGCGGCCGCCCGGGAGCGGACCGATCTCGACGAGGCCCTGGTCCGCGTCGCCCTCGGCGGCCTTCAGTACCCAGACGTCCTTCGTGGTCGGGGCTGCGTCGGGGCTCTCGCGCACCGTGGCGAGGCCGCCCAGAAGCGGACGATAGGCCGAGCCATGGCGCAGGGTGAACGCGCGGAAGATCAGAGCCCGGGCACGCGCGCCCTCGCCGGTCCAGACCGGGGCCTGCGAGAGGGGCAGCAGCTCCTGACCGACGTATCGGTGCGGGTTCGCCTCGATGCGGTCGGCGATGGCCGCGGCATCCAGCCCCGTGAGATCCCGGCGTGAGCCATCGAGCGTACGCACGAGCACGGAGTCATCGCCCGCGCGGACGCGTTCGAGCACGACGGCGCGCGCCGCCTCGTCGCCGCACCACCACGTCGGGACCGCCGAGAGGCGGAGCTGTTCCCCGAGCAGGGCTTCGCATGCGGCCGGGAGGTAGGGCAGGAGCGCCGGATTCTCGAGGACGCCCGCCCCGAGCCCGTTGACCAGTCGCACGGTTCCGCGGCGCACCGCCTCGGTGAGGCCCGCGACACCCAGGCGCGAGTCGGACCGCAGCTCGAGGGGGTCGCACCATTCCGCGTCGACGCGGCGCAGGATGACATCGACCTGCTCGGTCGGTTCGCGGCGGGGCCAGCCGGTGGGCTTCATCCACACCCGCCCGCGGCGCACGACGAGGTCGCTGCCCTGCACGAGCGACAGGCCCAGGCCCCGCGCGAGGAAGGCCTGGTCGAACGCGGTCTCGGAGTGCGGCCCCGGCGTCAGGACGACCACGCGCGGCTCGGTAACGCCCTCGGGTGCCGACGCGGCGAGCGTCGCATGCAGCGCCGAGAAATAGGGCTCCATGCGGTGCGGATCGCTCTGCTGGTACAGGTCGGGCAGCACCTGCGAGATGACGCGGCGGTTCTCCATCGCGAACCCGAGCCCAGACGGGGCCTGCACGCGGTCGGCGAGCACCCGCCATTCGCCGTCGGCGTCGCGGCCGAGGTCGGTGCCCGACAGCAGCAGCGGATGCCGGTCGGCCGCGGTCGCTCGCGCGAGGGGGCGGAGGAATCCCGCGTGACCGAGCACCGCGGCGGCGGGGACGATCCCCGACGAGAGCAGGGTCTGCGGTCCGTAGAGGTCGGCGAGGACGGCGTTCAGCAGCTCGGCGCGCTGCGCGAGGCCCGTCTCGAGCGGGGCCCAGCTGGCCGCGTCGACGACGAGCGGAACGGGGTCGAGCTGCCAGGGCTGGGCGCCGCTGTCGGGCCGGACGTAGGTCACACCGTCGTCGGCGAGGAAGCGGGTGATCTCTCCCTCGACGCGCGACAGTTCGGACGGCGTCAGGGCCAGCGCGAGGCCGGCGAGCGACTGCCACGCGGGGCGGAGGCCGCCGTCGGCATCGACCACCTCGTCGTACCGCGAGAGGTCGGCCGGGCCGTGGGGAAGCGACGACAGAGGCAGTGTCGGCTGGGACACTGCGGCGGCGTAATCACGGAGCACGCTCACGTCGGCACTCCAAGGCGGGAGGGATCTCGGGCTGAGGCAACCTTACCGGCGCGGACTATCGTTGAGGCGTGAGCTCAGACGACCCGGCCTTCGTCGTCCGCCCCGCGAAGGCGAGCGACGTCCGCGGCATCCGCGAGATGCTCGACCCCTGGGTGCAGCGACGAATCCTGCTTGGCAAAGACCTCGTGGTGCTCTACGAGTCGGTGCAGGAGTTCGTCGTCGCCGAGGCCGACGGGCAGCTGATCGGATGCGGCGCCCTTCACGTCATGTGGGAGGACCTCGGCGAGGTGCGCACCCTCATCGTCGTGGACGAGTGGCTGCACCGTGGGGTGGGCGGCGCCATCGTCGACCGGCTCGAGCAGGGCGCTCGCGAGCTCGGTCTCTCGCGCCTGTTCTGCCTCACCTTCGAGGTCGACTTCTTCGCGCGGCGCGGGTTCGAGGCGATCGGCGAGCAGATCGTCGACGCCGATGTGTACTCGCAGCTGCTGCGAAGCCCCGATGAGGGCATCGCCGAGTTCCTCGACCTCGCGCACGTCAAGCCGAACACCCTGGGCAACACCCGGATGCTCAAGCACCTGTAGGCGTGCCGCCGGGGCGGCATCCGACCTGCGGCCTACCCTGGCTTCATGACCGACACGCCGCCCCGACGCCGTCATTCGCCCGCGGTCTACCGCCGGCGACGTCTCGTGCTGCTGCTCGTCGTGCTGGTGCTCATCGCCGCTGTCGTGCTCGCGTTCTGGCGGCCGTGGGAGGGATCGGCAGCGGACAGCACTCCCGCTCCGGCTGCGTCGTCGGATGCCGGTGAGGCACCGGCGTCACCGCCCGCGGATCAGCCCACGCCCGCGGCATCCCCCAGTGCGCCGCAGCCGTCGTCGGACGCGACGCCGGCCGAGGTCGAGGCGTGCTCCGCTCGGTCGGTCCAGGTCTCGGCGGTCACCGACAAGGAGTCCTACGGAGCCGGCGAACTGCCGCAGCTGTCGATCTCGCTGACGAACTCCGGCTCGGCTCCCTGCCTGCTCAATGTGGGCACGGCGACGCAGAAGCTCACGGTCGCGAGCGGACCCGACGTGTGGTGGCGCTCGACGGACTGCCAGAGCGAGTCGAGCGATCAGGTCGTGCAGATCGACCCCGGCCAGACGGTGTCGAGCGTGACTCCGATCACCTGGGACCGCACCCGCTCGTCGGTCGACACGTGCGACGCGGAGCGTCCGGCCGCGCCCGCGGGCTACTTCAACCTGGCGGTCGAGATCGGTGGGCTCGCAGCGCAACAGGAACGACAGTTCGTGCTGCGCTGACGCGTTCACCGACGTGAGACTTTTCTCACCGGAGAGAGGGCGACAGGTGGCGAGCTCGGCCGTAACCTGGATGCAGTTCCCCGAGGGCCCCCGCTGTCCCCAGCAGCGAGTAGTCGCGAAACCCCCCAGAATCGCGACGACGGATCCCCACCTCGGGTGAGCGATGGGCCCTCTCGATTTCCTCAGTCCCCAATGAAGAGTTCGAGAGGGCCCCTTCTCTCTCTAGGCTGAGGTGATGGCTGGAAAGAAGCGCGGCGCGAAGAAGCCGGTGCCCGAGTTCCGCAACCCGCAGCTCGCAGACGCCCTGCAGACGCAAGACATGGCTGCCCTCGCATTCGCGTTGCGGCACGGTCCGACGGTGGTGCCGCTCATGCGACCCGGGAACCGTGACGATCCGCGCGACGTCGGTGAGATCTGGACGTATCGCGATCCGAACACCGGCGATGTCGCGCTGCTGCTGTTCAGCGATGCGGCGCACAAGCCGGAGGCGCTTCCCGCCCACGTGGCGTTGCAGTCGCCCGGGGGCCTGCGCGCCTTCCTCGGCGTGCACGAGGCCGAGATCAGCACCGTGTTCTTCGACATCGCCGGCCCGCACCCGATGCAGGCTGCCCCTCAGGACGTGATCGCCGCCCTCGACGCCTGACCTCGGGCTCGGGCTCGGGCTCGTGGTTTGGGTTGGCAGGTGGTGCCCCCTCGGCGCGTGGGTGGGGGCGTGAACTGCCAGGTGAGTCCAGGTGAGTCGGGGTGGGCGGGTCAGAAGCCGGCGTCGGCGGCGGATGCTGCGGGCTGGCGCACCTGTAGATCGCGCATGGCTCCGCCGATGGTGCGGGATGAGGCATCCACCACGGCGGTGTAGCCCATGCGCTTCGCTTCGGACTGTCGCTGGCTCGACTGGGTGACCGGGCGGATCTCTCCGGCGAGGCTGAGTTCGCCGAAGGCCGCCACCTGTCGCGATACGGCCCTGCCGCCGACGGCGCCCGCGATGGCGATGCCGATGGCGAGGTCTGCGGCAGGCTCGACGAGGCGCACACCTCCCACAGTGGAGACGTAGACGTCCTGGTCGCTCGTGACGGCGACGCCGCGCTTCTCGAGCACGGCGAGGATCATCGCGACGCGCGCGCTGTCCACTCCGCTGACGACACGTCGAGGGTTAGGGGCGCCGGTCTTGAGGGTCAGCGCCTGAACTTCGACCGGCAGGGCACGACGCCCCTCGAGCGCGATCGTGACGCACGTGCCCGGCACGGGGTCGCCGTGCCCGAGGAACAGGGCGCTCGGATCGGGCACCTCCGCGATGCCGTCGCCCGTCATGTCGAAGCATCCGACCTCATCCGTCGGCCCGAAGCGGTTCTTCAGCGCTCGGACGAACCGGAGCGAGGTCTGGCGGTCGCCCTCGAAGTGGCAGACGACGTCGACGAGGTGCTCGAGCACCCGGGGGCCGGCGATCGACCCGTCCTTCGTGACGTGTCCGACAATGAGGACGGGGAGGTCACGCTCCTTCGCGACGCGGATGAGCGTCGACGCGACCTCTCGCACCTGGCTCGGCTGGCCCGCGACCCCGTCGGACAGCGACGACGACACCGTCTGCACCGAGTCGACGATGAGGAGGTCGGGACGCACCTCGTCGACGTGGCCGAGCACCGTGGCGAGGTCGGTCTCGCTCGCGAGGTAGAGGGCATCGTGCAGCGCGCCGGTGCGCTCGGCCCGCAGGCGGACCTGGCCGAGCGATTCCTCCGCGCTGACGTACAGCACTCGCCGACCCGAGCGGGCGGACTGCGCGGCGACCTCGAGGAGCAGGGTCGACTTTCCGACGCCCGGCTCGCCCGACAGCAGGATCGCCGCCCCGGGTACGACGCCACCGCCCAGCACGCGGTCGAACTCGCCGACGCCGCTCGAACGTCGAGGCGCCTCGGTCGTGTCGATCTCGGTGATCGGACGAGCGGCGCGGGCAGCGCCGGGGCTCACCGCCGTGACGGTCGACGTGATGCCGGTCTGTGTCGCCGCCTCGACGACCGTGCCCCACTGCTGGCACTCACCGCATCGGCCGACCCATTTGGCCGTCGTCCACCCGCACTCGGTGCACTTGAAGGCCGAGGTGGCGGCGGGACGTCGAGAGGCCATGCGTCCAGGGTAGGCGCGACCTCCGACATCCCTCGGCCACCGGCCCCTCGCGAGCCTCGCCCCGATACAACTGTCGGACCGGTGGTGCGGATGTCGTCTTCCCGGGGCTCCGGGACGACACCAGCACCGCCGGTCCGACGGATGTATCGGCGTACCGACTGATCAGCCGCGCAGGGAGGTCGCGACCTCGCTGAGCGCCGCGGCCGAGTGCTGGAACAGCTCGAGCTCGCGCTCGGAGAACTCGATCTCCCGCACCGGGAACGCGCCCCGGCGGTTGACGACCGACGGCACCGACAGCGCCATGCCGTCGACTCCGTGGAAGTCGCGCAGCACCGTGGAGACGGGCAGCACGGCATCCTCGTCACGCAGGATCGCCTCGACGATGCGCGCGCTCGAGAGGCCGATGGCGTAGTTCGTCGCGCCCTTGCCCTGGATCACCTTATAAGCGGCGTCGCGGACGTCGATGGCGATCTGGTCGAGCTCCTCCTTCGTGAACTTGGGCTGACCGTCGAGCGGCACCCAGTCGAGGATCGGCACCGTGCCGATGGTGGCGTGCGACCACAGCGGGAACTCGGTGTCGCCGTGCTCGCCGACGATGTACGCGTGCACGCTCGAGATCGAGACGCCGGCGCGACGCGCGATCTTCCAGCGCAGGCGCGAGGTGTCGAGCACGGTACCGGAGGCGAAGATGCGCTCGGGCGGCAGGTCGGTGGCCTCGTGCGCCAGGACGGTGAGCACGTCGCAGGGGTTGGTCACGATGACGAAGGTCGCGTTGGGGGCGACGTCGAGCAGCTGCGGCATCATCGAGGCGATGATGCCCGCGTTCACGCCCGCCAGCTCGGTGCGCGTCTGCCCGGGTTTCTGCTTCGCGCCCGCGGTGATGACGACGACGTGCGAGCCCTCGGCGACCGAGATGTCGGAGCCGCCGATGATGTCGCTCGAACCCGTGAACTGTGCCCCGTGCGCGAGGTCGAGCACCTCTGCCTCGGTCTTCTCAGTCGCGATGTCGTAAAGCGCCACGTGACGGGCCGATCCCCGGATGAGGGCCGCGTAGGCCACGCTGGATCCGACGGCGCCCGCGCCGACGACGGTGAGTTTGGAGTTCTCGATCGCGCTCATGATCTCAGTCTGGCAGGGGCGAATGAGAGTCGCTACCGGCCCCCTCGCTGCCCCGCGTGCGGGTCGCTCGCGTTGAGTGCGCGCACGACGTCGGCGTAGTCGCCGCGCGCTTCGCCGTGGCGCAGGAACTCGACGCGCTCGACGAGCACCTCGCCCACGTCGGCATCCCGCTCGAGGATCGACATCACCTCGTCGACGAACTTGTCGAGCGGCTGTGCGTGCGGGTTCTCGGCGTGACCGGGCATGAGGTCGGTCTGCACGGCGGGCGGCACGAGCTCCACGATCGACACCGGCGATCCTGCGTACTGCAGTCGCAGTGATTCGCTCAGCATGTGGATCCCGGCCTTCGTCGCGTTGTAGCTGGGGGTGGCGTCGAGCGGGGCGAAGGCCAGGCCCGACGAGACGGTCATGATCGTGGCGGCGGGGCGTGTCAGCAGGTGCGCGATGAACGCGCCGATCAGCCGGATCGGTCCCAGCAGGTTCGTGGTGACGGTGCGTTCCGCGCTGTCGACGAAGCCCGCGGGAGAGGTCCAGTCCTCGGCGTTCATGATGCCCGCCATCGTGACGAGCACGTCGAGATCGGGATGCCGTTCCAGAACCTCGGCGGCGGCACGGCCGATGGATGCGGCATCCGATGTGTCGATCTCGACGCCGTCGATGCCCGGGTGCGACGAGCGGAGGTCGTCGATGAGCTCGCGACGGCGCCCGCCGACGATGACCGTGTTGCCGCGCTCGGCGAGGGCGATGGCGAGCGCGCGGCCGATGCCGCTCGTCGCGCCGGGGATGAAGATGGTGCGTCCGGTGATGTCCATGCCCCGACTCTCGTCGCGGCATCCTGGTGCATCCAGGCACGCCCGAACGGGGGAGCGGCGGTCCCTGGCTCGGGCGGGTCGCCGCGTTCACAATGGATGCGTGGACCGTGCCGCTCTCGCCCGATTCCTCCGCGCGCGCCGCGAGCGACTGCATCCGGAGGACGTCGGGCTGCCGTCCGGAGAGCGCCGCCGTGTGGCGGGGCTCCGACGCGAAGAGGTGGCGCAGCTCGCCCTGATGAGCGCCGACTACTACACGCGCCTCGAGCAGGAGCGCGGGCCGCAGCCGAGCCTGCAGATGCTCGCCTCGCTCACGCGGGCACTGCGGCTTTCGCGTTCCGAGCGCGACCACCTGCACCGCCTCGCTGGGCACACGCCGCCCGAGCGTTCCGGAGCCGCCGATCACGTCGCGCCGGCGCTGCAGCGGGTGCTCGATCGGCTCGACGACATTCCGGCGCTCGTGATCAGCGAGCTCGACGAGACTCTCGCGCAGAACGATCTCGCGCGGGCTCTGTTCGGCGCGCGTGAACGGCGCATCGGACCCGAACGCAGCGGTGCCTGGTGCTGGTTCGTGCATCCCGTCAGCGAGCGGGCGGTGTACCCGGCATCCGATCACGACCGGCAGAGCCGGGCGATCGTGGCGAACCTGCGCGCCGTCGCGGGCCGAGGTGGCGCAGGGTCGCGGGCCGCGCGTCTGGTCAATGACCTGCGCGAGCGGAGCGCCGAGTTCGCGCGGCTCTGGGACCTCGAGGAGGTCGCCGAGCGCTTCGCCGATCACAAGGTCGTCGTGCATCCGGCCGTCGGCGAGATCGAGGTCGACTGCCAGGTGCTGTTCACGGAGGACCGCTCGCAAGCCCTCCTCACCCTCACCCCGGAGCCCGGGTCGGAGGCGGCGGAGAAGCTGCGGATGCTGTCGGTGCTCGGGCCGCTCGCGGCGGAGCGCTCGCCGGCTTGAGCGTCAGTCAGGCGCGGTCGGGGCTGCTGCAGCTGAGGGTGCTCTGTTCCGGATGCCGGTGAAGGCGATGAGCCCGCCCGCGGCCATGAGCGCGGCGGTGACGATCGCTGCTCGGTGGAATCCATCGAGGTCGAGCGCGCCGCCCACGATGGGTGCGAGGAAGGCGATGACCACGAGGCCCGCGACGCGCGCAACGGCGTTGTTGACCGCCGAGGCGATGCCCGAGCGCTCGGAGTCGATCGCGCCGAGGATCGTCGAGGTCAGCGGCGAGACGGTCACGCCGAGTCCGAGTCCGAACACGACGAGGCCGGGCAGCACCTGCCACCAGTAGTCGAAGCTCTCGCCGACGAACAGCAGCATCAGCGCGCCGGCGGCCATGACGAGGGGCCCGACGGTCATGAACAGGCGTCCGCCGAGGCGTTCCGCGAGCGAGCCGGCCCACGGGCTCAGCACGATCAGCAACACCGTCGTCGGCAGGCTCGCGAGGCCGGCCAGCGTCGCGCTGAGGCCGGCGCCCTCTTGCAGATAGACGCCGACGACGAAGCCGTTGAGCGAAAGGGCGGCGTAGACGAACAGGGTCGCGAGGTTTCCGGTCCAGTAGTTGCGCGCGCGGAAGAGCCCGAGGGGCAGGATCGGATGCCGCGACGTGCGCTGCCGAATCAGGAAGGCCGCGAACATCACGGCACCGCCGGTCAGCGGCATCCAGATCGCGGGAGAAGTCCAGCCGAGGTTCGGCTGCTCGATCAGCGCGAAGACCATGCCGCCCAGGCCCGCCGTGCACAGGGCCGCGCCGAACCAGTCGATGCCCGCATTGGCCCGACGCTCGTCGTGCACGGGGAGCCGCGCCACGAGCCACAGGGTGACGGCGACGGGGAGGACGTTGATGAGGAACGCGTAGCGCCAGGACAGCAGGTCGACGAAGAGGCCGCCGAGGAGCGGGCCGACGAGCGAGGCGCCGGTCGTGAAGGCCGTCCACAGCCCGATGGCGCGCGAGCGTTCGTGGCCCTGGAGGAGCGACGTGATGAGGGCGAGAGAGCTCGGCACGAGGAAGGCGCCCGCCGCGCCCTGGACGGCGCGCGCGGCGATGAGGAAGACCGGATCCTGCGCGAGTCCCACCGCGACCGAGGCGACACCGAAGCCGATCAACCCGATGCGCAGCACGAGGAGGCGCCCGTAGGCGTCGCTCACCGAGCCCGCGAGGAGGATCAGCGACGACAGCGTCAGCAGGTACGCGTCGACCGCCCACTGCTGCGTCGCGAGACCGCCGCCGAGCTCGCGCTCGATCGCGGGGAGCGCGACGTTCACGATCGTGCTGTCGAGGAACGCGACGGACGACGCGAGCGACGCGATCGCGATGATGAGAGCTGTCTGCGGGTCCGATGATCGCGTCACAGACCCACGCTACGCCGGGCCGGGGACACCGTGGTTCGCAGCATCGCCTCGGATGTCGTAAGCTGGTCGGCGGTGACGTGTCCGAGCGGCCGAAGGTGCAACTCTCGAAAAGTTGTGTAGGGTAACCCCCTACCGTGGGTTCAAATCCCACCGTCACCGCCAGTGAAAACCCCCGGTTATCCGGGGGTTTTCTGCATGTACCGGGCGCAGTCAGGGTGGGCTGGCGGCGCCGGGGAAGGCGCGGTTCTCTTCGTGATTTTTTCTCGCTGCACCGAAGCCGAATCCGCGACGAGCCGCCTGCGGGAGGCTGACCCCCTCGAATCGCCCCCGGCGCCGCACCAGCTGCGACCGACGGCATCTTCCTTCGGGTAGAGCCGCGAGGGGCTGCCCGGTGCGGTAGGAAAGTCCCATGCCAAACAAGCCCGTGAGCCGTCGCTCCCTCGTCGAGAGTGCGAAGAACGGCGGTGCTCATGGGCGGCGTCGGCGTCGGTTTATGGCGCTCGGGAGCCTGCTTGCGATCACCGGCGGTCTGGTCACAGTTCTCTCCTTCGCACAGCCCTGGCGGACGTGCGATTACGAGGACACGTCGATCGGTTGCTCGATGCTGCCCCACGATGCAGTCGTGATGGGAGTGGCGTGCGTCGTCGCTCTCATCGGTATCGCAGTACTGATCGCCGGGCGGATGAGCCCGTCGCGGCCGCGCTCGGATCGCCCGACCTGAAGTCGACGACCCGCCCCGGCGCAGCGCCAGCTGCGACCGGGGCTTTTTCTTTCGCGCTGGCGCGCCGTGGTTGAAGAATTCTCATCCGTTCGTGCGATTCGCTTCGTCGACTGCGCTCATAGGCTGGTGATGCCTTGAGGAGGGCGGCATGACCGACGTTTCCGTGCATTTCGACACGCGTCGCTCGTCGGCAACCACGATCGTCGCGACGGGCCGAATGCATGCTCGCGGAGGTGGCGAACAAACGAGGCACGCGCGGGGCATGTCGATCGTCGCTGTTCTTGCTTTTGTGGGTTTCGCGACGGTGGGGTGCGCAGTGGCTGAGCGACCGACGCTCGAGCGGGCGAAGGCTGAGACTCATGCCGTCTTGCAGCAGATCGCGGACGAGGTTCCCGATGGTGTTGTCGAGGTACGTACCCCTGATCCGGCCTACTTGGCCTGTGACGGAGGCGGGTATTACTCGATCAACCATTGGGTTGTCACGCCAGCGCCCGGATTCGGCGGTGAAGCGTTCGTCGACGCGTTGCCCGAGCGATTGGGTGATGGCTTCGTTGTTGCCGAGGTGGTGGACATCAAGTCCCCGGCCGTGGCCCTCAACCACGTCAGCGGCGCGGCCCTCGACGTCGTGGTCCTTGAGTCGGTCGGCGGTGTTGTTGTTGTCGATCTTCTTGGACTCGCGCCATGCGGCGATGGCGAGCCGCCGACCGAATGAGCAGCGAATCAATCAAGCGGTCCCGTGCAGTGTCGGTCACTGCAGTTCTGACGCTGGCAGGCATGACGATGGCGGGGTGCGCGATGGCAGGGCGACCGACGCTCGAACAAGCACGGGCTGAGACCGAGGCAGCGATGCAACGAATCGCGGACGAGATCCCCGGAGGTGTCGTCGAGGTGCGAACTCCCGACTCGGCTTACCTGGCTTGCGATGGCGGTGGGTATTACTCCATCAACCGTTGGGCGGTCGCTCCACAGCCTGGTTTCGACGGCGAAGCATTCATCGATGCGCTCCCCGGCCGCCTTGGCTCTGATTTCGTGATCGCCGAGACGGTGGACATCAGGTCCCCAGCCGTGGCCTTTGATCACGCCAGCGGGGCTGTCTTCGACGTCAAGGTACTGGGAGTTGAAGGAGACATCGTCGTGGATCTTCTCGGTCTCGCTCCGTGCGGTGATGGCGATCCTGAGGGAGTGTGATGGGGTGTCACCTGCGAACGGAGAGCTGATGACAGCCACGCGCACCTCGTCGGCCGCCCTCATCGGCGTGCTGGCAGCCGTGGCCCTGTCGGGGTGTGCAGTGGCGGAGCGACCGACGCTCGAAGACGTGCGGGCTGAGACCGAGGCTGTCATGCAGCAGATCGCGGACGAGGTTCCGGGTGGGGTTGTGGAGGTCGCCACCCCTGACCCGTCTTACGTTGCGTGCGGCGACGACACGTACTGGGCCACTCTTCGTTGGGGGGTCACGCCGGGCCCCGGGTTTGACGGGGAGGCATTCGTGGAGGCTCTTCCCGGTCGCTTAAGCGAGGACTTCGTGGTCGCTGAGACGGTGGACATCACGTCGCCCGCCGTCGCTCTGGATCACGTCAGCGGCGCCCTGCTCGACGTGATAGTGCTCGACGTCGATGGAGGCCTCGTTGTCGACCTGCTCGGTCTGACTCCCTGCGGGGTAGGACAGCCTCCGGCGAGATGATCCCCAACCTGGAAAGACCACCGTACGGCGCAAACGCCGCTTCCGAGATGCCGCCCTCGAGGCGCGCGAAAGGCGTCGCGCTTTCGGTGATACTCGCGTTGGCAGCGACGTCGATCACTGGTTGTGTCGTGGCAGGTCGGCCGACGATCGATGAGGTGCGTGCTGATACGGACGCGATGATGCAGCGCGTCGCGGATGAGGTTCCCGGCGGGGTCCCGGAGGTCCTGCCGTCCAACTCGCCCTACCTGGAGTGCGCCGAAAACTCCTTCTACTACTCGACGCGCTGGACCGTTGCCCCCGAAGCGGGGTTCAACGGATCGGCCTTCATCGAAGCGCTCCCGGATCGTCTGGGTGACGGGTTCCGCGAGTTCGAGACGGTCGAGGTATCGGTGCCTGCCATCGCATTGAAGCACTCCAGCGGCATGATCCTCGATGTCCAGGTGATCGATCTGGACGGCCGCACGGTCGTCTCCCTGCTGGGCGTCTCTGCGTGCGGTGAAGGGGAACCGCCGGCGGAGTAGCCGAAGCCCCCGTCGCCCACGGCCACCCGGCGCCCGCTCCGCTCAGAGCGCGAAGCGCTCGCCGATCATCTCGAGGGAGGCGTCCCAGAGCCGCGGCCCGTCGGTGAGGTCGCGGAACGGCGCCCAGAACTCCTGGCGACGCGGTGCACCCGCGATGACGCGACGTGGGCCGTAGAACTCGTCGCCGCGGGAATCGGGGCCGGCTGCCGCGACCAGCGCGGGCTCCGCCGCGCCCGGCACGGTGCCGGCGAGCCCCACGCGCGAGAGCGCGACGATCAGCGCCCGGCCCGGAGACGCCTTCGCCCGGCCCATCCCGGGCTGCGCCGCGAGCAGATTCGTCGGGCTGACGCCGGGGTGTGCGATGTTGCTCGACACGTCCCATCCGCGGGCGCGGCTGCGCGCGTCGAGCTCGCGGGCGAAGAGGGCGACGGCGATCTTCGACTGCCGGTACGCGGCCATGTCGTCGTAGCCGCGCAGCCAGTCGAGGTCGTCCCAGTTCAGCCCGCCCGAGCGGGCCGCGACGCTCGTCTGGTGCGTCACGCGCGCTCCGCCGGCGCGCAGCAATGGCAGCAGTCCGAGGGTGAGCGCCACGTGGCCGAGGTGGTTCACGCCCCATTGCAGCTCGAAGCCTTCCGCGGTGGGTCGCCGTGAGCCGGGGTGCATCACACCGGCGTTGTTGACGAGCAGATCGACGGGTCGGCCCGCCGCCACGAGGTCGCGCGTGAACGCGGCGACCGAGTCGAGCGAGGCGAGATCGAGCGGACGCGTCGTGACCTCGGCGGCCGGCACGGCACGGCGGATGCCGTCGAGGGCTGCCTCGGCTTTGGCGGGCGACCGTGCCGGCAGGACGACGGTCGCCCCGGCGGCCGCCAGTCGTGTCGCGATCACCCGGCCGATGCCGTCGGTCGCGCCGGTGACGACGGCGAACCGTCCATGCAGGTCGGAGATCGGAGCGGTGCCGCGGGTCATGGTTCCTCCATCGTTCGCGCGGACCGGGCGGCCCGCTCGTCCATGCTGATCGCGGCGCGCGGCGGCATCCAGAGCCGGCTCATCCACGGATCGTCAGGTCACCCCTGCGCCGGCGCCGATGACGGCCAGCAGCTGCAGCTTGTCGTGACTCTCGCTCCCGGGCGCCGCGGTGTAGACGAGCAGGCGGTGCGACTGATCGGGGTCGAGGAGGGTCTGACACTGCAGCTCGAGCGCGCCGACCTCCGGATGCCGGAACCGCTTGACCTCGGGCGGAGCGATGCCGACCTGCTGGGCATCCCAGAGAGAGCGGAACTCCGCGCTGCGTTCTCTGAGCGACGCCGCCAGCGCGGCCGCGCGCGACGACGGGCCGCGCAGCGCCACGATCTCGCGCAGACCTCCCGCGTACACCCGGGAGAGCACCTGGCGCTCCGCGGCGTCGTACGACTCTCGCGCCAACACTGCAGCCCGACATCCGAGGGCTGCAGCGCCTCGCGCCGCATCCTCAGGAATGCGGCGAGCGTGTCTCGATCGATCATGTGTCGTTCGCCTTCCCGGTCACGCGGTGCGGCCTCTGTTCTACCGGTCCCGGGGTCTCGCAGCCAGGACCTGCCGCTCCACCCTTCGCGGCCTGTCAGCGCGGTCGTCCGAGGTGACGGACCGCTCGGCGAGATTCCATCCGTTCGATGGCGGGCTCCGAACAAGTGCGGGGAGTTCAGCGTGCGGCCTCGTGGGTACGTCGCAAGGCGGGTATTACAGAATGGTCTGTAACCATTGCCGTCGGTCTCCAAGAAGGGGGCGTGGATGCGACGTCGTCGTCCGCTCGTTGCTCATGACGAGTTCGAGCTGAACAAGTTCCGCGCCGATGGGCGAGAGAGGCTCCTGAGCCTGATGCCGCTGACGTCGTACATGTCGTCGGCCAACATCGGCTTCGTTGCGGTGCGCGACGAAGACGCGCTGCTGCGGGCCAACGTCGCTCGCATCGGCGGATATCTGTTCGTCCATGCTCGGATGCCGGCGGCGACGGTCGTCTGGCCGCGGGACGAACACTCTCGAGACCGCGTCGCTGCCATCGTCGCGGAGAACCGGGCGATGCGCTTCATCTCGGAAGCCCCCGTCGTCGTCCGGCGGGGCTCGTCATTCCTGATCCCACCGGGAACGGCGCCGGTCACGATCGAGGCGACGGAGGCGACCGAGCTCGTTTTCATCACCCTGGATGCGGGCGAATTCGCGGCCAGGCGGCGGATGGGCTTCGATCGCATCAGCCGCGACGCGACGAGCGAGGCCTCTATCCGGCCGATGGTGACGTTCGTCAAGGCACTGTGCGCGATCGAGTCCGAGGTCGCCGAGGTGGGCGTCTCGCCGTTGGCCGACGCGGCGAGCGAAATCGCCTGCTCGATCGTGGCGGCACTGGTCGGGAAGAATATGCCGAAGCCGTCTTTGCCCAACGCCATCATGGAGATCCTGGTCCGCGAGTACGCCTCGCCGACTCTCTCGCTGTCGACCGTTGCGGGCCGGCTGGGCGTCTCGACCCGCACGGTGCAGAGCGCGCTCAGCGCGCAGGGCCGAACGTTCTCGGAATCCTTGCTCGAGATCCGCCTGAAAGCAGCGTCCGAGCTCCGGCGCCACAATCCCACGATGACTTTGGATGTGGTCGCGCGAGCGACCGGTTTCGGGACGAGGCAGTCGCTTCACCGAGCCACCCGGAGAGCCGCCGAGCGGTCGGGCTGACGGGCTGGTCGCCGGTCGAGACGCCCCCTCGATGTCGCGGATCGCGCAGATTCGGCGAAGCCGCGTCACGTTTCGTGAAGCGAGTCGTGGGGACGGTGATGGGCTTCCTAGGCTCCGGCTGGAGCATGTAGGCGGCGCGGGGAGAAAACGATGGGCGCGCGGTACGACGCGACCCGGTCGCGCGACGATTCCCTTGTGGAACGCGTCCGCGCCGGCGATATGAATGCGTTCGGCGAACTCTGGCGTCACCACGCAGAATCTGCGATGTCGGCGGCGCGGGGGTTCCGAGGGCTCGATCCCGACGACATCGTCGCCGAGACGTTCGAGAAGGTGCTCCGAGCTCTTCGGGAGGGGAAAGGACCGACCGGCGCCTTCCGGTCCTACCTCTTCGCCGCCGTGCGCAACGTCGCCCGTGATCATTACCGTTCCCGCCGTGAGTCGACCGACGGCGACCTCGAACGTGTCGTGGACGAGCGCGCTCTGAGCGGTGAGCAGGCGGCGATGAGATCACAGGACCGCCAAGCAGCCGCCGCAGCATTCCGGTCGTTGCCCAGCCGATGGCGGAAGGCTCTCTGGTACAGCGAGGTCGACGGCATGCCGCCGCGAGAGCTCAGCGACCTGCTCGGGGTCTCACCGAACGGGGCATCGGCTCTCGTGCTGCGTGCCAAGCGCGGCTTCCGCGACGCCTGGGTGAGTGCTCAGCTCACGCGGTCCCGCTCGGAGGGATGCCGGCCGATCGCCGCGGAGTTCGGCGCCTACACCCGCGATGGTCTCTCCGCCCGCGATCGCAGACGCGTCGACGAGCACCTGCAGACGTGCGGGACCTGCACGCTCAGCGCCGAGTTCATCGCGAGTTGACGCGTCGCTGCCTGTTCGCGTCACGATTCGCCGAATCGCGTGTCCCTCCAACGACCGACCGGCGACGGCACGCGTGTGCTGTTCGTCGGGATGCTTCCGAAGAATAGGCGCGACCATGACACAGCTGACCACTCTCGGTGATGAGGCCCCCGGCGAGATCGACGGGGACCGAGCACGCGACGGGGCGGATGTCGTGCGAGGCATCGCGATCGCGATCGCACTCTCGCTGGCTGTCTGGGCGACCCTCGGCGGTGCTGCGTACGTCTTCGCGCAGGTGGTGCTCGCTGTCACCGACTGATCGCGAATCTCCTCCTCGGGAATGACATCCGCTGGCGCGGCTACATCGCAGTGGCGATGTGCCGAGGCTGCGAGATCGAGACGATCGGTGAGTGCCACGGTCGAGAAACATGACAGCAGCAGGTCCGGAGCGGAAGAGCCGCCGTCGGCGGCGTCTGGTCGGCGCGACCGTCGCGGTGGGTGCGCTCGCGGCGGTGACAGTCGTCGGCGTCTTCGCACTCGACGTCTGGGGCCCCCGGTTCGGCGTCTACCTGGTTCCTCCGTCGGTGCAGAAGTACGCGGAGATCGCCGTCGAGCGGCTCGACCGCGGCTATCACACCGACGGCGCCGAGTGGCCGCCGGTTCGCGCCGCGCTCCTCGAGGCCGCGGCGCATGCTTCGACGTACGCCGAGCTGTATCCCGCTCTCGGGGAGGCGGTCGCGGTCGCCGGCGGGCCGCACTCGCGCTTCATCCCCCCGGGCGAGGAGCGATCCGCCGAGGCGACCGCGTCCGTGCCGGTGCCGACGGTGAGTTCCGAGGGTGGCATCACCACGGTCGTGCTGCCGGAGATGCTCTCCACGGATGCGGACGACCAGGACGCGTACGCGA
The DNA here is from genome assembly GCF_027157935.1 of Microbacterium sp. H37-C3. Lineage (NCBI taxonomy): Bacteria > Bacillati > Actinomycetota > Actinomycetes > Micrococcales > Microbacteriaceae > Microbacterium > Microbacterium sp. H37-C3. Next base: position 226,738 of record NZ_JAPVLR010000004.1, on the reverse strand, counting down.
TCACCGTCGCAGACGGGATCGACCGGGCTGCGGCGGGCACGTGCGGTTGGATCGTGGACCTTCGCGGCAACGTCGGCGGCAACATGTATCCGATGCTCTCGGGGGTGACGGCGCTGCTTCCCGACGGGCCGGCGCTGTCGTTCCGCGACCGGCACGGCAGTGACGCCGTCGTGACGATGCGGCCGAACGGGGTGGCGCTGGGCGAGAACGTGTTCGTGGACGTCGGGGATCGAGCGAAGGCGACCGGAGTGCCCGTCGCGGTGCTGCAGGACGACAGAACGGCATCGAGCGGCGAGGCCGTGCTCGCATCCTTGCGCGGAGTCGACGGTGTCCGCACGTTCGGCACGCCCAGCGCAGGCTACACGTCGGCGAATGCGAGCACGACGCTCTACGACGGGGCCACGCTCGTGCTCACGGAGAGTGCTTACGTCGACCGGACCGGTCGCAACCACGACGAGCGAAGCATCGACCCGGACCAGCCGGCGACGGCATCCGCGTCAGAGGACGAGGCGCGCGCGTGGCTTCGCGAGGAGGGATGCGGTGGATGATCCACGCCTTTCGCTGACGCTCATCGGCGCTGGCGCTGGCTCACCGGAAGCCACAGCATCGTCTGGTCGTGGATGATGAACCCGCCGGGAGGAGTGTCCGGCTCGTCAGCCTCCATCGCTCCGCCGCGTGAGCGGAGTTTGTCGATCGCGGCGCTGCGCCGCCTGACCAACTCGGCCACATCCGTGCGCCCGTCGAGATCGCGCATCAGCTCGGCCGTCATCCGATCGCGCTCGACGGCGATCTCGGCTGCCACGTCCAAGTGCGCCAACTCGACCCCGTTGTCGATGTCTGTGGTCATCGAGCCACCGCGTGCCCTCATGAGCCGGACGACGATCGCTGCGATCGCTGCGATCACAGCGCCCAGAAGATAGAGCATCCGGATGCCCCCGTCGGTTACCACCCAGGCCACGGCCGCGGCGGCGATCACGAGGACTGCGAGCAACGTGCTCTGCAGAGCGACCGGTCGCCCGAGCGGTCGGCCGCCGGCGGCCGCCACGGCCGCCAGAGCCCCGATCCCCACGACGACGCTGACGATCCCGCCGGGAACCACCGTGTTCTCGACTCCGAGGCGGATGCCGTTGAGCATGCCGATCGGCAGCACCGAGAGCAGCAGCAAGACGAACACGACGCGCAGGATCACTCCGCTGTGCGGGTCACGTGCGCCGAAGCGCTCACGAAGATGTGCTGTGACGCTGCGCCGTGCAGCGTTGCTGGCCGCGGCACCCTCGTGCCAGAGCCGGTCGACCAGGTCGCCCAGGCCCGCCGAGCGCAGAACCGCGGCATCGACGTCCGCCCGAGTGAGGCGCTGGTGGGGCCGTGCGCCGAAGTCCAGGCCGGCGAGGCCGTCAGTGGGTGGATCGGATGCAGTCATCAGCGCCGATTCTCCTCCTCTTCCATTGCTCGCGTCGTGCGGGCTGCGGTGGGCGGGGAGGAGACTGATGGCATGGTCCGTCAGCTCAGCGCGCGTCGTCTCGCCGTCGCGGTCGCTCTCGCCTCGCTCGCGGGGTACCTCGACGGCTGCGGCTTCATTCTGCTCGGCGGCTACTTCGTCTCGTTCATGACCGGCAACACGACCCGCCTGGCGGTCGACCTCGCGCACGTCGACTGGTCGGCCGCGGGCCTCGCGGCTGCGCTCATCACCGCGTTCGTCATGGGCGTCATGGCGGGCACCGCGCTCACCTCGCCGGCATCCGACCGCACCGTGCACATCCTCGGCGTCATCACCGCCTCCGCGGCGCTCGCGGCCGCGCTGGCTCCCACGACCGCGCCCGCCGTCGCCGGGTCGCTGCTGGCGTTCGGGATGGGGGCCGCCAACACCGTGCTGGCGCAACGGCAGGATGTCGCGTTCGGGGTCACCTACATGACTGGAGCGCTGGTCAAGGTCGGCCAGGGCGTCGTGCGGGCGCTGCGCGGCGGGGACCGCTGGGGCTGGTCCCGTCACCTGCTCATGTGGGCGGCCGTCGGCGCGGGGGCGGTGGCGGGAGGCCTCGCCTCGTCGCTTCTCGCGTCGAGCGCGCTGTGGATCGCCACGGGTGCTGCCGGCGTGCTCACGGCGGCTGCGGCCGTGTTCCGGATGCCGCGCGGTCGGGCGCGGACCCCATAATGCTTCGCCCGCTCGGGCACCAGCCCTTTCCGCCGGATCCGCGCCGCCCCTAGCGTTGAGGCATGGCGCGCGACGACGAACAGCCGGAGGACCTCTACACCGCCCCGATCACCCTCCCGGGTGCGGCAGGCGCCGACGGCGAAGACACCGATCTCGAAGTTCCCGAGATCAGCTACGACGAACAGCGCTACCCGGCACGCCCGCGGCGACTGCGGCCGCGCGACCAGTTCCGCGGCGGCAGCGTCCGCCGCAACATGACCGACCCGCGGACCGCGAACGGCAGCAACCCCTCGTACGTCGAGTGGCTCGTGCGGCAGTCGATGCTCAAGGATGCTGACGTGCTCGCGCGTCAGCTGTCGGGGCAGCCGGCTATGTGGCGGAATCCCTACGCCCGCCCCGACGCACGGCGCGCGATCTCGACGACTGACGTGTGGTTCACGGCGTACCCGATCTCGCTCATCACCCGGCCCGGGCAGTCCTTCCTCGCCGCCCTCGGCGACGACGCGCTGTGGTCGGTGTTCGAGCGCATCGGCATCACCGCGATCCACACGGGCCCGGTCAAGCGCGCGGGCGGCATCACCGACTGGCGCGAGACGCCCAGCGTCGACGGTCACTTCGACCGCATCAGCACGTCGATCGACCCGGCCTTCGGCACCGAGGAGGAGTTCCGGACCCTCTGCGACGTCGCCGACGCGCACGGCGGCAGCGTGATCGACGACATCGTGCCGGGTCACACCGGCAAGGGTGCGGACTTCCGCCTGGCCGAGATGGGCTTCAAGGACTACCCCGGGATCTACCACATGGTCGAGATCCCGCCGGAGGACTGGCACCTGCTGCCCGACGTCCCCGAGGGATACGACAGCGTCAACCTCGACCCCGCGAACGAGCACGAGCTCGCCGAACGCGGTTACATCATCGGAGCGATGCAGCGGGTCATCTTCTACACCCCGGGGGTGAAGGAGACGAACTGGAGCGCCACGGCGCCCGTCATCGGTCCCGACGGTGCCACCCGGCGCTGGGTCTACCTGCACTACTTCAAGCAGGGTCAGCCGTCGATCAACTGGCTCGACCCGACCTTCGCCGGCATGCGGCTGGTCATCGGCGACGCGCTCCACTCGCTCGGCGAGCTCGGCACCAGCGCGCTGCGCCTCGACGCCAACGGCTTCCTCGGTGTCGAGAAGAGCGCAGAGGGCCTTCCCGCATGGTCGGAGGGGCACCCCCTCTCGCACGCGGCGAACCACATCATCGCGGGCATGGTCCGCAAGGTCGGCGGCTTCACGTTCCAGGAGCTGAACCTGACGATCGAGGACATCCGCGACACCGGAGCGGTGGGCGCCGATCTCTCGTACGACTTCATCGGACGCCCGGGCTACCACCACGCCCTGGCGACCGGTCAGACGGAGTTCCTCCGTCTCGCGCTGACCTCGTCGCTCGAACTCGGTGTCGCGCCGGTGCAGCTCGTGCACGGCATGCAGAACCACGACGAGCTCACCTACGAGCTCGTGCACTGGGCGACGCGGCACGGCGACGACGAGTACCGCTTCCGCGGACGCGACATCACGGGCGGCGAGCTCGCAGAGGAGATCCGCGCCGACCTCACCGAGCACCTCACGGGCACGGCCGACTACAACCGCGTGTTCACGCAGAACGGCATCGCGTGCACGACGACGTCGCTCATCGCGGCATCCCGCGGCATCGCGCGCCTCGACGACATCACCGACGCCGACGTTCCCGGCATCCGCGACGCCCACCTGCTGCTGTGCGCGTACAACGCCTGGCAGCCCGGGGTCTTCGCCCTGTCGGGCTGGGATCTCGTCGGCATGCTGACGGTGCCCGTCGACGAGGTCGCCGACCTGCTGGGCGCGGGGGACACCCGCTGGATCGAACGGGGCGCGCACGACCTGCTCGACGCCGACCCGACCGCCACGCGCTCGGCATCGGGGATGCCGCGCGGCCGCGCCCTCTACGGAGCGCTGCCCGCGCAGCTCGACGATCCGCACTCGTTCGCGTCGCGGCTGTCGGGCATCCTCGACCTGCGCCGCGAGCACGGCATCGCGACCGCGTCACAGGTCGACATCCCCGAGGTCGCCCATGCCGGGATGCTCGTGCTCGTGCACCGGCTCGACGAGGGCGATCCTCACGCGGACGCCGCGATGCAGGTGACGGTGCTGAACTTCTCGCCCGAGCCGACGGAGGGCACCGTGCGCTCCGAGCAGCTCGTACCCCGCAGCGAGGTCTACGACACCGCGTCGGGCGAGACCATCGGGCGCGTCGACGACCTGCAGAGCTTCAGCGTCTCGCTGCCCGGCTACGGCGCGAAGTTCCTGGTGCTCCGCGCTCCCGAGCCCGTCGAGGACTGAGTCCGCGATACATCCGTCGGATCGGTGGTGCTGGTGTCGCCTCGGCGGGCCGTTCGGTAGACACGGGCACCGTCGGACCGACGAACGTATCGGCGCATCCGCCGGGGGCGGCGCCGCAGCCCGGCTCAGGCCAGGGCGGCGTCGATCCCGGCCAGCGGCACGGGCAGCCAGTCCGGTCGGTTCCGCGCCTCGTAGATGGACTCGTACACGGCCTTGTCGAGCACGAGAGCGCGCAGCAGCACCGGGTCGAGGTCGATCGCGCCGGGTGCGGCGCCGTAGGCCTCGATGAAGGCTGCGCGGCAGGCCGACGCCCATCCGATCGGGTCGGGGCCGTCGCCGACCGCGCCGGCGTAGTCGAAGGACCGCAGCATCCCGGCGACATCTCGCGGCGGCAGATCGGGGATGGCGCGCTCGGCCATGGGCCGCAGCGGCTCGCCCTCGAAGTCGACGATGCGCCAGCCCCCGGCCGGAACTGCCAGCACCTGCCCGAGGTGAAGGTCGCCGTGGATGCGCTGGAGCCGCGGCCACGGGCGTGCGAGAGCCGCGTCGTACACGGCTCCGATCGCGTCGACGCGATCGGCCACGGCCGGAACCTCGTTGGCGGCGATCGACAGCCGTCGGCGCCATGCGGCTCCGGTCGCCGTGACCTGCTCCGCCGCGGCCTCCGTCGAATCGAGTGCTGCGCCGAGCGCGCCGTGCACGCCGGCGACCGCGATGCCGAGATCACGGGCCGCGTCGGTGAAGTCGCGATTCTCGCGGGCGGCCTCGAGAGCGACGGCCCAGCCGTCGCGGACGCCGCGGAGGAACTCCTGGGCGAACCCGAGCGTGCCGCGGGCTGCACCCGAGTCGCGCCCGCTGTCGGGCCATTCGGCGTCGAGGCTTCCGAAGAAACGCGGCACGAACGGCGAGCCGGCGTCGCTCAGCACGCGCTGCACGGTCACGTCGGGGTTCTCGCCGTGGTGGAGGGTCCGGAAGAGCTTGAGGATGATCGTCGGCTCGCCGTCGACGTCGTAGACGATCGAGGTGTTCGACTGCTCGCCCGTCAGCACGCGGGAGCCGGTCACGCGCGAGACGTCCACGCCCATCTCGGCCAGCGTCCCGATGGTGAACCCGGTGTGCTTCGCGGCGTCGACGAGGTAGTCGTCGCCGTCACGGGCGACCACGTCGTCGCCGTCCGCCGGGGCCGACACGCGGGCGAGCGGCACGTTGTAGAGGGTCGGCAGTGCGCCGGCGTCGTCCATGAGGAGGTAGCGCGTCGCCCCGCCGGGGGCGGGTTGCGTGTCGAGGATGCGGAACCGCGGTTCGTGACTCTTGCCGGCATACCACCGCTGTCGCGCCGCCCAGGCGCCGAGCTCGTCTGTCAATCGCACGGTCCCACACTGTCGGTTCGGATTCTCCGAGCAAAAGGGCTGGACGCGCGCGGGGGAGAGGCGTAATGCTCTGTTCCAACGCCGGCCCGCACATTCGCAGCGACGCGACCGATAGTGACCGGTGGAGCGGGGCACCCGAGAACCCCGCCCGCGGAGAGAGTATGTCCCTGCATGGCACGGTGAGCACGCGGATGCGGCGCGCCCGCCGCATCCGCGTCATGGTCGGTCTCGGGTTGATCGCCGTGATCGCGACCCTCGTCTTCGTTCAGGTGGCCACGGGGTGGCATCTGCGGCAGTTGCGGGTTCTCGCCTTCGCCGGGATCGTGGTGGTCTTCCTGCTCGGGGCGTTCGTCGCCGTGACGTTCGCGAACGGACGCCGCACGTCCGCACGTGCGGACGACGCGGACGGGATGCCGCACCCGCGTCTCGACGTCTAGGGGCGCGCCCCGGTCCCGAGGCCGGCCGGATCATCGATGAGGGGCGCGGGGCGGTTCGTCGCCGCATCGACGATGGGCGCGCGCATCACGGTGGCCGCGGCAATGGCCATGAGCACGGCGCCGAGAGCGTAGGGCGCCGCGTGTGCGACGACGGCGTAGAGCACGCCCGCGAGGATCGGGGCGATCGTGCCCATCGCCGCGGTGAGCGACTGGGTGACTCCGCCGAGCCAGCCCTGCTCGTGTGGACCGACCGCATTCGACATGACGCCGTCGAGCGCCGCCTGCGATGCCCCCTGCCCCGCGGCGAGCGCGAGGGCGCCGAGGACGAAGAGCCAGGGCTGCGCGATGAGCGAGGCGACGACGGCGAGGGCGACGAGCCCGGCTGCCTGGGCGGCGATGCCGGCGACGATGACGCCGCGTTCACCCATCCGGGGCAGCAGGAAGCCGAGAAGGACGCCCTGGACGACGATGTCGATCACACCGACGACGGCGACCAAGAGCCCGATGGCCGTCGGACCCCATCCGATCGAGTCGAGCGCGAGCACGCTGAAGTTGTTGACGAAGAAGCCGAAGGGGAGGGCGAGGAGCGCGAACGCGATGAGCAGTCCGCGGAGCTCCGGGCGGACGAAGGCGCGGCGGAACACCGCGAACGGGTTGAGGTCCGATACCGCGATCGCGGGGATGCGATTCCTGCGTTCGAGGCTCTCGGGCAGGAGGAAGACGCTGAGGGTCGCGATGAGGAACGAGATCCCGGCGGTCACGAAGACGGGCAGGGCCAGGTCGACCGCAGCGAGAAGACCGCCCAGGGCGGGGCCGACCATGGTGCCGATCCCGGAGAGGGCGCCCAGGAGGCCGAATCGCTGCGCGCGCTTCTCGGGTGGGGTGATGTCGGCGAGGTAGGCGAACAGCGCGGGCAGGTCTCCGGCCGTCGCGCCCTGGATGACGCGCGCGAGCAGCAGAACCCAGATCGCGCCGCCGATGCCGAAGAGAAGCATGCTCACCGCGGCCCCGAACGACGCGACGATGATCACCGGGCGTCGACCGAACCGATCGGACAGGCGACCGAGGAAGGGGGCCGCGATGAAGGCGCACAGCCCATTGACGGCTTCGAGCGCGCCCACCCAGAGCGCGAGGTCTCCCTCGCCGGAGACGTAGCGCAGCACGACGAACGGGAGCACGGGGAGGACGATGGTCATGCCTGCCGTCGTGAGCGTCGTGAGCAGGATGAGCATCACCCATCGGCGGTCGACGCCGGCGGTCTGCGGACGGGAAAAAACTGAAGTCATACCGAAACTGTATTGATACCAGATTTGGTGTCAATACAGTTTTTCGCGCTCACCGCCTAGGATCGACCTCATGAACGACACTGCGCCGCCGGGACGCCGCGAGCGCAAGAAGGCGGCCACGCGCAAACGGATCTCGGATGTCGCGACGATGATGTTCCTCGAGCGGGGTTTCGACGACGTCAGCATCCGTGAGATCGCCGACGCGGCCGATGTCTCTCCGACGACCGTCTTCGCGCACTTCAGTCAGAAGGAGGCGCTGGTCTTCGACGAAGACGACGAACAGCGCGAGCGCCTCGTCGCGGCCGTCCGGGACCGCCCCCCGGGAACGTCGATCTCCCGATCGATCCGTGACTACTACGCCCGCGAGATCCGCGCCGGAGCCGCCGAGCACGGCGATGACGTGGCGCGCGTGTTCATGGACTTCCTCAACGCCACGCCCGCGCTGCGCGATTACGCCGCGCGCATGTGGCTGCGCCACGAGGAGGCGCTCGCCGTGGCGGTCGCCGCAGAGCTCGGCGAGGCGCAGCCCGACCCCTACATCCGTGCGTTCGCGCGGTTCGTGCTCCAGATCCAGACGATGGTGAACGAGAGCGACGATCCCGAGGCGGCGCTCGATGCCGGGTTCGCTGTGCTCGAGAACGGCTGGGCGGGTTTCGAACGGCGAGGTGAGGGGCGGTGAGCCGTCGCAAGTCGCTCGTGAACACCGTCGCCGACGATCTGCTCGACCGGATCATCGGGGGACGCTTCGCCCCGGGCGATGCCCTGCCGACCGAGGCGGAGATCGGCGTCGAGTTCGACGTCAGCCGCGTGACCGTGCGCGAAGCGCTCCGCACCCTGTCCGCGCGGGGCATCGTGCGGGTGGTGTCGGGGGTGGGGTCGCGCGTGGCGCCGGTCGAAGAGTGGCGCTCGGTGTCCGACGCGCTCCGCTTCCGGGCCGCGCACGGCGATGACGCCCTGGTGGCGGAACAGCTCATCTCGACGCGCCGGATCATCGAATGCGAGGCGGCAGCTCTCGCTGCGCCGCTCATCGACGAAGCCGCCCTGGCGGAATGCGCCGCGTGCATCGACGAGATGGTCGAGGGTGCGGCCGTGGCCGATGTCGATCGCTTCGTGGACGCCGATCTGCGCTTCCACGCCGTGATCCTCCGCGCCTCGGGCAACCTGTTCCTCGCCGTGCTGCTCGCGCCCCTGACCGAAGTGCTCGCCGAGCGCCGGACGCAGACGTCGCGGGTGCCGGAGATCCAGCAGCACGCGATCGCTGAGCATCGCGGAGTCCTCGAGGCGTTGCGGACGGGCGACCCGGATGCCGCGAGGGCGGCGATGGACCATCACCTGCAGCAGACGCTCGACGACTTCCGCCGCTACGTCGCAGGGTGAGCGCGCCTCACTCCGATTCCGGTTCGTCGTCGTCCAGCGGCACCTCGTGACGCTGCTCCCACACGTCGGCTTCGTCGGCCTCCGTGCTCGGGGCGGGGATCTCGGGGGCCGCGCTGTCGTCGGCCGTGGCCGGCAGCTGCTGTTCCTCGGCGTCGGCGACAGGAACCTCGGTGCCGTGCTCTCGCTCGATGTCGGGCATGTCTGACTCCTCACGTTCGTGGTACCGGGTGACCAGTGATGCCAGCGTGCGATCCGCAAGGGGGTTGGCGCAAGCCCCGGGGTGATCTTCTCCGCGAAGTTGACGGGGATGCCTCGCTGCTGCATGCTGTCATACATCTGACAGCAGCCGACATCGGCTGACCTCACTCGACGACGAGGAGAACACGTGGCCCCTACGGTGCCCCTGCCCGATCTGCCGGCCGTCTCGCGCCCCGACCTCGATCTCCTGGCGGAGCGCATGGCCGACAGTCGGCGTGTGTTCGTCGTCCTCGACGACGATCCGACCGGGACCCAGTCGGTCGCCGACCTGCCGGTGCTCGGCGCGTGGGACGTGGCCGATCTTGCGTGGGCGTTCTCGTCCGGCGCTCCCGCGGTGTACGTCCTGACCAACTCGCGCAGCCTCGCGCCGGCGGAGGCCGAGCGCATCAACCGTGAGGTCGTGCGGGCGGCACTCGCGGCCGCGGAGACAGCGCGCGTGCGCGTCGACTTCGTCAGCCGCAGCGATTCGACGCTCCGCGGGCATTTCCCGCTCGAGCCCGACACCATCGCCGACGAGATCGGTCGCTCCGGGGCGCTCGCTCCGACGAACGTCGTCGTCGTGCCCGCCTTCCCGGATGCTGGGCGCGTGACGGTCCGCGGCGTCCACGGCATCCTGTCGGACGGGGGCTTCACTCCCATCGGCGAGACGGAGTTCGCCCGCGACTCGACCTTCGGCTTCCGCGCATCGCGGCTGGCGGACTGGGTGGCGGAGAAGACGGGCGGCGCCATCCCGGCTGCGGACGTCGTCGAGGTCACGGTCGATGACCTCCGCGCGGGGACGGCAGCGGTGGCGGGGGTGCTGCGCGCCGCCCCGGCGGGGGCGCCCATCGTCGTCGATGCCGTCGTGGAGGAGGACCTCGTCGAGCTGGCGCTCGGTCTCGAGGCGGTGGAGGCCGAGGGCCGATCGTTCGTCTACCGGGTGGGACCGCCCTTCGTCCGGGCCCGCATCGGCCAGCGCCGCCGGCCGCCCGTCGCCGCCGCCGACCTGAGCGTCGACCATGCGACCCGCGGGGGACTGGTCGTCGTCGGCTCGCACGTCGGTCTCACCAGCCGCCAGCTCGCCGACCTCGTGCGTCGCCGCCCGCTCGAGGCGGTCGTGGAACTCGACGTCCCGCGACTGCTCGATCCCTCCGAACGGCGAGCCGAACTCGACCGCGCCTGCGCGACCATCGCCACCGCGCTGCTGCGCGGCGATGTCGTGCTGCACACCAGTCGCACGCTCGTCCGCACCGACGACCCCGACGAGAGCCTCGACATCTCCCGCCAGGTCTCGGAAGCCGTCGTCGAGGTCGTCCGAACGGTCGTCGCACGGGTCACGCCCCGTTTCGTCATCGCGAAGGGCGGCATCACCTCGAGCGACGTCGCGACGCGCGGGCTCGAGATCCGGCGCGCGCGGGTCCGCGGTTCGCTCTTCCCCGGCATCGTGTCCGTCTGGGAAGCAGCCGACGGGCCGGCATCCGGAATCCCCTACATCGTGTTCGCCGGCAACGTCGGCGACGACGGGTCGCTCACCGCCGCTGTCGAGCGGCTCTCGCTGACGCCCGCGCAATCCGCCTGAGACGAAGGAGCACGGTCGAAATGAACGACAACACCACGGTTGCGGTACTGGGGCTCGGCGCCATGGGCCTGCCGATGGCCGCCCGCCTGGCGGAGACTTTCCGTGTCCGCGGCTTCGACATCGCCCCCGCCCGGCTCGCACTGGCCGCTGAAGCGAACGTGACCCCGGCTGCTTCGGCCGCGGAGGCTGCGGCGGGTGCGCAGGTCGTCCTGGTGGCGGTGCGCGACTCCGCTCAGCTCGCGGATGTCCTGTTCGGGGATGCCGGCATCGTCGACGCCCTCGCCGAGGGAGCGGTCGTCGTTCTCACGAGCACCGTCGGAACCGACGGTGTCGCCGACGTCGCGGCCTCGCTCGCGCAGCGGGGCATCGGCCTCGTCGACGCCCCGCTGAGCGGTGGCCCGGTCCGGGCGCGAGAGGGCGATCTGCTGATCGTCGTCGGGGCCGACCCCCGAGCCCTCGTTGTCGCGAGGCCCGTCCTGGAGGCGCTCGCGTCGACGCTCACCATCGTGGGCGAGCGCGCCGGCGACGGTCAGGCGCTGAAGACCGTCAACCAGCTGCTGTGCGGTGTGCACATCGCTGCAGCCGCCGAGGCGCTCGCGCTCGCCGACCGCCTGGGGCTCGACCTCGAACGCACACTCGAGGCGCTGCAGGCCGGGGCTGCCGCGTCGTTCATGCTCGGAAACCGCGGCCCGCGCATGCTGCAGGCCTGGGACGACGAAGGCGCCGAGGTGCTCAGCCGCATCGACATCTTCGTCAAGGACATGGGCATCGTCGGCGCCGCCGCGCGGCGGGCGGGACTCCCAGCGCCGCTCGCCGCTGCGGCCGAGCAGAGCTACCTCCTCGCACAGGCTCAGGGCCTCGGTGAGGCGGACGACTCCGCCGTGATCCGGCTCGCCGCCCCTGCGCGCCGCGGCTGAGGCCGATCTTGCGCCTTTCTTGAGGTTGCTCGGTGCACGCGTTGCGTATTCCTTGCGGTCGATCGCCGAACATCGAAGAACACCCGGTCACGGGGACGTTGCCCGAACGACGTCCCCGGGCCGGGTTCTCTCGTTGAGTGCTTTTCGCGGAACGCGCAAGTGCCTCGGCTTCTGGGGCCCGTCGGCCTAGCGTCGAGGAATGAGCGATCAGAGCATCCCCACACCCGACGAGCCGACCTTCCCGGCCCCCGCCGAGCCGACCGTTCCCGTTCCCGCCGAGCCGACGGCGCCGGCGCCCGGCGAGCCGTCGGCCCCGACTCCGCCGGCGTCGCCGGAGCCCGCGGCCGAGACGCCGGGTGCGGCCGACACGCTGGGCGGCACCGAGGGCGGCGGCGAGGGCTCGCCGGTCAAGGATCCCGACACGTGGGTCACCGGCGATGAGCCCATGACGGGCCCGCAGCGGAGTTACCTCGACACGCTGGCGCGCGAGGCGGGCGAAGAGCTGCCGGGCAACCTCACCAAGGCCGAGGCGTCCGAGCAGATCGACCGCCTGCAGGACGCCACGGGACGCGGCGCGTAACTACGACCCGGCGTCCGCGTTCCCCTGCGGACGAGCCGACCGCACACGGAACCACAGGCTCAGCTCCCGGGCGGCGCGCAGCGTCGCGCTCGGGTCGTCCGAGTTCTCGAGGTCGTCGAAGGTGTCGCGGAACCCCGTCGGAGCGTCGCCCGTCGTCTCGGCGATCGGCTGATAGCCCATCGTCCACTCGCGGAACTCGCGGTGGGCGATGGGCTGCTCGATGAGGACCCGCATGTCGGAGTGGCGGGAGTCCTGCCGAATGGTCGCGAGCAGATCGCGGACGGCGGGCTCGGGTCCCTCGAGCACCTGCACGAACCGGCCGCCGCGGTACAACAGCATCCCGGTCAGGTCTCGCGCCGCGTTGGACGCTCGGCTCTGCGCGAGCAGCGCCGCCAGGTCGTCGTCGCCGAAGGGCGCGCGGGCGTTGCTCGTGTAGAGGATCGAGAGCAGGCCCTCGGGTGTCGAGGTCATCGGATCTCCCGGAGTTCGATGGGCGGTTCGTCGGCCGCGGAGCCGGGCGTCGCTCGCACCGCGAGCGCGCGCATCGCCGTGGTCAGGTCGGAGAACGATCCGGCGCAGGCCGAGCGTGAGTCGTAGGCGAGGTACCGGCCGTCGGGTTGCCGGTCGATGTAACCCACGAACTCGCCGGTACGGCTTCCGACGTGGAACCCGTCCTCGACGCGAGCCCAGACGATTCCGGTTCCGGTCACCGGGCGGCCTCGGGGCGGGGCACCCATACGAGGGCTCCCGCTGCGATGAAGGTCGCCGCGCCGACGACATGCGCGGCCAGCCAGACCGGCTGGTCGAGCGAGAAGGGGTACACCGGGTTCCACAGCACCGCGATAACCGCCATCGGCAGCGCCCACCACCACTGCCGCGCCTGGATCGCGAACCACGCGATGATGAGCGCGAGGATCGCGACGACGAAGGAGATGACCATCGCGAACTCGCCACCGATGAGCGGGATGCCGGCCACGAGCGCAGCGGCCCCGAGGATGCCGGGGGCGAGCGCGTTGCGCTGGCGCAGCGGCGGGTCGGCGGGGCGGGCGGATCTCGAAGCCATGCGGACGTTTCTCTCGGGACGGATGACGCGAGGTCGCGCGTCTTCTCGATCGTACGAGTTCAGCGCGCGGGCCGATCGGCGCTTGACGCCACGCCGGAATCCGTCATGGCGGCGTCGGCGCCGGTCATGACGGGGACCGGATCCGACAGCAGCGCGGCGAAGGCGGTCTCGGCGGCGCCGACGAGCAGGCGGTCGTCTCCCAGCTCGGCGGTGCGCACGAGCGGCGCCGAGCCGGAGATCGTCTGACGGGCGACCGCGTCGGCGAAGCCGTCGACGTCGGTCTCGACGAGCGGCGCGAGGAAGCCGCCGAGGACGACGACAGCGGGATCGAGGACGTTGACCGCGCTTGCCACGGCCGACGCGAGGATGCGGCGCTGTCGATGCACCTCGGCGCGTGCCGCCGGATTCGCGGCGCCGTGGATCGCTGCCCGCAGCTCGGCGTCGTCGGCGCCGGGCAGCCCGAGCGAGGCGATCAGGCGGTGCCGGCTCACTTCGTCTTCGAGGGCGGCGCGTTCACCGGATCGACGGTCCGCGGCATCCTCGAAGATCGCCGGATTGTGCCCGAACTCCCCCGCGAGGCCTCGCGCGCCGCCGACGAGTCCGCCGCCGACGACGAGCCCGCCGCCGATGCCGCTCGCTCCGCCGTTGAGGTAGATCACGTCGGCGACGCCGCGCGCGGCGCCGAAGAGGTACTCGGCGTGCGCGCCGTACGAGGCATCGTTGCCCACCGTCGTCGGGGCGCCCGTCGCGGCGGTGACGAGATCGGCGAGCGGGGCGTCCGTCCACCGCAGGTGCGGCGCGTGCACGACCAGGCCGGCAGCCGGGTCGACGAGCCCGGGGACGGCGACACCGACCCCGATGACTCTGGTCGTGGCGAGCGGTCCGCTGCGCCATTCCTCGATCGTCGCGGCGATCAGCGACGCCAGCGCGTGCGGCGTGATGAGGGTCGTCGTGAGTGCGCGGCGGCGCGCGTGGATCCGCCGGTCGAGGCCGACGGCGGCGAGTGTCACCGCATCCACCTCGGGGTTCACGGCGACGGCGACCACATCGGGGCGGGCCGTGATGACGGGGGACGGGCGCCCGATGCGGCCCTCGGCGGCGCCGGCGGTCTCGGTGACGAGGCCGAGGCGCGCGAGCTCGGCGGTCAGCGCTCCGATGGTCGAGCGGTTGAGGCCGAGGTCCGCGGTGAGCGCGGCCCGCGAGATCGGACCGTCGCGGTGCACGGTGACGAGCATCCGGGCGAGGTTCACTCGCCGGACGAGTTCGGCGGTTCCGGGCGCGACACTCACGGCATCAGCCTACGAGAACACAGTTTGTTGACGTAATAGACAAACCGACCTACGCTGAGGTCGCAGCAATCGAAGCGAAGGAGCACGCATGCGCACCCCGACCCCGGCCGACAAGTTCACCTTCGGCCTCTGGACCATCGGCTACAACGGAACCGACCCGTTCGGCGGACCGACCCGGCCGCCCCTCGACGTCGTCCACGCCGTCGAGAAGCTCGCCGAGCTCGGGGCCGCGGGGCTGACGTTCCACGACGACGACCTGTTCGCCTTCGGGTCGAGCGAGAGCGAGCGGCAGACGCAGATCGACCGCCTCAAGGGCGCGCTCGCCGACACCGGCCTGACCGTGCCCATGGTGACCACCAACCTCTTCAGCGCCCCGGTCTTCAAGGACGGCGGCTTCACCTCGAACGACCGCGCGGTGCGGCGCTTCGCGATCCGCAAGGTGCTGCGTCAGATCGACCTCGGCGCCGAGCTCGGCGCCGAGACCTTCGTCATGTGGGGCGGCCGCGAGGGTGCCGAATACGACTCGGCGAAGGACGTCCGTCAGGCGCTGGAGCGCTACCGCGAGGCCGTCAACTTCCTCGGCGACTACGTCGTCGAGAAGGGCTACAACCTGCGTTTCGCGATCGAGCCCAAGCCGAACGAGCCGCGCGGCGACATCCTGCTTCCGACCGTGGGTCACGCCCTCGCCTTCATCGAGTCGCTCGAGCGTCCCGAGCTCGTCGGTCTGAACCCCGAGGTCGGGCACGAGCAGATGGCGGGCCTGAACTTCGCGGCCGGCATCGCGCAGGCGCTGTACCACGGCAAGCTCTTCCACATCGACCTCAACGGTCAGCGCGGCATCAAGTACGACCAGGACCTCGTCTTCGGTCACGGCGACCTGCACAATGCGTTCGCGCTCGTCGATCTGCTCGAGAACGGCGGCCCGAACGGCGGCCCCGCGTACGACGGACCCCGCCACTTCGACTACAAGCCGAGCCGCACCGAGGACGAGACCGGCGTCTGGGACTCCGCCGCCGCGAACATGCGCACCTACCTGCTGCTCAAGGAGCGGGCTGCGGCGTTCCGCGCCGACCCGGAGGTGCAGGAGGCGCTCGAAGCGGCGCGCGTTCCCGAGCTCGCCCAGCCGACCTTCGGCGAGGGTGAAACCTACGACGACTTCGTCGGTGACCGCTCGGCCTACGAGGACTTCGACGCCGACGCGTACCTCGGCGGCAAAGGCTTCGGCTTCGTCCGCCTGCAGCAGCTCGCGACCGAGCACCTGCTCGGCGCACGCTGACGCCGGCGCCGCGAGAGTCCCCTAACCCGAGAGAAGAGGATGCCGGCATGACGCTGGTCATGGGTGTCGACTCGTCGACCCAATCGTGCAAGGTCGTGATCGTCGACGCCGAGACCGGTCGGGTCGTCCGGGAGGGGCGTGCGCCCCACCCGGACGGCACGAGCGTCGACCCCGAGTCGTGGTGGACCGCCCTGCAGGCGGCGATCGAGCTCGCGGGCGGGATGGCGGACGTCGCCGCCTGGTCGATCGGCGGCCAGCAGCACGGCCTCGTCGCGCTCGACCAGCGGGGCGCCGTCGTGCGCGACGCGCTGCTGTGGAACGACACCCGTTCGGCGCAGGCGGCATCCGATCTCGTGGCCGAATACGGCGCCGACCGGCTCGCCGAGCGCACCGGACTCGTTCCGGTCGCCTCGTTCACCATCAGCAAGCTGCGGTGGCTGCGCGAGCACGAGCCGGAGAACGCCGCGCGGACCGCGGCGGTGGCCCTTCCGCACGACTGGCTGACCTGGCGCCTGCGCGGCTTCGGCCCGGTTTCCGACGGCACGGGCGGGGCCGCCGCGCTGGCCGAGCTCGTCACGGATCGTTCCGACGCCTCGGGAACCGGCTACTGGAGTGCGGTCACGGGCGAGTACGACCGGGAGCTGCTCGTATCCGCTCTCGGGCACGACGCCGTGGTTCCGCGGGTCCTCGCCGCGGACGAGTGGGTCCAGGATCAGGACGGTCGCCGGGTCGCCGCGGGCGCCGGCGACAACGCGGCTTCCGCTCTCGGCGTCGGCGCGGGCGTCGGCGACGTCGTCGTCTCGATCGGCACGTCCGGCACGGTCTTCGCCGTGAGCGAGACGCCCGCGGTCGATGCCACCGGGACCGTCGCGGGCTTTGCCTCGGCGGACGGGCACCACCTGCCGCTCGTATGCACGCTCAACGCCGCTCGCGTGCTCGACGTCGTCGCCGCCCTGCTGGGGGTCGACCACGACGGCCTGTCGCACCTCGCGCTGTCGGCCGAGCCCGGGGCGGGAGGGCTGACGCTCGTGCCGTACTTCGAGGGCGAGCGCACGCCGAATCTGCCGGATGCGACGGCCTCGCTGACCGGGATGACGCTCGCCTCGACCACGCGGGAGAACCTCGCCCGTGCAGCGGTCGAGGGGATGCTGGCGGGCCTCGGCGCCGGACTGGACGCGCTGCGCGACCAGGGCGTGCCGCTGCGGCGCGTGCTGCTGGTCGGCGGGGGAGCGCGGTCGGCAGCCGTGCAGCAGATCGCCCCCGCGGTCTTCGGACTCGACGTCGAGGTGCCCGCGCCGGGCGAGTACGTCGCGCTCGGCGCGGCCGAGCAGGCCCGCCGCGTCGCCGCGGCGGGTGATCGTTAGGTCGCCTCAGACGTGGTCGCGCCAGGAGTGCTTCGGCTCGTAGCCCAGAAGCCGCCGGGCCTTCTCGGTCGAGAAGAGCGACTCGTTCGTTCCGAGGTCGCCGCGGATCTCGACCCCGGGGAACACCTCGGCCACGAGCTCCGCGTTCGGGCGTGACATGACGGTGTCGGCGGCGGCGATGAGGAACCGATCGAAGCCGGCCGGTGCGTTCTCGAGCGCGCGCAGCACGGCCTGGGCGCCGTCGCGCGCGTCGATGTAGCTCCACACGTTCCACTTGCGACGCATCGGGTCGGCGTCGAACGACGGGAACTCGGCGTAGTCCTCGGGCACCATGACGTTCGAGAAGCGCAGTGCGGTGATCGAGAGGCCCGGGTGCCAGCGCACGAGCTCGATCGCGAGCTGCTCCTCGAGGTGCTTCACGAGCGAGTACACCGACTCGGGGCGCGCGGGATACTCCTCGTCGACGGGGATGTACGGCGGCGGCACGTCGAACGGCAGCCCCTGCACCGTCTCGCTCGAGGCATAGACGACGCGGTCGATGCCGAGTCGCGTCGCGGCGTGGAAGACGTTGAAGGTCGCCGCCATGTTGTTGTGGAACGTCGCGATGTCGGGACGGATCCCGGGAGCGGGCACCGCGCCGAGATGCACGATCGCGTCGACGCCGTCGTGGCGATCGCCGACCGAGCTGAAAGCGTCGACCACCTGGCCGTAGTCGGTCAGATCGATCTGCACGAACGCGGGCCCGCGTGTGCCAACCACGTCGAAGCCGATGACCTCGTGCCCCGCCGCCGTGAGTTCACGAGCGACGACCGTGCCGAGTTTTCCCGATGATCCCGTCAGTGCGATCCGCATGGGAACAGCGTCGCACACGGATGCCCACCCCGGGGCGGCTAGGCTCGATCCTCATGGCTGCCGGGGCGACGATCCACACGTTCGATGCGACGCTCGCCGACGTCGACCGAGGCGTGTACGAGTCGTTCGCGCTGCGCGTCGCGCGGCATCCTTCCGAGACCGACGCCTTCATGCTGACCCGGTTGCTGGCGTACTGCCTCGAGTACGAGGAGGGCATCGACTTCACCGAGGGGATCGCCGCGAAGGACGAACCCGCCGTGCTCGTGCGCGACCTGACCGGATCGATCGTCGCCTGGATCGAGGTGGGGGCGCCGGATGCCTCGCGGCTGCACCTCGGGAGCAAGCAGGCCGACCGCGTCGCGGTCTACACGCAGCGCAATCCCGGCCCCATCGTGGCCGCGTGGGCGGGTAAGAAGATCCACCGCGTCTCGGAGATCGCCCTTCACAGCTTCGAGCCGGGCTTCATCGACACGCTCGTCTCGGCGCTCGACCGCCGCAACACCGTGACGGTCTCGGTCACCGAGCGCCACCTCTACGTCGAACTCAACGGCGTCACCGCCGAGTCCGACGTCATCACTCAGCCCGCGGGCTGAATGCCTGCCTCACCGGGAGCCTCCGGCGCAGCGGAGGAGGTCGGGGCCTCGGACACGAAGACGTCGACGCCGGCATCGGTGAGGACGAACTGCAGCGCCGTGCCGACGGGATAGCGCTCGAGGAGCTCTTCGGGCTGATCGTCCCAGACGATGAAGGAGACGGCCGCGGGGAACGCGCCGGCGGAGCAGCCCTGATACGACGATCCGGTGACGGAGCCGTCACCCTGGTCGTCGTCGATGCGCGCGACCGACAGGCAGATGTTGTCTCCTCCCCGCCAGATGTCGGTGGTGCGGAACACCGACAGGCCGAGAAACTTCTCGAACGACCCCGCCTCGACCCCGTCGCCATACGGGCGCATGAAGTCGGGGATCTCCTCGCCCGTCGGCAGCAGCGTCGTGACGTGCGAGACTCCCGCGTCCGGCGGCAGCGCGGTCGCGGTCGAGGCGCTGCGGGCCGTGGCGAACGCGGTGATCCCGACCGAGACGACCGCCACCGCGACGAGCGAACCGGCCCAGATGAGCAGCGGGCGCAGCCGTCGCGCGCGGGGAGCCGTCGGCCCCGCGTCGTCATCCCGGGACTCGTCGGTCTGCGACTCGTCAGCCCGCGGATCGTCGGATCGGGGCGTAGCCAGGTCGGGGATCCCGTCGATGATCGGCGGACGCACGGGCTCCGAATCGGGTTCAGGCGCGCGCGCGTGCGGCATCCGGTCTTCGCGTTCGCGCGCCTCGAGCTCCGCCAGCCGAGCCAGGGCGGCGGGATCATCGGCGATGTCGCCGCCCGGCGCGTAGGCGCGGACGCGGAGGGCCCGGAGCTCCGCGGCAACTCCCTCGTCCATCCCTGCATCGTGACATATTCCGCGAGTGGTGGGGGCCTCGGCCTGTGTCAAGCGTTCAGCGCATCCCGAGCGGATGCCGCTATTTTTATGCGATGACGCATCGAGCCTCGAAGGCCTCCGACTCCGACAGTCCCGGCGCCCGGGTGACCCCGGGCGCGCCCCGTCCCGCGAGCGAGGTCCGCCGGTGAACGGCGACCTGCTCCTCAACATCGTCCTCGTCGTCGTCTTCGTGCTCATCGGTGGCGTGTTCGCCGCCACCGAGATGGCGCTCGTCACGCTGCGCGAGAGCCAGGTCAACGCGCTCGCTCTGCGCGGCAAGCGGGGTGAGAAGGTCGCCGCGCTCGCGCGGAACCCCAACACCTTCCTGTCGGCCGTGCAGATCGGTGTGACGGTCGCGGGCTTCGCCTCGGCGGCGTACGGCGCCTCGTCGATCGCGCCCTCGCTCGCTCCGCTGCTGGTCTCGTGGGGGCTTTCCGAGGCGGCCGCGATGACCGTGGCGACCATTGTCCTGACGCTGATCATCGCCTACCTCTCGCTCGTGCTGGGCGAGCTGGTGCCCAAGCGCTTGGCGATCCAGCGCAACGCCGCCTTCGCGTACGGCGTCGCGCCGGTGCTCAACGGATTCGCGAAGCTCATGCGCCCGGTGATCTGGCTGCTCTCGCTCTCGACAAACCTTCTCGTGCGGCTGTTGGGCGGTGACCCGAACAAGACCGGCGAGGAGCTGAGCGACGAGGAGCTCCGCGACATCGTGTCGAGCCACGAGGGGCTCCCCGAGGACGAGCGGCGCATCCTCGACGACGTGCTGTCGCTCCGCGACCGTCAGCTGAGCGAGGTGATGCGTCCGCGCCCCGAGGTCGTGTCGTTGCCGGGCGGCGAGACCGTGGGTGCCGCGGCCGCGCTCGTGCGCGATCTGCCCTACTCGCGCTACCCGATCATCGATCAGACGATCGACGATGTTGCCGGGTTCGTGCACGTGCGCGACGTGCTGGATGCCGCGGGCACTGACGACGCGCAGCCGCTCCAGTCCATCGTGCGGCCGCTCCGGTACTTCCCCTCGACCGCACGCCTCCTGCCGACACTCACGTCGATGCGGGCGGAGGGCAGCCAGATCGCGGTCGTCGTCGACGAGTACGGCGGCACCGACGGCATCGTGACGCTCGAGGATCTCGTCGAGGAGGTCGTCGGCGAGATCGTCGACGAGTACGACACCGAGGCGATGCCGCATCCGCTTTCGGGTGACGGCGGACCCGTCGACGGGCGGCTGAACCTGCAGGACTTCGAGGAGGCCACCGGCATCTCGATCCCGCGCGGGACGTCCGACACCGTCGCCGGGTTCGTGATCGAGCAGCTCGGGCGCCTCGCGAGGGTCGGCGACCGCATCGAGGTCGACGGCGCGACGATCGAGGTGACGCGGTTGGACCGTCGTCGCATCGCCGAGCTCCATGTTGCGCGCGCGTCGACGGAGGGTCCCGCGGTCGAACCTGCCGAAGGGTAAACTGGGGGTCGGTGCGTCGGGAAGTCTGGTCGACATGTCCGTCGGCGACTGCCGACGGAGGATCGAAAGGCTCCTCGCATGTACGACGCTCTTCCCCGCCGAGCCCGGCTGCGCCGCTGGCTGTCCCGCGAGACGACGGGCGGAGCACTTCTGCTCGGTGCTGCAGCGCTCGCCCTGATCTGGGCCAATTCGCCGCTCGCTGCCTCGTATGCGGCGCTGTCGGAGTTCACGATCGGGCCCGAGGCTCTGCACCTGAACCTCTCGCTGTCGACCTGGGCCGCGGACGGCCTGCTCGCGCTGTTCTTCTTCGTCGTCGGTGTCGAGCTGAAGCACGAGTTCGTCGCGGGCAGCCTGCGCCGCCCGCGCGAGGCCGCGGTGCCGGTGCTCGCGGCCGTCGGGGGGATGCTGCTCCCCGCGATCCTCTTCACCGTCGTGATCCTCGTCTCGGGCGACGCCGACGCGCTGCGCGGGTGGGCGATCCCGACCGCGACCGACATCGCCTTCGCGCTGGCGGTGCTGGCGATCTTCGGCCGGGGGCTCCCGCCGGGGCTGCGCACGTTCCTGCTGACGCTCGCCGTCGTCGATGATCTGCTCGCGATCCTGATCATCGCGATCTTCTACACCGCGACGATCCACATCGTGGCACTCGTGGTGGCGCTCGCGGCCGCGGCGGTGTTCGCCGTCGTCGTCCGGCAGCGGTGGGCGCGGTGGTGGGTACTGCTGCCGCTCGGACTCGTCGTGTGGGGCTTCCTCCACGCGTCCGGCGTCCACGCCACGATCGCCGGGGTGCTGCTCGGGTTCGCCGTCCCGGCCCGCCCGGTGCACGGCGAGAGCGTGGCGCGCACCGACACGTACGACGACCTGGTGCGCCCCTTCTCCTCGGGTATCGCGCTCCCGGTCTTCGCGTTCTTCGCCGCCGGCGTCAGCGTGGTCGGAACCAGCGACCCCCTGGCGGTCGTCGCGCAGCCCGTCGTCCTCGCCATCGTCGTCGGCCTGGTCGTCGGCAAGGCTGCGGGGGTGCTCGGGACGACCGCGCTCGTCACGCGCGTCACGCCGTTGCGCCTCCCCGGCGGCGTCGGGATGCGCGACCTCCTGCCCATCGGTCTGCTGTGCGGCATCGGGTTCACGGTGTCGCTGCTCATCACCGGCCTGTCGTTCGCCGACGGCGTCCACACCGACGGCGCCCGACTCGGCGTGCTCCTCGGAACGCTGCTGTCGGCCGCGGGGGCCGCCGTACTGCTCAGCAGGAGCGCTCGCCGGGCCCGGGCAGAGGCCGCCGGCGCCCCCGGCTCACACACGATCGACGGCGAAGGCCCCGCGCTCGGCTACGACCGCGACGAGTGACCGGCGGCGGCGAGTGACCGACCGCGTCGTGCGTGTTTCGGATCATCCCGTCTCACGGATGGGCCATCGAGTCAATCCCTGCGCGCGCCACGTGCGCACACCCCTGAGCTCGTTTTAGGATGCCGAAGTGCCCGAAGTCCCGACGCCCACGCATTACTGGTATCCGTCGGACTCTGATGATCCCGGCACGCCCCGCGAGCGCGGCATCGCCGTTCTGCAGGCTTTCCGCCTCTACCGCGCCGCCGAAGCCGCCATGCGGCGGCGGACCCGCGACTCGATGTCGATGGGTGAGAACGAGCTGCTCGTCCTCCGCTACCTCATCAAGGCGCAGGGCGAGGGCCGTCTCGTCGGGCCGACCGAACTCGCCCGCTACCTCGGTATCTCGACCGCTTCGACGACGGCCCTGATCGATCGGCTGCAGAAGTCGGGCCACGTTGTCCGCCAGGCGCATCCGAGCGATCGGCGCAGTGTCCACGTCGTGGCCACCGAGAAGTCGGACGACGAGGTGCGGGCGACGCTCGGGAGGATGCACGAGCGCATGATCGCCGCTGTCGACGGAATGACCGTCGACGAGGCGCGAGCCGTGATCGCGTGCCTCGGACGCCTCCAGCAGGCCGTCGACGAGGTCGACGCTCACGCCCATGACCCTCGGGCGGAGCAGGCGCGCAGCGACCGCTCCTGACCGGTAGCTAGTCAGCGGAGAAAGCCCGAGAATTGACATTCGTCAGGCGGGGAACCGCATGACACGATGGGAACATGTGTTCCCTCCCGGTGACCCCGATCGAGGAGCGTTTCACCATCGAAGGGCAGGTGGTGACGTCGTTCTCGGGCGTCGTCTCGCGCCTGGCCGCCGCGCACCCGTCGCTCGCCGTCGTGGACGTCGAGCGCGTGGTCCTGCGGGAGTGGGAGGCCTTCAGCGCCAGCCGCCCCGTGGTCGTCCCCATCGGCGTCGAAGAGGGTGCGGCCGAGATGCTCGCGGTCGAGACCTCGGCTCAGATCGACGGTTAGCGGATCACGCGCCGGCGGTCCGTCGTTTATCGGACCGTCCGTTGCGCGTTAGGCTCACTGCGTGGGCCGATTCATCTACGACACGCTGGGGAACTCCGTCGAGATCGACGACCGTACTCTGGCGCACCTGCGCATCGTCATCATGAACAAGCTGCGCCGTTCCGAGCCGTTCATGTTCGACATCGATCTGCCCCGCGGGGGTGAGCGCCGCAGCTACTGGATCCACCCGTCCGTGCCGCTGCAGTTCCACTTCTCGGGCAGCAGGCAGCCGCGGATCAACCGGCATTGGGTCGAGGAGCTCATGCAGGTGGCGAGCGGTCCGGCGGGACTCTCCATCGTTCCCGAGCCGGTGGACGACGGCGCACCCGAAGTCGGCTGACGTCGCCTGAGGCAGACCGCCTGAGGCAGACCGCCTGAGGCAGACCGCCCGTCAGGCGGTCGTGTCGCTTCCGGACGGCGCGACCGCGTCGGGGTCGTCCAGATGCTCGGCGACGATCATGATGCCGCCCGACGAGTTGGCCGAGTTCGCCATCTCCTCGACCCACTCGCGGCTGAGCGTCGTCGGCTCGGGGTCGTCGAAAGCGAATCGGAGCGGGATCGAGGGGTGCAGCCAGATCGTGCTTCGCCCGGTGGGCTCGCCGTCGGGGTGTCGCCACGAGAGCGTGAAGCTCTCTCCGCGCCGCAGCTTCGTGGCGATGACCACCTTGAGGTGCGCCAGCGTGCGGTCTTCGATGTGGATCGGCGATGCGCCGTCTCCGTAGTAGATGGTGCCCACGACACCACATTAAACCGCCGCGAGACGAACCCCAATCTTGTTGTCAAGGCCTCGACGCTCCGTGGATAGCGGAGAAAAGTTGATGTCGATGACGATCGATCCCCGCCCCGATGACGAGCTCGAGCCGAGAGGTGCCGGCTCGCTCGACGACGATGTTTTCGCGGATCTCCCGGCCTTCGATGTCGTCGACGGCGAGCTGATGCCGCGCGCTCCGAAGCGCCGTCAGTGACAATGGCGGGATGACGGCGAACGGCGCGCAGACCGGCGGCAGCGGGCACGACGGGTTCGACGCGGTGGCCGCGGAGCTGCTCGTCGTGCCGCCGGGAGACTTCGTCGCGGCCCGCAACGCTCGTGCGGCCGAGGCTTCTGGGGCGCTCGGCTCCCGCATCCGGGGCCTCCGCAAGCCGACGGTGGCAGCGTGGGCGGTCAATCTGCTGGCCCACGACCCCTCGTTCCGTGAGGCGCTCGAACTGTCCACCGCGTTGCGCGACGCTCAAGACGACCTCGACGCGGCGGAACTCGCCCGGCTCGGCAAGCAACGGCGTGCCCTCGTCGCGGCGCTCGCGCGGCGGTCCGCCGACCTGGCTGACGACGCCGGTGTCCCGCTGTCGGCAGCGGCCCGTGACGAGGTGGAGCGGACCGTCAACTCGGCGATCGTCGATGCTGCGGCGGGGGCCGTGGTGGCGGCCGGCCGGCTGGTGCGTACGCTCGAACCGGGCGCGCTCGACTCCGACGCGCTGACGGACCGCGTCGCCGGTTCGATCCCCGGCGTTCCCGACGCGCCCGACGGGCCGCGTGACGACCTCGCCGAGCGCCGCGCTCGACGCGAGGCCGAGAAGCGGAGGCGTGAGGCGCAGCGCGAGGCGAGCGAGGCCGGTCGCGTGCTGGCACGAGCGGAGGAGCGTCGCTCGAGCGCCCGGGAACGGGCTGACAGGCTGCACGAGCGGGCCGACGAGCTCCGGCGAGACCTCGCGCGGGTGTCCGAGGATGCCGAGCGGGCCGACGCCGCCGTCGACGAGCTCGACGACGTGGTCGCGTCGGCGCGGGAGGCGCTGGCGGCGGCGGAGCGCAAGGTGCGCGCGGCCGACGACGACGGTCAATAGCATCGAAGGATGCCGGATGCTGCGACCGAACTGATCTCCGACGCCCGCCGTCGGCTGGTCGGTGTTTCCCGCGAGCGTCTCGGCGTCCGGAGTGAGGGGCGCCGCCTGCTCGGTTTCGGCCGCGCCGCCCGCATCCTGCCGGTCGGGGATGCGTGGCACCTCGGTGTTCTGCTCATCGCCGACGACGAGGTGTTCGCGACCGGGGAGCTGCTGCGAGCCCGGGCCGAGGCGATCCGCGGGTACACCGCCGAGGCGCAGCGTGCCCGCTCCGAGCGCGCAGCGGCGGCGTTCCGCGGTGGCTTCGCCGAAGGCGAGCCGGTGCATCTGGACTGGTCGCCGATCGATCTCGACGTCGTCGATGCGGGCGGGGCTTCGGGTCCGCTCGCGCGCGGCGACGACGGTGTCGTGACCGTCGCGTTCGCGGCGGGAGCACGGATGCCGCTGGCCGCCTACCTCGACGACCGGATCGCGCTGCTGCCCTGAGGCGTTCTCGGGGCCCGGGCAGCAGCGCGGCACAGCCTCAGTCGTCCGACTTGCCTCGCGTCGCGCGGAGGCGCCGCGCTTCCGCGCGCTCCTCGGCCTCTTGCTTCGCGGTCTTCTCGATCCGGGTGGTGTCGCGCGGCGGCAGCTGAATCGTCTCCTCCGCCGGCATCCCGGCCTGCAGTTCGCGTCCGCGCTCGAGCTCGGCGTCGAACTCGGCGCCGAACAGCAGTGCGAGGTTCGTGATCCACAGCCAGAGCAGGAAGATGATCACGCCCGCGAACGACCCGTAGGTGCGCTCGTAGTTGGAGAAGTTCGCGACGTAGATGCCGAAGCCCGCGGTCGCGATGGCGAGCACGACGATGGCGATGACGGCGCCCGCGCTGATCCAGCGGAAACGCGGCTGCTTGGCGTTGGGCCCGAAGTAGTAGAGCACGGCGACGAGCAGGATGACGATGAAGGCGAGCACGGGCCATTTGGCGATCTGCCAGATGAGCACGGCGGTGCTGCCCAGTCCGATCGCGTCGCCGATGGCCTCCGCCACGGGGCCGGAGACGACGAGAAGGACGAGCGCGACGACGACGAGCGCGACCGCGAGGAGAGTCACGCCGAGCTGCTGCGGCTTGAGCTTGAGGAACGGTCGCCCCTCGTCGATCTCCCAGATGCGGTTCATGGCGCGGCTGAACGCCCCGACGTAACCCGAGGCCGACCACAGCGCCAGCACGATGCCGGAGACGAGGGCGAAGCCCGCTGCGGGGGAGCCCGCGATCTCCTCGATCGGCCCGCGGAGGGTCTCGGCGGCGCCTCCGGGCGCGATCTGTCCGACGATGTCGAGCACCGCATCGGCGGCTTGCTGTCCCTGTCCGATGACGCCGAGGAGCGAGAAAACGGCCAGGAGTGCGGGGAACGCCGAAAGCACGGCGTAGTAGGTCAGGCCGGCCGCGAGGTCGGGGCACTGGTCACGGCTGAACTCGCGGATAGTCCGCTTGAGCACGTGTTTCCACGAGGGCTTCTCGACATCGGTGATGGAGTCCGGCTTCGCGGGGTGCTCGGGGTCGGGTCCGTCGGTTCTCTGATTGCTCATGTCTCTCCTGGGGGATCGTGCACGCGGGGGTGATCGGCGCCGCGGGGTGATCGGCGCCGCGGGGGAACACGACCGTGCACCGGGCCGGCGACGACGGCCGCCCCGGTGCACGGTTCATGCAGCGCTCGCGCTGCGGGGGATGTCAGCTGCCGCTGACGTTGTCGCGAGCCTCCTGGGCGCGATCGGTGACGGTGCCGACCCCGTCCTGGGCGTCGCTCTTGACGTGGGAGACCGCCTCGGAAGCCGTCTCCTTCACCGCTGCCGCGGCATCCTGCACCGGCTCCTTCAGGTCGGAGCCGACCTGCTGGACGACGCTCTTGGCTTCCTCGACGAGGGGCTGCGCCTGCTCCTTGACGTCGGCCGCGATGCCCTTCTCCTTGCTGGATGCGGGGATGAGCGAGGCGACGAGCAGACCGCCGGCGAAGGCCATCAGCCCGACGGCGAGAGGGTTGCCCTCCGCCTTCGCGCCTACCTTGTGGGCAGCTCCGGACACGCCACCGGCGACGGAGGACCCGGCGTCGTGCAGCGACGAGCCGGCGTCATCGGCCGCGCCCATCACCCGGTCACGGACGGATCCGAGTGCGCCTTTGATCTTGTCGGTCTGACGATGGGCGATCTTCGAGGGCGTCACCTTGTCGACGAGGGCGTCGGTGTCTTGGCTCAGCTCGCGACGCTTGCGCTCGATGTCGGCGCGGATCGCTTCCGGTGAATCGGTCATCGGTTCTCCTCATTTCTCTTCAATGCGTCGGGGATCTTGCCCAGGGTCTCGGCTGTCTGCGGGGCGCCCTGGACCTGCGCGAGCTGCTTGCGCCCGAGGGCGTAGAGCACGGCCGCGATGACGCCCCAGATGACGGCGACGATGACGGCCGACCAGCCGAGCCCGACCAGGTGGCCGAGGGCCCACCAGAGCGCGATCGACAGGAAGAAGATCGCCATGAGCGCCGCGTATCCCGCGCCGCCCAGCATTCCGGCGCCCTTGCCCGCGCGCGTTCCCGACTGCTTCAGCTCGGCTTTGGCCAGGTTGATCTCCTGGCGCATCAGCTCCGACAGGTCGCGCGTGACCTCGCCCAGCAGATCGCCGAGCGACGTGTTCGCCGCCTGCTGCTCCGAGGGCGTGGGGTTATCGGTCATCTCGGCGCTCCCCGATGCCCTCGGTGTACGGCTCGTCGGCGGTCCGCCCGACGGAGCTGTCGTACAGCGGGGTGGGCTCGACAGCGTCCGGAGCGACGTCGATCGGCTCGTCGAGCGGAGCTCCGACGGGAGCGTTCGACGGGGCCGACGGCGCTGCGGGGATGCCGGTGGCGGCGGCGCCCGGCGTGCCGATCGGCGCGTCGAGCGGAGCGTTCACCGGGGCGGGGGACGGTGCCGACGGTGCCGAGGGCACTCCGCCGACAGTCGTTCCGGTCGCCCCGGAGGCGGGGGCGGAGTCATGCTCCTCCTTCGCGCTCTCGGTGAGGGCGCGGGTGAGGCGACCAGCGACGACGCCCGCGATCAATGCTCCCGCGATGAACACGCCGGGCTTGCGTCGGGCGAAGCTCTTCACTTCGCTCACCAGCGAGCCCGGGTCGCGCTGCGACAGCCAGTCCGACGCGCCGCTCACGCGGGTCGACACCTGGCGCACCAGGTCGGTGGCGATGCCGGGGTTCTCGGAGTTCTGCGCCAGAGAATCCAGCTCGTCGCCGATGGACCGCAGCCCGTCGGCGACACGCTGCTGCTGCGACGCCGCCTGCTCGGTGAGCTGCTGCTTCGTCTGCGCATAGACCTGCTTCGCCTGAGACTTGGCCTCCGACGCGACACCCGCCGCTTCCTGCTTGGCCGTCTCGACGACGTGCCCGGCCTCGGCCTTTGCGGCGCCCGCGACCTCTCCGGCTTCGTGCTTCGCCGTCTCCGCCGTTCCCGACCCTGATCCTGCCTGCGAGCCGGACGTCGGCTCACCATAGTTCTGCGACATCGGTTCTCCTCTCGGTACCGCTTGCGTTCGTGGGGTGCCGATCTAACGCCTCTTCGCCTCGTCTTGCCCCGGGGCTTGACGACGGCGAAGCGCTGTGGGATGGTCGCGCCTTCCGTACCGACGCTGCGCGAAACGGATCCGAATCCGGTCCCGGGGCAGGTTTGGGCGCACCTTCTGGCACGCGGGCGCGCGTTTCGGCACGCGCTGGATCAGAACGGCGGGCACCCCGGATCGGGTGGGTCTGTGATCGTGGTGGCGACCGTGAATGCGACGAGGGGTGGTGGTGCGTCTTCGCGGTAGACCCGTCCAGTGGGTGATGTCCAGATCAGCCGTCCGCCGGGGAGTTGTCGGACATGCCATCGGGTGTGGTGTTTGACGCCGTGGTGTCTCTTGCAGAGGTTCGCGAGGTTGCACACGTGGGTTACACCGCCGTCGGATGCCGCGATGGTGTGGTCGAGTTCGCAGCGGATGGCGGGTTGCCGGCATCCGGGGAACCGGCAGTGCCGGTCGCGCGCACGTAGCAGCCGGATCATGGCGGCGGTGGGGCGGTAGCTGTCGCACTCGAGGACGGTTCCGGTGACCGGGTGGGTCAGCAGTCGGTCCCAGGAGGTTGCGTTGCCGGCGAGTTCGCGTGCGGTGGCGGCGTCGATGGGCGAGCGTCCGGCCAGGTCAGCGGGCCCGTCGTCTTGACCCATCAGCGTGAGTGCGGACACGGCGACTTGCACGTGTGCGCGGATCGCCCCGAGGGTTCCGTCGCCGTCACCGGTGCCGGTGGGATCGAGGGCCGGCGACCCGGCGAGGAGCAGGTCGGAGAACACGTCGGCGCGGACCTGATCGATCGTGCGGGCATCGTCGACGAACGACGACCCGTCGCGAATCGTCGTGTTGGCATCGGGTGAGCCGCCGTTCGCGTCGGCTCGCGTGTCAGGCGTGCCAGGCGCATCAGCCTGGGCCCGTGCGTTGATGATCTCCCGGGCCTGCCGCGTCAGCCGGTCCACGATTCCGTCGGCGATCACGGTCGGCAGGGTTGCGATCAGGTCGGACATCCCGTCCGGCCCGGGCTGCACTCGCACGCACCGTCCCGCGGCGGCGTCTTCGTGTCGTTCGGTGAACGTCCGCGGGTGCATCCGCTCGGCGATCATCCGCAGCGCCTCGCGCACCCGGTTGGGCGTCTCGCCCTCGCACCGCTCGACCGCAACCCGCTCGAACTCCGCCCGCTCCGCCACGGGCACGATGCACCCGACCTCCTGAATGGCCCGCACATGCCCGCGCACGATGCGCCCCGCCTCCCACGCGGCCATCGTCACCGGGTAGTTCTCGACCAGATCTCGCGCCTCGTCGATGCGCCGCTGCAGGGTCCGGTCGGTCGCGACGAACACTCCGGCGAGTTCCGCGGCGATGCCCCGCAACGCCATCTCGCGCGCCTTGACCTTCTCCGATGCCCCAGCAGCCTGCTTCTCCGCGAGCACACCAGCCGCCGCGAGCACCCGAACCTCACGGATCTGCGCCGCCCGCGCAGCATCCGCCGCCCCCTTCGCATCCGCGACGAGCTGAGCGAGGACGTCGACGTCGCCGTCGCTGCCCATCCCGCTGCCGAGTCCGTCGTTCGAATGCATGTTCTAATGTTGCCACGGGTCCTCGACATCGGCCCGCGACTTTCCACAGGCGCCGCAACGCCGCAAGCGGCGCCTCCGCCACAAGACGCTGATGTCCAAGCGGAGCAGGGTGGGGACTTCTCCCCATCGACCTGATGTGATCGGTCCCGATAGGTTTTCTGTGTCGGCTCCGGAGGGGGGTCGGGACATCTACTTTCAGGAGGGCCGTCATGGCTGATTTCGGTGCATCTTATGGCGAGATGGAGCAGGTTGCGAGCTCGCTGGCGCAGGCTCGTGATGACATTCAGGGTCAGCTGGACACCCTGAAGTCGCAGGTCGACACGCTTCTGGGCGATGACTTCAAGACGCAGCACGCGTCGGGCAAGTTCGGTGAGGGCTACTCCGAGCTCACCACCGGTCTGAAGAACGCGGTCGACGGCATCAACGACATGTCCGAGTCGCTGCTGGGCATGATGCGCGCGATCCAGGACCTCGACCAGCAGCTCGCCGGCAGCTGACCCCTTCGCGCGACATCGATTCGGTGCGGACCGGGCTGCATCCTGGTCCGCACCGAACTGAGGCGGTGTTGCGTTCGGTGATCGTCGACGATGTGATCGAGCGGCGACAGGCACCCGACTTCATCCCCGCAGACCTGATCACTGCGAACGCGAAGGAGCAACCCGGGTGGCGCGAGTGACGGCGGAGACGCCGCAGAAACTGGCGCAGCACGCGACCGACTGGGATCGAGTGTCGTGGTGGAAGCTCGAGGCCACCGCGTTCCGCGCGCACCCCGAGGTGCAGTTGGCGCTGGCCCGGTTGGCGCCGCGTGAGGCCTGGAGCTCGCTCGTGCCCGATCGTCCCGCTTTCGTGCAGCCGCTGCTCGCTTTCGCTCAGATCGCCTCCCTCGTGATCCCCGCCGTCGCCGCTTTCGCCTCGTTGCGAGCGGTGCTCATCGAGGGCGACCAACTGGATCTCGCGGTGGCGGGCACGGCGATGGGCGTCGCCGCCCTCATCGCGTTGTTCGGGGTGCTGTCGCAGCGAGGCCGCCCTGAGAGCGTGCACCCGCGCGCCATGCGCACGATCGGCATCGTCCATCTGATCTCCGCGTTAGCGGTGGCGGTCGTAGCGGTGCAGGCACTCCTCGATGATCGACTCCTCGGCGCCTGGGGCATTGCCAGCGTGCTGGTCGACCTCGCGCTCGGCGCCTTTCTGACGATCCGCCACCGCCGGATGCCGACGGATGAGAACCGCGACAACATCGAGCGTGCCGGTGCAGGCTTGAACCGTCGGATCGACGCGCTGCCACCCGCAGCGGCGGCGGCGACCCTCACGACGATCGGGGAGGCCGTCGACATCCTCGCCTCGCGTGGGCTGATCAGTGCTACCGATGCTGCGCGCGCGCGCCGCGCACCGTTGGGTCTGCTCGCGGCCACGATGACCGCCGTGGCGGGCATCGTCCTGACGGGATGTGGAGCGACGGTGGCGCAACCGACGGGAGACGAGCTGTACCAGGAGGCGGAGAGCCTGTACCTCGACTTCCGCGAGACGACGAATGGCGTGCTGGCCGTCATCAACGAGGGGCCGTGGGAGGTGCGGACGTACGGGATGACGCCATCCGGTGTCGGGTGCGACGATGGCTGGAAGTTCGACCTGACACGCACGACCACGATCGACCCGGCAGAGGTGGCTGGCAGGCGCGACGCTGTCGCGCAGCACCTGGTGTCTGAAGGCTTCGATGTCGACGGCATGGATCTTGCGTCGGGCGAGGTCGCGTCTAGCGACGTGATCGTCCGTGAGCAGGGCGTCTACTCCCTGCTCACGGTGACGCTGGTCGACAACGGGAACGTCGTCGTCACCGCCACGTCGCCGTGCAAGCCCGGCGACAAGTTCGAGCTCAGCCGGATGCTGTTCGGCAAGGGTCCCCTGCCTGAGGGGTATCTCCCCGACCGGGAATCTCCCTCCGACCCCGTGTTCTTCGGCACCGACCGCGGCGAGCGCTGACTCTCAGTCTGAGTGATGTGAAACTCACGAACAGGGGAGATCATGTCGAGCATGGCCGCCATCGGCAAGGGGCGTTCGGAGCAGGCGACATGACGTCGGGGCCCGCCGCGCGTTTCGCGGCAACGCGCCGCACGTGGGAGCCCATCGACTGGTGGCGTCTCGAAGCGCGTGCCTGGCAGGAAGCGCCCGAGGTGCGTCGGGTCATGGCCTTCTTGGCGCCCACCTCGGTGTTCCGGGAGTCGGCCGCCCACCCGGGGAGGCACCCCGTGATGACGATCCTGCTTCTGATCTGGAACCTCGTCGGGATGGCGGCGCCGGTGGTTGGCGCTGCGCTGCTTCTCGGGTGGGTGTTCGGCCGAGCGGATATCGCCGCGGTCGGCGCCGCTGGTGTCGTCTTCGCCGCGGGTGCCGTGGTCGCCGGTGCCGGGCTGCTCACGAGCGGGAGTGATGGGGGCCGCGTCGACGCGGGATCCGCTCACGCGGTCGGCTGGATACACGCTCCGGTAGCGGCCGTTGCGTTGGTCGTATCAATACTCGCAGCGACCCAGGATCAGGCCGAGGGCATGTGGGGCATCGCGCCGATCGCGGCAGATCTCATCGTGGGCGCGTTGTACTTCGTGATCTTCCGGCGCAAGCCGACGGACGGCTCCGCACGCTGGAAGGGGACGGTGGATCGGCTCGCCGCGGCCATCGCCGCCCTCGATGACGACACACGCGCCCGCATCTTGGCGGATGTCGGCGACGCCATCGATGAGCTCGAGACCGCGGGCCGCATCACGGAGTCCATCGCGACGGACGCGCGGCAGACGCCGCCCGGTATGGTCGGCGCGCGCTTCGCGCCCCGCCGCGCTTGACCGGGCGCTGACGCCCGCCCGAGCGACGAGCCTCGTTGAGAACGGACTCCCGCCGCGCGCTTGTCAAGGGCACCGGGTCGCGTGATTCGGCCTGAGTAGTGTGAGCCTCACGAACAGGGGAGATCACATGCAGGCATGGCCGGGTTCCGCGTATCCGCTCGGAGCGACCTACGACGGCAACGGGACGAACTTCGCCCTCTTCAGCGAAGGCGCCGAGAAAGTCGAGCTCTGCCTCTTCGATGAGGACGGCACCGAGACGTGCGTCGAGTTGCGCGACGTCGACGCCTTCGTCTGGCATGCCTACCTGCCGAACGTGCAGCCGGGGCAGCGTTACGGCTACCGCGTGCACGGTCCGAACGACCCGGCCGACGGCAAGCGGTTCAACCCGAGCAAGCTGCTGCTCGACCCGTACGCCAAGGCCGTCGAGGGTCAGATCGACTGGGGACAGCCGGTGTTCGGCTACAACTTCGGCGAGCCGGACTCGTTCAACGACGAGGACTCGGCCGCTCACATGATGAAGGGTGTCGTCGTCAACCCGTTCTTCGACTGGGCGGGCGACCGTCAGCCGAAGATCCCGTACGCCGAGAGCGTCATCTACGAGGCTCACGTGAAGGGCCTGACGCAGCTGCACCCCGACATCCCCGAGGACATCCGCGGGACCTACGCCGGGCTCGCGCATCCCGCCGTGATCGACCACCTCAAGAAGATCGGCATCACGGCGATCGAGCTGATGCCGGTGCACCAGTTCGTCAACGACTCCACGCTGCAGGAGAAGGGCCTGTCGAACTACTGGGGCTACAACACGATCGCGTTCTTCGCGCCCCAGAACACCTACTCGGCCACGGGCGACCACGGCCAGCAGGTGCAGGAGTTCAAGGCGATGGTCAAGGCGCTGCACGCCGCCGGCATCGAGGTCATCCTCGACGTCGTCTACAACCACACCGCCGAGGGCAACCACATGGGCCCGACCCTCTCGATGCGCGGCATCGACAATGAGGCCTATTACCGGCTCGAGGACGACGACAAGCGCTACTACACCGACTACACCGGCACCGGGAACAGCCTCAACGTCGGCAACCCGCACGCACTGCAGCTGATCATGGACTCGCTGCGCTACTGGGTGACCGAGATGCACGTCGACGGCTTCCGCTTCGACCTCGCGGCGACGCTGGCGCGCGAGTTCTACGACGTCGACCGGCTGTCGGCGTTCTTCGAGCTCGTGCAGCAGGACCCGATCGTCTCGCAGGTCAAGCTCATCGCCGAGCCGTGGGACATCGGCCCCGGCGGCTATCAGGTCGGCAACTTCCCGCCGCAGTGGACGGAGTGGAACGGCAAGTACCGCGACACCGTTCGTGACTTCTGGCGCGGCGAGGCCTCCACGCTCGGCGAGTTCGCCTCGCGCCTGACCGGCTCTGCCGACCTCTACGAGCACGACGGCCGGTGGCCCGTGGCATCCATCAACTTCGTCACGGCGCACGACGGCTTCACGCTGCGCGACCTCGTGTCGTACAACGAGAAGCACAACGACGCCAACGGCGAGGACGGCAACGACGGCGAGTCGCACAACCGGTCGTACAACATGGGCGTCGAGGGACCCACCGACGACCCGCACGTGCTGACGATGCGCGCCCGCCAGCAGCGGAACTTCCTCGCGACGCTGCTCCTCAGCCAGGGCGTGCCGATGATCTGCCACGGCGACGAGCTCGGCCGCACGCAGCAGGGCAACAACAACGGCTACGCGCAGGACAACGAGCTGACCTGGATCCACTGGGACCAGGTCGACCAGCCGCTCATCGAATTCACCGCGGCCCTCGCGCGCCTGCGCCGCCTGCACCCGACGTTCCGGCGCAGCCGGTTCTTCGACGGGCGCCCCGTGCGTCGCGAAGAGGGCGCCCCGGTGCCCGACATCATGTGGCTGCGCCCGGACGGCACCGCTATGCAGCCCGAGGACTGGGACTCCGGGTTCGGGCGGGCGGTCGGCGTCTTCCTCAACGGCGACGGCATCCGCGAGCGCGACCGTCGCGGCGAGGACATCTCCGACGACCACTTCTTCGTGCTGTTCAACGCCGGTGACGACGAGGTGGAGTTCACCGTGCCCTCCGACCAGTACGCGGACCGATGGGAGGTGCTGATCGACACGAGCGGCGAGCTCGTCGGCACCGACCCGCTCGAGGGCGGCAACGCACTGCAGGTCCGAGCCAAGTCGCTCGTGGTCCTGGGTGAGTACACCGAGCCCGAGCCCGAGACCGACCACTCGGTCGCGGCATCGCTCGCGGCGTACACGACGCCGATCGACATCATCCCCGCCGAAGCACCGACTCCGGAGCTGCCGGGCCGATGACCGCTCCGATCTCGACCTACCGGCTGCAGATCCGACCGGCGTTCGACCTCGTGGCGGCCGCCGAGGTCACGGACTACCTCCGCGACCTCGGCGTCGACTGGGCCTACCTCTCGCCGCTGCTCGCGGCGGCGGAGGGGTCGGACCACGGCTATGACGTCGTCGACCCGACGATCGTCGACCCGCGCCGCGGCGGCGCCGAGGGGCTCGCGCGCTTCTCGGCCGCCGCCCGGGATGCCGGACTCGGTGTGCTCGTCGACATCGTGCCCAACCATCAGGGCGTCGCGGTCCCCGCCGAGAACCCCTGGTGGTGGGACGTCCTCCGCCACGGCCGCGGGTCGGCCCACGCCGAGGCGTTCGACATCGACTGGGAGTACGGCGGGGGCAAGGTCGGTCTGCCGATCCTCGGCTCCACGCTCCGCGAAGCCGTCGCCGCCGGTGAGGTTGAGGTCGCGCCGGCGACAGCCGACGAGGCGAACGGCGCCGAGGGTGTCGCCCGCTACTACGACCACGTGCTGCCGCTCGCCGACGGAACCGCACCCGCGGCGGCGACCACCGACCCCGCCACCGTGGATGCTGTGCTCGCCGCGCAGCACTGGCGTGCCGCGTTCTGGCGCGACGACGCGACCGAGCTGAACTACCGGCGCTTCTTCGCCGTGAACACGCTCGCGGGTGTACGCGTCGACGTGCCGGCGGTCTTCGAGGCGAGCCATGTCGAGATCCTCCGCTGGCTGCGCGAGGGCTTGGCCGACGGCCTCCGCATCGACCACCCCGACGGACTCGCCGACCCCGGCGGGTATCTCGAGCAGCTCGCCGAGGCGACCGGCGGCGTGTATGTCGTGGTCGAGAAGATCCTCGAGCACGCCGCCACGGATCACGCCGAGCAGCTGCCGTCCTGGTGGCCGACCGCCGGTACGACCGGGTACGACGCGATGGCCGAGATCGACCGCGTGCTCATCGATCCCGCCGGCAAGGGTCGACTCGACGAGCTCGACGCCGCGCTCCGCTCGGCCGATGCCCCCGCGTCGTACGACGAGATCGTGCGCGAGGCCAAGCGTGCGGTCGCCGATACGCTGCAGGCCGCAGAGGTGGGGCGTCTCGTGCGCTGCCTGCCCGATGATGTGGTCGAAGCGCTGGGAGCGGATGTCGCGCGCGACGCGTTCGCCGAACTCCTGACGAGCTTCTCGGTGTACCGCGTCTACCCGCCGGTGGGTGACGAGCTCGTCGCCGAGGCGGTGGGCGCGGCATCCGCATCCCGCCCCGATCTCGCCGACGCGATCGCGACCCTCGCCCCGCTGGTCACGGCGGGCGACACCGAGCTGAGTCGCCGCTTCGGTCAGACGACCGGGCCGGTCATGGCCAAGGGTGTCGAGGACAGCGCGTTCTACCGTTATCCGCGTCTCGGCACGCTCACCGAGGTGGGCGGCGACCCGGGCGTCTTCGCCCTCGACGTCGCGGGCTTCCACCTCGCGCAGGCGAACCGTCAGGCGATGTGGCCGCAGGCCCTCACGGCGCTGAGCACCCACGACACCAAGCGCAGCGAAGACGTCCGCGCCCGGCTGTCCGTCATCGCCGAGCTGCCCGACCGCTGGTCCGACGCCCTCGGGCGCCTCCGGGTGATCGCCTCGACCGGCGACGGGCGCCTCGACGACCTGCTCTGGCAGGCGATCGTCGGAGCGTGGCCCGCGTCGCCCGAGCGGCTGCGCGACTATGCCGAGAAGGCCTCGCGCGAGGGCGGGATCGTCACCTCGTGGACGGATCCCGACGAGGATGCCGAGGCTCGCATCGCCGCACTGGTGGATGCCGCGACCTCGGGTGACGCCCGTGCGGTGGTCGAGGAGGTCGTCGGTGAGCTGACGGCTCCCGGGCGCTCGAACTCCCTCGCCGCCAAGCTGCTGCAGCTGACCGCGCCCGGAGTGCCCGATGTCTATCAGGGCTCCGAGCTGTGGGACCTCTCGCTGGTCGACCCCGACAATCGTCGCGACGTCGACTTCGCCGAGCGCCGCGAGCTGCTCACGAAGCTCGACGGCGGATGGCATCCCGAGATCGACGACTCCGGTGCGGCGAAGCTCCTCGTCGTGTCGCGGGCGCTCCGCCTGCGTCGCGATCGTCCCGAACTGTTCACGCGCTACGCGCTGTTGCCGGTCGTCGGCTCCGCCGCCGACCACGCGATCGCCTTCGACCGCGGCGGCGCCGTCACCGTCGCGACGCGCCTGCCCGTCGGCCTCGCCGCGCGCGGCGGATGGGGCGACACGGTCGTGATGGTTCCGCCGGGGCGCCACGTCGACCAGCTGACCGGCCGTGCCTGGAACGGTGGCGCGGTGCGCTTGGCCGACCTGCTCGACACGTACCCGGTGGCGCTGCTCGCCGCCGAACGCCCGACCGCCGAACGTTCGACCGCCGAACGTCCGACCGCCGAACGTCCGACCGCCGAAGGGAAGAACGCATGATCGAGGTATGGGCGCCGCGCCCCGAGCGGGTGCGGCTGCGACGGCCGGATGCCGCGGACGTCGAGCTCTCGCGCTCGGCGGACGGCTGGTGGTCGGCCGACGTCGACCTCGGCCCGGGCGATCGGTACGGCTTCGTCCTCGGCGACGGCGACGATGCGCGCCCCGACCCGCGCTCGCGGCGGCAGCCTGACGGCGTCCACGGTCTGTCGGCGATCGACGACCCGTCGTCGTTCGCGTGGACCGATCAGGCCTGGACGGGAAGGTCGCTCGCCGGCGGCATCATCTACGAGCTGCACATCGGCACCTTCACGAGCGCCGGCACGCTCGACGCCGCCATCGGGCGCCTCGACCATCTCGTCGAGCTCGGCGTGACCCACATCGAGCTCCTCCCGGTCAACGCCTTCAACGGCACCCACAACTGGGGCTACGACGGGGTGCTCTGGTATGCCGTCCAGGAGAGCTACGGCGGACCGGACGCGTACCGCCGATTCGTCGATGCCGCGCACGGTGCCGGTCTCGCCGTCATCCAGGACGTCGTCTACAACCACCTCGGGCCCTCGGGCAACTACCTGCCCGAGTACGGTCCGTATCTTCGGGACGGTCGCCGCAACACGTGGGGCGACAGCGTGAATCTCGACGAGGATGCCGTTCGCGAGTACATCATCGGCAACGCCGAGATGTGGTTGCGCGACTTCCACGTCGACGGGCTGCGGCTGGACGCCGTGCACGCGCTGCACGACGACGACAGCCCCGTTCACATCCTCGGCGAGATCGCCGACCGCGTCGACGCGCTCGGCACGCACCTCGGGCGCCCGCTGACGCTCATCGCCGAGAGCGACATGAACGACCCTGTCATGATCCTGCCGCGCGAGGCGGGCGGGCACGGGATGACGGCGCAGTGGTCGGACGACTGGCACCACTCCGTGCACGTCGCGCTCACGGGCGAGACGGTCGGCTACTACGCCGACTTCGACGCGCTCGACGCCGTGCCGAAGACCTGGAACTCGGGCTTCTTCCACGACGGCACCTACTCGTCGTTCCGGGGCCGCGAGCACGGCCGTCCGATTCCGCCCGAGTCGCCGTCGTGGCGGCTGGTGACCTTCGCGCAGGATCACGACCAGATCGGCAACCGCGCGGCCGGCGATCGGCTGTCGGCGACGCTCGACGCCGACCGGCTCGCCGTCGCGGCCGTCCTCACGCTGACCGCGCCGGGAACGCCGATGCTGTTCATGGGCGAGGAGTGGGGCGCGTCCACGCCGTGGCAGTTCTTCACGTCGCACCCCGAGCCCGAGCTCGCCGAGGCGACCGCTGCCGGACGGAAGCAGGAGTTCGCCGAGATGGGCTGGGACGAGGACCTCGTCCCGGACCCCAACGATCCGGCGACCTTCCTGCGGTCGAAGCTCGACTGGACGGAGGCCGGCGAAGGCGACCACGCTCGCCTGCTCGCGCTGTACCGCGAGCTCGGACGGCTGCGCCGTTCGGTGCTCGACCTGACCGACCCGCGATTCACCGCGCGCGGTGCCGGTGCGGCGGAAGGTGAGGGCGGCCGGCTCTACGACCTCCAGCGAGGTCGTGCACGCGTGCTTGTTAACCTCTCGAAGGCGCCGTGGCGGGTCGAGCCGAACGGCGACGTGGTGTGGCTCGAGACGCTGCCGAGCCGGATCGTCGACGATCTGTTGGTCGTCGAGCCGAACTCGGCCGTCATTGTGGGGCCGGATCTGTCAAGCGGATGACCGGCCGCGGGGTCGGATCTACCGTGAAGGGATGAGCACCACAGCGCACCACGCCGCCCGCCCTCCGCAGCAGTCGTCGGACCTCGTCCGGCAGATCGCGGTCATCTCGGCCGTCGTCTTCATGATCATCGCCGCGATGGTCGGGACCGGGCTCTTCGGCGGGACGAACGTGCGCGATCTGCAGGGCGGCGCGCTCGACGCCGACTCGACGGTGCTCGCGCCGGGAACTCAGGCGTTCAGCATCTGGTCGGTCATCTACCTCTTCATGATCGGCTACACGATCTGGCAGGCGCTGCCCGCGCAGCGCTCCCGCGACCGGCAGCGGCTCGTGGGATGGTGGATCGCGCTGACCGCCGTGCTCAACGGGGGATGGCTGCTCGCGGCGCAGTTCACGACCTTGCCGCTGACGGTCGTCGCGATCGTGGCGCTCCTCGCCGCCCTCGGCTGGACGTTCCACCTGCTGGTGCGCTCGCGGCCGCAGTCGGTCGGCGACCGGCTGCTCATGGACGCCACGGTGGGCCTGCACCTCGGATGGGTCTCGCTGGCGACGGTCGCGAACGTCACAGCGTGGCTCAGCCGCACCGTCCCCGAGTCGTGGGGCATGCAGGCCGACGTGTGGGGTGTGGCCGTGCTCGTGCTCGTGGCCGCCGTCGGCGCGGGCATCGCAGCCTTCTCGCGCGGGCGCCCCTCGCCGATCATTGCGCTGTCGTGGGGCCTGGCGTGGGTGGCCATCGCCCGCACGACCGATCAGCCCCACTCGACGCCGGTGGCCATCGCCGCCGTCGCCGTCATCGTCGTGGTCGTCGCCGCCGCAGCCGTGACGGCCTGGCGCTCGAACGGCCGCGAGCATCGCGGCATCCTGCGCCGCACCCGCACCGCCTGATCGGTCGCCTGACCGGTCGCGCCGATACATTCGTCGGACCCATGGTGCTGGTGTCACCTCGAACGTCGTCGGAGGCGACATCCGCACCACCGATCCGACGGTTGTATCGCGCCCGGCGTCAGAACGTCGCGGCGAACGCGGCGAGGAAGCGGCTCGGCTCGGTCACGGGGGCCGCGAGCACGCGGGCCGCGACGCGGTCGTAGTCCGCCGCGTCGAAGTAGCCGTCGTTGCGGTAGATCGTCATGCGCTCGGTGAAGTCCTGCGGCGTCGGCTCGGGGTGGAACTGCGTCGCGTACAGGCGATCTCCCACGCGGTAGGCCTGCACGGGACAGGCGCTGTTCGTGGCGAGGAGCACCGCCCCGGCGGGAAGCGTCTGCGTCCCCTCCTTATGCGCGGTGAGCGCGGCGAAGGTCGGGGAGAGCGAGCCGAGCAGCGGGTCGGCCCGGCCGGCATCCGTCAGGGTCACGTCGGTCGGTCCGGTGTCCTCGGGGTAGTCGCGCGAGATCGTCCCGCCGAGGGAGGCCGTGGCCACGCCGATGCCGAAGCAGGTGAACAGCGCCGCCGTCCGAGC
Source organism: Microbacterium sp. H37-C3 (assembly GCF_027157935.1). Taxonomy (NCBI): domain Bacteria; kingdom Bacillati; phylum Actinomycetota; class Actinomycetes; order Micrococcales; family Microbacteriaceae; genus Microbacterium; species Microbacterium sp. H37-C3. The sequence continues at coordinate 185,505 of NZ_JAPVLR010000004.1, read as the reverse complement.
GGATGCCGCCGCCTCGGCGATGCGCGCGAGGTCGGCCTCCAGGCGCAGCTGGCCCTCCGGCTTCGCGCCGGGATCGTCAGTGGCGTTGAAGGGGCTGCCGCCGACGACGAAGCCGCGCCAGCGCGTGAACGCGTCCGCGGGCAGGGCGTCGCGCGTCAGATCAAAGCGCTCGAGCTGAGACTCATCGAGGCCCATGGCGGTGCGGAACGACGCGTACTCCGCATCCGCGGCCGCCTGCTGCGGGCGCACGCAGACGTACACGAGCGGGGCCATGCCGAAAGTCTATGGTTCCCGCCGAGCCGACCCGGTGGGGATGACCTTCCGTGACGAGCGGAGGACAATGGCCGGATGACCGCCCGCGTGATCATCTCAGACCCCAGCGAGCTCATCGCGGTGCTCCACCGGCTCGACGTCGCCGCCGCGCGCCGGGGCTGGCGGGTGCGCCGCCCCGTCGACGCGGCCGGCATCGAGTCGCGGGCGCGGGACGCTCGCACGGCGATCCGGTTGCCCGCTCCCGTCGTGGTCGAGCTCGAGGCGGATCCGGATGCCGCCGCGCCGGACGACCCGATCGACGCCGCCGCCCTGCTGAGCCGCACTCCGGTTGCGGGTGCGATCCCCGACGGGGCGCGGCGGCTGCACGGGGCGTGATTCGGGCGACCGGCGCTGGCGGTGCGCGTCAGCGCGAGGAGTTCGCGGTACGGCCGCGCACGATCCCGATGAACGTCTCTACCAGCGGCGTGGTCGCCTCCGTCGGCCAGGCGAGCGCGACCGTCGACGTCGGAGCGTCGACCACGGGCCGGTACGTGGTGTCTTTGCGGTGATGCAGTCGCGCGAGCGACATCGGCACGAGCACGATGCCGACGCCGGTGGCCGCCGTCGCGACCGCGTCACCCGTCGTGGCAATGGCGGAAAAGGCGGGGGCGATGGCGCCGGGGACCTCGATACCCAGAGCGTCATCACCGGTCACCATGACGACCTCCCCGGCGAGGTCGGCGAGGGTCAGCTCATCGGCGACGGTGAGGGACGAGTCGGCACTGCACACGGCGACCGTGATCTCGTCGTAAAGCGGGATGATGCTCAACCCAGCGCGTTCGATCGGAAGCCGCACGAGGGCGGCGTCGACCTCACCGCTCGCGAGGGCGGCGGCCTGGTCGACGAACTCGAGGGTGACGAGATCGACCGGGTTCGCCGGCATCCGCTGCTTCCACACGTCGATCCACTTGCCGGGTGTGGCACCCGGGGCCGCTCCGAGGCGGAAAGCGCCGAGGCCGCTCAGGTCCGGTGTGGCGGCATCCGACTCGCGGCGGGTTCCCGAGGTGCGGTCTGCCTTGCGGGCCACGGACCGCTGCCCGGATGCCGGGGCGCCGCGGCGCCCGGGGGCACCGCCGCCTCGGCCGCCGCTGCGAGCGGGGCGGCCCGAGGAACGTCCGGGTGTCATGCCTGAAGCGTATCCCGGCGGGTCAGGCGGCCAGACGCAGTCCGCGCTGGTCGGTCGCCACGTGCTCGCCGTCGGCGATGTTCTCGTCGTCGCCGATGAGCGAGCCACCGGCGACGTGCGCGTGCGCTCCGATGAAGGCACGGATGCCGATCTTCGCCCGCGGGCCGATGGCGGCGCCGGAGCCGACGTGCGCGTGCGGTGCGATCTCGACGTTCGGGCCGATGACGGCTTCGCGCTCGATCCACACGCCCCGGCCGATGTGAACGCCCGCCGCGACCTGGACTCCGGGTTCGACGTAGGCGCCTGCTTCGACCAGTGCAGTCGGGTGCACCTTGGCCCCGTTCGCGATCAAGCCCCGACCGTTCGCGTGCTTGCGGTAACGCAGCGTCTCTCCGCGGTCGTTCTCGATGTCGATGTAGTTCTTGCCCACGATCCCCTCCGACAGTTCCGGGTCCGGTACTGAGTACTGGAAACAACCCCGCGACCCGCGTTTTCATTCCCACGAATCATTCGGAGCGGCAGGTCGACCGGTTTGCTGGAACAAGCGTGCGATGCGCAGCCGCCGAGGTCGAAGGGGTGTGCGAGCTGACCTTCGCGCGATAACATGCCGCCGCCGCGGGGCTTGCTTCCACTCGCGCCCCGGTTTGCGAGGATGGGCGGGTGGAGCCTTCTCGCGCACCGTCGACCGGACCTTCCCTCGTGTTCGAGGCGGCGCTCACGCGCCACACCCGCGCGGAGGATCTGCTCGGCATCGTGACCGGCACGTTCGTGGCATCCCTCGGCCTCTACCTGCTGCAGTCGTCGGGCTCGGTCACCGGCGGTACCGCGGGCCTCGCGCTGCTTCTCGGCTATGCGACCGGATGGTCGTTCCCGGTGCTGTTCGCTGTCGTGAACGCGCCGTTCGCGGCGCTGGCCCTGTGGAAGAAGGGGGTGTCGTTCACGATCCGCACTTTCGTCTCGATCGGCCTGGTCTCGGCGTTCACCTTCGTGCACCAGCACCTGCTGCAATTCGCGAGCATCGAACCCATCTACGGCACGCTGGGCGGCAACCTGCTCGCCGGCGTCGGGCTGCTGATCCTGTTCCGTCACCGTTCGAGCCTCGGCGGGGTCAACATCATCGCCCTGGTGCTGCAGGAGCGCATGGGCTTCAGTGCGGGATGGACCCAGATGATCTTCGACGTCGTGATCATCGCGTCCGCGCTGCTGGTGCTGCCGTGGCCGGCGGTGCTGCTCAGTGCTGCCGGAGCGGTCGTGCTGAGCGTCGTGCTCGTCCTGAACCACCGCCCCGGTCGGTACATCGGCCGCTGACTGCAAGCGTCGGATCGCTCCAGGCCCGGCGGGGTTCAGCTCTGGCAGCGCGGGCACCAGAAGATGTTCCGCTCGCTCGTCGGCAGCGCTCCGATCTCGCCGGCGCGGATCAGCGTCCCGCACCGGCGGCAGGGCTTGTTCTCGCGACCGTAGACCCACATCCGCTGCCCGGGCCGGTCGTTGCCGGTGAAGGTGCGCGCCGCGCGATCGCGATTGGCGTGGATCATCCGGTACCCGGTCTCGAGCACGGCGGCCGCGTCGATCTCGGTGGCGGGGGTCATGGGCAGGATGCCGCGCACGAAGAGCAGCTCGTTCGCGTAGACATTTCCGAAGCCGGCGACGTTCCGCTGGTCGAGCAGGGCGACGTGTGCGGCTCGGGAGTCGGCGCTCACGCGACGCACCGCTTCGGCCAGATCCCAATCGGGGCCGAGCAGGTCGGGCCCGAGGTGGCCGACGAGGCGATCCTCGTCGGCGGTGGGGAGGACCTCGACCATCGCGAGCTCGAAGCCGACGGCATCCCGATCGCGCGTTCCGACGATCGCGCGGGCCTGGAACGCGGGTGCCCGCCAGCGCTCGCCGTGGCGGTAGACGTGCCAGCGACCCTCCATCTTCAGGTGCGAGTGCAGGCTGAATGCGCCCATGCGCAGCAGCAGGTGCTTGCCGCGGGCGATCGACGACGAGACGGTCTCACCGCGCAGGTCGGCTGTCGCGCTGCCGGGAACACGGATGTCGAAGCGGGTGACCTCCTGTCCGACGAGCGCCTCACCCAGCTTCCGCGCGGCTCGGAAGACGGTGTCGCCCTCAGGCACGCTCGCTGCTTCCGGACATCGCCGCCCGTGAGCCCGCGGTCAGCCGGCGCAGCGTGAGGCCGCGCGACGACTCGACGAAACCGCCTGCGCGCAGCGCCCGCCCGGTCGGGGTGTTGTAGACGAATTCGCCGTTGACCTGCTCGACGGTGAGCGTGTCGAGACGGCGTTCCTGCGCCGTCCTCACGAGATCGGCTGCGGCCGCGGTCAGCACCTCCTCGTCGTCGGTGAAGGCGAGCGCCGAACGCCCGCCGCGCTCGAGATAGAGCACGAGCGCACCGTCGACGAGCACCACGACGCCGCCGGCCTTCCGGCCCGGTCGATGCGAGACGCCCTCGAGCGCCGGCCAGCCGAGGGCTGCGCCGTAGGGATTCGCCGGGTCGGTCGCGGCCAGCGTGACCGCACGCCGCGGCGGCGGGTCGGGGAGCGCCGCGAACTCACGCAGGCGATCGACGGTGACGGATGCCGCGAACTGTGCGGCGCCGAGGGTCTCGATGACATAGCCGCGGCGGCAGTGGCCCGCCTCTTCGAAGCCCGCGAGAACGCGGTAGACCTGCGCGAAACCGCCGGGAACCCCCTCGGACTGGACGCTGCCCCGAGTGACGACGCCGTAGCGGTCGAGCAGGAGCCCCGCCGATGCCGTGACGCGGAGCGAGGGATCGGGCTCGACGGCCGGCAGGAGCGACCACCGGCCGCCGAGCGTCGACGGGCGCGGCGCCGCCGGCGTCGTGGGGCGCGCGAGCGGTGTGCCGCGATACAGGCGGGACCGCGGTGTGCGGCGGGCGCTGCGGTGTGCCTGCGAACCGCCCGAGAGGAGGGAGCGGACCGGCGTGAACGTGTCGTTCGTCAGGCGCCCCGCCCACGCGAGGCGCCAGAGTGCGTCGAGCACGCTCTGCTCGTTGGGGGCACCGATCGCGGCGACGAGCTGCCCCGCGAACCAGCCGCCGCCGACGGCGAGAGCTTCGAGGATGCGCACGTCGAGGTCGCCCGAGGTCGACGACTCGTCGGCCTCGGAGTCGGCGTTGGCCAGCGCGAGGGTGAGCGGCGCCATATCGGCGGGATGGAGCGCGATCCAGCCGTCGCGCCCCGGCAGGGTGCCGTGCCCCGACCAGACCACCTCGCCCGTCGCGGTCAGCTCGTCGAGCATCCCGGGTGCGTAGTCGCGCACGCGCGAGGGCAGGACGAGCGACTCCCAGGCGCTCGCAGGAATCGGCACACCGGCGAGCTGCTCGATCACGGCGGCGACGCCGTCGACGCCCTCGAGCGGCCGGGTGACGTGCTGCCACACGGGCAGGAACCGCGCGAACGCCTCGGGCGACACGGGCTCGACGCTGCCGCGGATCGCCGCCAGCGACCGCATCCGCAGCCGGCGCAGCACTTCGGAGTCGCACCATTCGAGGTCGTCGGCCTCGCTGCCGGAGGTCTCGGGCAGGAAGTAGCCGCTCGCGATGCGCCCCTGCGACTCGAGCCGCTGCAGCGTCTGTCGCGCGACGGCGGTGCCGATGCCGAGCCGCGCCGCGACATCCGCGGTGCGGAAGGGACCGTGGGTGCGGGCGTGCCGTGCGACGAGGTCGGCGAGCGGGTCGACGACCGGCTCGAGGAAGGCGGTGGGGATTCCGACGGGGAGCGCCGCGCCCAGCGCGTCGCGCAGGCGGCCGGCATCCTCGATCGCCGCCGTCCGCTGCGTGCCTGCGATCGTGACCGGGATCGCGCGGCGGGCGGTCACGAGCTGTTGCAGCAGGTCGGCGGCCTCGGCGACCCGGTGCTCGGGAGGAGATTCGCCGTCCGGCGGAACGGGCGCGGCGGTCGCATCCGCCGCTGTTCCGATTTCCTCCGCGGGACCGATGCCGGTGCCGGTGCCGGTCCCGGTGCCTGCGGACTCTTCGAGGCGGGCTGCGACCTCCCCGGGGTCGAGCGGGCCGAGGATGCGGAGCAGATCGGCGACGCCCTCGACCCCGCGCGCGCGTCGGTCGGGAGCGAGACGCTGGGCCTCGCGCTCGAACTGCGCGATGACCTCGGGGTCGAGCAGCTCGCGCATCTCGACCTTGCCGAGCAGCTCCGACAGCAGCGCGGGATCGACGGACAGGGCCGCGGCGCGGCGTTCGGCGAGCGGCGAATCGCCCTCGTACATGAAGGCGCCGACGTAGCCGAAGAGCAGATCGCGGGCGTACGGCGACGGCTGCGATGTCGTCGTCTCGACGAGGCGGATGCGGCGGTCGGCGATGCTGCGGGTGATGCGCAGGAGTGCGGGAAGGTCGTAGACGTCCTGCAGCACCTCGCGAAGCGTCTCGAGGATGATCGGGAACGACGGATGCCGCCGCGCGACCTCGAGCAGCTGCGCCGAGCGCTGCCGCTGCTGCCAGAGCGGCGCGCGTTTGTTGGGGTTGAGCCTCGGCAGCAGCAGGGCCCGCGCCGCGCACTCGCGGAAGCGCGAGGCGAACAGCGCCGATCCGCCGACCTCGTCCGTGACGATCTGTTCGAGCTCGTCGGCGTCGAAGACGAAGAGGTCGGCGCCGGGCGGTTCGGCAGCCGCGTCGGGGACCCGCGCGATGATGCCGTCGTCGCTCGCGACGGCTGCGCCTTCGACCCCGAGACGCTCGCGGATGCGTGCGTTGACGGCCAGCGCCCACGGAGCGTGCACGTGCATGCCGTACGGGGAATGCAGGATGACGCGCCAGTCGCCGACCTCGTCGCGGGAGCGCTCGACGGTCAGCGTCCGGTCGGTGGGTAGACTGCCGGTCGCCTCGCGCTGCTCGGCGAGATGCGCCAGGAGGTTCTCGATCGCGTAGTCGTCGAGCCCCGATTCGCGCAACCGCTCGGACGCATTCTCGGGACCGGCCGCCGACACCTCGCGGCTGAACTTCCCGAGCGCCTCGCCGAGCTCGGCGGGACGCCCCAGGCCGTCGCCGTGCCAGAACGGAAGCTTGCCCGGCTGGCCGAACGCGGGCACGACGTTGACCCGGTCATGAGTGATCTCGACGATGCGCCAGCTGGTCGTGCCGAGCGTGAAGACGTCGTTGACGCGCGACTCGTAGACCATCTCCTCGTCGAGCTCGCCGACGCGCGCGTTACGGCTCTCGCCGGCGACGAAGACGCCGAACAGACCGCGGTCGGGGATCGTGCCACCGCTCGTGACCGCGATGCGCTGCGCTCCCGGGCGCCCCGTGAGCGTGCCCTGATCGCGGTCCCAGACCAGGCGTGGACGCAGCTCGGCGAACTCGTCGGAGGGGAAGCGGCCCGCGAGCAGATCGAGCGTCGCTTCGTACGCCGAGCGGGGGAGCGTGCGGAAGGGCGCGCTGCGCCGCACCGTCTCGAACCAGGCCTCGACCTCGATCGTGCCGGTCGCGCACGCGGCGATCGTCTGCTGGGCGAGGATGTCGAGGGGATTCTGCGGAACCGCGATCGCCTCGATCTTGCCCGCCAGCATCCGCTCGGTCACGACCGCGGTGTGCAGCACGTCGCCGCGGTGCTTGGGGAACAGTGCTGCCCGGCTGACCTCGCCGACCTGGTGGCCGGCGCGTCCGACGCGCTGGAGTCCGGATGCCGCCGACGGCGGTGCTTCGACCTGGATGACGAGGTCGACGGCCCCCATGTCGATGCCGAGCTCGAGGCTCGAGGTCGCCACGACGCAGCGGAGCACACCCGACTTCAGCTCGTCTTCGACCTGGGCGCGCTGCTCCTTCGAGACCGAGCCGTGGTGGGCCTTCGCGAGCACCGACTCGGCGCCGGCGGAGGCCCCGGCCTGCGCCATCATGCCCGCGGGGACAGCGGGCTCGGGCAGGTCGCCCCCGAGACGCTCGGTGTAGATCTCGTTGAGTCGTCCGGTCAGGCGTTCGGCGAGCCTGCGCGAGTTCGAGAACACGATCGTCGAGCGGTGCTGCAGGATGCGGTCGACGATCGCCTCCTCGACGTGGGGCCAGACCGACCCCGTGACCTCCGTCGCCTGCGGGGCGCGGTACCAGGCGCCGTCGCCATCGTCGTCTTCGCCCTCGTCATCGTCGCGACCGCCCGGAGCGCTGGGGCCGCCCGCATCCTCGGCGCCGGGCGGGGCCGGGGGATGCAGCATGTCGGGGATCGGCACGACGACGTTCAGGTCGAACGCCTTCGACGCCTTCGGTGCGACGATCTCGACGGGCGCCGCTCCGCCGAGGAAGCGCGCCACCTCGTCGATGGGACGCACCGTGGCCGAGAGGCCGATGCGCTGAGCCGGCTTCTCGAGGATCGCGTCGAGGCGTTCGAGGCTCACGGCCAGGTGCGCACCGCGCTTCGTGGCCGACACGGCGTGCACCTCGTCGACGATGACGGTGTGGACGCCGCGCAGTGTCTCGGAAGCCTGCGAGGTGAGCATGAGGTAGAGCGACTCGGGCGTCGTGATGAGGATGTCGGGCGGTCGGGCGACCAGGGCGCGCCGGTCGGCTGAGGAGGTGTCGCCCGACCGCACTCCGACCGTCACGTCGGGGACGGGCTGACCGAGGCGGCGCGCCGACTGTCCGATGCCGACGAGGGGCGACCGCAGGTTTCGCTCGACGTCGACGCCCAGCGCCTTCAGCGGTGAGACGTACAGGACGCGGGTGTCGGCCGGCGCGGCATCCGCCTTTCTGCGCTTCGCCGGTTTGTCGTCGACGGGGCCGGCCGCGACCTTGTCGCGGAAGATGCGGTCGATCGCCCAGAGGAACGCGGACAGGGTCTTGCCCGACCCGGTCGGCGCGACCACGAGGGCGTGCTTGCCGGCGGAGATCGCGTCCCACGCGCCGGCCTGCGCCGACGTGGGCTTCGAGAACGCGCCGCGGAACCAGTCCGCGGTGGGCGCGGAGAATCGGGCGAGCACATCGGCCATGCCTTCATCTTCGCGCGGACCTCCGACATCGGCGCGGCCTTGCGCCCGCGGCATCCGCCGTGCCAGGTCCCGCCGTGCCCCGCTGCCCGCGCGCTACCCCGCGAGGTCCCACTTGAGCCGGGAATCGGGCGCAGATTCCCGGCCCAACTGGGACCTCGACGGTGACACCGGCCCAACGGGGCCTCGGCTCACGGGCCAGCGGGGACCTCGCTCAGCCGGCCGTCGCGCAGCTCGAGCATCAGGGTGGGCGCGAGGCGGGCGAGGAAGCCATCGTCGTGGCTGACCACCAGCACGGCACCGCGGTAGGCGGCGAGAGCCTGCACGAGCTGCTCGACCGTGTCGAGGTCGAGGTTGTTCGTCGGCTCGTCGAGCACCAGCAGCTGCGGCGGGGGATCGGCCAGCAGCTCGCAGGCCAGGGCCAGCCGGAACCGCTCCCCGCCCGACAGTGCCGCGACCGGGCGCAGCACGGTGTCGCCGCGCAGCAGGAATCGCGCGAGCCGGTTCCGCAGCTCGACGTCGGTGGCGGCGGGCGCGGCCGCGCGCACGCTGTCGAGCACCGTCGCCTCATCCCGCAGCCCGTCGACCCGCTGCGACAGGTAGCCGATGCGGTCGGTATGCGCGACCGCCGTGCCATAACTCCTCAGATCGGGCGCGCCGGGGCCGCCCGAGCGACGATTGGATGCCGCAGCACCCGGTTCTGAGGAGTTAGCGTCCGCCGACCGCACCAGCACCTCGAGCAGCGTTGTCTTCCCCGTGCCGTTCGGCCCGACGAGCGCGACACGCTCGGGCCCTTGCACGACCCACGAGCGTTCGCCATCGCCGATCGTCGCGAGGCGCCGGCCCGCCGCGACGCCGGGATCGGGCAGGTCGATCCGCACGGCGTCGTCGTCGCGGACCCGCCGCCCTGCCGCATCGAGGGCCGCCCGAGCCGAGGCTTCCCGATCGGATGCCTCGCCGCGCGCGCGACCCGCCGACACCTGCGCGGCCGACGCGCGGTTGCCGGCGACGATCCCAGGCACGCGCTTCTCGCGCTGCGCCTTCGCTCCCATCGCGGCACGCCGCGCGAGCTTCGTCTCGGTCTCGGCCCGGTCGCGCCGCTCGCGCCGGAGGGCCGCCGCCGCGGCGGTCTCCGCGGCGCGCGCCGCCGCCTGCTCGTCGTCGCGCCAGGCTCGCCACTCGGAGTAGGGCCCGCCGAACGTATCGAGCGCCCCGCCGTAGAGCTCGGCGGTGTCGTCCATCAGCTCGAGCAGCGCGGTGTCGTGGCTGACGACGATGAGCGCACCCCGCCACGCTCGCACGAGCTCGCCGACCCGCTCGCGCGCGTCGCGGTCGAGGTTGTTGGTCGGCTCGTCGAGCAGCGCGATCTCGGCTCCGCGCAGTCTCACGCCGACGAGTGCCGCGAGAACCGCCTCACCGCCGGAGAGCTCTCCGACGCGGCGGTCGAGCGCTCCCGGCGGCAGACCGGCCGCGGTCAGCGCGGCGACCGCTCGTGCCTCGGCATCCCAGTCGTCGCCGATCGTGTCGAAGTGGCGCGGGTGGACGTCTCCCGACTCGACGGCGCGCACGGCGTCGACGACGGGAGCGACTCCGAGCAGGTCGGCGACGCGCCGCCCGATGTCGAGGGTCAAGCGCTGCGGCAGCAGCTCGACCCGTCCGGACGTGATGACCGAGCCGGAGGTCGGCGCGAGCTCGCCCGCGATCAGTCGCAGCAGCGTGGTCTTGCCCGAGCCGTTGCGGCCGACGAGGCCGGTGCGCGCGGCACCGAAGGTTCCCGACACGTCACGTACGGCGGGGGTGCCGTCGGGGTGGATGAGGGTGATGCGGTCGAGGACGACCGCGGGAGCGGGATGGGGCATGACTGCCTCCTCGGATGTCGTCGGGCGCAGGCGCGACCGACACCGAAGACACCCCGACCGGGGATGGAACGGTCCGGCGGCCAGCGCGGAAATCGGAGAATGCGCTGGCCAGGTCGGACGCCCGAAGGGTCGACGGATCAGCGCGGGATCACAGCGCGGTCGCGTCGAAACCGATCAACGGTCGTTCCTCACACTCGGGACAGGGGCCCGGGAAGTCTACGCCGACGGGAGCTGCTTGTGCAGGAACGTCGCGACGTCGCGCAGTTCCTCCGCCGAGACGGCGTGTCCGAGATCGTGGTAGACGCGGCCGCTCAGGTCGACCCGGCCGGGCAGCCACTGCGCCGTGTGTGCGACGAGTGCGGGCGGGATGACATCGTCGAGCGCCCCGCGACCCCAGAACACGGGCGGGCGGCGTTCGGCGAGCTCGGCGTCGGTGTCGAGATCGCCAGGATTGGCGTAGCCCGACAGGGTGACGGCGAACGCGTAGTCGTCCGGGCGCAGGCGAAGCGCCTCGATCGCCATGACCCCGCCCTGCGAGAAGCCGAGCAGCCCGACGGATGCCGCATCGCCCCGCTCCGCGTCGATCCACGCCGTCAGCGCGCGGGCGGATGCCGTCGCCGCGTGCGGATCGCGACCGTTCAGGCCCTCGATCGGGTACCACGACCACCCCGGCGTGGGGAAGGGCGGGGTGAGCGGGGCGCGGACCGCAGCCACGACGTACTCGGCCGGCAGGTGCGGCGCGAGGGCGAACAGATCGTTCTCATCCGAGCCGTAGCCGTGCACCATCACCAGTAACGGGCGGCGATCGCGGTCGGCGGGAGCGGCCGACCAGCGCACGGCCGCAGGATCGAGGACCGGATCGGACGACATGCGACCATCCTGCCAGCCTCATCCGACACCGCCGGGGGTCATTGGTATACATGAGGCATGGCCGTGCGCACCCCCGATCCCGATCCCGACGAGCGCGGCGAGTCGTCGCTCCCGGCCGACCCGCTGCGCGGAGCCCCGGGCGGCGGAGCCACGAACCCGGCCTGGCTCAGCGACGTCGAGCTCACCGAAGCGCGCCGCCGGCTGCCGATGCTCTACGTCGAGGCGGTGCCGGTGCGCACCGACGGGCTCGGGGCCGTCACCCAGGTCGGCATCCTGCTCCGTGCCACGCCGGTCGGGGAGATGACGCGCACGATCGTCTCGGGCCGCGTGCGCTACGGCGAGACGATCCGCGACGCACTGTTCCGGCACGTCGAGAACGACCTCGGGCCCATGGCCTTCCCGCTCCTGCCCGCGTCGCCCACGCCCTTCACGGTCGCCGAGTACTTCCCGATCCCCGGGGTCAGCCCCTTCCACGACGACCGCCAGCACGCCGTGTCGCTCGCCTTCGTCGTGCCGGTCACGGGCACGTGCGAGCCCCGTCAGGATGCTCTCGAGGTCACATGGCTCGACCCCGTGGAAGCGGCATCCGACGCCCTCGCCGCCGAGATGGAGGGTGGCCGCGGCACGCTCATCCGCCTCGCGCTCGCCTCGGTGGGTGCTCTTCGCTGAGGCCCGCTCCTGCGTAGGCTCGGGTCATGACCGATCCGAAGCCCCTCGCCTTCCCCGCCGACACCGCCGGATGGCTCGCGTTCGCCGCCGAGCGCCCGGATGCCCGCATCGCCCGCGTCCGCGAGATCGACTCGCAGCTGATCGCGGGGCGTGAGCTGTCGCCCCTGGCCCGTCTGCAGCTGTGGAACGAGGCGTCGATCGCGATCGCCGAGGCGGCGTCCGAGGCATCCCTGCTGAGCGAGTCGCACCCCGATGCCGACGTCCGCGTTGCCGCCGAGGCCCGGGTGCAGGCCATCGACGCCCTGCTTTCCGAGCGGGCGCTCGACCCCGCTCTCTTCGCCGTCTTCGACGGCCTCGCGACCGACGGGCTGGATGCCGCCGCCCGCCGCCTGCTCGCTCACATCCAGCGCGACTTCCGCCGCGGCGGCGTCGACCGCGACGAGGCGACACGCGAACGGCTGCGGGCGCTGGCCGAGCGTGACACCGAGCTCTCGCTGACCTTCTCGCGCAACATCCGCGACGGCCGGCGCGAGCTGAAGCTCCCCGCCGACGCGCTGGAGGGGCTGCCGCAGGACTTCATCGACGCTCACCCGGTCGACGACGAGGGCCTCATCACCCTCACGACCGAGTACACCGACCTCATGCCGGTGCGCGAGTTCGCGGTGCGCCGGTCGACGCGCACGGCACTGCTGTCGGTCTACAACGACCTCGCCTGGCCCGACAACGACCCGGTGCTCGCCGAACTGCTCGCCGTGCGCGCCGAGCGCGCGGAGCTGCTCGGCTACGGCGACTGGGCCGACTACGAGACCGAGACGCGCATGATCGGCTCGAGCGCGGCGATCCGGTCGTTCCTCGACGACATCGATACAGCCACCCGCGAGGCCGCCGCCGCTGAGTACGACCGGCTGCTCGCGCGGCTGCGCGTCGACGAGCCGGATGCCGAGGCGGTCACCGCGGCCGACCTCTGGTACCTCCTCAGCGCGCTGAAGCGCGAGGACTACGCCGTCGACGCGCAGGCAGTGCGCGCCTACTTCGCGTTCGACAACGTCCTGGCGGGCGTGCTCGATGTCACGGAGCGACTGCTCGACGTCGCCTACGTCCCCGTCGACGCGGGTGCTTGGCACGACGACGTCCGCAGCTACGACGTCGTCCGCGGCGAGCGCCGGCTCGGTCGGATCCACCTCGATCTTCACCCGCGCGAAGGAAAGTACAACCACGCCGCGTGCTTCAACCTCGCGCCCGGCATCGCGGGCCGCTCGCTTCCCGAGGGCGTACTGCTCTGCAACTTCTCGCGGGGACTCCTCGAGCACGACCAGGTCGTGACGTTCTTCCACGAGTTCGGGCACCTCGTCCACGGCATCCTCGGCGGCGCCGACGCCGTCTGGGCCGACTTCAGCGGCATCGAGACGGAGTGGGACTTCGTCGAGGCGCCGAGCCAGCTGCTCGAGGAGTGGGCGTGGGATGCCGGTGTGCTGGCGACGTTCGCGCGCAACGCCGACGGCGAGCCGATCCCGGCCGACCTCGTCGAGCGGATGCGGGTGGCCGACGCTTTCGGTCGCGCCCTCGAGGTGACCCGCCAGCTCGGACACGCCAACGTCTCGTACGGCCTGCACGTCGAGCGGCCGAGCGACCTGCAGGCGGCCGTCGAGGGCTGGTACCGCGCGTCGTCGCCGGTGCACCCGCTGCCGAACGGGCACACGTACGCGGGCTTCGGCCACCTCACCGGATACGGCGCCTGCTACTACACGTACCAGTGGAGCCTCGTCATCGCCCGCGACCTGCTCTCGGCGTTCGGCGACGACCTCATGGACCCGGCCGTTGCGACCCGCTACCGCGAGCGCATCCTCGAGCCGGGTGGCAGCCGCGACGCGGCCGACCTCGTCGCCGCCTTCCTCGGTCGCCCGTACTCGTTCGACGCCTACCGGGCCTGGCTCGCGGGCGTCTGAGCGGCGGCCGTCGGGCCGGTGATCCGTCAGGTGGTGACAGCGCGGGCGTAGCGCGCGGCGAGGAACGCGAACGCGTCGGCGAGCTCGGGCGGACCGACGACCTCGAGCTCGGCGTCGAACCGCCCGAACGAGGCCGCGAGCGCGGTCCACGACCACGACCCGGCTTCGAGCCGACAGTGCCCGTCGTCGAGCGCGGTGACCGTGCCATCGCCCGCGAACGGCGCGACCGCGGATGCCGGCAGGTGCATTACGACGGAGCCGCGACAGGGCCACTCCGCCGTGTCCGACCCGCGAAAGCGCGCGGAGACGAACGCGTCGACGTCACCGCCGGGCACCGTTCGCCGCGCGAAGCCACCGCCGAGCGGTGTGCGCGGCCGAATGCGGTCGACCCGGTACAGGCGCCAATCGTCGCGGTCGAGGTCCCACGCGACGAGATACCAGCGGCCGCCCGACGCCACGAGATGATGCGGCTCCGCGCGTCGGGTCGGCGCGGACCCCGCGGCATCCGCGTCGCGCACCTCGCCGTAGTCGAACCGCACCGTGACACCGTCGCGGATGGCGTTCCCCAGCGTCGACAGAACCTCGAGCGAGACGTCCGCGGCGGCGGCATCCCCCGGACGGCCCACGACGGTCGGGCTCAGGGCGTCGAGGCGGTGCCGGAGTCGCGAGGGCATGACCTGCCGGATCGTGGCGAGCGCGCGTGCCGCGGCCTCTCCGATGCCCGCGCCCAGGGCGGGAGCGGTTCGCAGGGCGAGGGCCACGGCTACGGTCTGGTCCTCGTCGAACAGCAGCGGCGGTAGCTCACTGCCGGACTCCAGCCGGTACCCGCCGTCGAGCCCGGTGGTCGCCCGAATGCGGTAGCCCATCTCGCGGAGGCGCTCGACGTCGCGTCGCACCGTGCGATCGCTCACCCCCAGCCGCGAGGCGAGGACTCCGCCCGGCCAGTCGCGGCGGGCCTGCAGCAGCGACAGCAGGGTCAGCAGTCGCGAGGTCGTCGTCATCGCCTCACCGTATCCGCCCCTTGCGGACAAAAGCTGACCGGAAGGGCTGTCAGGGTGAGGTCGTCGAGCCGATCGGGCCGGCCCTTTCCTCAGGAGCAGCGATGACCATTCAGACCACCCCTCACCTCAACTTCCGCGGCGACGCCCGTCGGGCACTCGAGTTCTACGGCGCCGCCTTCGACGGACACGTCTCGATCACGACGTACGCCGAGGTCGGTATGCCCGCCGACCTCCCTGGTGCGGATGCCGTCGTCTTCGGCCTCGTCGCCGGGAACACCGGCTTCCGTGTGATGGCGTACGACATCCCGGGCAGCACCGAGGGATCCATCGCCGGCGGCGGTTCGACGCGGCGTCAGGACAACGCCACCATCACCGATCAGGCGTGCTTCGTCTCGGTCGGTTCGGAGAGCCTCGACGAACTCCGCGGCCCGTGGGACGCGCTCGCGACGGATGCCATCATCGTCGAGCCGCTCGCCGCGTCCGCGTGGAGCGCGGGCTTCGGCATGCTCACCGACCGGTTCGGCGTCACGTGGAGCTTCAGCGTCACCCCCGCCTGAACGCACGAGAGCCGCGGTCGGATCGAATCCGCCGCGGCTCTCTGCCGCCCGTCGGGCGAACGCGGGAGGTGGTCAGTCGGTCGTCAGGCGCGCGAGCTCGGCGACGAACGCGTCGACGTCGGATGCCGACGTGTCGAACGAGCACATCCACCGCACCTCGCGGCGTGCCTCATCCCAATCGTAGAAACGGAACGACTCGCGCAGCCGGTCGGCGACGCCCTCGGGGAGCACCGCGAACACACCGTTGGCCTGCGTCGGCTGCGTGAACTCCACGCCCCGCACCGAGCCGTCGGCGAGGCCCGCCTCGACCGCCGAGCGCAGGCGCTGCGCCATCCCGTTCGCGTGCTCGGCGTTGCGGCGCCACAGGTCGTTCTCGAGCAGCGCGACGAGCTGCGCCGAGACGAAGCGCATCTTCGACGACAGCTGCATGTTGAGCTTGCGCAGGTAGGTGAGTCCTTCGGATGCCGCGGGGTCGAGCACGACGATCGCCTCGCCGAGCATCGCGCCGTTCTTCGTGCCGCCGAAGCTCAGCACGTCGACACCGACATCGCGCGTGATGGCGCGCAGCGGCAGGCCGAGGGCCGCGGCGGCGTTGGCGATGCGCGCGCCGTCCATGTGCAGCCGCATCCCGCGCTCGTGCACGTGGTCGGCGATCGTCCGCAGCTCGTCGGGCGTGTAGAGCGTTCCGAGCTCGGTCGACTGGGTGATCGACACGACGAGCGGCTGCGCGCGGTGCTCGTCGCCCCAGCCCCAGGCCTCGCGGTCGATGAGCTCAGGGGTGAGCTTGCCGTCATCTGTGGGGACGTTGAGGATCTTGATGCCGCCGACTCGTTCGGGGGCACCACCCTCGTCGACGTTGATGTGCGCGGTCGACGCGGCGATCACGGCGCCCCACCGCGGCAGCATCGACTGCAGCGCCGTGACGTTGGCACCCGTGCCGTTGAAGACCGGAAAGGCCTCGGCGCCCGCGCCGAAGTGCTCGCCGACGAGTTCCTGCAGCCGGGCGGTGTACACGTCCGAGCCGTAGGCCGTCTGGTGGCCGTCGTTGGCGGCGGTGATCGCCGCGAGGACCTCCGGGTGGATGCCGGAGTAGTTGTCGGACGCGAAGCCGCGCACCGAGGTGTCGTGCAGGGAGGTCATGACCTCATCCTTTCAGCCTCGGGCGCGGCCTCCGGCCCGTGTGCGGGTCAGCCGCGGATGCCGCGCGTGGACGCGATCACGTCGCGCATCTTCTTCTCGAGCGCCTCGTAGAACATCGACAGCGGGAACTCGTCGTCCAGCACCGCGTCGGTGTAGCCCTTCGGCGCGCCCGCGAGGACGTCGTGGGGCAGACCGCGCGCCCACACCGACGCGGGGTGAGGTTCGAGCACGGAGCGCACGAGGTCGTACGCCGCCAGCCAGTGCGCGGTCTTCGGGCGGTCGATCGACTCCCAGTAGAGGCGGTCGATCGCGTCGCCGAGGGCGACCACGGCATCCGGCACCTCCTGCCATTCGAAGGCGAGAGCGGTGTCGGTCCAGTGCAGCACGCCCCGCCGGTGCAGCCACGCGAACAGCAGCTGGCCGCCGAGTCCGTCGTAGTTGCGCACGCGCGTGCCGGTGATCGCGAACCGGAAGATCCGGTCGAAGATCACGGCGTACTGCACGAGGCGAGCCAGGCGCAGCAGCTCGGCGTCGACCGGGTCGAGATCCGTCTCGGCACTCAGTCGACGGTCGAGCGCGACGCACTCGCGGAACGCCGTCAGATCGCACCGCAGCTCTTCGAGGGAGTACAGGAAGAACGGCATCCGCTGCTTGATCATGAACGGATCGAACGGCAGGTCGCCGCGCATGTGCGTGCGGTCGTGGATGAGGTCCCACATCACGAACGCCCGTTCGGTGAGCGCCTGGTCGTCGAGCATCTCCGCCGCCTCGGCGGGCAGGTCGAGCTTCGTGATCTCGGATGCGGCGCGCACGACCCGGCGGTAGCGGGCTGCCTCGCGGTCCTGGAAGATCGCCCCCCACGTGAACGGCGGAATCTCGCGCATCGCGACGGTCTCGGGGAACAGCACCGCCGAGTCGGTGTCGTAGCCGGCCGTGAAGTCGAGCAGTCGCAGCGAGACGAAGAGCCGGTTCGGATACATCGTCTCGAGGCGCGCGATCTCCTCCGGCCAGATCGCCTCGACGAGCAGCGCCTCGACGTGCCGGTCGCGCGAGCCGTTCTGCGTGTACATCGGGAACACGACGAGGTGGCGGATGCCGTCGACGCGGTGGAGCTGCGGCTGGAACGCCACGAGCGAGTCGAGGAAATCGGGCACGCCGAATGCCCCCTCCGTCGAAGCCGCGCCGTCCGGATGATCGGACCGCGCCCATCGTTCGAAGTCCCGGATCGACGCGGTGAGATAGTCCGCGTCGTGCGGGAACCGCGGCGCGAGGCGGCCGATCGCGGCGGTGATCGCCGCGACGTGGCGCCGCGCCGTCTCATGGTCCCCGGGATCGGGCACCGAGCCGTCGGCGGCCTGCAGCTGCTGCAGGGCCGTCGCAGCGTCGCGCAGCGAGATCCAGGCGGGGTCGTGCTCGACGCCGTCGGCGAGCGCGATGCTCAGGGCGTCGACCGCGCCGCCGTCCTCGACGACCTCGGGCTCGCCGATGATCGTCTTGGTGGCACCGGGGGTGGGGTGCGTCTGAGCGATGGACATGGGGAACCTCCGATCTACGAGGTACGGCTCCCGCGCGGGAGCGGTGGTCAGGTTGGCGTCAGCCTAACCGGACGCCGAGCTTTCGGCGACGGCGGTGCCGGTGCACCGTGCCGATACACCCGTCGGGCGGGTGGGGCTGGTGTCGTCTCGGCGGCGCTGCGACGCGACAGCAGCCCCAGCCGCCCGACGAATGTATCGATCACCGCGAGCTTGACCTCAACTGAGCTTGAGGTTTTACCGTTCGAACCATGACCATGACTGAACCCGACTCCTTCACCGAACGGCTGCCGGCCGCTCTGCTCGACCGCCTCGCGCGGGTGACCGGCGACGAGAAGCACAGCCCCGCGGCGCATTCGACCCTCGACGCCCTGTGGGTGCTGCACGATCGCGTGCTGCGCCCCGAAGCCGGCGACCGCTTCCTCCTGTCGAAGGGGCACGGCCCAGCCTCGTACTACGCCGTGCTGGCCACGCGCGGCCTGATGCCCGACGGCTGGCTCGACGATCTCGCGGGCGTCGATTCGCCCCTCGGCCACCACCCCGACCGTCTGCTCATCCCCGCCGTCGAGATCTCGTCCGGGTCGCTCGGGCACGGACTGCCGATCGCCGTGGGCCTCGCCCGCGGCCTCGACATCACCGGCACTCCCGGCCGCGTGTTCGTCCTGATCGGCGACGCCGAGCTCGACGAGGGCAGCAACCACGAGGCGATCGCCGTCGCAGGTCGCCTCGTCCTCACCCGCCTGCACGTCATCGTCATCGACAACTCCTCGGCGTCGCTCGGATGGCCCGGCGGGATCGCACGCCGGTTCGCGATGGAGGGATGGGATGCCGCCGAGGTCGACTCCCGCGATCACGCCGCGCTCGCCGCGACCCTCGACGCGGGCGGCGCGGCGCCGCGCGTCACCGTCGTCCGTACCGCGGCGAAGGGATCCTGATGCGCGCCCGCTTCTCCGCCACGATGTCCGACCTGCTGGACACCGACGAGCGCACGGCTCTCGTCCTCGCCGACATCGGCCCGCTCGATCTGGCGGCCGGAGCCCCGGCCGCCGACCGCGTCGTCAACGTCGGCATTCGCGAGCAGGCGATGATCGGGGTCGCCGCCGGGCTCTCGCTCGCCGGACTCCGCCCTTTCGTCCACACCTACGCACCCTTCCTCGTCGAGCGTCCCTTCGAGCAGATCAAGCTCGACCTGTCGCACCAGGATCTCGGCGCGGTGCTCGTATCGATCGGTGCGAGCTATGACGCCGCAGCCGAAGGGCGCACGCATCAGTGCCCCGGCGACATCGCCCTGCTCGGCACTCTGCCGGGGTGGCGGCTGCACACCCCGGGGCACCCCGACGAGGTCGAAGCGCTGGCCCGTGCGGCGGCGACATCGGGCGACCGCCAGTACATCCGGCTCTCGACGCAGGCGAACCGGACGGCGTTCCCGACCGACGGGCGGATCCACCTCGTGCGCGGGGGATCGGGTGTGCTCGTGCTGGCCATCGGCCCCCTCCTCGACGCCGCGCTCGAGGCGACGGCGGGTGAGGGGCACGCGGTCGCCTACACGGCGACGCCGGTGCCGCTCGACCGTGATGGTCTACGCGAGCTGAGTGCCGGGTTCGACCGGGTCGTGATCCTCGAGCCCTTCCTCGAGGGGACCACCGCCGCCGCGGTCGGCGCCGCCCTCGGCGGGAGCGGCATCCGCATCCAGCACGTCGGCGTCGGTATCGGGGAACAGCGCCGCTACGGCACCCCGGCCGACCACGCACGCCTGCACGGCCTCGATGCGCCGGGAATCAGGCGACGCCTCGACCTACCCTCATGACGGAGCGGCCGCGTCGTCGTCGAGCACGTGTCGAAGCGCGGGCGCGACGCGACGCGGCCCGCTGCCCTCGGCTCCCAGAGCGTCGCCGGGGTTGAGCAGGTCGCACGACCGCATCGACAGGCACCCGCAGCCGATGCATCCCACGAGTTCGCGTTCGAGAGATTCGATCGCCGCGCGCCGTTCCTCGAGGCGAATCTTCCACGCTCGCGAGACCCGCTTCCAGTCGTCGCTGCTGGGTTCGGCCTCGGTGGGGAGGGATGCGAAGGCGTCGGCGACCTCGGCAAGCGGGATGCCGAGGCGCTTCGCGACGAGGATGAGCGAGATGCGGCGCAGCATGTGTCGGCTGAAACGACGCTGGTTGCCGGCCGAGCGGGTCGAGCTGATGAGCCCGTGACGCTCGTAGAAGTGCAATGCGGACACCGAGACCCCGGTGCGCGCGCTCACCTCGCCGATGGTCAGGAGATCGTTCGACCGCATCACGCCTGCGACTCTACGACGCCCGAGATACGACGATGCGGCGATACATCTGCCGGGCGGGTGGGGCTGCTGTTGCCTCCGCCTGTCGCTCACGCCACTCCCGCACCGCCGATCCGACAGTTGTATCGCGGTCAGCCCTGACCGCCGGGGTCGGGCGGGACTGTCAAGCCGTCGCCGTCGCTGCCTCCGCGGCGTTAGCGTCACTCCATGCCCACCGATCGCCCCGCCGAATCCGAATCCGCAGCCGGCGCGCCCGCAGCAGACGCCTCCACCTCGGACGGGCGCGGCGTGCTGGTGATCACGAACTCCCGAGCGGGCACGTCGGTGGTCCGGCCCGATCCGCTGCCCGAGATCCGGCGGCGGCTGTCCGAGGCGCGGATCGAGAGCCTGGGCGAGTCGTCGATGGACGACATCGTCGCGTCGGCCATGTCGGCCGCCGATGCGCCGACGGTGCTCGCGGTGCTCGGTGGTGACGGCTCGGTCTCGCGTGCCGCGCACCTCGCGCGTCGTCACGACCTGACGCTGCTCGTGCTGCCGGGCGGCACCTTCAACCACTTCGCGCGGGCCGCCGGCGTGGACACCGTCGAGGCGGCGCTCGATGCGTACGACGCGGGCTCGGTGCGCAGCGTCGTCGTCGCCGAGGCGGTCATCGACGACGGCGATCCCGTGACCGTGCTCAACGCGGTGTCCCTCGGCGCCTATCCCGAGCTCCTCGCCGAACGCGAGAAGCGCACGAGCCTCGGCAAATGGTGGGGCGGCGCGATCGCGGCGTGGCGCGAGATCCACGGTGCCCATCGCATCACGATCGTGCGCGACGGCCGCCGGGCCGTGGTCTGGTCGGTGTTCGCGGGCATCGGACGGGGAGACCCCCGCCGCATCGCGATGATGCGTCGGGCGAGCCTCGACGAGCCCGTGCTCGACGTCCGTCTCCACCATGCCCGCGGCACGCGGCTGCGGGCGGTGACCTCCTTGGCCTTCGGCCGGCGCACGCTCGCGGTGATGCGCGCACTGCGGCTCATGCCGCCGGCATCCGATCTCGAGCGAACCGTCGTCTCCGAGATCGAGCTGACCGTCCGGCCCGGCGAGGCGACGCCGGTGCTCGCGCACGACGGCGAGCTGGCCGAGACTCCCACCGGCGACTACCGGCTGCGGCTCCGCGCGATCCCGGACGGCCTGCGCGTCTACGCGCGCTGAGCTCGTCGCGCTCGCCGCCGGATACATCGCGAGAGGGATGCCGCACCTGTGGCGCTCGCGTACCGTCATAGCGTGCTCCGTCCGCTCCGCCGCTACCAGCTGTATGTCGACGTCGCCGTAGCGGTCGCCTTCGCGGCGATCATGCTGCTCGTGACCTGGGTCGCCGTCATCGGCACGGGCATCCCCGACGATCCGCTCTCCTCGCTCGTCGCGATGCTCCTGGTCGTCCCGTTCGGTGCCGCGGTCGCGCTGCGCCGGCTCTCGCCGCCGATCGCGCTCGCGCTGGCCTGGGTGGGCGCGGTCCTCCAGATGCTGGCGCAGCTGCCACCGCTGCCGGTCGACATCGCCATCTTCGCGGTGCTCTACACGTGTGCGGCGTACGGCACGAACCGGGTGTTCTGGCTCGGGTTCGCCTCCTCGATCGGGGGCGCCCTGGCCATCACCGTGTACCTGCTCATCCCCTCGGCGAGATACTCCATCGCCGTGTCGGGGGGCGAGTTGATGTACTTCCTCGTCCTGGGCACGATGCTGTTCGTCGCGGCGGTGTTCGGCTTGCTCCTGGCGTGGACCGTGGGCGCTCTGGTCCGCGTCGGTCTGCGCGCGCGCGACAACGCCGAGGCGCAGCGGAAGGCCGAGGAGCGGGCGACGGCCGAGTTCGAACGCAATCGCATCGCGCGAGACATGCACGACGTCGTCGCCCATTCGCTCGCGGTCGTCATCGCTCAGGCGGACGGCGCACGCTACGCCGCCGCGGCCGACCCCACGGCCGCGGCGGAATCGCTGAAGACGATCTCGTCGACGGCGCGCTCCGCCCTCGCCGACGTGCGGATGCTGCTCACCCAGCTCCGCCACAGCGAGGGCGAGGGGCCGCAGCCGACCGTCGCGGACCTCGAGGTGCTGTACGCGCAGGTGCGCGCCGTCGGTCTCGACCTGCGCGTCGACGTCGACCCCGCCCCTCCGGGCGAGCCGCCCGCGGCCGTGCAGATCGCGGTGTACCGCATCCTGCAGGAGGCCCTGACGAACGCGATGCGCCACGGCGCGGGCGGTACCGTGGACGTGTCCCTGTCCTGGCTGCCCGATCGCGTGGAGGTGCGTGTGAGCAATCCGCTCTCGCCGGTGAACGAGTCCACCGGCCCGGTGCGCACGGGCGGACACGGTCTCATCGGCATGCGCGAGCGCGCCCAGCTGATCGGCGGCAGCATCGAGGTGGGCCCGACGGGCGGCGCATTCGTCGTCGCCGCGAGCCTCCCCATCGGCGGCCCCGCGTGAGCGCCATCCGGGTCGTCCTCGTCGACGACCAGGCGCTCTTCCGCGCCGGCATCCGCATGGTCGTCGCCTCGCAGCCCGACCTCGAGGTCGTCGGCGAGGCGTCTGACGGCGCCGAGGCCATCGGCGTCGTGCGGGCGACGCGCCCCGACGTCGTCCTGATGGACATCCGGATGCCGGTCATGGACGGGCTCACCGCCACGGCGCAGCTGCTCGACGACCCGGTCTTCGACGGCGCGCCGCCGCGCATCGTGATGCTGACGACCTTCGACCTCGACGAGGCAGCGGCGCGGGCGATCCGGCAGGGAGCGAGCGGCTTCCTGCTGAAGGATGCCGACCCCGAGTTCCTCCTCGCCGCGATCCGCACGGTGCACTCCGGCTCGTCGGTCATCGCGGCTTCCGCGACGCGCGAGCTGTTCGCGACGTTCGCGGCCCCCGAGCAGAAGCCCGTGCCGCCCGCATTCGCGGAGCTGACCGATCGCGAGCGCGAGATCTTCGGTCTGGCCGCGCGCGGCCTCTCGAACGCCGAGATCGCCCAGCGCGAGTTCCTCTCGGAAGCCACGGTGAAGACCCACATCAGCCGGATCCTGGCCAAGCTCGCCCTGCGGGATCGCGTGCAGCTTGTCGTCTTCGCCTTCGAGCACGGGCTCGCCTGACGTCGCGCTGCGGATGAGGGATCATCCGCGAGATGTACAGGCCCGCGACGAGGGACCGATGCCGGGTGCCCGGCCCGGTTCGTAGCGTCGGAGACATGCAGATCTCGACCACCGACCTCGGCCTCGCCGCCCGGGTCCAGAACCTCTCCAAGACCTACGGAGCCGGCGAATCGGGCGTACGCGCCCTCGACGGCGTCTCGGTCGGCATCCGTCGTGGCGAGTTCACCGCCATCATGGGCCCCTCGGGCTCGGGGAAGTCGACCCTCATGCACATCATGGCCGGGCTCGACGCGCCGACCTCGGGTCGCGCGTGGATCGGGGACACCGAGATCTCGGGTCTGTCGGACCTCGACCTCACGATCCTGCGGCGCCGCCGCGTCGGCTTCGTCTTCCAGTCGTTCAACCTCGTCCCCACCCTCGATGTCATCGGCAACATCACCCTCCCGTTCGAGCTCGACGGGCGGTCGCCCTCGGCGCTCGAACGTTCGCGCATCGACGGACTGGTCGACTCGCTCGGCCTCGGGGCGCGGCTGCGGCACCGTCCGCACGAGCTGTCGGGCGGCCAGCAGCAGCGCGTCGCGATCGCCCGCGCTCTCGCGACGGCGCCCGACCTCGTCTTCGCCGACGAGCCGACGGGGAACCTCGATTCGCGATCGGGGCGCGAGGTGCTCGCCCTCCTCGCCACCGCGAGCCGCGAGCACGGTCAGTCCATTGCGATGGTCACCCACGACCCCGTGGCCGCCTCGCACGCCGACCGGGTGATCTTCCTCGGCGATGGCCGCATCGTCGCCGACAAGCCCCGCCAGAGCGCCGAGCAGATCTCGGCCCACATGCTCGCCGCAGAGGTGTCGGCATGACCGCCGTGACGGCGCCGCCCGCGGCATCCGCTTCGGGGCGCACGCGCCCCCGGTCGCGCCCGTCCGCCGCGGCGTCCGGGCGCTGGGCGTGGCTGCGCGAGCGCGGCATGGGCGCGTCGGTGCTGGTCGCGGCGATCTCGGGTGGATTCGGTGTGCTGCTGGTCGCCGTCACCGGGCTGATCGGCGCGTGGCTGATGGCCGATCCCTTCCTCTCGGGCGGTGAGACCATCGTGATCGTCGTGGCGATCCTCAGCGTGCTGCTGGTCGCCGTCGCGATGTACGTCGCCGCGATCGTGACGGCGAACACGTTCGCCACGATCGTGGCGGGACGCACCCGCCAGATCGCCCTCATGCGGCTCATCGGGGCCTCGGCTCGCTCGCAGCGCTCCCGCATCGCGCGGCAGGGTCTCATCGTCGGGGCGATCGGCGCGGTGATCGGGCTCGCGGGTGGGATCGCCGCGGCCGTGGGCCTCCAGGAGATCGCCGCGCGAGCGTGGGGCCTGAACGTCGACTACAACGTCGTGCAGCCCGTGCTGCTGGCGCCGGCTCTCATCGTGGCGCTGACGACGTGGATCGCCGCGTGGTCGGGGTCGCGTCGCGTGCTCGAGGTCACGCCGCTCGCCGCGCTGGCAGGATCCGCGCCGCGCACGGCCGAGGAGGCTGCCGGGCGCACGCGTCGTCGCGTCACCGCGGTGTCGCTGTTCGGCGTCGGGGCGGTGCTGCTCGCGCTCGGCATCTTCGCCGGCTTCGTCACGCCCCTCGGCGTAGTCGTCGCGTTCTTCGGCGGGCTCGCCTCGTTCACCGGGCTGAGCCTCGGCGCCGCGCTCGTCATGCCGCCGCTGCTCCGCCTGACGGGCCGGCTCTTCGGCCGCTCGGCCTCGGCCCGGCTCGCGGCCGAGAACGCGCTGCGCTATCCCGAGCGGTCGAGCCGCATGGCGATCGGCGTCGTCATGGGCGTCACGCTCGTCACGATGTTCGCCGTCGCCAGCGAGTCGGTCAAGGGCGTCATGGCGGCGTCGGGCGGCGGCGAGGTGTCGGGCGACATGGCCCGTCTGCTCGACACGTTCAGCGCGGTCATGATGGCGCTCGTCGGGGTCTCTGCCGTGATCGCGGCCGTCGGCCTCGTCAACCTGCTCACCATCGGCGTCGTGCAGCGCACCCGCGAGCTGGGGTTGCTTCGCGCGCTCGGCCTGACCGGACGTCAGATCCGCTCGATGGTCCTGTTCGAGGCGGCGCACATCACGATCACCTCGGTCGTGTTCGGCCTGCTCCTCGGCATCGCCTACGGCTGGGCGGCCGCGCAGTCACTGCTGGGCTCGGTGCGGGTTCCGCCGCTGTGGCTCGCCCCGACCTTCGTGCTGCCGGGCATCCCGTGGCTCACCGTCGCCGGGGTCGTCGTCGCCACCGCCGTGCTGACGCTCGTCGCCGCCGTCGTGCCCACACGCCTCGCCACCCGCGTCTCGCCGGTGGAGGCGCTCGCCGAGTGACGAAGCTCCGCCGTCGGTCGGTCCGGCTCGTCTCTCATCCGCGGACGAGCCGGACCTCGCTGATGCTCTCGCCCCAGCTGGTGTCGTCCTTCTCGGCGCCGTCGGGGCGGAACCCGTTGCGGGCGTAGAAGGCGCGGGCGCGCGGGTTGTCGGCGAGGACCCACAGCGACGCGGACTCGTGGCCGAGCGCGGCGTCCAGCAGCGCCTGTCCCGCGCCGATGCCGTGATGGGCGGCGAGCACGTAGATCGCGTACAGCTCGACAGGCGCGACGGGAGGGTCGTCGCGGGACGACCCGCTGACCGCGAAGCCCACGATCGACCCGGCCGTCACCGCGACCCACGTCCGGCCGAGGTCGTGCGTGCGCTCGGTGTGGTTCGGCCTCGCGGCACCCGACGACTCCCGGTCGCTGATCCGCTGCTCGTGCCCGAGCAGCTCGCGCCGCACCCGCGTCAGACGGTCGAGATCGAGCCGGTCGAGGATGCTCTGCGGCATCCGTCCGGTGTAGGTCTCATGCCAGCCGCGGACGTGCACGCGCGCGATCGCCGCGGCGTCTGCGGGCACCGCCCGCCGCACGGCGACCGCCGTCACGGTGCCGGATCGGCGGCGGGTTCGGGGTCGTAGGCCCAGGTCGGGGCGACCTGGCGCAGGCGCGTCGACCGCCACTGCCACGTCGCCCAGAGCATCGGCCACAGCGCCGGTGCGGCGAGGCCTCCGATGACCAGGCGCTCGCGCCAGAGCGTGCGGGTGGGGTCGCCGGGTGCGGGCGACACCGCCATCTGGTGGTCCCAGACGTCGAGCACCGAGAGGGGCCCGGTCAGCGGGATGCCGCTGTCGCGCAGGATCCGCACCGTCGACGCGTCCGTCGCGCCGGGCCGCCGCTCCTCGACCGCGCGGTCCGACACATGGATCAGCTGCCGGCCGACCGGCACGCCGAGAGCCGACAGCTGCACCGGTACGTCGGCGCCCGGCTCGAGCGAGGTCGGCATGCCCTCGGCGGCGAGAGGCGCGAGCCCCATGAGCGGTGCGTAGAGCTCCGCGAGTGCGCGGGGGGAGTGCAGAGCACGCCAGGCGGCGTCGGCGTCGCAGTCGAGCACGAGCTTCTGGAGGATGCGCATGAGCCCAGTCTGCCCCGTCGTAGGCTGATCGGATGCCGTCGCCCGCCGCATCCTCGCCGTTCGACCAGTCCCGGTATCAGGTTCGTCTCGACTGGGGGGGCGCCGGCCTTCGCCGGGTGGCGCCCGCCGATGTCGTCGTCGTGGTCGATGTACTGCGCTTCTCGTCGACCGTCTCGGCCCGGGTGGCCGCGGGGGATACCGTCGCGCTGGATGAGGCCGCGCTTGCGGTCTCGCGCAACGGTGCGGCCGTCGCCGGCGCGGCATCCGACTCGGTGGTTCTGCTCGGCTGCCTGCGCAACGCCGACGCCGTGGCCGCCGCCGTGCTCGCGGAGCAGCAGCGGCGCGGAGCCCGCACGAGCATCGCGGTGATCGCGGCCGGTGAGCTCGCCGGCCCGGAGGGCGAGACGGAGCTCCGGTTCGCGGTGGAGGATCTGCTCGGCGCGGGTGCCGTCGTCGACGCGCTCTCGCGGCTCGGGATCGACCACACCTCACCCGAGGCGGCCGCGGCGTGCGAGTCGTTCCGCGGGTTGGGCGGCGCGGTGCGTCACCTGCTGACGGCGAGCGGCTCGGGGCAAGAGCTGCTCGAGCGCGGGCTGCGCGACGACGCGCTCGCCGCCGCGCAGATCGGCGTCGACCCGGTAGCTCCCGTGCTCCGCGCCGGGGTCTTCACCGCCGCCTGACGCCAACTCCTCAGAATCCGCGAGGTTCGAGCCCGCAGCGGCCGGGTCCGACGGCTCGGCGACCGAAATTGAGGAGTTGGTGCAGAGTGGGTCAGCGCGGCGTCGCGGCGGCGCGGCGGTCGGCCGAGGAGATCTCGCGGCGCACCCACCGGAAGAGGAAGCGCTCGTCATACGACGACGCGCACATCCGGCACGACGCGGCGCGGGTCGGGCGCCGGTGACGGTAGGCCACGTGGCCGGCGGGACAGTGGCCGACCCACGGCGCCAGCTCGACGGCGGTCTCGCCGCGATGGGTCGTGCCGCCGACGTAGCCGAGCTCGCGCGCCGTGCGCAGCCAGTCGCGACCGTGGCCGGCGGCCGGTCCGGCGATCGCATGGGCGACCTCGTGCAACAGGGTCTGGTGGTTCTCGTCGTCGTCGAACCGCGCCGCGAGGTAGCGCGAGACGCTGATGCACCGGCGCGTGTAGTCGCACTGGCCCGCGCGGCGCTTGGCGTTGTCGAACCGGAACGTCCACGAGTCGTCGAGATGCGCTGCGATCAGCGCCTCGGCCCAGACCCGGACCCGATCGAGATCACTCATGCGGTCGACGCTACGCGCGGGGTGAGACAGCGGGATGCGACGCTCAGCTGGCGACGATCGAACGCGAACGGCGCCGCTCGGCGGCATCGACGGCGAGCAGGGTCGACTCGAGCTGGTCTTCGGGAGCGCCGCCCTCCTGGCGGAGGAAGAGCGCACGCTTGAAGTCGGTGCGGGCGTCGGAGTATTCCTCGGCGTCGTACGACACCTTGCCGCGGTGCTGGTAGGCGAACGCGGCGAGCAGCGGCCAGTTCTGGCCCTCCGCCTCCTCCGCGCACGTCGTCAGCTCCTGAATCGCCGCGGCGAAGGCACCGCGGTTCTGCAGGATCGTCGCGTGCAGCACCCGGGCGCGCAGCAGATCCTTGCGGGTTCCGGCCATGCGGGCCACCCGCACTGCCTGCTCCGCGACGACGAGTGCCTCATCGAGCCGGTCGAGCACCTTCAGCAGCCAGACGCGCTCGAGGAGCGCGGGCAGGCTGCGCTGCTCGCCGATCTCGGCCAGGCGCTCTGCGCACTGCTCCGGGTCGACGATCTCCCGCAGCGTGTCCGGGTCGTACCCGAGGATGTAGCCCACCGTCATCCACCTCCGCGATTCGAGAACGGTGGATCCCAGTCTCGTCGAAAGCGGCGCGAGCACCCGCCCGCCGCGCCGGTCAACGTTCGAACACGGATGCCGATGGCTTGGGCGACGGGGTCGCGTCGGCGTCAGTCGAGACCCGGGCCCCGCGGGCGAACTCGTCGATCTCCGCGCCCTGCGCGACCTTCGCGGGGAAGGGCCCGGCTGCCATGAGGCGCGGCAGCCACTCGGAGGGCAGCGGGGATGCCGACGCCGCGATGACGATGTTGCCGAAGCGCCGCCCCTTCAGCAGCTGCACCTCGGCGAGCAGCAGCACCTCGGGGAGCACCTCGCGCACCGTCGCGACCTGTCGGCGGGCGAACGCGAGGCCGGCGCCGTCGGCGACGTTGACCAGGAGCACGCCGGTCGGCGCGAGCAGCCGCGCGAGCGAGCGGTAGTACTCCACCGTCGTCAGGTGAGCGGGCGTCTGCGCGCCCGCGAACACGTCGGAGACGACGAGGTCGGCGGCGCCGGTGAGGCCCGGGGGGAGCTTCTCGGCGACGGCGCGGGCATCGCCGATGCGTACGCGCACCTGCGCGCCCCGGGGGAGGGGAAGCGCCTCGCGCACGAGGTCGACGAGGGGCTGCTCGAGCTCGATCACCTGCTGACGCGATCCCGGCCGCGTGTGGGCGATGTACCGGGGGAGGGTCAGCGCGCCGGCGCCCAGATGGACGGCGGTGAGCGGCTGTCCCGGCATCCGCAGGCGGTCGATGACGGCCGCCATCCGGGCGATGTACTCGAAGTGCAGGTGGGTCGGATCGTCGAGGTCGACGTGCGACTGGGGGGTCCCGTCGACGTCGAGCTCGAAGCCGGACGTGAATGATGACGTCACGATGCGCGCGATCGTGCCGTCGGACAAGCGTGCCTGCGGACCGGACTCCTCGACGCGCGCTCGTGCCATTCCTCAACGCTATCGGCACGGGTCGGCATGCGCGCGAGCCGGTCTGCGCAGTCGAAACACGATCGAGACATCGATGTAATGACTTCGACCCTCCTGCCCGTATAGGTTCGGACCCAATTACCTCGGAGTGCGCCGCGGTGGGCCCGCTCCGGACCTCAGAAAGGGACACCCCCATGCTCTCCACTCCTCGCAAGCGCGCGCTCGCGGGACTGGCGGCGGTCGCCATCGGCGCCCTCGCTCTCTCGGCGTGCACCAGCCAGCGCGGAGGTGGCGGCGAGACGGATGCCGCGACCGACGTCGACGGCACCTTCGTCTTCGCCGCCTCCGCCGACCCCGCCAGCCTCGACCCTGCGTTCGCGCAGGACGGCGAGACCTTCCGCGTCTCCCGCCAGATCTTCGAAGGCCTCGTCGGCACCGAGCCCGGCACGGCCGACCCCGCGCCGCTGCTGGCCGAGAGCTGGGAGTCGTCCGACGACGGGCTGACGCACACCTTCCAGCTGAAGGAGGGCGTGACCTTCCACGACGGCACCCCCTTCAACGCCGAAGCGGTGTGCGCGAACTTCGACCGCTGGTACAACTGGACGGGCCTGGCGGCGAGCGAGGCGCTCTCGTACTACTACGGCAAGCTCTTCCGCGGCTACGTCGAGACCCCCGACACCGCCGTCTTCGAGTCGTGCAGCGCCGATTCCGACCTCGAGGCCACGATCCAGCTGAAGCAGCCCTTCGCCGGTTTCATCCCGGCGCTGTCGCTGCCCGCCTTCGCCATGCAGAGCCCCACGGCGCTCGAGGAGTACGGTGCCGACGAGATCGGCGGCACCGAAGAGGCCCCCTCGCTCTCGGAGTACGGCGCCGGGCACCCGACGGGCACCGGTCCGTACAAGTTCGACGAGTGGTCGCCGGGCGAGGAGCTCACGCTCTCGGCCTACGACGACTACTGGGGTGAGTCGGGCCAGGTGAACAAGATCATCTTCCGCGTCATCGACGACCCCACCGCCCGCCGCCAGGCCCTCGAGGCCGGATCGATCGACGGCTACGACCTCGTCGGACCCGCCGACACCGCCGCGCTCGAAGAAGCCGGCTTCACGATGGTCTCGCGCCCGCCGTTCACGATCCTCTACCTCGCCTTCAACCAGGCGCAGCCCGAGCTGCAGGACGTGCGCGTCCGGGAGGCCCTGTCGCACGCGATCGACAAGGAGGCCCTGATCTCGCAGGTGCTCCCCGAGGGCACCGAGGTCGCGACGCAGTTCATGCCCGACACCGTCAACGGCTACAACCCCGACGTCACCACCTACGACTACGACCCCGAGAAGGCCAAGTCGCTCCTCGCCGAGGCCGGCTACACCGAGGCCAACCCGCTGACGCTGACCTTCAACTACCCGGTCAACGTCTCGCGCCCCTACATGCCGGACCCCGAGCAGATCGCGACGGTCATCTCGACGCAGCTGACCGACGTCGGCGTGCAGCTGACCCCGCAGACGGATGCCTGGAGCCCCGACTACCTCGACAAGATCACCGGCACCCCCGACCACGGCATCCACCTGCTGGGTTGGACGGGCGACTACAACGACACCGACAACTTCGTCGGCGTGTTCTTCGGTGCGCCCTCGGCCGAGTGGGGCTTCGACAACCCCGAGCTGTTCGCAGCGCTCAACTCCGCACGCGGCGTGCCGAACCTCGAGGAGCAGACCGCGCTCTACGAGCAGATCAACGAGCAGGTCGCCCAGTTCATCCCGGGCGTCCCGCTGGCCCACCCCGCCCCGACGCTCGCGTTCGACCCGCGCGTCGAGAGCTACCCGGCCAGCCCGGTCAACGACGAGGTGTTCACGGACATCGTCCTGACCGAGTGACGACGACCCGCTGATCCTCGCGGGGCGGGCCACCGCCTCGGGCGCGAGCCCGCCCCGCACTCCTCGACCGAAAGATTCCGCGTTGCTGCGAACCATCGGCCAACGGCTGCTTCTGCTGATCCCCACGCTCCTCGGGCTCAGCATCCTCCTCTTCCTCTGGGTCCGCGCCCTGCCCGGCGGCCCCGCCGTCGCCCTCCTCGGCGAGAAGGCGACCCCCGAGGCGATCGCCCGGATCAACGAGCTCTACGGCTTCAACCGGCCGATCCTCGAGCAGTACGCCACCTATATGGGGCGGCTGCTCACCGGCGACTTCGGGTCGTCGATCGAGACCGGGCGTCCCGTCGTCGAGGAGTTCCTCCGGCGCTTCCCGGCGACCGTCGAGCTCTCGATCGCCGCCCTGATCTTCGCCGTCGGCATCGGCATCCCGCTCGGGTACCTCGCCGCCCGCCACCACGGGAAGGTCAGCGACCACGTCGCTGTCGTGCTGAGCCTCGTCGGCGTCACGATCCCGGTGTTCTTCCTGGCGTTCATCCTCAAGTACGTCTTCGCCGTCCAGCTCGGCTGGCTGCCCTCGGACGGCCGCCAGGACCCGCGCATCGACGCGACCCACTACACGAACTTCTACGTGCTCGACGGTCTGCTCACCGGAGAGTTCGACGCCGCCTGGGATGCCGTCCTGCACCTCATCCTGCCGGCGCTCGCCCTCGGCACGATCCCGCTCGCGATCATCGTGCGCATCACCCGCGCCTCGGTGCTCGAGGTGCAGAATTCCGACTACGTGCGCACCGGCCGGGCCAAGGGCATCGCCCGCCGCACGCTCCGCGGCCGCTTCATCCTGCGCAACGCCATGCTGCCGGTCGCCACGACCGTCGGCCTGCAGGTCGGGCTGCTGCTGGCCGGGGCGATCCTGACCGAGACGGTGTTCGCGTTCCCCGGAATCGGCTCGTTCCTGGCCCGGGCCATCAGCGCCCGCGACTTCCCGGTGCTGCAGGGCTTCATCCTCTTCATCGCCGTCATCTACGCGCTCATCAACCTCATCGTCGATGTCTCGTACAGCCTGATCGATCCGAGAGTGAGGGTCTCATGAGCACCAACGCGCTCCCGCCCGCCCCCGGCGACGGACCCGCCACCGCCGTCGCCGAGCACGAGGTGCTCGAGGCCCGCACCGGCGGCGGGTTCTGGCACGACGTCTTCGCGCGCCTGCGCCGCAACCCGGTGGCCTGGATCGGCGCCGGCATCGTGCTGGTCTTCCTCCTCGTGGCGATCCTCGCACCCTGGCTCGCGCCCTACCCCGAGACGGCCCTCCCCGGCGCGCGCGAGGTCACCCCGACCCACATTCCCGGTCCCGGCGAGATCGCCGGCTTTCCGCTCGGCCTCGACCGCTTCGGCGGCGACGTGCTGTCGAAGCTCATCTGGGGTGCGCGGGCCTCGCTCCTCATCGGCGTCATCTCGACCGCGTTCGGTCTCGCCGGCGGCATGCTCCTGGGCCTGATCGCCGGCATGTTCGGGGGCTGGGTCGACACCGTCGTCATGCGGTTCGTCGACATCCTCCTGTCGGTCCCCAACCTGCTGCTCGCCGTCTCGATCGCGGCGATCCTCGGTCAGTCGCAGCTCGCGATCATGATCGCCATCGGAGCCTCGCAGGTGCCCATCTTCGCGCGTCTCCTGCGGGCGTCGATGCTGCAGCAGCGCAGCGCCGACTACATCCTCTCGGCGCAGACCCTCGGGCTCGGCCGCGGCAAGATCACGATGAGCCACGTGCTGCCCAACAGCCTCGGGCCCGTCATCGTCCAGGGGACGCTCACTCTCGCGACGGCCGTCATCGACGCCGCGGCGCTGTCGTTCCTCGGCCTCGGCGGCGGGGGAGCGGCGACCGCCGAGTGGGGCCGCATGCTCACCTACGCGCAGAACGAGCTCGCGATCGCCCCGTGGCTCGCCTTCCTCCCGGGCCTGTGCATCATGATCACCGCCCTCGGCTTCACGCTGCTCGGCGAGTCGCTGCGCGAGGCCATGGACCCCCGCACCCGCGCCCGCTGACCCGGCCCGGGGTCGCGGCTCTGCGATACACCTGCAGGACCGGTGGGGCTGGTGTCGCCTCACCGGTCTTCGCTGGCTGCACCAGCCCCAGCGGTCCGACGGCTGTATCGCCGTCGGCCGGGTCAGGAGGCGATGTCGAGCTCGTTGCCCGGGATCGAGGAGAGCAGCCGCCGCGTGTACGGGTCGCGCGGGTTGGTGAAGATCTCCTCGCTCGACGCCGCCTCGACGAGCGCGCCGTCCTTCATGACGCAGACGTAGTCCGAGATCAGGCGCACCACGGCCAGGTCGTGGGAGATGAAGAGGTAGCTCAGTCCGTACTCGCCCTGCAGGTCGCGCAGCAGCGTGAGGATCTGATCCTGCACGAGCACGTCGAGCGCCGACACCGGCTCGTCGCAGACGATCAGCTCGGGGTTCAGCGCGAGGGCACGCGCGATCGCGACGCGCTGACGCTGGCCGCCCGAGAGCTCGGACGGGTAACGGCGCAGCATCGTCTGCGGCAGGGCGACGTCGTCGAGCAGCTTCCGCACGCGACCGGCGCGGTCCTTCGCGGTGCCGCGCTTGTAGAACTCCAGCGGCTCGGCGATGATCCGCTCGATCGTGAACATGGGGTTCAGCGACGAGTACGGGTCTTGGAAGATGGGCTGCACCCTCTGCCGGAACTCGCGCAGCTGCGCCCCCTTCAGCCCGGCGACATCCTGCCCCTCGAAGCGGATCGTTCCCGACGTCGGCTCGATCACCTTCAGCAGCATCCGGGCCGTCGTCGTCTTGCCCGATCCGGATTCGCCGACGATCGCGACCGTCTCGCCGCGCGGGATGGCGAGGGAGACGTCGCTCACGGCGGCGAAGTCGTCTTTGCGCCCGCGGATCTTGTACAGCTTCGTGAGGTTCTCGATCTCGACGATGTTGTCGCGCCGTGCCGCCGTCTCCGCAGGTGCGGCGGAGGCGGATGCCGCGGGGTCGGCCACCGCAGCCGGGGGCGGCGTCGCCCGGTAGGCCTCCGGGTGCAGCCGCACCGCCGCGACCGAGGGAGCCGCCTTGACGAGAGCCTGCGTGTAGGGCTGCTGCGGGTCCTCGAGGATCTGGCGGGCCGGACCCTGCTCGACGATCCGGCCGCGGTGCATGACGACGACGCGGGCGGCCCGCTCGGCGGCGAGGCCGAGGTCGTGGGTGATGAGCAGCACCGACGTGCCCAGCTCACCCGTCATCCGGCCGAGCTGATCGAGGATCGTCTTCTGCACCGTCACATCGAGGGCGCTCGTGGGCTCGTCGGCGATGAGCAGCCGCGGGTTGCACGCCAGCCCGATCGCGATGAGCGCGCGCTGCCGCATCCCGCCCGAGAACTCGTGCGGGTACTGCTTGGCGCGCTCGGCGGCATCCGGGAGGCCCGCGGCGGCGAGGGTCTCGACGACCTTGGCGTCGACGTCCTTCGAGGTGGCGAGGCCGTGCGCGAGCAGGGTCTCGGCGACCTGGGTGCCGATCTTCGACACGGGGTTGAGGTTCGACATGGGGTCCTGCGGCACGAGTCCGATCGACCCGCCGCGGATGCGGCGCAGCGTGCTCTCGGGGGCCCCGACGAGCTCTTCGCCGTCGAGACGGATGCTGCCGCGCACGACGCGCCCGTTGCCGGGGAGGAGCCCGATCACCGCCATCGCCGTCGTCGACTTGCCCGAGCCCGATTCGCCGACGATCGCGACGGTCTCGCCCGCTGAGATCTCGAGGTCGACGCCTTCGACCGCGTGCACCGGGCCCTCGAGCGTGCGGAAGTCGACGGCCATGTCGCTCACCCGCAGCAGGGGAGTGGAGGAGTCTGCCATTGGCCCATCCTGCCTGCCCGCGGCGCCGAGCGCACCGTGTCGGGCCCACCCGTTACATCGACGTAACGCCGGCCCGTCGTGTCGCGTCGTGTCGCGGACCGGGTGTGCTCGCGCCGTGGACAGGCTGATCCGCCCCGGGGTGCCGTTCGCGGGGCTGGTGAAGGTGTTCAGCCTGTCGACGGCACAGCCGGGTACGGCGGCGCGGGCTAGCGTTGGTCCATGGACCTCAACGCAGACCTGGGCGAGACGGTCGAGGGTGTCGCAACGGCGGACGACGCCGCGATGTTCGCCCTCGTGTCGAGCGCGTCGATCGCCTGCGGCGGGCATGCCGGCGACGCGGCGTCGATGCGGACAGCCGTGGCCGGAGCGGCTGCCGCCCGCGTCGCGGTCGGGGCCCACCCCTCCTATCTCGACCGGGCCGGGTTCGGGCGGGTGCGGGTCGCCGTCGAGCCTGACGTGCTGCGGCCGCAGGTCGTCGCGCAACTGCGTGCGCTCGCCGCGGCGGGCGGCGACATCCGCTACGTCAAGCCGCACGGGGCGCTGTATCACGCCGCGACCGAGGATGCCGCGACCGCGCGAGCCGTCGCCGCTGCGGTGGCAGACCTGTCGGCCGAGCTCGGCCGGGCGGTCCCGGTGCTGGGTCTGGGCGGTGCGATCCCGTCGGCAGCGTCTGATGCCGGCCTGCCGTTCCACCGCGAGGCCTTCCTCGACCGCGGCTATCGCGCGGACGGCTCGCTGGTCCCGCGCGGGGTTCCCGGCGCCCTGCTCGACGACCCGGGCCTCGTCGCCGAGCGTGCCCTGCGCCTCGCGTCCGAGGGGGTCGTGGTCGCGGTCTCGGGCGAGACGGTGCACACCGACGCGACATCGCTCTGCGTGCACGGCGATTCCCCCGGTGCCGTCGCGATGGCTCGCGCGGTGCGGTCGGCGCTCGATGCCGCGGGGATCGAGGTGCGCTCGCCGTGGTGACCGTCGGGCCCGCTTCGCCGGCAGGATCGCCCAGACGGGGTCGCCGTCGGCGTGCCGAGCCCGGGACGCCGGCATGAGGATGCTGCCGATGGGGCCCGACGCGGTGCTCGTCGAGGTCTCGGACCTGGCGGAGGTGATGGCGCTGCACGCGCGACTGACCGCTGCGCCGCCGGCGGGCGTCATCGACGTCGTGCCCGCGGCCGCGACGGTCCTCGTCCGCGTCGATCCCGTCGCGCTGTCCCTCGCCGCGGCCCGCACCTGGGTCTCGACCGCTGCCTCGTCAGCGGCGCCGCCGGCATCCGCCCCCGCGCCCGTGACGCTGCCGATCCGGTACGACGGCGACGACCTCGGCGACCTCGCTGCGGCGCTCGGCGTCAGTCCCGAGGCGCTCGCGGCCCGCCATGCCGCGACGGACTGGACGGTCGCCTTCACGGGCTTCGCCCCCGGGTTCGGCTATCTCGTCGGTGCGGGCTGGGATCTCGACATCCCGCGCCGGCCCTCGCCGCGGACGAGG
The DNA here is from genome assembly GCF_027157935.1 of Microbacterium sp. H37-C3. Taxonomy (NCBI): domain Bacteria; kingdom Bacillati; phylum Actinomycetota; class Actinomycetes; order Micrococcales; family Microbacteriaceae; genus Microbacterium; species Microbacterium sp. H37-C3. The sequence continues at coordinate 148,733 of NZ_JAPVLR010000004.1, read as the reverse complement.
GTGCCGGCGGGGTCGGTCGGTCTGGCCGGAGCCTTCTCGGGCGCGTACCCCCGCGAGACCCCGGGAGGGTGGCAGCTCATCGGCACGACGGACGCGCCGCTGTTCGATCCGGATGCCGCCCAGCCCGCGCTCCTCGTTCCCGGTGGCGCGGTGCGATTCGATCCCGCGCGCGCCCGCGCCGTCGGGTCAGATGGCGCCCTGCCCGGTCGCACCGCGTCGCCGACTGCGGGGGAGTCGGGCGCCCGCTCGGAGCCTGTCACCGCTCCCGGCGGCATCCGCGTCATCTCGCCGGGCCCGCAGGCGACGATTCAGGATGCCGGCCGCTCGGGTCGTGCCGCCGAGGGCGTCGGCGCGGCGGGCGCGGCCGACCCCGCCGCCTGGGCGCTCGCCAACCGTCTCGTCGGCAATCGAGACGGGGCGGCCGCGATCGAGATCGCCGTCGGCGGTTTCCGGGCCGTGGCGGAACGCGATCTGACGGTGGTCGTGACGGGCGCGTGGGCGCGGGTCGAGATCGACGGCCGGACCGGTGACCCGTACGTCGTGCATGCGTGGCCCGCCGGGGCCGAGCTGCGCCTCGACGGATTCCTCGCGGGCACCCGCGCCTACCTGGCGGTGCGCGGCGGATGGGACATCGCCCGCGTTCTGGGCTCGCGGTCGACCGACACGCTCTCGGGGCTCGGCCCGCCGCCGCTTCGGCCGGGTGACGTCGTCGCCGCCGGACGCGAGACCGCCGGACCGGTCCCCGCGCTGCCGCTGCATCCGTGGGGTCTGCCGCCGACGGGCACGGATGCCGTTCCCCTCGACATCCCGTTCACGACCGGCCCGCGCTCGGACTGGCTCACCTCTTCGTCCCGCCGCCTGCTCGCCGAGGCGACCTGGGTCGTGTCGGCGGCGGCCGACCGGGTCGGCATCCGCCTGGAAGGGCCACGCCTCGAACGCGCGCGCGGCGAGGAGCTGGCGAGCGAGGGGATGGTGCCGGGGGCGATCCAGGTTCCGCCGGCCGGCCAGCCCGTCGTGTTCGGAGTCGACGCGCCCGTGACGGGCGGGTACCCCGTCGTGGGTGTCGTGACATCGACGGGCCGGAGCCGGCTCGCGCAGGCCCGATCCGGCGATCGCGTGCGGTTGCGTCCGACGGTTCGAGGTGCGGGTACCGCTCAGCGAGGCTGATTCGTCAAGGGGGAGAACTCCCCGTGTCAAGACCCCGTGCGGATGCGGCGGGTCCCCTAGCGTCGAAGCCATGACTCGCACCAAGACCACCGCCTCCGCCGCGCTGCTCGTCTCCGCGGCTCTTCTCCTCGCCGGATGCGGCGGGCAGTCGGGCGACACCGCGGCGTCGGGGGACGCCGGCGCGTCGTCCGCCCCCTCGTCCTCGTCGTCGTCCGCTCCGGCCGCCAGTGCGCCCGATGTCGCGCCGGCTTCCGGCGAGATGATCACGGGCACCGGCTACAGCTTCTCGGTTCCCGAGGGCTGGGCGATCCCCGAGCAGCAGCTCCCCGGCATGGAGAAGGTCGACGTGTTCGTCGCCGATCTCTCCGACCCCTCGGCGACGTTCGCCGACAACGTCAACGTCGTGCTGTCGCCCGCGCCGCAGGCGATCTCCGCCGATGACGTCGAGAAGTACGGCGTCGAGGAGCTCGAGGGGCAGGCGGGCGCGACCGACGTCACCGTCCAGGAGCGCACCTCGATCGCCGGCGGCGAGTCGGCCCACATCTCGGCATCCGTCACGCAGCAGGACGTCACCTACAACGTCGACCAGTTCTACCCGTCGCACGACGACCAGACCTACGTCGTGACCTTCTCGTTCAGCCCCGACGTCTCGGAGGCCGACCGTGCGGCGGTCTACGACGCTGTCCTCGCCTCGTGGGCGTGGGCCTGATCCGCACTCCCCCAACGCGCCGTCCGCTCTCGCAGCTGGCGGCGCGTTGCCGTGTCAAGGGGAGTTCCGGCGCGGCGGATTCGCCTAGCGTGTGATGCATGACGCGCTTCCGGATCGCTCCGATCGCCGCCGCGCTCATCTCGGCGGCGCTGCTGCTCGCGGCGTGCGACGCGCGGCCGGGCGGGACCGACGGGGCCTCCGGATCCTCCGCCCCCGGCTCGGCATCGGCAACTCCGACGCCCACCGCGACCTCGCCGAGCGACGCCGCCCCCGGCGAGACGGTGCGAGGGACCGGATACAGCTTCGCCGTGCCGGCTGGCTGGGCGGTGCCCGCCGAGGACCCGACGGGCGGGCAGGTCGACGTCTTCGTCTCGGAGTCCGCCGACGCCGACGGTCGGTACATCAGCGTGGTCGTCTCTCCCGGCGTCATCACGCCGGCCGATGTCGAGGCCGACGGGGCCGCGAGCCTCGAGGCGGTCGGGGCCACCGGCGTGTCGCTGGAGGATCGTGTCGACATCGCGGGCAGCGAGTCGGCCCACCTCGTGGCGACGCTCGCGCAGGACGGCGCGGAGACGCTGATCGACCAGTACTACGCGACGCAGGACGAGCAGACCTTCGTCATCACCATCGCGTCTCCGGCCGACACCACCGACGACGATCGACGTCGCCTCGCGGACACGGTGCTCTCGAGCTGGGCCTGGGAGTGACCCACGACCTCGGGTGGCGCGCATTTATACCGCAGCATCCGGGGGTCGTCAAGGATTGCGCTGGACATGGCGCGTCGCGACGCCTATAGTTGGTAGTTGCGCTCCCGTCCCCCTTGCCCTCATATGGTGGTCGGCTTGTGCTCTGCGCGATTCCGCCCCGTCCGACGGCGTGAGACGCGAGAGCTCGGACCGGGAGCACTCCACCTGACGACAAGGAACCGGCCCCACCCGGGCCACGGAGGTAATCCCCTTGGCTGCTGCGAGCAACGCATCCACCACCACCCCCAAGAACGGTCGCGGCGCTTCCCGCCTCTCGTTCGCGAAGATCTCCGACAAGCTGACGGTCCCCGACCTGCTGGCGCTGCAGACGGAGTCTTTCGACTGGCTCGTCGGCAACGACGCCTGGAAGGCCCGCCTCGCCGAGGCGCAGGCCGCCGGCCGCACCGACGTCGCCCTCCAGAGCGGCCTCGAGGAGATCTTCGAGGAGATCTCGCCCATCGAGGACCTCGGCGAGACGATGCAGCTCTCGTTCACCAACCCGTACCTCGAGCCCGAGAAGTACTCCATCGAGGAGTGCAAGGAGCGCGGCAAGACCTACGCGGCCCCGCTCTACGTCGAGGCCGAGTTCATGAACCACCTCACCGGTGAGATCAAGACCCAGACGGTCTTCATGGGCGACTTCCCGCTCCAGACCGGCAAGGGCACCTTCATCATCAACGGCACCGAGCGCGTCGTCGTGTCGCAGCTCGTCCGTTCGCCCGGTGTCTACTTCGACAAGACGCCCGACAAGACCTCCGACAAGGACATCGTCTCGGCGCGCGTCATCCCCTCGCGCGGCGCATGGCTCGAGTTCGAGATCGACAAGCGCGACCAGGTCGGCGTCCGCATCGACCGCAAGCGCAAGCAGTCGGTCACCGTCTTCCTCAAGGCTCTGGGCCTGACCAGCGAAGACATCATGGCCGAGTTCGCCGGGTACGACTCGATCGAGGAGACCCTCGCGAAGGACACGATCCTCACCAAGGAGGACGCGCTCCGCGACATCTACCGCAAGCTGCGCCCGGGCGAGCAGGTCGCCGCCGAGGCAGCGCGCGCGCTCCTCGACAACTTCTACTTCAACGCCAAGCGCTACGACCTCGCCAAGGTCGGCCGGTACAAGATCAACCAGAAGCTGGGTCTCGACACCCCGATCGAGGAGTCGGTGCTCACCGTCGCCGACATCGTCGCGACCATCAAGTACCTGGTCCGTCTCCACCGCGGCGACGCCACGTTCGACGGCATCCGCGACGGCAAGCCCGCCGAGATCCGCCTCGACACCGACGACATCGACAACTTCGGCAACCGTCGTATCCGCGCCGTCGGCGAGCTCATCCAGAACCAGGTCCGCACCGGTCTCTCCCGCATGGAGCGCGTCGTCCGCGAGCGCATGACCACGCAGGACATCGAGGCCATCACGCCGCAGACCCTGATCAACGTGCGCCCCGTCGTGGCCGCGATCAAGGAGTTCTTCGGAACCTCGCAGCTGTCGCAGTTCATGGACCAGAACAACCCGCTCGCGGGTCTGACCCACAAGCGTCGTCTGTCGGCGCTGGGCCCCGGTGGTCTGTCGCGTGAGCGCGCCGGCGTCGAGGTCCGCGACGTCCACCCCTCGCACTACGGCCGCATGTGCCCGATCGAGACGCCGGAAGGCCCGAACATCGGTCTGATCGGCTCGCTCGCCTCGTTCGCGCGCATCAACGCGTTCGGCTTCATCGAGACCCCGTACCGTCGCGTCGTCGACGGCAAGGTGACCGACGAGATCGACTACCTCACCGCCAGCGAGGAGAACGACTACGTCGTCGCGCAGGCCGGTGTCGAGCTCAACAAGGACGGCTCGTTCGTGGCCGACCGCGTCCTCGCCCGCCGCGGCAAGGGCGGCGAGGTCGACCTCTTCCCGAACGAGGAGATCGGCTACATGGACGTCTCGCCGCGCCAGATGGTGTCGGTGGCGACCTCGCTCATCCCCTTCCTCGAGCACGACGACGCCAACCGCGCCCTCATGGGTGCGAACATGCAGCGTCAGGCCGTGCCGCTGCTGCGCAGCGACTCGCCGCTGGTCGGAACCGGTATGGAGGGCTACGCCGCGATCGACGCCGGTGACGTCATCACCGCGCAGAAGGCCGGTGTCGTCTCCGAGGTCTCGGCCGACGTCGTCACCGTGCAGCTCGACGAGGGCGGCACGCAGGACTACTTCCTCCGCAAGTTCGACCGCTCGAACCAGGGCACGTCGTACAACCAGCGCGTCGTGGTCTCGGCCGGTGAGCGCGTCGAGGTCGGCGAGGTCATCGCCGACGGCCCCGCGACCGAGAACGGCGAGCTCGCGCTCGGCAAGAACCTCCTCGTCGCGTTCATGACGTGGGAGGGTCACAACTTCGAGGACGCGATCATCCTCAGCCAGGAGCTCGTGAAGAACGACACGCTCTCCTCGATCCACATCGAGGAGTACGAGGTCGACGCCCGCGACACCAAGCTCGGCAAGGAGGAGATCACCCGTGACCTCCCCAACGTCGCGCCCGACCTGCTGAAGGACCTCGACGAGCGCGGCATCATCCGCATCGGCGCCGAGGTGCGTCCCGGCGACATCCTCGTCGGCAAGGTCACGCCCAAGGGTGAGACCGAGCTGTCGGCCGAGGAGCGTCTGCTCCGCGCGATCTTCAACGAGAAGAGCCGCGAGGTCCGCGACACGTCGCTGAAGGTCCCCCACGGTGAGCAGGGCACCATCATCGCCGTCAAGGAGTTCAACGCCGAGGACGGCGACGACGAGCTCGGCTCGGGCGTCAACCGCCGCGTCGTGGTCTACATCGCCCAGAAGCGCAAGATCACCGAGGGCGACAAGCTCGCCGGCCGCCACGGCAACAAGGGTGTCATCGCGAAGATCCTCCCCGTCGAGGACATGCCATTCCTCGCCGACGGCACGCCGGTCGACGTCGTGCTCAACCCGCTCGGCATCCCGGGTCGAATGAACTTCGGCCAGGTCCTCGAGCTGCACCTCGGCTGGATCGCCGCGCAGGGCTGGAAGGTCGAGGGCAACCCCGAGTGGGCCGAGCGCCTGCCCGAGATCGCTCGCGAGGCCGCTCCCGGCACGAAGGTCGCCACCCCGGTGTTCGACGGCGCGTTCGAGTCCGAGATCGCAGGGCTCCTCGACTCGACGAACCTCACCCGCGACGGTGAGCGTCTCATCGACTCCTCGGGCAAGACGAAGCTGTTCGACGGTCGCTCCGGCGAGCCGTTCCCGGCTCCGATCTCGGTCGGCTACATGTACATCCTGAAGCTCCACCACCTCGTCGACGACAAGATCCACGCGCGTTCGACGGGCCCGTACTCGATGATCACCCAGCAGCCGCTCGGTGGTAAGGCGCAGTTCGGTGGCCAGCGCTTCGGTGAGATGGAGGTGTGGGCCCTCGAGGCCTACGGCGCCGCGTACGCCCTCCAGGAGCTCCTGACGATCAAGTCCGACGACATCGTCGGTCGCGTGAAGGTCTACGAGGCCATCGTCAAGGGCGAGAACATCCAGGAGCCCGGCATCCCCGAGTCGTTCAAGGTGCTCATGAAGGAGATGCAGTCGCTCTGCCTGAACGTCGAGGTCCTCTCGGCCGACGGCACCGAGGTCAACCTCCGCGACACCGATGACGAAGCCTTCCGCGCAGCGGAGGAGCTCGGCATCAACATCTCCAGCCGCTTCGAGTCCTCGTCGATCGACGAGATCTGATCCGGCCAGGCAACGAACAGAATTCCGACACAGGAGAATCAGTGCTCGAGTCACACACCTTCGATCAGCTTCGCATCGGCCTGGCCACTGCTGACGACATCCGTCGTTGGTCCTTCGGCGAGGTCAAGAAGCCCGAAACCATCAACTACCGCACGCTCAAGCCCGAGAAGGACGGCCTCTTCGGCGAGCAGATCTTCGGCCCCTCCCGCGACTGGGAGTGCGCCTGCGGAAAGTACAAGCGCGTCCGCTTCAAGGGCATCGTCTGCGAGCGCTGCGGCGTCGAGGTCACCAAGTCCTCGGTCCGTCGTGAGCGCATGGGCCACATCGAGCTCGCCGCTCCCGTGACCCACATCTGGTACTTCAAGGGCGTGCCCTCGCGCCTCGGGTACCTGCTCGACATGGCGCCGAAGGACCTCGAGAAGGTCATCTACTTCGCCGCGTACATGGTCATCTCGGTCGATGAGGATGCGCGTCACCGCGACCTCCCCACGCACGAGAACAACCTCCGCCTCGAGATCAAGAACCTCGGTGACCGCCGTGACGCCCGCGTGGCGACGCGTCTGGCCAAGCTGGAGGAGGAGCTCGCGACCCTCGAGGCCGACGGCGCCAAGGCCGACCAGAAGAAGAAGGCCAAGGACTCCGCCGAGAAGGACATGGCGACGGTCCGCAAGAACTTCGACGAGCAGATCTCGCGCCTCGAGCGGGTGTGGGAGGAGTTCCGCTCCCTCGAGGTCGGCCAGCTCAAGCAGGAGGACGACGTCTTCCACGAGCTGCAGGACCGCTTCGGCCAGTACTTCGAGGCCTACATGGGCGCCGAGGGCATCCAGCGTCGCCTCGCGGCGTTCGACCTGGCCGCCGAGGCCGACTCGCTGCACCTGCAGATCTCCGAGGGCAAGGGCCAGCGCAAGATCCGTGCGATCAAGCGCCTCAAGGTCGTCAACTCGTTCCTGCAGACCGGCATGTCGCCGGCCTCGATGGTGCTCGACGTCGTCCCGGTGATCCCGCCGGAGCTGCGTCCGATGGTCCAGCTCGACGGTGGCCGCTTCGCGACCTCCGACCTCAACGACCTGTACCGCCGCGTGATCAACCGCAACAACCGTCTGCGTCGTCTGATCGACCTCGGGGCCCCCGAGATCATCGTCAACAACGAGAAGCGGATGCTGCAGGAGGCCGTCGACGCGCTGTTCGACAACGGCCGCCGTGGTCGCCCCGTCACCGGTACCGGGAACCGTGCGCTGAAGTCGCTGTCCGACATGCTCAAGGGCAAGCAGGGACGTTTCCGTCAGAACCTGCTCGGAAAGCGCGTCGACTACTCGGGTCGTTCGGTCATCATCGTCGGACCCCAGCTGAAGCTGCACCAGTGCGGTCTGCCCAAGCAGATGGCCCTCGAGCTCTTCAAGCCGTTCGTCATCAAGCGCCTGATCGACCTCGGTCACTCGCAGAACATCAAGGCGGCCAAGCGTGCCGTCGAGCGCACGCGTCCCGAGGTCTGGGACGTGCTCGAGGAGATCATCCGCGAGCGTCCCGTGCTGCTCAACCGTGCACCCACCCTGCACCGCCTGGGCATCCAGGCCTTCGAGCCCCAGCTCGTCGAGGGCAAGGCGATCCAGCTGCACCCGCTCGTCTGCGCCGCGTTCAACGCGGACTTCGACGGTGACCAGATGGCCGTCCACCTGCCGCTCTCGGTCGAGGCGCAGGCCGAGGCCCGCATCCTGATGCTCGCGTCGAACAACATCCTCAAGCCCTCGGACGGCCGTCCGGTCACCCTGCCCTCGCAGGACATGATCATCGGTCTGCACCACCTGACCACGGTCATCGAGGGTGCCAAGGGCGAGGGCCGCGTGTTCGGCTCGGTCGGCGAGGCGATCCTGGCGAAGGACGAGGGCACCCTCGACCTGCAGGCCAAGGTCCGCATCCGCATCCCGGGTCTCGCGTTCCTCGAGGGCGACGCCCCCGAGGGCTACGAGCGCCACGGTCTGGTCGACGCGTCGCTCGGACAGGCGATCTTCAACGACACCCTGCCCAAGGGCTACCCGTTCGTCCGCGAGCAGGCCGACAAGGGCAAGCTGTCGCAGATCGTCAACAAGCTGGCCGAGGAGTACCCCAAGACCGAGGTCGCGGCATCCCTCGACCGGATCAAGGACGCCGGCTTCCACTGGGCGACCCGCTCGGGCGTCACGGTGGCGCTCAGCGACGTCCTGACGCCGCCGAACAAGGCCGAGATCATCTCGAAGTACGAGAAGCTCGCCTCGAAGGTCCAGGGCCAGTTCGAGAAGGGTCTCGTGACCGACGCCGAGCGTCGTCAGGAGCAGATCAAGATCTGGACCGAGGCGACCGACGAGGTCCAGGCCGCCATGAAGGCGAACTTCCCCGCCGAGAACACCATCAACCGCATGGTCTCGTCGGGCGCCCGTGGTAACTGGCTGCAGATCCGTAACATCGCCGGTATCCGAGGCCTGGTCAACAACACCAAGGGTGAGATCATGCCGCGTCCGATCATCTCCTCGTACCGCGAGGGGCTGTCGGTGGCGGAGTACTTCACCGCGACGCACGGTGCCCGTAAGGGTCTGGCCGACACCGCTCTGCGTACCGCCGACTCGGGTTACCTGACCCGTCGTCTGGTGGACGTATCGCAGGACGTCATCATCCGCGAGGACGACTGCGGCACGTCGAAGGGCCTCGAGCTCCCGATCGCCGCACCCGGTGCCGACGGCGCCCTCATCAAGGACGCCAACGTCGAGAACTCGGTGTTCGCCCGTACCCTCGCCGCAGACGCCGTCTCGCCCTCGGGCGAGGTGCTGGCCGCGGCCGGTGACGACGTGGGCGACGTGCTGATCAACAAGCTCGTCGAGGGCGGGGTGACCTCCATCAAGGTGCGCTCGGTCCTGACCTGCGACTCGGCCGTGGGTGTCTGCGCGAAGTGCTACGGCCGTTCGCTGGCCACCGGCAAGATCGTCGACATCGGCGAGGCGGTCGGCATCATCGCCGCCCAGTCGATCGGTGAGCCCGGTACCCAGCTGACGATGCGTACCTTCCACACCGGTGGTTCGGCCTCGGCCGACGACATCACGCAGGGTCTGCCCCGCGTGCAGGAGCTCTTCGAGGCCCGTACCCCCAAGGGTGCGTCGCCGATCGCGGAGGCCAGCGGCCGCATCACGATCGACGAGACCGAGAAGGCCAAGAAGGTTATCATCACGCCCGACAACGGCGACGAGCCCTTCGTCTACCCGGTGCTGAAGCGTGCGACGCTCCTCGTCGAGGACGGGCAGCACGTCGAGGTCGGCGACCCGCTGCAGGTGGGCACGCTCGACCCCAAGGACATCATGCGCGTGCAGGGTGCCCGTGAGGTGCAGAAGTACCTCGTCGGCGGCGTGCAGGGCGTCTACCGCTCGCAGGGTGTGCCGATCCACGACAAGCACATCGAGGTCATCGTCCGTCAGATGCTGCGGAAGGTCACCGTGGTCGACCACGCCGACACGACGCTGCTCCCGGGTGAGCTGGTGGACTTCAAGAAGTACCAGCAGATCAACCGCGAGGCCGTGGCCGAGGGCAAGCGTCCCGCGTCGGGCCGCCCCGAGCTGATGGGTATCACGAAGGCGTCGCTCGCGACCGAATCGTGGCTGTCGGCCGCGTCGTTCCAGGAGACCACCCGCGTCCTCACGCAGGCGGCCATGGAGGGCAAGAGCGACCCGCTCGTCGGCCTCAAGGAGAACGTCATCATCGGAAAGCTCATCCCCGCCGGAACGGGCCTTGCGAAGTACCGCAATGTGGCCGTCGAGGCGACGGAGGAGGCGAAGAGCGAGCGGTACCCCAACCGCATCTTCGCGTCGGACGGTGCGTACAGCGACGCCGACCTGAGCTACGTCGACTTCGACAGCTTCTCCACCGACGGCGACTTCACCAGCTACAACTGATCGATCGCTGATCTCGCGAAGGGCCCCGGGCATGTCCCGGGGCCCTTCGTCGTGTCGGTGGGCGAGAGCGCTCCCCGTCGGATTAGCGTGGAGCCGTGGCACGCATCGGTGGTCGGAATGTCGTCTTCGCGTGGATCGTCGGGGTCCTCTGTGCGGGCGTCATCGGGGTGCTGGCGGTGCTGACCGTTCCGCTCGTGTCGACGGGCATGGGACTGCTCGGCGGCAGCGGAGCGGGCGCCGGCGGTGAGGCCGCTGCGGCGGACGGCCCGCAGGAGTGTCGGGATCTGTACCCCGAGGCGCTCTGGGTGACCCTCCAGTACGCCCCCGGCGCGACGCTCGAGCAGTCGCAGGACGCCCCCGTGTCGACCGCCGTGGCTCTCGTCGAGGCGCTCGCGCCCGAGGTGCGCTTCACCTGCAGCTGGACCTCTGACGCGGGGTCGATCTCGACCACCGTCGGAGCGGTGGGGACGGATGCCGGTTCGATCGCGGCATCCGCGCTGCCCGCTCAGGGCTTCACGTGCGACGAGCGCGGCGCGCGCACGCTCTGCTCGCGCACCGCCGGCGACCTCGTCGAGACGATCGAGGCAGGGGGAGGGCGCTGGGTGTCGACGTCGCAGTCGGCGTGGCATCCCGAGCAGTACGCCAGCCGGGTCGGAAACGCGGTCTTCACGTCGGGCGATTGACCTCGTTGCGCGCCCGGTCGCCCCGGGTCGTGCGACCCCTCAGGGAGCGGGTGTGGGCGCCCCCGCCGGCCACACCGAGGCGATGATGCCGGTCGTGTACCCCTCGGGGGCGAGGTGCGAGAACTGGGTGTCGATGAGCACGCCGTCGCGGAAGAAGAGCGTCCGTCCGTCGGTGACGGGGTAGCGCGAGTTCTGCCAGGTCTTCTCGCAGCGCACGCCGCCCGCCGGCTCGTAGCAGGTGAACCCGATCTCGGTGAGCTCGTTGAAGAAGTCGATCACCGGGTTGCGCTCGGCGTAGGCGATCGTGGTCTCGATCTTCGCGGTGTCGGCGGCCGGGTCGGCCCAGACGCAGCGCAGCGACCCGTCCGGAAGCGACCCGCTCTCGCCGAAGGCCGCGTCGTTCAGCGGCACCGACGCGAGCGCGGCGCGTGCGGGGGCGCCCAGGATGCCGGCGCAGTCGCGGGGGAGGACCGTCGTCGAGACGACAGAGCCGGATGCCGTCGGCGGCGGGCCGCCCGCTTCGGCGGAGACCGTCATGGCCGGGGTCGGGCTGGGGGCATCTGCGGACGCGCTCGTATCGGGTGCCGGCCCGGCGGCGGTCCCCGGTTCCGGGGCGCATCCCGCGAGCAGTGCGGCCGCGATGAGGAGAGCGGCCGGCGCGAGGCGGGGAAGGGCGCGCGAGGTCATGGCACGACGATACGTCCGCCCGCACGCACGGGTGCGCAGACACGTCGGCACGCCTGCGCGGCACGCCCGCATCGCCGGGATATCCTCGCCTCTGCGGCGGCACCGGCCACCGCGTGAGGAGCACATCGCATGAGCGACCCCAAGTACGGCGAGCCGGTCGAAGAGCCGAAGCCGGTGGACGACGTCGTGGGCAGCGCCCGGGCCGGGCTCGCCGACGCCGAGGCGTCGCGCGATGCGGTCTCGGCCGACGACTGGGATGCCGCCTACGCCGGTTCCGGAACTCTCCCCGAGCGGTCCGCGAGCGACACCGCCTCGACCGACCGACCCGTCGTCGACGGAGCGACCTCCGACGCGGATGCCGCTCGGATCGATGCCGCCGCAGCGCGCGACGAGCGCACCGACACCGTCGGCTCGTCGTCGGACGACGCGTGGAACTCGCCGAGCGAGTGGGACACCCCGCGCGACGCCGAGGCGGATGCTGCGGCGACGACTGACCGGGATGCCGCCGCGGGCGGCGCAGCAGGCGCCGCCGCCGCTACGACCGCCGCGGGCGGAGCAGCCGCGAGCGACACCGCCACGCGCGCCTACCGTGCCGATGACACCGACGCCGGCGCCACGCGCACCGTGAGCGCGAGCGAGCCCGTCGCCGAGACGCCGGCGGCTGCGGCCCCGAGCCCGCAGCCGATCTTCGTCCAGGCCCCCGAGGCGCCGACTCCGCGGGGCAACCGCGGAGCGGCCGGCGCCATCGGCCTCCTGGCGGCCATCGCCTTCGCGCTGATCTACCTCGGCGCGGCCCTGGGCATCGACGCCGTACGCGGCGAGGTGACGACGGCCAACATCGGCGACCAGGCCCTCGCAGCCGCCACCTCGTGGTGGTTCTGGGTTCCCGTCGTGGTGTTCTTCCTCGCCTTCTGGATCCTGGGCGCCTTCATCAACCGCGGCCGCTGGGGCCTGTGGGTCCTCCTCGGACTCCTCGTGGGCCTCGCGTCCTACGCGGGGCACATCGCCGGACAGCTCTTCCAGGCGCCGTTCTGGACGATCGCCCCGAGCCAGGCCCTGACCATCGTCGGCGAGCAGGCGTTCGCGCCGCTCGCGCTCGTCGCTCTGGTCGCGGGTCGCGAGCTGACGATCTGGTTCGGCGCATGGGTCGCCGCCCGCGGCCGCCGGGTCACCGAGCTCAACGCCGAGGCGCAGCGCGAGTACGAGCGCACCCTCGAGGCGGGGCCTCAGCTGCACCGCTACTGATGTCCACCCCCTCTGGCGGAATGCGCCCCGGGCTCGCCACCGCATTCGCGGTCGTGGGCTTCGGGGCGCTCGCCATCTGCGGCCTCGGCATCCTGAGCCTGGTGACCGGCCAGGACGTCGTCGCCGTCCGCGGTCTCGGGCCGATCCCGGGCGCCGTCGGCTTCGGTGCCGCGGTCATCGGGATCGCTGCCACGCTGGCCACCGTGCTGCGGGGGCCGCGCCCCTCGTACGCGATCTCGGTTCCGGTGGGAATCGTCGCGCTGCTGTCGTACCTCGCCGGCCTGATCGTGGCCGCGCTGCTCGTGGGGGTCGACGCGGCGCGAGCCCTGGCCGCGGCCGGCGGTTTCGCGGTCTCGTGGTTCGGCGTGCTTCTCGTCGCCGCGGCGGCGATCTCGGGCTGGACGGCTGTCGCCCTGGTCCGCACGCGCGCGACGCCGCCACGGTGGGCCTGGGAACGCGATGAGGACGAATGACGCGAAATCCCCGACCGACCGGCTCGGATCGGTCACAATAGGCCCGTGGAGCGGTCGCTCGAGACCCAGGTCAGCCAGGCGGTGGATGCCTGGCTGCGCTGGCTGCCGCGCTGGCAGCCGGCGACGCACCGAGGGCGCATCGCTCCCTGCCGTCGCTGCATCGGTTCGCCGGTGCTCTCGGCGGTGGGTCTCGGGTCGGACGTCCCGCACGGCGTGCAGCACGGACTCTCCACACGCATGAAGGCGATCGTGGATGCCGCCGTCGCCGAGTACACCTCGCGCAACCTGCCGATGCTGCAGGCCGAGCTCGACCAGCAGGCCGCACGCAACCGCGCGCGTACGTACCGGCCCTCCGAAGGGCTCGAGCCCGAGTTCGACGGCCTGCCGCTCGATCCGGAACCGGTGGCCGGGGCGCCGTTCCTCTTCACCATCTCCGGCCTCGCGCAGGAGTCCGACGACGCCGTGCCCGAACTGCCGCCGCTCAGCAGCGAGGCGAAAGCCGCCCTGCGGCAGGAGGTCGGTCTCGCCGACGACTACGCCAACATGATCGGGCGCGAGGTCTGCGCGGTGCTGCTGCACCACCGGCTGCGCGTGCAGGCCGCCGTCGCGCAGCATGTCGAGCCCCAGATCGAGGCGATGCTCGCCGAGCTCACGCGGTCGCTCGATGCGCCCTTCGAGCCCGGCGCGGAGCGCGGCGGTGAACCGTGACGGCGGTGACGCGGCGTCGCGGGCCCTATCGTGGGATGCGATGACCACCTCCGGCAACGAATCGCTCCTCATCCTGCTCGTCGTCCTCTCGACGGTGCTGGGTGCGGTCCTCTATGTCTGGACGGCGCTGGCGCTGGCCGGGCTCTTCCGCAAGACCGACGAGGAGCCGTGGCAGGGGTGGGTGCCGCTGCTGAACATCGCGGTGGTGCTGCGCATCGGCGGCTTCAGCCCGTGGCTCGTCCTCATCGGCCTCGTCCCGGTGCTCGGGCCGCTCGCGGTGTACGTGCTGCTGGTGATGGCGGCGCACCGCATCGGCCGCGGCTTCGGCGCCGGTCCCGGCATGACGGTGCTCGCCGCACTGCTCTTCGTCGTGTGGGCCAGCATCCTCGGTCTCGGTCCCGCCCGCTGGCGGGGCGAGCAGGCCGCCGAGGTCACGGCGCCGCCGTGGGTCTTCACCCCGCCGCTGTCCGAGTCGGAGCCGCAGCGCGACCCGCAGTTCCGCCCGGCCCGCTCTCCCGAGCCGGCGGCGCCGCCGACGCTGGCGAGCCCGACCCTGTCGGCACGTCACTTCAGCCCCGAGCCGCATGCCGCCAGCGGTGAGGCCGATGCGGCCGCCGTACCCGAGCGCGAAGAGGCGCCGACCGACCTGCAGCCGTCGCCGTGGGCGCCGCCGTCGCCGTTCGCCCCCGCCGCGACCACCCCCGCCGCGTCCACCCCCGACGTTTCCGCGCCGGCACCCGATCGCAGCCGGTCGGCGACCGAGCCCGCCGTCGAGCCGGCCGCTCCGGACGTTCACCCGGTCGAGCCGGAACCCGTGGCCGCCGAGCCCGCCGCGGCATCCTCTCCTGAGCAGCAGCCCGACGACGCCCCGGCGCAGCCCGAGGCCCGGCCCGCGTTCTCGGAGCCGGCCCCGAGGGAGGCGCGCGAGCCGATCCTGCGCGAACCCGCCCCGCAGGTCGAGACGCGGCCCGATGAGGATGCCGCCATCCGCGACGCGGACGGCGACGAAGACGGATCCGACGACGCGCGCTGGCCGTCCGAGATCGACGACGTCTCGGCGATCTCGCCGTCGCCGTTCCCGTCTCGGGCGGCATCCGATCGTCCCGGTGTGGTCCCGTCGTTCGCCGACCCCGACTCCGCGTCCGGTTTCGGGGCGGGTCGCCGCACCTGGGATGCCGTCTCGGCGACGCCGATCGCCCGCCGCGCCTTCGCGCGCACGCCCGACGAGTTCCCGGAGCTGTCCGACGAGGTCTCCGCGGTCGCGAGCGCTCCGGCGGCGGGGGCTCCGCGGACGGCCGAAGCGGCGGTCCCCGCGCAGCTGCGCCGCGCCGAGGTCTCCGACGACGGCGACATCGACCACACCGTCGTCGTCGCGCGGCGCCGGGTGTACTGGCAGTTGGTGCTGCCCGACGGGGAGATCGCACCGCTCACCGGTGACGTCGCGATCGTCGGGCGTCAGCCCGCGCCCGACCCCGCCTACCCGCGCGCCCAGCTCGTGGCCATCGAGGACCGCACGCGCACCGTCTCCAAGACGCACGCCCGTCTCGAACTGCGCTCGGGGCTGTGGCACATCACCGACCTGCACTCGACGAACGGCGTCGTGCTGACGAACTTCCTCGGGACCGAGATCGAGCTCGAGCCCGGGTCGGACGCGCCGGCGGGCGAGCGCTTCCTCCTCGGCGACGCCGAACTGCGCATCGAGCGGCCCGGAGCCTGACGCCGATACCACCGGCTCGCATCGGCGTTTGCCCGCCTCGCCGGAGAGGCGTATCATTGATCGGGTGTGCGCTCGTGCGCGCCCTGCGTCGTGCCTCGGTCCGATGATCAGGTCGAAGCGGAGCACGCGAATCGGGATCGTTCTGCGAACAGGACGCCCCCACGGCATATCCACCCTTCGAAAACGCAGCATTCGTGACGCGCCGGTGGATCTGTGGTGAAACCACGACGCTGTCACCGTGCAGCACTACAAGGAGAGAACGTGCCAACCATTCAGCAGTTGGTTCGCAAGGGTCGCTCGCCGAAGGTCACCAAGACCAAGGCGCCCGCTCTGAAGGCGAACCCCCAGCAGGCGGGTGTCTGCACCCGCGTGTACACGACCACGCCCAAGAAGCCGAACTCGGCCATGCGCAAGGTCGCCCGTGTCAAGCTCCGCAACGGCACCGAGGTCACCGCCTACATCCCCGGCGAGGGCCACAACCTGCAGGAGCACTCGCTCGTGCTCGTCCGCGGCGGTCGTGTGAAGGACCTCCCCGGTGTCCGCTACAAGATCGTCCGCGGTGCGCTCGACACCCAGGCCGTCAAGAACCGTAAGCAGGCTCGCAGCCGCTACGGCGCGAAGAAGGGTTGAGTTAGATGCCTCGTAAGGGACCCGCACCCCGCCGCGTCGTCGTCAACGACCCGGTCTACGGTGCTCCGATCGTCACGCAGCTCGTCAACAAGATCCTCGTCGACGGCAAGAAGTCGATCGCCGAGTCGATCGTCTACACCGCCCTCAAGGGTGTCGAGGCCAAGAACGGCCAGGACGCCGTCGCGACGCTTAAGAAGGCGCTCGACAACGTCCGTCCGACCCTCGAGGTCAAGAGCCGCCGCGTCGGTGGCTCGACCTACCAGGTGCCCGTCGAGGTCAAGCCGCACCGCGCGAACACGCTCGCGCTGCGCTGGCTCGTCTCGTACGCCAAGGGCCGTCGTGAGAAGACGATGACCGAGCGCCTGCAGAACGAGATCCTCGACGCCTCGAACGGCCTCGGTGCCGCGGTCAAGCGCCGCGAGGACACCCACAAGATGGCCGAGTCGAACCGCGCCTTCGCGCACTACCGCTGGTAAACAGCTTCTCGGCGCCGGCCGGGGAAACCTCCCCGGCCGGCGCTCCCGACCAAACGTAAGGAACAGCCCGTGGCACAAGAAGTGCTCACCGACCTCAACAAGGTCCGCAATATCGGCATCATGGCGCACATCGATGCCGGCAAGACGACGACGACCGAGCGCATCCTGTTCTACACGGGCGTCAACCACAAGCTCGGCGAGACGCACGACGGCGCCTCGACCACCGACTGGATGGAGCAGGAGAAGGAGCGCGGCATCACGATCACGTCTGCCGCCGTGACCTGCTTCTGGAACAAGAACCAGATCAACATCATCGACACCCCCGGCCACGTCGACTTCACGGTCGAGGTCGAGCGTTCGCTGCGCGTCCTCGACGGCGCGGTGGCGGTCTTCGACGGCAAGGAGGGCGTCGAGCCCCAGTCCGAGACCGTCTGGCGTCAGGCCGACAAGTACGACGTCCCGCGCATCTGCTTCGTCAACAAGATGGACAAGCTGGGCGCCGACTTCTACTTCACCGTCGACACCATCGTCAGCCGCCTGGGCGCCAAGCCGCTCGTGCTGCAGCTCCCGATCGGCGCCGAGAACGACTTCGTGGGCGTCATCGACCTCGTCGAGATGCGCGCGCTGGTCTGGCCCGGCGACGCCAAGGGTGACGTGACCATGGGCGCGAAGTACGAGATCCAGGAGATCCCGGCCGACCTCGCCGACAAGGCCGCTGAGTACCGTCAGCGCCTCCTGGAGGCCGTCGCCGAGTCCGACGACGCGCTGCTCGAGAAGTTCTTCGGTGGCGAGGAGCTCAGCGTCGCCGAGATCAAGGGCGCCATCCGCAAGCTCACCGTCGCCGGCGAGCTGTACCCGGTGCTCTGCGGCTCCGCGTTCAAGAACCGCGGTGTGCAGCCCATGCTCGACGCGGTCGTCGACTTCCTCCCGTCGCCCCTCGACGTGCCCGCCATCGAGGCGCACGACCCGAAGGACGAAGAGAAGATCATCGAGCGTCACCCCGACGCCAACGACCCGTTCGCCGCGCTGGCCTTCAAGGTCGCGGTGCACCCGTTCTTCGGTCGCCTCACCTACGTCCGCGTCTACTCGGGTCACCTCGACTCGGGTGCGCAGGTCATCAACTCGACCAAGGGCAAGAAGGAGCGCATCGGAAAGATCTTCCAGATGCACGCCAACAAGGAGAACCCGGTCGACTCGCTCACCGCGGGCAACATCTACGCCGTCATCGGCCTGAAGGACACCACCACCGGTGACACCCTCGCCGACCCGGCCGAGCCCGTCGTCCTCGAGTCGATGACGTTCCCCGAGCCCGTCATCGAGGTCGCGATCGAGCCGAAGACCAAGGCCGACCAGGAGAAGCTGGGTGTCGCCATCCAGAAGCTCGCCGAAGAGGACCCGACGTTCCGCACCGAGCTCAACCCCGAGACGGGTCAGACCGTCATCAAGGGCATGGGCGAGCTGCACCTCGACATCCTCGTCGACCGCATGAAGCGCGAGTTCCGCGTCGAGGCGAACGTCGGCAAGCCGCAGGTCGCGTACCGCGAGACGATCAAGAAGGCCGTCGAGCGTCACGACTACACCCACAAGAAGCAGACCGGTGGTTCGGGTCAGTTCGCGAAGATCCAGTTCGCGATCGAGCCGCTCGAGGTCACGGCCGACAAGACGTACGAGTTCGAGAACAAGGTCACCGGTGGCCGCATCCCGCGCGAGTACATCGAGCCGACCAACCAGGGCTTCCAGGACGCGATGAATGTCGGCGTGCTCGCCGGCTACCCCATCGTGGGTGTCAAGGCGATCCTCATCGACGGCGCGTCGCACGACGTCGACTCGTCCGAGATGGCGTTCAAGATCGCCGGCTCGATGGGCTTCAAGGAGGCGCTGCGCAAGGCCAACCCGGTCATCCTCGAGCCCCTGATGGCTGTCGAGGTGCGTACGCCCGAGGAGTACATGGGCGACGTCATCGGCGACCTGAACTCGCGTCGTGGCCAGATCCAGTCGATGGAGGACGGCTCGGGCATCAAGATCGTCCGCGCTCTCGTCCCCCTGTCGGAGATGTTCGGCTACATCGGCGACCTGCGCTCGAAGACTTCGGGCCGCGCGGTCTACTCGATGGAGTTCGACAGCTACTCCGAGGTCCCGCGCGCGGTGGCCGACGAGATCGTCCAGAAGAACAAGGGCGAGTAAGCCCTCGGGATGCCGGGGGCCCAGGCTCCCGGCATCCACTCAAACTGAATATCGACCTCTCTACTAGAGTGAAAACATCCCCGTAGAGAACCGGTCGCAATCCAGCGCCCGGAGATCTACAACGACAGTCCTGAGGAGGACCCAGTGGCTAAGGCCAAGTTCGAGCGGACCAAGCCGCACGTCAACATCGGAACCATCGGTCACGTCGACCACGGCAAGACGACGCTCACCGCGGCGATCTCGAAGGTGCTCGCCGACAAGTACCCGTCGGCCACCAACGTGCAGCGTGACTTCGCGTCCATCGACTCGGCGCCCGAAGAGCGTCAGCGTGGTATCACGATCAACATCTCGCACGTCGAGTACGAGACCCCCAAGCGTCACTACGCTCACGTCGACGCCCCGGGTCACGCTGACTACATCAAGAACATGATCACCGGTGCCGCTCAGATGGACGGCGCGATCCTCGTGGTCGCCGCCACCGACGGCCCGATGGCTCAGACCCGCGAGCACGTCCTGCTCGCCAAGCAGGTCGGCGTTCCCTACCTGCTGGTCGCGCTCAACAAGTCGGACATGGTCGACGACGAGGAGATCCTGGAGCTCGTCGAGCTCGAGGTTCGCGAGCTCCTGTCGTCGCAGGACTTCGACGGCGACAACGCTCCTGTCGTCCGCGTCTCGGGCCTGAAGGCTCTCGAGGGCGACGAGAAGTGGGTCAACGCGATCGTCGAGCTCATGGATGCCGTCGACGAGTCGATCCCCGACCCGGTGCGTGACAAGGACAAGCCGTTCCTCATGCCCGTCGAGGACGTCTTCACGATCACCGGTCGTGGAACCGTCGTCACGGGCCGCGCCGAGCGCGGCACCCTCGCCATCAACTCCGAGGTCGAGATCGTCGGCATCCGCCCGACGCAGAAGACCACGGTCACCGGTATCGAGATGTTCCACAAGCAGCTCGACGAGGCCTGGGCCGGCGAGAACTGTGGTCTGCTCCTCCGCGGCACCAAGCGTGACGACGTCGAGCGTGGCCAGGTCGTCGTGAAGCCGGGTTCGGTTACCCCGCACACCAACTTCGAGGGCACTGCCTACATCCTCTCGAAGGAGGAGGGTGGCCGTCACAACCCCTTCTACACGAACTACCGTCCGCAGTTCTACTTCCGCACCACGGACGTCACCGGCGTCATCTCGCTGCCCGAGGGCACCGAGATGGTCATGCCCGGTGACACCACCGACATGTCGGTCGAGCTCATCCAGCCGATCGCCATGGAAGAGGGCCTCGGCTTCGCGATCCGTGAGGGTGGCCGCACCGTCGGCGCCGGCACGGTGACCAAGATCATCAAGTAAGTCTCGCGACTTCCTTCGCGGAACCCCTCGGACCTTCGGGTGCGGGGGGTTTCGTCGTTTCCGCAAGCTGTTGACGCGGTGTGCCGCCACGCGCTCTCATAGCGGGATACGACCCGACGAAAGGACGATCATGGGCGTCGACGACATCATCAATAAGGGCAAGCAGATGTTCGAGCAGAACCGCGACAAGATCGAGGAAGCGCTGCGGAGCGAGAAGGCCGAGGAGGTCAGCGACAAGTTCCTCCAGGGTGCGGCGGATGCCGTGAAGAAGGTCGTCCCGGAGCAGCACCATGGCAAGGTCGACGAGGTCCGCGAGAACGTCGACAAGAACATCGGCAACCAGTAGGCCGAGCGCCGAGAACGCACCGCCTCCGCGAGAGCGCACCGTGAACGGTGCGTGGTCGCGGGGTCGGTGCGTTCTCGCGTTCGGGGCGGTGGTTCCTCCCCAGGACGGGCGGGGGCGGGAGCGTGCACGGGGAGCGGGGGGCGCGGATGCGGGGGCGGCGCGGGCGGCATCGTGGGGGAGTGACCGAATGCGATGATCTCATCCTCCGGCGCGATGCGCGCCGTCGCGGCGAGACGTCCACGCTCGAACGGGCCGTCGGTGACGGAGAGCTCGTGCGCGTCCGGCGGGGCGTCTACGTCGCGGCGGCGCGCTGGGCGGCCGCGCGACCGGAGGCGCGGATGCGGCTGCGCGCGCACGCCCTCGCCGCTGTCGCGACCCGCGAGCCGGTCTTCTCGCACACGACGGCCGCCGCGCTGCACGGACTGCCGGTCCACCGAGGCGACGACTCCCGGGTGCATACGCTCGAGCTCGGTCCGGCGCCCGCGCCGAGTCGCAGCGACGTCGTGCGCCACCGGCACGAGGTCGCGGACGCCGACGTCTCGCGCATCGGTGCGTTGCAGGCGACGAACCTCGCGCGCACGGTGTTCGACCTGCTCTGCGCCGAGAAGGCCGAGACCGCGACGGCAGCGATGGACGCGGCGCTGCGAGCGGCGGCGTGGCGCGGCAACGGCGCCTACGACCCCGCCGCCGCCGCAGCGCTCGTCGCCGATGTGACTGCTCGCATCGAGCAGGCGCCCGGTGCCCGCGGCATCCGCAGTGCGCGGTTCGTCGCCTCGATCGCCGACGGGCGGGCACAGCTGCCGGGCGAGAGCATCAGCCGGCTGTGGATGCTGCAGCTGGGCGCTGCGGAACCGGTGCTCCAGCATCCCGTCGCGATCGGCGATGGGCAGTGGGCGTTCCTCGACTTCGCGTGGCCTCGGCTGCGGAGGTTCGGCGAGTTCGACGGCGACGGCAAGTACCTCGACCCGGCGTTGACGGGCGGACGCTCGCCCCGCGACGTATTGCACGCCCAGCGCGAGCGCGAGAGTCGCGTCGTCGCGGCGACCGGCTGGACCCCGGTGCGCTGGGGCTGGGAGCGCCTGGAATCCCGCCCGACGTTCGCCGCATTCCTCCGCGCCCACGGTCTCCTGCGTTGAGCGCGATCCGTCGCTCCGAGGACGCACCGTCGCCGCGAGGGTGCACCATAGAAGGTGCGTGTTCGCGGGGAGAGTGCGTGCTCGGCGGCCCGCCGCCACGGTGCGGGACGCGACGCGACGCGGATATCGCGACACGCCCGGGTTTGCGACACGCCCGGGCGGCACGTAGACTATTCAGGTTCCACATTCCGACGGGTGCCCAGCATCCCGGATCACTGTCACGACAGTGCATAGGCGGCGCGAAGCGCAGAGTCCTAGGCCGCGGGCAGATGAACATCGAACCCCACACCGACCTGGAGACAGGATGCGCGCGTGCGCGCACGGTGCGGAACCGCAGGGAGACCCGCGGGTTTGACATCAGAACAGTGGTGCAGCATCACCGCCCCGGCGGTGAGAAGTGCCCGGCGCAGACCGCGCCACCGGGCGTCCAATGCGCTCGCGACCAGCGAGACGTAAGACGCGATAAAGAGAGTGAGCAGACAAATGGCGGGACAGAAGATCCGCATTCGCCTGAAGTCGTACGACCACGAGGTCATCGACACCTCGGCACGCAAGATCGTCGACACCGTGACCCGTGCGGGCGCGACTGTCGTCGGACCCGTGCCGCTGCCGACCGAGAAGAACGTCGTGTGCGTCATCCGGTCGCCCCACAAGTACAAGGACAGCCGCGAGCACTTCGAGATGCGCACCCACAAGCGTCTGATCGACATCGTCGACCCGACGCCCAAGGCTGTCGACTCGCTCATGCGACTCGACCTCCCGGCCGACGTCAACATCGAGATCAAGCTCTGAGGTTCGACATGGCTGACATCAACTCCAAGGTTTCCAAGGGCCTCCTCGGCACCAAGCTCGGCATGACCCAGGTCTGGAACGAGCAGGGCAAGCTCGTCCCCGTCACGGTCATCGAGATCGCGCCGAACGTGGTCACCCAGGTCCGTACGCCCGAGAAGGACGGCTACTCGGCCGTCCAGATCGCTGCCGGCCAGATCGACCCCCGCAAGGTCAACAAGCCCCTCACGGCCCACTTCGAGGCCGCCGGCGTGACCCCCCGTCGCCACCTCACCGAGGTGCGCACGGCGGATGCCGCTGACTACTCACTCGGTCAGGAGCTCACCGCCGGTGACACGTTCGAGGCCGGCCAGCTGGTCGACGTCGTCGGCACCAGCAAGGGCAAGGGCACCGCGGGTGTCATGAAGCGCCACAACTTCAAGGGCGTCTCGGCCTCGCACGGTGCGCACCGCAACCACCGCAAGCCCGGTTCCATCGGTGCCTCGTCGACGCCCAGCCGCGTCTTCAAGGGCATGCGCATGGCCGGCCGCATGGGTGGCGAGCGCGTGACCGTCCTCAACCTCACGGTGCACGCCGTCGACGCCGAGAAGGGTCTGCTGCTCGTCAAGGGCGCCGTCCCCGGTGCACGCGGCCGCATCGTCTACGTCCGCAACGCTGTGAAGGGTGCCTGATCATGGCTGACTCGACTCTCGCGCTCGACGTCCGGAGCGCCTCCGGCAAGAAGGCCGGCTCCGTGGAGCTGCCCGCCGCGCTCTTCGACGTCAAGACCAACGTTCCCCTCATCCACCAGGTCGTCGTCGCGCAGCTCGCGGCGGCTCGCCAGGGCACCCACTCGACCAAGCGTCGCGGTGAGGTCTCGGGCGCCGGCCGCAAGCCCTTCAAGCAGAAGGGCACGGGTAACGCCCGTCAGGGCTCGATCCGCGCGCCGCACATGACCGGTGGTGGCATCGTGCACGGCCCCAAGCCGCGCAACTACTCGCAGCGCACCCCCAAGAAGATGGTCGCCGCCGCGCTCCTCGGAGCGCTCAGCGACCGTGCTCGCGGCCAGCGTCTGCACATCGTCGACTCGTTCGGTGTCGAGGGCACGCCCTCGACCAAGGCTGCTGCGGCGGTTCTGACCGGCCTCGGCGCCACGAAGAACGTCCTCGTGGTCATCGAGCGCGGTGACGAGATCACCGTCAAGAGCGTGCGCAACCTCGCGTACGTCCACGTGCTGACGTTCGACCAGCTCAACGCCTACGACGTGCTCGTCTCGGACGACCTCGTCTTCACCAAGGCCGCCTACGACGCGTTCGTCGCGTCCAAGGCCGGCGCCACCGAGGAGGTCTCGGCATGACCGCCGTCAACAAGGACCCGCGCGACATCATCCTGAAGCCGGTCGTCTCCGAGAAGAGCTACGGGCTCATCGACGAGGGCAAGTACACGTTCCTCGTGGACCCCCGTGCGTCGAAGACCGAGATCAAGCTCGCGATCGAGAAGATCTTCGGCGTCAAGGTCGCAGCGGTCAACACGCTCAACCGCGCGGGCAAGTCCCGTCGCACCCGCTTCGGCACCGGCAAGCGCAAGGACACCAAGCGCGCCATCGTCACCCTGAAGTCGGGCACCATCGACATCTTCACGGCAGTCGGCTGACGGTCGGGATAGAGGACAACGAACATGGCTATTCGCAAGTACAAGCCCACGACCCCGGGTCGCCGCGGTTCGTCGGTGGCCGACTTCGCCGAGATCACCCGATCGACGCCCGAGAAGTCGCTCCTCCGCCCGATCGCCAAGACCGGTGGCCGTAACAACCAGGGCCGCATCACGACGCGTCACATCGGTGGTGGCCACAAGCGCCAGTACCGCGTGATCGACTTCCGTCGCAACGACAAGGACGGCGTCAACGCCAAGGTCGCTCACATCGAGTACGACCCCAACCGCACCGCGCGCATCGCGCTGCTGCACTACTTCGACGGCGAGAAGCGCTACATCATCGCCCCGAACAAGCTCCAGCAGGGCGACATCGTCGAGTCGGGTGCCGGCGCCGACATCAAGCCCGGCAACAACCTGCCGCTGCGCAACATCCCGACCGGTACGGTCATCCACGCCATCGAGCTCCGTCCCGGCGGCGGCGCGAAGATGGCTCGCTCGGCCGGCGCCAGCGTGCGTCTGGTCGCGAAGGACGGCCCCTACGCCCAGCTGCGTCTGCCCTCGGGCGAGATCCGCAACGTCGATGCGCGCTGCCGCGCGACCATCGGCGAGGTCGGCAACGCCGAGCAGTCGAACATCAACTGGGGCAAGGCCGGCCGCAAGCGCTGGAAGGGCGTTCGCCCGACGGTTCGTGGTGTCGCCATGAACCCGGTCGACCACCCGCACGGTGGTGGTGAGGGCAAGACGTCCGGTGGACGTCACCCCGTCACTCCCTGGGGCCAGGCTGAGGGTCGCACCCGCCACCCCAACAAGGAGAGCGACAAGTACATCGTCCGCCGTCGCAACGCCGGCAAGAAGCGCAAGTAGGAGTAGAGGAAGATGCCTCGCAGCCTGAAGAAGGGCCCCTTCGTCGACGAGCACCTGCTTCGCAAGGTGGTCGCGCAGAACGAAGCCGGCTCCAAGAACGTCATCAAGACCTGGTCGCGCCGTTCGATGATCATCCCGGCCATGCTCGGCCACACGATCGCCGTGCACGACGGACGCAAGCACATCCCCGTGTTCGTGTCCGAGACCATGGTCGGCCACAAGCTGGGCGAATTCGCGCCCACCCGCACCTTCCGCGGCCACGTGAAGGACGACAAGAAGGGCCGCCGCCGCTGACGCGGGGGCAGTTCCAGAGAGGACAGAGGAGGAGAGACATGGTGGAATCCACCGCGCGCGTGAAGCACATCCGCGTGACCCCTCAGAAGGCTCGTCGTGTCGTCGCGCTCATCAAGGGCAAGCAGGCTCAGGAGGCACTCGCCATCCTGAAGTTCGCCCCGCAGAGCGCCAGCGAGCCGATTTACAAGCTCGTCGCCTCGGCCGTCGCGAACGCTCGCGTCAAGGCCGATAAGGACAACGAGTTCCTGGACGATGCAGACCTGTACGTGAAGAACGCGTACGTCGACGAGGGCACGACGCTCAAGCGTTTCCAGCCCCGCGCCCAGGGTCGTGCCTTCCAGATCAAGAAGCGCACGAGCCACATCACGGTCGTGCTGTCGACGCCGGAGAACGCGGATGCCGCGGCCGCCGGTACGAGCAAGAAGGCGAGCAAGTAATGGGACAGAAAGTCAACCCGTACGGCTTCCGCCTCGGCATCACCACGGACCACGTGTCGCGTTGGTTCTCGGACTCGACCAAGCCGGGCCAGCGTTACGCCGACTACGTCGCCGAGGACATCAAGATCCGTCGTCTGCTGACCACGTCGCTCGACCGCGCCGGCGTCAGCAACATCGAGATCGAGCGCACCCGTGACCGCGTCCGCGTCGACATCCACACCGCCCGCCCGGGCATCGTGATCGGTCGTCGTGGCGCCGAGGCCGAGCGCATCCGCGCCGACCTCGAGAAGCTCACCGGCAAGCAGATCCAGCTCAACATCCTCGAGGTCAAGAACCCCGAGGCCGACGCCCAGCTCGTCGCGCAGGGCATCGCCGAGCAGCTCTCCGCTCGTGTGGCTTTCCGCCGCGCGATGCGCAAGGGTCTGCAGGGCGCTCAGCGCGCCGGTGCCAAGGGCATCCGGATCCAGGTCTCGGGCCGCCTCGGCGGCGCGGAGATGAGCCGCTCGGAGTTCTACCGCGAGGGCCGCGTGCCCCTGCACACGCTCCGCGCGAACATCGACTACGGCTTCTACGAGGCCAAGACCACCTTCGGCCGCATCGGCGTGAAGGTCTGGATCTACAAGGGCGACCTGACGGCCAAGGAGCTCGCTCGCGAGCAGGCCAACGCGCCGAAGACCTCGCGCGGTCGCGACGACCGCGGTGACCGCCGTCGCGGTCCCCGCAACGAGGCCCCCGTGGCGGAAGGAGCGTCGGCCTGATGCTTATCCCCCGCAAGGTCAAGTACCGCAAGCAGCACCACCCCAAGCGCGATGGCCAGGCCACCGGCGGCACGAAGGTGTCCTTCGGCGAGTTCGGTATCCAGGCACTCACGCCCGCTTACGTGACGAACCGTCAGATCGAGTCCGCTCGTATCGCCATGACGCGTCACATCAAGCGTGGCGGCAAGGTGTGGATCAACGTCTACCCCGACCGTCCGCTCACCAAGAAGCCCGCCGAGACCCGCATGGGTTCGGGTAAGGGCTCGCCGGAGTGGTGGGTCGCCAACGTCAAGCCGGGTCGCGTCCTCTTCGAGGTCGCCGGAGTCAACGAGGAGCTCGCTCGCGAGGCCCTGACCCGTGCCATTCACAAGCTGCCGCTGAAGGCACGCATCATCAAGCGCGAGGAGGGCGACGCGTAATGGCTGTCGGCACCAAGACGCTCGCCCCGAGCGAGCTCGACACGTTCGAAGACCAGCGCCTCGTCGAGGAGCTGCGCAAGGCCAAGGAAGAGCTGTTCAACCTGCGCTTCCAGTCGGCCACCGGCCAGCTCGAGAGCCACGGCCGCATCCGTGCGGTCAAGCGCGACATCGCGCGGCTCTACACGGTGATCCGCGAGCGCGAGCTCGGCATTCGTGCCACGCCCGTCGCGGAGGCGCCGAAGGCGAAGAAGACCAAGGCCAAGAAGGCGGATGACGCCACCGAGGCCGCGAAGGAAGAGACCGAGTAATGGCTACCGACAAGAACGCCGCTGAGGCTGTCGCCGAGGGCCACGAGCACGGCGAGCACGACGTCCGCGACCCGCAGGCCCGCGGTTACCGCAAGGCTCGTCGCGGCTACGTCGTGAGCGACAAGATGGACAAGACGATCGTCGTCGAGGTCGAGGACCGCGTGAAGCACCCGCTCTACGGCAAGGTCATCCGCCGCACGTCGAAGGTCAAGGCCCACGACGAGGCCAACACCGCCGGCATCGGCGACCTCGTCCTCATCAACGAGACTCGCCCGCTGAGCGCCACCAAGCGCTGGCGTCTGGTCGAGGTCCTCGAGAAGGCGAAGTGATCTCATGATTCAGACCGAATCCCGCCTCAAGGTCGCCGACAACACCGGCGCCAAGGAGCTGCTCACCATCCGCGTGCTCGGCGGCTCCGCCCGCCGGTACGCCGGACTGGGCGACATCATCGTCGCCACCGTCAAGGACGCGATCCCCGGTGGCAACGTCAAGAAGGGTGATGTCGTCAAGGCCGTCATCGTCCGCACCGTCAAGCAGACGCGCCGTCCCGACGGCTCGTACATCAAGTTCGACGAGAACGCCGCCGTCATCCTGAAGAACGACGGGGAGCCCCGTGGCACCCGCATCTTCGGACCGGTCGGTCGTGAGCTTCGCGACAAGAAGTTCATGAAGATCGTCTCGCTCGCCCCGGAGGTCATCTGATCATGGCGAACATCAAGAAGGGTGACCTGGTTCAGGTCATCACGGGCGCCAAGCCCGAGCGCGGCGGCGACCGTGGCAAGCAGGGCAAGGTCCTCGAGGTCCTCGTCGAGCAGAACCGCGTCATCGTCGAGGGCGTGAACTACGTCACCAAGCACACCCGCGTCGGCCAGACGCAGCGTGGCACCAAGACGGGCGGCATCGAGACCTTCGAGGCCCCCATCCACATCTCGAACGTCCAGGTCGTCGACCCCGAGACGAAGAAGCCGACCCGCGTCGGCCACCGCGTCGAGGAGAAGACGAAGGACGGCGTGAAGCGCACCGTCCGCGTGCGTTACGCGAAGAAGAGCGGCAAGGACCTCTGAATATGAGCAGCACCACTGCCGCGGCGGCTGGCAAGATCCAGCCCCGCCTGAAGCAGAAGTACCAGAGCGAGATCAAGAAGGCTCTGCAGGAAGAGTTCGGCTACGCCAACGTCATGCAGATCCCCGGTCTCGTGAAGGTCGTCGTGAACACCGGTGTCGGCGAGGCAGCTCGCGACAGCAAGGTGATCGACGGCGCCGTGGACGACCTGACGAAGATCACGGGTCAGAAGCCGATCGTCACGAAGGCCCGCAAGTCCATCGCGCAGTTCAAGCTGCGCGAGGGCCAGGCCATCGGCGCGCACGTCACCCTCCGCGGTGACCGTGCGTGGGAGTTCATCGACCGTCTCGTGAACCTCGCGCTGCCCCGCATCCGCGACTTCCGCGGTCTGTCGCCCAAGCAGTTCGACGGTCACGGCAACTACACCTTCGGTCTGCAGGAGCAGGCGGTCTTCCACGAGATCAACCAGGACCGGATCGACCGCGTCCGTGGTTTCGACATCACGATCGTCACCACGGCGAAGTCGGATGACGAGGGACGCTCGCTGCTCCGCCAGCTCGGCTTCCCGTTCAAGTCGGACGACGCCCAGGCGTAATCCGGTACAATCGATCGTTCGGCCTCGGGGCATGCTCCGGGGCCGAACGACTGCACAACTGAATATGGACATTCATCGAAGGTCGCCTGTCGTGTAACGGCAGTCGAAACCTCATGATCGAAGGAACACACCTATGACGATGACAGACCCGGTCGCAGATATGCTGACCCGTCTGCGCAACGCGAACTCGGCGCACCACGACTCCGTGTCGCTGCCGAGCTCGAAGCTCAAGACCAACATCGCCGAGATCCTCAAGCAGGAGGGCTACATCTCCGGCTGGGAGGTCACCGATGCCCGCGTCGGCCAGACCCTCACCATGACGCTGAAGTACGGCCCCAACCGCGAGCGGTCGATCGCCGGCATCAAGCGCGTCTCCAAGCCCGGTCTCCGCGTGTACGCGAAGTCGACCGAGCTGCCCACGGTCCTCGGTGGCCTGGGTGTCGCGATTCTGTCCACCTCCTCTGGCCTCCTCACGGACCGCCAGGCCGACTCGAAGGGCGTCGGCGGGGAAGTCCTCGCCTACGTGTGGTGATCTGATGTCGCGTATTGGACGTCTCCCCATCGACATCCCTGCCGGTGTGACCGTCGAGGTCACCGGACAGGACGTCCTCGTCACGGGCCCCAAGGGCGAGCTGCGACTGACCGTCGCCAAGCCCATCGAGGCCAAGGTCGAGGAGAACCAGGTTCTCGTCACCCGTCCGGATGACGAGCGCGAGTCGCGTGCCCTGCACGGCCTGACCCGCACCCTGATCAACAACAACATCATCGGCGTGACCCAGGGCTACACCAAGGGTCTCGAGGTCGTCGGCACCGGTTACCGCGTCGCTCAGAAGGGCTCGTCCGTCGAGTTCGCTCTCGGCTTCTCGCACCCCGTGACCGTCGAGGCACCCGCCGGCATCACCCTGACCGTCGAGGGCAACAACAAGCTCACGGTCAGCGGCATCGACAAGCAGGCGGTCGGCGAGACCGCGGCCAACATCCGCAAGATCCGCAAGCCCGAGCCCTACAAGGGCAAGGGTGTGCGGTACGCGGGCGAGGTCGTCCGCCGCAAGGCCGGAAAGGCTGGTAAGTAAGCATGGCTGTGAAGAGCAAGTCCGACGCGCGCGCGCGTCGTCACGCCCGCCTTCGCAAGAAGATCGTGGGCACCGAGGCCCGGCCGCGCCTGGTCGTGACCCGCTCGGCCCGCCACGTCTTCGTGCAGCTCGTCGACGACGCCAAGGGTCACACCGTGGCTTCGGCGTCGACCCTCGAGGCCGACCTGCGCACGTTCGACGGTGACAAGACCGCCAAGGCCCGCAAGGTCGGCGAGCTCGTCGCCGAGCGCGCCAAGGCCGCCGGCGTCGAAGACGTCGTGTTCGACCGCGGTGGCAACCGCTACGCGGGCCGTGTCGCAGCGATCGCCGACGGCGCTCGCGAGGGAGGTCTGAACCTGTGAGCGATGCAGTGACCAACAACAACGGAGAGAACCCTGTGACCGAACAGGCTACGACCGAGCAGGCCGCAGGCACCGCTCCCGTCGAGCGCGAGGCCCGCGAGCCCCGCCGCGGCAGCCGCGAGCGCAGCAACAACCGCGACCGCGGTTCGCGCGACGCCGACAAGAGCCAGTTCCTGGAGCGCGTCGTCACCATCAACCGCGTGTCGAAGGTCGTCAAGGGTGGTCGTCGCTTCAGCTTCACCGCTCTCGTCGTCGTCGGCGACGGCAACGGGCTGGTCGGCGTCGGCTACGGCAAGGCGCGTGAGGTCCCCCTCGCCATCTCGAAGGGTGTCGAAGAGGCCAAGCGCAACTTCTTCCGCGTTCCCCGCACCGGCTCGACCATCCCGCACCCCGTGCAGGGTGAGGCAGCCGCCGGCGTGGTGCTCCTGCGCCCCGCCGCGGCCGGTACCGGTGTTATCGCCGGTGGTCCCGTCCGCGCCGTGCTCGAGTGCGCCGGTATCCACGACGTCCTGTCGAAGTCGCTCGGCTCGTCGAACACGATCAACATCGTGCACGCGACCGTCGAGGCACTGAAGCAGCTCGAGGAGCCCCGTGCGGTCGCCGCACGCCGTGGCCTGGACTTCGACCAGGTCGCACCGGCTCGCCTCGTGCGCGCTGAGGCCGAGGCGAACGCCGCACAGAAGGTAGGTGCCTGATGGCCGCTCGACTGAAGGTCACCCAGGTCAAGTCCAAGGTGAGCGAGAAGCAGAACCAGCGCGACACGCTGCGTTCGCTGGGTCTCAAGCGGATCGGCGACTCGGTCGTCCGTCCCGACGACGCGCAGACGCGCGGCTACGTCAAGACCGTCGCGCACCTCGTGAAGGTTGAGGAGATCGACTGATGGCTGAGAAGAAGGACGACAAGAAGGCGAAGGCCGAGACCACGGCCGCTCGCCCCGGTGTGCTGAAGGTCCACCACCTGCGTCCCGTGCCCGGATCCAACACGGCGAAGACCCGTGTCGGCCGCGGTGAGGGCTCGAAGGGTAAGACCGCGGGCCGCGGAACCAAGGGTCAGAAGGCCCGGTACCAGGTCAAGGCGGGCTTCGAGGGTGGCCAGATGCCGCTCCACATGCGCACCCCCAAGCTGCGCGGGTTCAAGAACCCGTTCCGCGTCGAGTACCAGGTCGTGAACCTGGACAAGCTCGCGGAGCTCTACCCGCAGGGCGGTGACGTCACCATCACCGACCTGGTCGCGAAGGGTGCCGTCCGCAAGAACGAGAAGGTCAAGGTGCTCGGCACCGGCGACATCTCGGTGGCGCTGAACGTGTCGGTCGACAAGGTCTCGGGCTCTGCCGAGCAGAAGATCGTCGCGGCCGGCGGGTCCATCAAGTAATTCGCCAGCGAGGGCCGGAGTTCGCTCCGGCCCTCGCTTCGTCGTATCCGAGGCGCGCCTGTGAACGGCCTGGGATACCCTGGTTGACGGTGTCTTCCCGAGACGCCGCCCATCCCTTGGGAGGAATCCACTTGTTCAGCGCCATAGCGCGGGTTTTCCGCACTCCGGATCTCCGGCGGAAGATCGGCTTCACCCTGGCGATCATCGCCATCTACCGCCTGGGCGCGCACGTGCCGACGCCGTTCGTGAACTTCCCGAACGTGCAGAGCTGTCTCGACCAGAGCGGCACCGCGCAGGGCCTGCTCTCGCTCGTGAACCTGTTCTCGGGCGGCGCCCTGCTGCAGCTGTCGATCTTCGCGCTCGGCGTCATGCCGTACATCACCGCGACGATCATCGTGCAGCTGCTGCGCGTGGTCATCCCGCACTTCGAGACCCTCTACAAGGAGGGTCAGTCCGGCCAGGCGAAGCTCACGCAGTACACCCGCTACCTGACCATCGCGCTGGCGCTGCTGCAGTCCACGACGCTCGTCACGGTCGCCCGCTCGGGTCAGCTGATCCCGGTGACCGGTGTTCCCGAGTGCGCTCAGCTCGTGACCTCGGAGGCCTGGTACGCCCAGCTCCTGATGATCATCACGATGACCGCCGGCACCGGCCTGATCATGTGGTTCGCCGAGCTCGTCACCGAGCGCGGCGTCGGCAACGGCATGTCGATCCTCATCTTCACCTCGATCGCCGCCACGTTCCCCGCGGCCCTCTGGTCGATCGCGATCGCCCGCGGCTTCGAGATCTTCCTGCTCGTGCTCGCGGTGGGCATCGCCGTCGTCGCCCTCGTCGTCTTCGTCGAGCAGTCGCAGCGGCGCATCCCGGTCCAGTACGCCAAGCGCATGGTGGGCCGGCGCACGTACGGCGGCACGAACACGTACATTCCCATCAAGGTCAACATGGCGGGTGTCGTCCCGGTCATCTTCGCGTCGTCGCTGCTGTACATCCCCGCGCTGATCGCGCAGTTCAACCAGAACCCGGATGCCGACGGCAACGTGCCCGGCTGGGTGGCGTGGATCCAGCAGTACTTCACGACCGGCGACAGCCCGCTGTACATGGCGGTCTACTTCCTGCTGATCATCGGCTTCACCTACTTCTACGTGGCCATCACGTTCAACCCGGTCGACGTCGCGGACAACATGAAGAAGTACGGCGGGTTCATCCCCGGCATCCGTGCCGGCCGGCCCACCGCGGAGTACCTCGACTACGTCCTCACCCGCATCACCGCTCCCGGCTCGATCTACCTGGGTCTCATCGCCCTGCTTCCGCTGATCGCGCTCGCGACGGTCGGTGCCAACCAGAACTTCCCGTTCGGCGGCGCCTCGATCCTCATCATCGTCGGTGTCGGACTCGAGACGGTGAAGCAGATCGACGCGCAGCTCCAGCAGCGCCACTACGAAGGGCTGCTGCGATGACGGCTGCACGTCTGCTGATCGTCGGGCCCCAGGGCTCGGGTAAGGGCACTCAGGGAGTGCGCATCGCCGAGGCGCTGGGCATCCCCGCCGTCTCGACGGGCGACGTCTTCCGGGCGAACGTCAAGGAGGGCACCGAGCTCGGTCAGCAGGTCAAGGCGATCATCGACGCCGGCGACCTGGTTCCCGACGAGCTGACGAGCGCGATCGTGCGCGACCGGCTGGAGCAGGCCGACGCTGCCGGCGGCTTCCTGCTCGACGGGTACCCGCGCAACCTGGCTCAGGTCCGCGATCTCGACGGTTTCCTCCAGGGCCGCGGCGAAGAGCTGACGGCCGTGATCGAGCTCGTCGTCCCCCGCGAGGAGTCCATCGCGCGACTCTCCAAGCGTGCGGCCGAGCAGGGTCGCGACGACGACAACGAGGAGTCGATCGCCAAGCGCCTCTCGATCTACGAGAACGAGACCGCCCCGATCCTGGACGTCTTCCGCGAGCGCGGGATCGTCGATCAGATCGACGGTGTCGGCTCGCTCGACGAGATCACCGAGCGGATCACCGCGGCTCTGACGGCCCGCGGCATCACGGCGTGATCGGTCGCCGCTCCATCTACAAGTCGCCCGCCCAGCTGCAGGCGATGGTCGAGCCCGGCCTGATCACGGCCGCGGCCCTGCAGGCGGTGCGCGACCACGTCGCGCCCGGCGTGACGACACTCGAGCTCGATGCCATCGCCGCGGACGTGATCCGCTCACGCGGTGCCGAGTCGAACTTCCAGCTCGTCCGGGGCTACCGCCACACCGTGTGCGCGTCGGTCAACGAGCAGGTCGTGCACGGCATCCCGAACTCGCGTCCGCTGGAGCCGGGCGACATCCTCTCGATCGACGCCGGCGCGCAGTTCCGCGGCTGGAACGGCGACTCGGCGTTTACGATCGTCATCCCCGATCCCGAGCGATCGGAGCTCGCCGCGTCGCGCGAGCGGCTGTCGCAGGTCACCGAGGAATCGCTGTGGGCCGGCATCGCCGCCATGGCCCATGCCAAGCGCATCGGCGAGATCGGTGACGCGATCCAGACCTCGATCGAGGCGTCCGGCGAGCAGTACGGCATCCTGCGCGACTACGTCGGGCACGGCATCGGCCGCAAGATGCACGAAGCGCCCTCGGTCTTCAACTACCGCGTGGCCGACCTGGGCCCCGAGGTGAAGCCCGGTCTCGTGCTGGCGATCGAGCCGATGGTCGTGGCCGGCTCGGAGGAGACGTTCACCGAGGACGACGACTGGACGGTCTCGACGATCGACGGCTCGGACGGCTCCCATTGGGAACATAGCGTCGCGGTGCATGATGGGGGCATCTGGGTTCTCACGGCGCCCGACGGTGGCGCCGCGGGGCTCGCCCCGTATGGAATCGTGCCGACGGAAATCGGCTGAGGAGAGAAGTGATGGCTACTGCGGCGACGGGCAAGACCAACTGGTTCGCGATCTGGGTGTCGACGGCCGTGGTGGTCGTGGTGGCCCTCATCGTCGCGCTGGTCGTGTGGATGAACAACAGCGCGACCGACCCCGGCACCCCGCCCACGGGGTCGGGCATCGAGCAGGAGACCGGCGCCGTCGTCGTCGGAGACGGCTCGCAGACGCTCGACACGTATGTCGACTTCATGTGCCCGATCTGCGGTCAGTTCGAGACGACCTACGGACCCGAGATCCTCGATCTCGTGAACGACGGAACGATCACCCTCAAGATCCACCCGATCTCGATCCTCGACCGTGCGTCGCAGGGCACCGAGTACTCGACGCGTTCGGCCAATGCGATGTACTGCGTAGCCGAGGCCGATCCCGACGCCGCCGTCCCGTTCATGCAGGCCCTCTTCGAGCAGCAGCCCGCCGAGCAGTCGACGGGTCTCACCGACGAGCAGCTCCTGCAGATCGCATCCGATGCGGGGGTGACGGGCATCGACTCGTGCGTCACCGACCGCACCTACGAGTCCTACGTCGCCGCGAAGACCAAGGAGACGCCGCTCCAGCCCGGATCGGACCGCGTCGGAACGCCGACGATCGCCGTCAACGGCGAGGCGATCTCGAACAGCACGATCCCGGCCCGCGGTTCGTTCGCGACGCTCTTCAACTGAGCGGAGCGGGGCGACGCGCCGTGCGAGATACGGCGAGTTGCTCGAGCGTGCGGTAGCGCGTATGCTTGCTCTTTGGTGCGTTGCGCCTCTCTTGGCGTGTCACCGAAAATCCCATCCAACGCAGACCGACCGGCCTGCACAACTGTAAGCGAGCGTATGGCGAAGAAAGACGGTGTCATCGAGATCGAGGGCGTGATCTCCGAGGCTCTGCCCAACGCGATGTTCCGCGTCGAGCTCAGCAACGGACACAAGGTCCTCGCAACGATCTCGGGCAAGATGCGGCAGAACTACATCCGCATCATCCCCGAAGACCGCGTGGTCGTGGAGCTCAGCCCCTACGACCTGACCCGCGGTCGCATCGTCTACCGCTACCGCTGAGCCCAGCGCACGCCGGTCGAGAAGTAACGCCCCGGAGCCCCTGCTCCGTCGGCGAAGACAGCGAATCAGGAACATCATGAAGGTCAACCCCTCCGTCAAGCCCATCTGCGACCACTGCAAGGTCATCCGTCGCCACGGTCGCGTCATGGTCATCTGCAAGTCGAACCCGCGTCACAAGCAGCGCCAGGGCTGATCGGATGCCGCGTCCGCGCGGCACCCGGTACGACGACAACTCAATACACCTCAGGCAGATCAGAACCCGCGCGGCGCAGCCGGCGGGGGACACCTCGGGACGAAGGCCCGAGCACCGATCCTGCTCCACACCTTCGATTACTCCTAGGAGAACCGCATGGCACGTCTTGCCGGCGTTGACATCCCGCGCGACAAGCGCGTGGTGATCGCCCTCACGTACATCTACGGCGTGGGCCGTACCCGCTCGAACGAGATCCTCGCAGCGACGGAGATCGACGAGAACATCCGCGTCAAGGACCTCACCGACGACCAGCTCGTCGCGCTCCGCGACTACATCGAGGGCAACTACAAGGTGGAGGGTGACCTGCGCCGCGAGGTCGCCGCCGACATCCGCCGCAAGGTCGAGATCGGTTCCTACGAGGGTCTGCGCCACCGCCGTGGCCTGCCCGTGCGCGGTCAGCGCACCAAGACCAACGCGCGTACGCGCAAGGGTCCCAAGCGCACCGTCGCCGGCAAGAAGAAGGCGCGCTAAGGCGCGGCCCCCACAGGTTTAGGAGAACACGCACATGGCACAGGCCAAGTCCGCAGCGCGCAAGCCGCGCCGCAAGGAGAAGAAGAACATCGCGCTGGGCCACGCCCACATCAAGTCGACGTTCAACAACACGATCGTCTCGATCACCGACCCGTCGGGCGCCGTCATCAGCTGGGCCTCCTCGGGTGGCGTCGGCTTCAAGGGCTCGCGCAAGTCGACCCCCTACGCCGCCGGCATGGCCGCCGAGTCCGCTGCGCGCCAGGCGCAGGAGCACGGCGTCAAGAAGGTCGACGTCTTCGTCAAGGGCCCCGGTTCGGGCCGCGAGACCGCGATCCGCTCGCTGACGGCCGCCGGCCTCGAGGTGGGGTCCATCCAGGACGTCACGCCGCAGGCCCACAACGGCTGCCGTCCCCCCAAGCGCCGCCGCGTCTGAGCTGACACGGATCCGGATGCCGCATCGCGCGGCATCCGGACTTCCGTCGTTTCCTTGAAAACTCAACACCTCACTGAATTGCACGTGTCATATAGCGGTCACGTGATCGAAAGGAACACATAGTGCTCATCGCACAGCGTCCCACTCTGACCGAGGAGAAGATCGGCGAGTTCCGCAGCCGGTTCGTCGTCGAGCCGCTCGAGCCCGGCTTCGGCTACACCATCGGCAACGCGCTGCGCCGCAGCCTGCTGTCGTCCATCCCGGGTGCCGCCGTCACCAGCATCCGCTTCGACGGTGTGCTGCACGAGTTCAGCACGATTCCGGGCGTGAAGGAGGATGTCACCGAGATCATCCTCAACATCAAGCAGCTGGTCGTCTCGTCCGAGCGCGACGAGCCCATCACGGCGTACCTGCGCAAGACCGGTGCCGGTGAGGTCACGGCCGCCGACATCTCGGCTCCCGCCGGTGTCGAGGTGCACAACCCCGACCTCGTCATCGCGACGCTCAACGACAGCGCGAAGTTCGAGCTCGAGCTCGTCATCGAGCGCGGTCGCGGCTACGTCTCCGCGACCCAGAACCGCAACGAGTACGCCGAGGCCGGTCAGATCCCGATCGACTCGATCTACTCGCCCGTGCTCAAGGTCAGCTACCGCGTCGAGGCCACCCGTGCCGGTGAGCGCACCGACTTCGACAAGCTCGTCCTCGACGTCGAGTCGAAGGCGTCCATCTCGCCGCGCGACGCCGTCGCCTCGGCCGGTCGTACGCTCGTCGAGCTGTTCGGTCTCGCCCGCGAGCTGAACGTCGAGGCCGAGGGCATCGAGATCGGCCCCGCGCCGGTCGCCGAGGTCCTCACCAACGAGCTGTCGATGCCGATCGAGGACCTCGACCTGTCGGTCCGCTCGTACAACTGCCTCAAGCGCGAGGGCATTAACACGGTGTCCGAGCTGGTCGCCCTCTCGGAGACCCAGCTCATGAACATCCGCAACTTCGGTCAGAAGTCGGTCGATGAGGTGCGCGACAAGCTCGTCTCGCTCGGCCTGTCGCTGAAGGACTCGGTTCCCGGGTTCGACGGTGCGCACTTCTACGGCGGATACGACGACGAGAACCTCTGAGCCCCCCTTTCTTCCTGGAGTAATCAAAAATGCCTAAGCCCACCAAGGGTCCCCGCCTCGGAGGCGGCCCCGCACACGAGCGCCTGCTTCTCGCGAACCTCGCCGCGGCCCTGTTCACCCACAAGTCGATCACCACGACCGAGACCAAGGCCAAGCGCCTGCGTCCGTACGCCGAGCGTCTGGTGACCTTCGCGAAGCGCGGCGACCTGCACGCCCGCCGTCGCGTCGCGTCGGTCATCGGCGACAAGAGCGTCGTTCACGAGCTCTTCGCCGAGATCGCTCCGCTCGTCGCCGAGCGCGAGGGTGGCTACACGCGCATCACCAAGATCGGCAACCGCAAGGGCGACAACGCTCCCATGGCTGTCATCGAGCTCGTGCTCGAGCCGGTGAACCCGAAGCCGAAGTCGGCCAAGAAGTCGGCTGCCGCCGCTCCCGCCGCCGAGGAGGCTCCGGTCGAGGAGGCTCCCGTCGAGGAGACCACCGAGGCTCCGGCCGACGACGCTGCGGCCGACGCCGGCGCCGAGTCGCCGGAGGAGGGCGCAGCCGCTGAGGCTGCGGCCGAGGACGCCGCTGAGGCTCCCGCCGAGGACGACAAGAAGTAACAGCGTTTCGCGCTGACATCGGGCCCGCACTCTCTTCGGAGGGTGCGGGCCCGCTGTGTGCCGGGGCATGTGCAAGGGTGGAAGGGTGAGCACGCCGAACGCACCGACCTGCCCCGCCGTCGCGCACTGGCGCACGGCGGCCCGCGACGACATCGACGTCATCCACGGCGTGCTGGTGGCCGCCGACCGGGTGGACCACCCGACATGGACGACTCCGCGCGAGGACGTCGCCGAGACGTTCGAGCTGTCGCACGTCGACCATGAACGCGACACGTTGATCGCGTTCGATGAGACCGGCGAGGCGCTCGCGGTCGGTACCGTCACCCTGCATCCCTCGCGCGAGGAGCACCTGCACATCTACCTCACCGGCGCGGTGCGGCCCGACCGGCGCGGCCGCGGGATCGGCACCGCGCTCTTCGGATGGCAGCACGAACGCGCCGAGGAGCAGCTGCGCGAGGCGGCGGCAGCGGATGCCGCGGCGGCGAGCCTGCCCGCCGAGATCCAGGTGTACGCGTCGGAGAAGGACACGGCTCTCGAGCGCATCGCCGAATCGCTCGGCTACCGCACCGAGCGCTGGTTCTCGACGATGCACCGCGACCTGTCCGAACCGATCGCCGCGGTGACGACGCCGGACGGCATCGAGCTGGTGCCGTTCTCGTCCGATCGTGCCGAGGACGCGCGCCTGGCACGCAACGACGCGTTCCGCGACCACTGGGGCAGCCTGCCGAGCCCGCCGGAGCGTTGGCAGCAGTTCATCGGCGGTCCGTTCCTGCGGCCCGATCTGTGCACCCTGGCCCTCGACGGCGGCGAGATCGTCGCGTTCTGCCTGGCTTCCGTGAACGAGGGCGACTTCGCCGTCCTCGGCCCCAACGCGTACATCGACCTCGTCGGCGTGGTCCGGTCGCACCGCAGGCGCGGGCTGGCGCCGGCGGTGATCTCGCGGTCGCTCGCTGCAATGCGGCAAGCGGGCCTCGGCATGGCGGTACTCGACGTCGACACCGAGAGCCCGACGGGCGCCAACGCGCTCTACGGCGGTCTCGGGTTCACGCCGTACGAGCGCGACCGGGTGCTCGTCCGCCGCTACTGATCCTCCGCGCGGCCGAACAGTTCGAGCAGGGTCGTGCGGGTCTGCTCGGCGGCCCACTGTGCCGCCGCGAGCTGGGTCGCGGCACCGTCGACCGCGCGCTTCACGGTGCGCGCGTAGATGTCGCCGCCGGCTAACTCGGGGTGGATCTGATCGCCGGCGAGCAGATCGTCGTGCCCGGCGATCGCCTGCGACCAGTCGGCGACGGCGACGCGAGGGTGCGACGCCGCGAACGCCGTGAGGTCGCTGTTGACGCCGGGGATCCAGTCCCGCGGTCCGTACGCGTTCACCAGGATGACGTAGCGATCGGGGCCGGCGGCGTCGACGATGCTCTGCAGCGCCTCGGTCGAGACCGGGCCGTTCGTGCCGAGGCCGACCACGACATACTCGCGCAGTTCCCCAGAGGCGGCCAGATCGTCGATGATCCGCGCCCCGGCCCACAGCGATCGCGACACCTCGGCGTCGACCTCGATACCCGGCATCGCCTGGAGGAGCCCCGGGGCGGAGGCGAGCATGACCGAGTCGCCGACGGCACTCACGCGGGTGCCGTCGACCGTCTGCGCCCCCGGCGCGGGGGCCGGTGTCGGCAGCCGCCGCGCCTGCTCCAGGGCATCGCGACCGGCGTCCACCGCGCTCTGGCTCGTCGTGGTGCGCGGCGCCGCCGCCACCGCCGCCGTCGTGCCGCCGAGGGCGAGCGCGGCGACGAGGGCGACCGCCAGCGTCGCGGCGCGCCGCGACGGGCGCGCGCGCAGCCCGTGGCGGGCCAGGGCGAGCGCACCTCGGAATCCGTGGCGGCGGACGGGCTGCTCGAGCCAACGGTACGACCCGGCCGCCAGAACGACCGAAGCCAGCGCCACGCCCGCGCCCGCCAGGACCGGGACGCCCGTCTCGGGGCCTGCGCCGGTGAGCTGGAACGACAGCAGCACGAGGAGAGGCCAGTGCCACAGGTATACCGCGTACGACCGTTCGCCGAGCCACCGCAGCGGGGCGATGTCGAGCGCGCGACCGAACCACGAGCCCGGCCACGCCGCGATCAGCAGCACGACGGCGGTGAGGAGCGACGCGGCGAGGCTCGAGGCCGGGAACGTGATGGCCTCGCCGCCGCCCACGGCTGCGGCGGCCACGATGCCCGCAGTCGCGAGCGCTCCGACGATCACGCCCCACACGGGTCCGACGCCGGCGACCGACGACCTCCTGACGACGAGGCCGTGGAGGGCGAACGCGACGGCGACGCCGATCAGAAGCCCGAAGGCGTGCGTGTCGGTGCCGAAATAGACGCGAGTGAGGTCGGCGCCCGCGGTGACGCTCGTGAACGCCCACGCGGCCGACAGCGCCGCGAGCCCGAGCGCTGCCGCGGCGCGCGAGCGGCGGCCGGGAAGCAGGAGGAAGAGCGGCAGCAGGAGCGGCCAAAGCAGGTAGAACTGCTCCTCGACCGCGAGCGACCACAGGTTGCGGAAGATCTCGGGGTCGGCCGCGGAGAAGTAGGTGCCGCCGTCGGCCATCGACACCCAGTTGTACGAGAACGTGGCCGCCCCCAGCACCTGGAGGCCCATGTCGACGAGGACGTCGCCGCCGACCAGCCAGGCCAGCGAGGCGCTCACGGTGACGACGGCCGCGAGGGCGGGCAGCAGGCGCCGCGCGCGCCTCGCCCAGAAGCGTCGCAGCCGGATCCGCCCCTCGCGTGCACGTTCGCGCAGGAGGAGCGTCGTGATGAGGAAGCCGGAGATCACGAAGAACACGTCGACGCCGACGTAGCCGCTCCGCAGGAAGGCGTCGGGGAAGAGGTGGTACACGACGACGAGCACCACGGCGACGGCGCGCAGGCCGTCGAGTCCCGCGATGCGGGCGCGCGGAAGAGGCGGAGGAGTCATACGGCTGTGTCCGGGGTCGTCGGGGGGACGGGCGGCGGCAGCCTCCCAGTGTAGAGCGGGTGCCTGGGGGTGATGTGGTAGACCGGAGGAGAAGCGCGGATCCCGCGCGGACCGTGTCGTGAGAACAGGTGGAACATGGGCGCTCCCGAGGTGCTGGTGCTGGGTGAGGCGTTGGT
The DNA here is from genome assembly GCF_027157935.1 of Microbacterium sp. H37-C3. Taxonomy (NCBI): domain Bacteria; kingdom Bacillati; phylum Actinomycetota; class Actinomycetes; order Micrococcales; family Microbacteriaceae; genus Microbacterium; species Microbacterium sp. H37-C3. Next base: position 106,955 of record NZ_JAPVLR010000004.1, on the reverse strand, counting down.
CGACATCGTCGAGACCGACGATGGTGTGACCGAGCACGTCGGCGGCAGCCCGGCGAACGTGGCGGTGGGCGTCGCCCGGCTCGGCGTCCCCGCCCGGTTGGCGACGCGGCTCGGACGCGACGAGCGCGGTGAGCGGGTCGCCCGCCACGTGAGCGAGGCCGGCGCCGTTATCGCCGAGGCGTCGTGGACCGACGCCGCCACCGACACGGCGCGCGCCCGCATCCGCCCCGATGGCTCGGCGGAGTACACGTTCGAGGTCGCCGGCGTCGTCGAGCCCGCTCCCCGTGGCGATGCCGTCCTCGTGCACACCGGATCGATCGCCCTGTTCCTCGACCCGGGCGGAGAGACCTGTCTCGCGGCCCTCGAGTCGGCCCGTGGTCACGCCGTCGTCACGGTCGACCCGAACATCCGTCCGGCGCTCGTCGGCTCGCGCGAGAGCGCGCACGCGCGCTTCGCGCGTGCGGCCGCCGCGGCCGACCTCGTGAAGCTCAGCGACGAGGATGCCGCGTGGCTCTGGCCCGGCGCCGACTCGCGGACGGTGCTCGAGACCATCGCCGACCTCGGCGCCTCGGCGGTCGTCATGACCCGCGGGGGAGAGGGAGCGATCGGGCGGGCGCCCGACGGTGCGATCGTCGAGGTCGCCGGGGTCGCCGTGACCGTGGCCGACACGATCGGCGCGGGCGACTCGTTCATGGCGAGCCTCATCGTCACCCTCGTCGAAAGCGGCGTGCCGGCCCACGGCGATGCGCTCGCGCGGGCGATGCGGACCGCTGCGCGCGCCGCGGCGATCACGGTGTCGCGGCCGGGGGCGAACCCGCCCTCGCGCGCAGAGCTGGAAGACTGATCGGGTGCGCCTGAGACTGGACATCGCCTACGACGGATCGGGTTTCTCGGGGTGGGCGCGCCAGCCCGGTCTGCGCACTGTGCAGGGGTCGATCGAGGCCGCCGTCAGCCGGGTCCTCGGCGGCGATGCTCAGCTCGTCGTGGCCGGGCGCACCGATGCCGGTGTCCACGCGTCGGGCCAGGTGGCGCACCTCGACCTGAGCGAGGCGCAGGCCGCGAGACTGCGGCGCGGACGCGACCCCGAACCGGCCGCCCTCGCCGCGCGGCTGAACGGCGTGCTCGGACGCTACGCAGACGTGCACGTGCGGGCGACGTCGGAAGCACCCGCCGGTTTCGATGCGCGGTTCTCGGCGGTCTGGCGACGGTACGCCTATCGGGTCGCCGACCGGACGACCGGATACGACCCGCTCGAGCGCTTCCGCACGACGTTCGTGCCCGTCGCTCTCGACGACGCGTCGATGGATGCCGCAGCCCGCAGCCTCACCGGGCTGCACGACTTCGCGTCCTACTGCAAGCCACGCCCCGAGGCGACGACGATCCGCACGCTGCTCGAGTTCGACTGGCGGCGCGACGAGCGCGGCGTGCTGGTCGCGAACGTCAAGGCCGACGCGTTCTGCCACAGCATGGTCCGCGCGCTCGTCGGAGCGTGCGTCGCGGTCGGCGAGGGGCGGCTGGGCGTCGAGGACGTGGCGGCGCTGCGCGACGAGCGTCAGCGCACCAGCGCCTTCGCGGTGCTCGCCGCTCGCGGGCTCACCCTCACCGAGGTCGGGTACCCCGCCGACGACCTCCTCGCGGCGCGGGCGGAGCAGACCCGCGCCCGCCGCGCAACAGCCACCTGACCGAAAGGAAGCGGGCGTAGCCTGGCGGCACCATGAAGGTCATCTCGTACAACCTGCGCAAGCACCGCGCCGCATCCGAGCTCTCCGAGCTCGTCGAGCAGCACGGTGCCGACGTCCTGTGCCTGCAGGAGGCCGACACCAGCGGCATCCCGGACCTGATCGGCGGCCTGCGGCTGGCCGATGCCACAGCCCGCAACCGGCTCGGACTCGCCGTCTACTACCGCGAGAACACCTACCGCGCCGTCGAGGTGCGTTCGCTCGCGCTGAAGAAGTCGCTGCACGACCGCGTGTTGAAGCCCGCGGAGGAGCGCATGCTCGGTGTTCGGCTGCGCGATATCGACGACGGGCGCGACCTGATCGTCGCGAGCTTCCACGCGGCGCCGCTGACCGCGCTCAACTCGCTGCGCCGCAACCAGATCCAGGCGGCGCTCGGTGCGCTGTCCGAGCTCGGCGCGGGCCTGCCGATCCTCATGGTCGGCGACTACAACTACCCCGTCTTCAAGGAGAACCTCGGGCAGGTGGTGCGCAAGCAGGGGTACGAGCTGACGCTCAGCGATGCCCGCACGTACACGCGGTACAAGTTCTTCCGCGGGCACTACGACTTCGCGACGAGCGTCGGGTTCGACATCTCACGGGTGCAGACGCTGCCGCAGGGGGCGAGCGACCACCTGCCGATCCTGGTCAGCGCGCAACCGGTCTGAGAACGACGGATGCCCCGGAGCCGAAGCTCCGGGGCATCCGATCATGCGTTGCGCCTGATCAGGCAGCTGCCTCCGCGTTGCGGTGGCGGCGGACCGTGCTGGCCACGGCGATGCTGCCGCCGGCGAGGGCGAGAGCGCCACCGCCGATCCACAGGCCGAGGAGAGCAGCGTTGTCGCCACCGGTGGCGGGCAGGGTGCCCGATCCGCCGGTGCCGCCCGTGCCGCCGGCGGCGGCCGGAACGGCGATGGTGACGCTGCTGGCGCCCGAGACGGCGCCCGCGGCGGTCAGGGTGTACTCGCCGGTCGCGTTGGCGGGGAGGGTCACCTGGAAGGCGACCTCACCGGCAGCGTTGGCGGCCTTGGTCGTGCTGGTCGAGGTCACGGCGAACTTGACGAACGCGACGCTGCCGGCGGCAGCGTTCTCGCCCGTCAGGGTGCCGGTGACGGTCTCGTTCGGCTCGAAGTTGTTGAATGCCACCGTGACGGTGCCACCCGCGGTGACGGTGACGGACGAGCCGCCCACCGGTGCCGGGGTGTAAGCGTTGGCGATGGCGGGGGCTGCAAAGACAGCCGCTGCTGCGATGGCCGAGGCCGCCGCCGCCTTGATGAGACGGTTCTTCATGTGTCCTGCTTTCCTTGGGTCATCCGGAGGCTCACACCCAACGGAGAAGTAATACTAAGGATTACGTCAGGAGTGGTCATAGCAAGTATTCAGGGTCGGAGGTCCCTGATGCAAGCTGGAACATTTCCATCGCGTTAACATTTCGCGATCCGGATGCCCGGCGGCGCGCCGCGGACGGGGGATTCAGCGCGCGTCGCGTGCGCGGCGCACAGCCGAGGCGAGCGCGATGGTCGCGCCCGCGGCCACGAGCGCGCCGCCCCCGACCCACAGTCCGAGCGAGGTGCGCGCGTCGCCGCCGGTGGCAGGAAGACCGGCCGCGTCGACGACCGAGGCGCTCGCGGTGCCGCCGGCCGACGATGCCGAGATCGCCTCGATGTTGTAGACGCCGACCGCGTCGGAGGGGAAGGTCAGGGCCACGGGGGCGAGCGCGCCCTCCGCGGACGATTCGCGCACCGTGCTGCCGGTGGAAACGGCGAAGGCGACGCGTGCGAACGTGACGCCGGCGCCGTTCTCGCCGCGGACCGTGATGGTCACGGCCTCTTCCGGACCGAACGTGCCCTCGGCGCAGGCGAACTCGACCGTGCCGCCGGCGACGAACGCGCTCGGCGTGGTCGTGCAGGAGTTCGTCGGCGGGTAGATGGTCGCGCCGGTGGCGGCGGACGCCGCGGCCGGCAGCGCGATGATCGCGGCGGCGAGAGTCGCGACGGCGACGAGGGAGACGGTGCGGCGCATGATCGGTGAGTCTATGCGTCGCCGCAACGAGCGACAACAACGGTAGGCCGGTCCGCGTCGACTGTCGGGGTGACGGCGGCTTTCGCCGTCGTCGGACCGCCCTGCGCGACCACGCTCACGGTGGCCGTGACCGACTCGCCGGGCGCGAGATCGGAGGAGAACACCATCACCTGGCGCCCGGCGTGCGAGCCGCCGCCGAAGCCCGCGCCGTCGGATCGGGCCGCAGACGACAGGGCGTAGCCCTCGGGCAGGTACAGGTAGGCGACGGTGCGGGCGACGCCGGCGGGAACGCCGAAGCTGCCGCCGCCGGTGACGTACGACGGGAGCGAGGTCGCGGCATCCGCCGGGGCGTTGTTCGCGATCGTGACCTCGAGCGTCACGGGCGACGAGGTGCGCCCGTCGCCACCCACCGCGCACGTGTCCCAGGCGAGGCGGGTGTCGGCGGTGACGTAGTAGTCCATCTTCGAGCCGGTGCCGTCGTTGAGGAACACTCCGAACCCGGCGGTGTCGGCATCGGTGGTCGGCAGCGGACCCGCCAGCGTCGTGTCGGCCAGGACCGCCTGGTCCTCCGGGATCGCGCTCCACAGCAGCAGCCGTCGCTCGTCGCCGGCACGACCGAGCGCGGCGATCAGCTTGGCCGGGTCGGCTCCGCCGGCCGCGAGCCGCTCGAAGACGGCTGCCGACGCCGAGGCGAAGAACGCGTCCTGCTCGCGCGGGCTCTCGTAGCGCGCGTACACGTCGTTCAGGAGCAGTGAGACGGCGTTGTCGGCGGAGATCACATCGCCCGTCGGAAGCTCGATGGGGCCCGTGGCGTCGAGGATGTACGACAGGGCGACGGGGTCGGTCGCGATCACGCCGTCGACGCTCTGCCCGGTCTGGCGCAGCAGCATCTCGCGCGCGAGCGGGCCGCCGACGGAGAAGTCGGGGATCTGCGTGACGTTCTGGATGTAGCGGCCCGGACGGGTCTCGTAGATGCGCTCGACCTCGGCGTCGAGGGGGAGCACCGGCTCGCCGAAGTTCGAGAAATCCGAGGACGAGGCCTGGCCCGCCAGCTCGATCCGGCCGTCGACGGTGCGCACGATCGCCATCGCGCCGACGATGCCGCCCGTCGAGCGCCACTCGGCGTTGTTCTGGAACGCCAAGAGATAATTGCGTTCGCCGGAGGCGCCGAGCATCGCGGGCAGGAGCGTGGCGGCGCGGGCGAGAGCGTCCGTGGCCGTGGCGCCCGTGTCGAGGAGGTCGGTGACGTCGTCGACGGCGGCGCGCACCGGGCCGATGAGGGGGGTGTCGTCGAGAGCCCGCACGGATGCCGCCGCGGCGGCCACGGTGTCGGCGCCGGCGCCGGCGGGCTCGGCGATCTCGCGGAACACGGCGGTGTCGATGCGGCCGTCGACCGGTCGGAAGGAATCGGGCGAGAAGGCCGACGCGACATCGGCGAGCGGGAGGAGGCCATCACGCGCGATGTCATCGGCCGCCGCGGCGATCGTGCCGACGGCGTGGAGCTGAGGCCCGACCCAGGGGGTGCCCTCGACGAGCGACCAGACCGGGTCGGACGTGAGCTCGCGCGCCCGCTCGGCGTGGTCGGCGACGTCGTTGATGTGCGGTGCGGCCGCCGCGGGGTCGGCGATCAGATCGACGGCGGTGCGGGCGGATGCCTCGACCTCGCGGAGCTCGCCGTAGGCGAGGGCGCCGCGCACCCCGACCCACGCGGCGATCGCGACGAGGGCGATCAGGAGCGCCCCGGCGAAGGCTGCCAAGACGAGCTGCGTCCGGCGCAGAGGGCGGGGCTGGTCAGCGGTGCGCACCCGATCACTCTAAGGGGCGGGGGCGTGCGTACACTTTGCGAGAGGAAGCGGAGGACTCGATGAAGCGACGCTGGGGGACGGCCGCCGCGACAGCGGTGATGGCTGCGGCTCTCGTGGGATGCGGGCCCGCGCCGTGGAACCTCCCGTCCGGTGACGGCGGCGACGCGAGCAGCCCGGCCCCCTCGCCGAGCGTCTCGCGCACCGCAGTACCACCACCGGTGCCGAACGACCTCTCGAGCGGCTCGACCGAGCGACAGGTGACGGCCGGTGCGGTGACCGGGTCGCTCAACTACTGGTCGGACCTGTCCATGGATCGCTGGTCGGCGACGGCCCTCAAGCCGGTCAGCCTGTCGCTCGTGACCACCGTCAGTCCCGACGACGGACAGAAGGTCTACCTGCAGAAGGCGACGATGATCGCCGTCCCCGGCAACGCCCAGGGCGACCTCAGCCCGCTCGCGCCGACGTCGGACCAGTCGGCCACGAACCCGGGCTACCTCGTGCTCTCGCCCTACAGCTACTCGCAGACCTTCTACGTCGGAGAGGTGCCGCCGGAGGCGACGTTCGTGACCATCCGGTTCACCTACGACTTCCTCGTGCAGACGACGCCCACCTCCGACGAGTTCGCCAAGCAGACCGCGACCGACAGCATCACCGTCGCGATCGCGGCGGCATCCGAGGCCGACGGCGGGTGAAACCTCAAGGTCGCCGCAAGGCAACCTGAAGAGATCGGAAAGCGGCCGGGATCGCGCCCGCCGGGGTGCTTGTATGGCGAGGCCCGCGGCATCCGACGCTGGTCCCGCCTTGAGAAACCCGGTCTGCCATGTCTCCGCGCCGCACACCCGCATCCCGAACTCGTGCCCTCCGCACCGCCGTGTCGGCGGGCGCCATCGCTCTCTCGCTCGTCGCCCTGTCGGGCTGCTCGCAGCTGACCGGGATGATCAACTCGGTCCAGGGCGAGCCGGTGTCGGCGGTTCCCGCGCCCGCGCCATCGCAGTCGCCCGCCATGGCCTTCAACTCGCAGTTCACCTACGACGGGTCGGTCTCGCTCTCCTCCGACGTGGCGCAGGACCTCGAGCTGCGACTCGACGTGTGGGCTCAGGACCCCAAGCGGACGCAGGAGTGGACTCCCGGCGCCGAGAAGACGTTCGGCTTCGCCGTCAACGTCCACGACAACCGCGTCGACGAGAAGTCGGTGCTCTCGCAGAAGCGACGCGTGTTCATCTCGTCGATCTCGATCACCTCGCAGACCGCGCAGACCTCGGGCCAGGTGCAGAGCCCGTTCCAGTTCAGCGCCGACCCGCGCACGCTCGTTCCCAGCGACACGATCCGTTCCGACCGTGGGCTGCTGCTCAACAGCTTCCAGGGCGGGCTCTACGTGCCCGAGACGGTCATCCACGGGCTGCCGGCCGACACCTACGGCATGACGCTCGAGTTCGCGATGACCGTCTGGGTCGAGGGCAACGCCAACGACGACGCCAGCTTCACCCAGCAGACGGTGTACCAGTACCTGCCGGTCGCGATCTCCAGCGAGGAGCAGGCGGCGGATGCCGCTCCCGCGCCGGCACCCAGCGCCACCCCCTGAGCCGGTCCGGCACGCCCCGAATTCCATGCGCAGAAATTGCGGTTGACTTCGTCCTCTCTGAACACGGCGCGTTCCAGAATGGATCCCGGCAGGCAACAGCCGCCCATCACCTCGCACAGGATGTGACCGCATGACTCAGACGCCGTACACGCCGTACACGCCCAACCCGGCGTTCGGCCAGCAGCAGCACCCCGCCCCGCAGGCGCCGGTGCAGCTGGCCGACCACTTCGAGACGGCGTTCCCCGACGACTTCGAGTCGGTCCTCGAGAACACGACGGTCCACCGTTCCACCATCGGCTGCGTCATCCCGGCGTACAACGAGGAGGAGTCGATCGCCGACGTGATCGAGGGCCTGCTCGCCCAGACGCGCGTGCCGGACGTCATCCACGTCATCGCGAACAACACCTCCGACAACACGGTGAAGATCGCGGCCGGGTACGCCGGGCCGCACGAGGTCACGACCGAGCTCGGCACGCAGTTCACCGAGGTCTTCGTCCACGACATCGGCAAGAACCCCGACAAGAAGGTCGGGGCGCTCAACTACGGCTACTCGCTCGTGGAGGGGTACGACTACCTGCTCGGCGTGGACGGCGACACGATCGCCGACCGGCGCGCGGTCGAGTACCTGGAGTCGGAGGCGGTCGGCGATTCGCGCATCGGCGGCATCTCGGCCATCTACTCGATCGACGACAAGCCCATCAAGGGAACGATCGCCAAGTTCCTCATCGCCGGTCAGCGCACGCAGTTCGCGGCCTTCAACATGCAGAACCTGCTGCGCGGACGCAACATGGCCGTCCTCGGCGGGCAGTTCTCGATCTTCTCGACGAACGCGCTGCGCGACGCGATGAGGCAGAACCACCAGTCGACGCCCTGGGTGAAGGACTCCGAGGTCGAGGACTCGCTGCTGTCGCTGCAGATCAAGAGCGCGGGCTACCTGACGAAGATCAGCCCGTATGCCCGCGCCAACGTCGGCGGCATGACGACCCTCAAGGGGTACGACGCGCAGCAGGTGAAGTGGACCTACGGCGCCATCGAGCTGATGTGGCCGGGCCAGCGCGGCGACACGAAGGGACAGCCCTTCCACCCGAACCTGCGACTGCGCTGGTTCGAGAACTTCGGGATGCTGACGAACCTGTTCGTGCGCGTCGCGTTCCTCATCCTGCTCGCCGGCTCGCTGTCGATCAGCGCGTTCGTCTTCTCGCCGCTGTGGCTGATCCCGCCGCTCGTCGCCGTGCTGCTGAACCTCCGCATGGCCCGCAGCATCAAGGACCACAACCGGCGCGACATCCTCTTCGCGATCCTCGTCTTCCCCGCGGAGGCGTTCATGTGGATCAGGCTCGGCCACTTCATGCGCTCGTGGTCGCGGTTCCTGTCGAAGAAGAAGGTCGACAACTGGGCGATGCAGGCCAAGGCCGAGAGCGGTGGCGGCAGCATCGGTCACTGGATGCCGATGGTCATCCTCGCCGCCGTGCTGCTGGCAATGGCCGTGGTCTGGAACCTCGTCGGACCCGTCGCGCAGTCGTCGATCCTGTGGATCGGATGGCCGATCGTCGGCGTCGTGACCGTGCTGCAGACGCTGCTGATGTTCTCGAAGCTCGTCCGTCGTCAGAACGGCTACAAGGTCTGAACCGGATGCCGGTCTGAGCGATCAGACCGCGGCGGCGTTCTCCGACGTCATGCGATACCCGACACCCCGGACCGTCTCGATGTAGCGCGGGGTCGTCGGGTTGTCGCCGAGTTTCCGGCGCAGGTTCGTCATGTGCGCCTCGATCGCGCGCTTGTCCGCCTCGCCGACGAAGTAGCTCGTGACGTAGGACTCACCGCGCAGGACGAGGGTCAGGTCGGCCTTCGACCGCACGCGGCGCTTCGAGGCCATCAGGGTCGAGAGCAGGTCGAACTCGGTGCGCGTGAGGTCCAGCTCGCGTCCGGACACGTAGGCCAGCCGCGTGTCGGTGTCGACCTGCAGGTCGCGGTGCGAGAGCCAGTGCTCTCCCGCGGTCGGCACGAGGTCGCCGGCGGGCTGGTGAACGACGAGGTCAGCGCCCGTCGTCGGGACCGGGGCGGGCATCGGGGGGTCGCTCGGGTGGTGGACGATGACCTGCTGCGGTGGCACCTGCTGGGGCGGCGCGGGCTGCTGCGGCATCGGCTGTTGCGGGGCCGCGCCGGGGAAACGGGCGAGGTACTCCTCGTACGACATCGGCGCAGCCTCGGCGGGTGCCGGTGCCGGCGGTGGCGCCGGGGTGAAGGCCGCGGGGCGGGCACCCGGGAAAGAGGGGCCGACCGAATCCTGCTGCGGAGTCTGCTGGGGCGCGGCGGCGCGCGGGCGTCGCAGCAGCGCGTCCACGCGCGCACGGAACTCGCGCGGACGGAACGGCTTGACGATGTACTCGTCGGCGCCGGAGCCCAGACCGAGGACGACATCCGCCTCTTCGGACAGGCCGGTGAGCATGATGATGTACGTGTCGCTCTGGGCGCGGATGCGTCGGGCGGCCTCGAAGCCGTCGATGCCGGGCATGTTGACGTCGAGGGTCGTCAGCAGCGGGCGGTACGACAGCACGGCCTGGATGCCGTCGATGCCGTTGCCCACCGAGACGGTGGAGAAGCCGGCCGCCTCGAGCACCTCGACGAGGAGATGGCGGATGTCGGGATCGTCCTCGACGATGACCGCCGTCTTCAGCTGCTCGGACATCATGCTCGACACTCGTCTCCCTCAGGTTCGGGTTATTTTGCCACACGCAAAGGACGAGGTAGTTCCCGGGCGCGGTCGGCGGGTCAGGGCGCGACGCCGCGGGTGAGCTCGACGGCCCCGGCGGGCCACCACACGCCGGCGTCCGGGCCGCCGTTGCACGGCCCGTCGCTCTCTCCCGGCGGCTTGATCCACAGGTTCGTGTCGACGACGTCGTCGCCGTAGGTGCCGCTCGGGTCGCCCACGGTGCGTCCCGGCGGATTGCACCACTCGTCGTCACCGGGAGCGCCTGCGCCGTTGCGCGAGGTGTCGACGAGGGCGTGCATGCCGCCGAGCCGATCGGACAGGGCGTGGGCGTAGGCGAACTCGTCGTAGGTGTCGTTGAAGTTCGACACGTTCGTCACGAAGCCGCGGACGCCCGAGACCGCGACCCGCTCGACGAGCTCGGCCATCGCGTCGGCGCCGAGCCAGTTCGAATGCCCGCCGTCGACGTACACCCAGGTGTCCGTGCCCGCGAGGCGGCCCAGGGCGCCGCGCAGCTGGTCGACGCGTTCGTCGACGTTGCCGCACTGGGGCGCGAGCGCGAGGCTGTCGGGCTCGACGATGACGACCTTCTTCACGTCCGGAACCGACCGCAGGGCCGTGCCGATCTGCGTCGTCCACGTCTCGTAGTCCGCCTCGTCGAGGCCGCCCGCGGAGTGATTGCCGCAGTCGCGTCCGGGGAGGCCGTAGACGACGACGGCCATCGCCGTATCCGTCTCGCGGGCCTCCTGTGCGATGTTGAGCACGCGCTCGCCGACCTCGCCGATGGGGTCCTGTTCGGGGGTGAGCCAGTACGCCGTCGGCTGGGCGGCGAGGTACTCGGCGGCGGCGACCTCGTCGGCCGAGCCGCCCTCGGCGACGGCGCGCGCGGCCTTCGACTCCGCGGGCGCGACGAAAGCGGTGCCCACGCCCGGGGGTCTCGCCGTGAGCGCCTGCACCCCGCCCATCACGAGGGAGACCGCCAGGGCGATCCCGGCGACGATGAGGGCGACGGCGGCGACGATGATCGCGATCCATGCCCAGCGAGGCAGCCGACGTCGCCGGCGAGGGGGCCGAGGCGGTGCGGGCCGTTCGGGACGCGGCGGCGCTTCGTAGTGGCCGCTCACGACATAGGGGCCGGCATCGCGACCGGCATCGGGATGCGATGCATCGGAGCCGGGTCGCTGTGCCACGGACTGACTCTAACCGCTGGCGACCGCGAGGCCCATCGTGCCGGTCCGCCGTGGCCGGTACCCTGGGGCCATGGGCGACGTGATCCTGGGAGTGACCGACGCGACCGGCGCAGGGGCGCGCGAGTGGGCGGTGCGCCGGGCCGAGGCGCTCGGCCTCGCGCTGCGTGAGCTGCTGATCGCCCCGACGCGCGACGATGTCGATCGGGTCGCCGCGGCCACGGCGGATGCCGAGATCCTCGTGCTCCCCGAAGAGCACGGTCATCCGTATCGCACGCTCATCGCGCACGCGCACTGCCCGATCGCGATCGTGCCCGACCAGCGCAGCAGCGATGACGGGGCTCCCGCCGTGGCGAGGGAGGGCGTGCTCGTCGGCGTCGACGCGTCGGACGTCTCGGCCCGCGCTCTCGACTTCGCCGCTCGCGAGGCTCAGCGAACGGGGCAGCCGCTCGTGGCGCTCGCGGCATGGGAGCCGGTCTCGGTCGGCACGGAGCCGGGCCTCGACCTCTGGACGGGGCCGATGCCGGTCGACCTGACGGAAGCGACCGCCGGGATGCTCGACCGCATGCTCGAGCCGGTGCGCGCGGAACACCCGCAGCTCGAGGTGCGCACGCGCATCGACGTCGGCGACGCCTCGACGCTCATCGAGGACGCCTCCCGCGGCGCCACGCTGACGGTCGTCGGCTCGCACGGTCGTACCGGGCTGTCACGTCTGCTGCTCGGGTCAGTCAGCGAGCGCGTGGCCTCGCACGTCGGCTCTCCGACCGTCATCGTGCGGTGACGCGCGCCGCGCGAGTCCTGCTCGCCGGCTACGTCGTCGTCCTCGCGCTCATCGCGTTCTGGCCGACGCCCGTCGACCGCGACGCCGGCCCGATCCTCCGGGCGATCACCTCGGCCGTGCCGTGGCTGACCTATGCCCGCATCGAGTTCGCCGCCAACATCGCCCTGTTCGTCCCGTTCGGGTGGTGCGCGGCCCGGGGCTGGCCCCGCTGGCAGGCGTACGTCATTCCCGCCGGGCTCATCATCTCCGCCGTGATCGAGACGGCGCAGGGCATTCTGCTCGCACAGCGGACCGCGAGCGTGTGGGACGTCGTGGCCAACACCCTCGGCGCGACCGCCGGCTGGCTGATCGCCCGCGGGCGGGTCGTCGGGCGGCGTCAGCCGGCCTCGGGCGACTGAGACCCCTCCGACGACGAGGAGCCGCCGCGCGCACGGCGCCGCCGGACCTCGGCCTCGAGCTCGGCGATCTCGATCTCGCGTTCGAGGTCGGCGAGCTGCTGCGCGGTCGTGCGGTAGTCGCGGGGCTGCGGACGGCTCGCGGGCGCGGGCGGTGCCGGCTCGTCCCGCGACCACCGGCGCGGGTCGCCGAAGCTCATCGACTCCCGCGGGGCCGTGTCCCACTCGCGCCCGAGGGTGAACCAGAGCACGGAGCCCACGAACGGCAAGAAGATGATGAACAGCACCCAGGCGAACTTGGGCAGGTGCTTGACCTGGTCTTCGCGGCGGGTGATCGCGTCGACGAGGGCGGCGACCATCAGGACGAAGACGAGCAGGGGAAGCAGCAGATACACCCCGCCAGGGTGGCGCAGATCCGCGCGGTCGCGCAAGGGAGGGGGGATCAGAACGCGTAGCGGATGCGGCACGACGGCAGCTCGCGCTCGATGAGAGCGCAGAGCGTCGCGACGGCCTCGCCCTTGAGCGGTGAGCGGTACCGGACGTTGATGGCGCCGTTCTGCGAGCGTTTGGTCTCCTGCATCCGCGGGGTCCACAGCAGGTCTTCGCCGCGCGGATGCCACCCGAGGTTGACCTCGTGCAGCCCCTCGTTGTGGGTGAGCAGGATGATCTCGCACGCCAGCTGCGCCTTGGCGCGGTCGGAGAGCACGTCGTTCAGCTCGCGCAGCAGCGCGGTCCAGTCGGCCACCCAGGTCGGGGTGAGGATGACGGGCGAGAAGTTCAGGTGCACTTCGTAGCCGGCGTCGACGAAGTCGTTGATCGCGGCGATCCGCTCGGCGACCGGCGACGTCCGGATGTCGGTCACTTTCGCCGTGTCGTGCGGCATGAGCGAGAAGCGGATGCGGGTTCGCCCGAGCGGGTCCCAGTCGAGCAGGTCGCGATTGACGTACTTCGTCGCGAACGAGGCCTTGGCCGTCGGCGACATCCGGAACAGCTCGCACAGATCGCGGACGTTCTCGCTGATCATCGCGTCGACCGAGCAGTCGCTGTTCTCGCCGATGTCGTAGACCCACGCCTCGGGGTCGCACTGGTTCGGCTCGGTCTTGGGGCCCTGCCGGGAGATGTGCCGTGCGAGATGGCGCGAGATCTCGTCGATGTTCGCGAACACGGTCACGGGGTTGCTGTAGCCCTTGCGTCGCGGCACGTAGCAGTAGGAGCAGGCCATGGCGCAGCCGTTCGCCGTCGACGGCGCGATGAAGTCGGCCGAGCGGCCGTTGAGGCGGGTCGCGACCGACTTCTTCACACCGAGCACGAGCGCCTCGGTCTTGATCCGCACCCAGCGGCGCACGTTCGTCTCGTCGCCGTGGATCTCGGGAACGAGCCAGTGCGAGTCGATCGGCACGATCTCGGCATCGGGCCACCGCGCCACGATCTCCTGCCCGCGGGGCAGCGCAAGCGCGGCCTCCTCGGCGTAGATGCGGCTGATCTGCAGCAGCGGGGCCCGATCCCGGGACATCCGGCTGGTCAGCCGGCCTGCTCGAGCTCGATCTCGCCGGCGGCGAGGGCGTCGGCGTACGTGCGGACGTCGGGGCCGGGCTCCCAGTCGATGAACTTGTCCTTCATGTGGCTGACGAGCGCGGCGTAGGCCTTGTCGGCGTCGTTCGCGTCATCGGTCGCGGCGACGGCGGCGACGGCATCCTGCAGGACACGGTCGGCGTCGTCGAGCACCTTCTGGCGGGCTTCGTCGTTCCAGTGGATCTCGCTGATCTTCATAGCGGCACGCTAGCCAGCGGGAACGGATTCGGCGACGGACTTGCGCGAGGCCATCCGACGCCCGATGATCCCGTGTCTCGGGCTGAAGAGGTAGACCGCGGCGAACACGACGCCCTGCACGAGCACGACGAGTCCGCCCGACGAGGCGTCCACCCAGTAGCTCAGGTAGATGCCGACGATCGAGGATGCCGCCGAGAGCACCGGCGCGATGACGAGCATGCGGCCGAAGCGGTCGGTGAGCAGGTGCGCCGTGGCTCCCGGGATGATGAGCATCGCGACGACGAGCACGACGCCCACGACCTGGAGCGCGACGACCGCGGTCAGCGCGAGCACGCCCAGGAGCAGCCCCGAGAGGAGCCGGGGCGAGAGCCCGATCGCGAAGGTGTGGATCGGATCGAAGGCGAACAGCGTGAGGTCGCGGCGCTTGACGAACAGCACCGCGAAGGCCACTGCGGCCAGGACCGCGATCTGCACGAGGTCGCCGGTGGAGACCCCGAGGACGTTGCCGAACAGGATGTGGTTGAGGTCGGTCTGGCTCGGCGTGACCGAGATGAGCACGAGACCGAGCGCGAACAGCGTCGTGAACACGATGCCGATGGCGGCATCCTCCTTGACGCGGCTCGTGCCCCGGATGATGCCGATGAGGGCGACCGCGAGGAACCCGAACACGAGGGCACCGATCGCGAAGGGGGCACCGAGGACGTACGCGAGCACGACGCCGGGCAGCACCGCGTGACTGACGGCGTCGCCCATGAGCGACCAGCCGATGAGGACGAGCCAGCACGACAGGACGGCGCAGACGATCGCGGCGATCGCCGTGGCCGACAGGGCCCGCAGCATGAACTCGTACTGGAGGGGCTCGAGCAGGATGTCGATGAGGTTCACGGGCGCTCCTCGATGGTCAGGCCGAAGGCGCGCGCGAGCAGCTCGGGGCGGAGCGCCTCGTCGACGGCTCCCTGGAAGACGACGCGGCGCAGCAGCAGCACGGCTTCGTCGGCGAGCGAGGGGAGGGCGTGCAGGTCATGGGTGGAGACCAGCACCGTGCGGCCGTCGGCCGCGATCTCGCGGAGCAGGCGCACGATCGTCGCCTCGGACTTCTTGTCGACTCCTGCGAAGGGCTCGTCGAGGAGCAGGACGCCGGCATCCTGGGCGATGCCGCGTGCGACGAACGCGCGTTTGCGCTGCCCTCCCGACAGCCGGCCGATCTGGCGGTCGGCGAGGTCGCCCAGTTCGACGCGCTCGAGGGCGGCGTCGACGGCGCGATGGTCCTCGGGGCGCGGGCGGCGGGTGGGGCCGAGGCGACCGTACCGGCCCATCATCACGACGTCTCGCACCGAGACCGGGAAGGTCCAGTCGACGTCCTCGCTCTGGGGCACGTACCCGATGACGCCGCGGCGGCGGGCGACCGCGGGGGTCTGACCGGCGATGCTCACCCGGCCGCTCGCGGGACGGACGAGACCGGTGATCGACTTGAACAGCGTCGACTTGCCCGATCCGTTCATGCCGATCAGCGCGGTCACGCGGCCGGGCGTGACGGTGAGGTCGACGTCGTCGAGCGCCACGATGTCGCGGTAGCGCACCGACACTCCGGTGACCTCGATGCCCGGGGACGCGCCGGCCACGCCGCTCACGAGGCGGTCCCGGTCAGCGCCGCCGTGATCGTCTCGGCGTCGTGGCGGAGCAGGTCGAGGTAGGTCGGCACGGGGCCGTCCTGCTCGGAGAGCGAGTCGACGTAGAGGGTGCCGCCGAAGACGGCATCCGTCGCCTCGACGACCTGCTGCATCGGGCGGTCCGACACCGTCGACTCGCAGAAGACGGCGGGCACGTCGTTGTCGTCGACGAACTCGATCGTCTGCCGGATCTGCTGGGGTGTCGCCTGCTGCTCGGCGTTGACGGGCCAGATGTAGGCCTCGGTGAGCCCGGCATCTCGAGCGAGGTACGAGAAGGCGCCTTCGCACGTCACGAGCGCGCGCTGCTCGACGGGCACCGTCTCGAGGTCGGCGACGAGATCGTCGTGGATGCGCTGCAGCTCGTCGTTGTAGGCGGCGCCGTTCGCGGCGTAGGCGTCGGCGCCCGCGGGATCGAGCTCGCTGAACGCCGCGACGATGTTCTCGACGTACAGCTGCACGTTCAGGGGGCTCATCCAGGCGTGGGGGTTGGGCTTGCCGGCGTAGGCGTCTCCGGTGATGTCGATCGTCTCGACGCCCTGAGACACGACGGCGTGCGGTGCGTCCGCGGTCTCGACGAACCGCGCGAACCATGACTCGAGTCCCAGCCCGTTGTCGAGGATCAGGTCGGCGTCGGACGCCGCCGCGATATCGCGCGGGGTGGGCTCGTAGCCGTGGATCTCGGCCCCGGCCTTCGTGATCGATCGCACATCGAGCCGGTCTCCCGCGACGTTGCGGGCGATGTCGGCGAGCACCGTGAACGTCGTCAGGACGACGGGCCGGTCACCCGACGGCTCGCCGGCGACGTCGGCGTTCGAGCCCGTCGCGCAGCCCGCGAGGAGCGCGGCCGTCGCCCCCAGGGCGACCAGCGCGGAAAGGCGGCGATGTCGATTTTTCGGCATACCGAAAAATTACCCGCTGGCCTCCCGGGCGTGCAATTCCTCGTCGACGACATCGGCCCAGGGTTGACGCGTCGAACGCACGGTGTTACCGGACTCGGCCGCCTGCTGCATCAGCAGCGCGAGGTAGTGGTCCTGGCTGGCCTCGGCCAGCGAATAGACCGGCGCGTGCCCGTCGATGGCGTCCGGCATCCCGTCGAGCATCCGCGCGATCGCGATCTCGTCGTCGTTGAGGCGGGCCGGGAGGAAGGGGTTGCGGAAGACCCACTCGTCGCCGAGGAGGATGCCGCGCAGGAACATCCCCTCCAGGTTGCCGCCCTCGCCCGTCATGACCCGTCGCAGCGAGTCGAAGACGGGCTCGTCGAACCGGCGGAGGTGGCGCACCTCGCCGTTCTCGATCTCGCCGCGCTCGCCGCGGATCAGCAGGCGGTTGCCGCGGATCCACGAGAAGTACTGCTCGCCGGCGAAGTCGTACACGCCCAGGCGGTCGCCGAACGCGAACCGAGCCGTGGTCTGCGTCGCGGTGACGATCCGCTCCTCGGTGGGGTCGCCGTCGCGGCCCGGTCCCGCCACGAGCGGAGACCGGAAGACGGATGCCGTGATCTCGGTCTCGTCGGCGCCGATGCCGAGCGCTCGCCGCATGACGCTGACGCCGTGATAGTCGTGGCACTGCGCGACGAGCGCCTGTGACGGGGTGCCCAGCCGTCCGGAACGGGCCACCGCGAGCTGCGCCGACAGCAGCGGCGACAGGTGGTACTGCTCCGCGACCTGCACCGTCGGCATCCCCGGGCGGGCGAGGTGCTCCCACAGGTCGACGAGGTCGTCGATCCCGGCGGCGGGCGGTGTCTCGGTCAGGACCGGGATGCCGCGGCCGGCGAGGTCGACGATGATCCCGGGAGCCACGTCGCGCGGCACCGAGACGACGACGAAGTCGGGGGTGCCGTCGGCGAGCAGCGCGTCGAGGTCGCTGTAGCCGCGGACGCCCCACCGGTTCTCGATCTCGGCCGCGGTCGCCGCGCTGCGGGTGACGAGGCCGGAGATGCGGAACCGCTCGGGAAGGGCGGCGGCGATGCGCAGGAAGAAGTCACTGCGCCAGCCGCTGCCGACGATGGCGAAGGTGAGGGTCATCGGCACAGTCTGCACGGGGCGGCGTGTGAGACGGTAGGGGCATGGTGGAGGGGCGCGCTCGCGGCGGTGAAGATGATATGGAGCCGGCCGACATCGACGTCGAGACGGTCGCGTTCGACGGGGTGCGCACTCGGGTCACGCGGGTGCAGACCGCGTCGTCGGCGGATGCGGGGCGGGCCTTCGTGCTGATCGCTGGCATCGGGGTGGCCGCGACGTACTTCGACCTGCTCGCCCCCACGCTCGCGCAGAACGCGCGGGTCTACGCTCTCGACCTTCCGGGCTTCGCCGGTCAGCGTGCGCCGCGCGACGAGCCGTCGGTGGCGTTCTTCGCCGACCAGGTGGAGGCGGTGCTCGATCGGTTCGAGCTCGATGATCCCGTGCTGCTCGGGCACTCCTTCGGCACGCAGATCGTCACGGAGGTGCTCACGCGGCGCCCCGGCATCCGCCAGGCCGTCCTCATCGGTCCGGTCGTGAACGATCGCGAGCGCTCGGTGGTGCTGCAGGCGATCCGGTTCGGGCAGTCATCGCTGTTCGAGCCGTTCCGCCTCGTGATGCTGGCGGTCAGCGCCTACCTGCTCTGCGGCTTCGCCTACTTCATGCGGGTGCTGCCGCACATGATGCGGTATCCGCTGCGCGAGCGCCTGGCGGACGTCTCTGCGCAGGTGCTGCTGATCCGCGGCGCGTGCGACTTCTCGTCGCCGCGGTACTTCCACTCGGAGCTCCTGGCCGTCGCGCGCGACGCGTGGCGGTGGGAGATCCATGGCGCCGCGCACTCGGTCATCAACGGCAACGCGATCGGCGTAGCCAAGCTCATGGACGCCTTCGTCGCGGGCGACCTGCCGCGCCGCGGTCAGATGTCGCAGGAGGAGGCACGCGTGCCCCGGCCTGCGTACGGCGGGATCGCCCTCATGTGGCGCGCGGCGCGCTACCGCGTGCAGGAGTGGTTCAGCGCGCGGGACGGCGACGAGGTCGGCGTCGAGCATGCGAAGGAGTCGCACGCCGCCGTCATGTGGCGCGCGTTCACCGGCGGACGCAGCTGAGCCGGCGGGCTCGCGACGTCACTTCCTCGTCGTCACTCCCACACCGCGGTGTCGGGGTCGAGGCCGTGCGCGCGGGCGCTCGCGTCGATGCTGCGGCGCAGCCACGAGGCGAGGCCCGGTCGGAGACGATCGTAGTGCGCGGTGAACGCGGCATCCGCTTCGTACATCCGGCCGAGGCAGACCTGCATCGACCGGCTCACCGGGAAGTACTCGCTGATCGCGGCACGATGGCGCTCGACGAGCGCCTCGGCCTCCGGCGCGCCGGGCTCGATGCCCGCGTCGGCGGCCGCGGCGAGGTCGGCCTCGAGCGCGGTCATCGTCGCGGTGATCTCCCGCCACTGGTCGGGGGTACGGGTGGCGGCGCGTTCGGCGTACTGCTGCCACTGCGGGGAGTCGCCGTAGCGGCGCCGGGCGAGGGCGGGCCAGTCGGGGTTCCAGTCGGGGCCGAAGATCGACAGCTGCTCCTCGGCGGTGAGCAGCACGCCGCGCTCGTGCGCCTCGATCATGCGGTCGAGACCGGCGCGGAGGCCCTCGAGCCGGGCGAGCGATCGCGACACCTCGTCGCGTTGCTCCCGGAGAGCCGCGGAGGTGTCGCGACCCGGCTCGTCGAGGATGGTGCGGATCTGGTCGAGCCCCAGCCCGACCTCGCGGTACACGACGATGCGCTGCAGGCGAGCGATGTCGGCGGCCGTGTACAGCCGGTACCCGGCGTCGGTGCGCAGCGACGGCGAGGCGAGGCCGATCTCGTCCCAGTGGTGCAGGGTGCGCACCGTGACCCCGAGATCGGATGCCGCGCGCCCGACCGTCACCCCGTCCGGGCTGGTACCGCTCATCGCTGCTGCTCCTCCTTCGCCGGGTTCTTCGAGGGTGTGATGCCGATGGCGGCGAGGGAGCGTGCTGCGGCGCTGTCGGGCTCGTAGGGCTTCGCCGCCGTGACGACGATACGCGCGTTCTCCGGGGTGAGGATCTCGACCTCGCGACTGTTCCACGGGGTGTCGCGGGGCTCGCCGACCGCCCCCGGGTCCAGCGCGCGGCAGGCCTCGACGATGCCGTCGAGCTCGGCGAGGACGCAGGCGTAGCTGTAGGTCAGTGCGGGTGGTTCGGACGTCGGCGCCGAGGCCGGGTCGGCGGCGACGAGCAGGACATCCTGGAACGCCCAGCGGCGCAGGTGGATGAGCGTGCCGGGGATCGAGAAGAGCTCGAAGAACCCCAGGCCCGCGGTCCAGAACCGCGACGAGCTCCTCAGATCGTGCGTGGGGATCGTGACGAACGCCGGCATCCCGTAGATGCCGCGATAGGGCTCGGGGGCGACGGCATCCGGTCCGGGCGGGGGAACGGGGCTGATCTCGAAAGCGTCGTAATAGGGGGTCTCGGGGTCGGTCATGCGACCACTCTCGGCCCTCACGTCGCGTGAGGGTCAAGCGGGGGCGCCCCGGTCAGCGGTAGACGCCGCGCGGGAGCAGCATGGCCGCAGCGATGGCGAGCACGACCATCGCGACGCCGCCGACGATGACGCCGAGCATCGGGTTGAGGGTGAGGAGTCCCACCAGGAATCCGAGGGCGATACCGACGAGAGCGCCGGTGGCGGTGTGGGCGAGTGCTTCGACGTCCATGCTCTCGACGCTACGGATCTCAGCGCCGGGGCGCGTCCCCCATACGGGTGATTTCGACTCGTCCTGCGGGACCATGCTCCCGGCTGTCGCGCAGTACCTGGGCGCCGAGCAGACCGGGCAGGCCGCGGCCGCCCTGCGTCGTGAACGTCAGGATCGCGGAGGCCACGAGGAAGACGAAGGCGAAGAAGCCCCAGGGGCCGGGGAGCTGATCCAGCAGCGCGTAGCCGCCGATGCCGCCGAGGAACCGCGTGAGTCGGGTCACCACGGCGGGGGTCGGGCCACCGGCGTAGCGGAGGCGCACGGTCAGGTCGCCGATCGTCCGGCCCGACACCAGGACGCATCCGCCGACGACCGCGAGCGCGGCGATCGAGCCGGCCTGACCCGCGAGGTCGGTCTCGACGGCGACGTCGCGGTTGCCCGTGAAGACGAGGGCCGCCTGGATGCCGACGCTCACGAAGATGCCGACGAGCGAATAGGCGAGCAGGTCGCACACCATCGCGAGGATGCGGCGGCCGCGCGTCACCGGTCGCGGGGCGTCCGGCTCTTCGCAGACCGGGCGGCGCGGCACGAGGAGCGCGAGGATCGAGCCGATGACCGCTCCGACGGTGTTGGTGAGCAGGTCGTCGACGTCGAAGACGCGGTAGGCGCACGGGTAGACGCCCCAGACTCCGGTCAGCTGCGTGAACTCGACGATGAGCGAGATGCCGAGGCTGGCCCCGAACGCGACGAGGATGCCGCGGCGGGCGAGAACCCGTACGAAGAAGCCGAGCGGGAGGAAGAGCAGGACGTTGAGGGCGAGCTGCAGGAAGGCCGAGTCGGAGAGGAACGCCCGCGGGCTGCCTCCCGCACGCTGCGCGGCGCCGCGGATGTCGTCGACGAGCTCGAAGAGGTTCAGGTTGGACCCGGCGCACCGCATGCTCGACGGGTCGGGGAGCGGCAGGAGCGTGTAGGTCCAGATCGCGAAGAAGTAGACGAGGGCCGCGCCCCACAGCACCAACTGGCCCGCGGTGAGGTGCCCCGCGCGACGAGCGCGCCGATGCCGATCGCGACGGCGCCGAGGAAGACGTTGTCACCCATTCCGACAACTTTTCCAGACCAGGCGGGTTCTTCTGGACACTGTGAGTGTTACCGGTAACATGACGACCGCCGGTCCCGGAGGCGGAGCCGGCTGATTCCGAGAGGCGGAGGAGTCCGATGGAACACGAAGCGGTGGCGCGGGTTCGGGCCGAGGTGGCGTCGTTGCACGCGGAGCTGGTGCGTTACGGGCTGGTCGTGTGGACCGGTGGCAACGTGTCGGGGCGGGTGCGCCTGGGCGGGGCTCCCGCTGACGACCTCATGGTGATCAAGCCGTCGGGGGTGTCGTATGACGAGTTGGCTCCGGAGAACATGATCGTGTGCGATCTGGACGGCAATGTGGTGCCGGGGACGCCGGGCAGTGACCGGTCGCCCTCCAGTGATACGGCGGCGCATGCGTATGTGTATCGGAACATGCCCGAGGTGGGTGGTGTGGTGCACACGCATTCGACGTACGCGGTGGCGTGGGCGGCGCGGGGTGAGGAGATCCCGTGTGTGATCACGGCGATGGCTGATGAGTTCGGGGGTCCGATCCCGGTGGGTCCGTTCGCGATCATCGGTGATGACTCGATCGGCCGGGGGATCGTGGACACGCTTCGGGGGCATCGTTCCCGGGCGGTGTTGATGCAGAACCATGGGCCGTTCACGATCGGGTCGAGCGCGAAGGATGCGGTCAAGGCTGCGGTGATGGTGGAGGACGTGGCTCGCACGGTCCACATCGCCCGGCAGGCGGGGGAGTTGCTCCCGATTCCGCAGGACGCGATCGATGCGCTGTACGACCGGTATCAGAACGTTTACGGACAGACCACCGACGACCGCCGGTAGCCCCGCACCGGTTAGTCGGACTCGGTCGGCGCCTCGTCGGCGATACCGGCGAGGCGCTCGCGGGTCTCGCGTTCGGCGATGATGCCGATGAAGTCCGTGACGCGGGCGTCGGCGTGGCTCTCAACCGAGGCCGCCGCCTCGCGGTGGATGAGCTCGTCGTCGAGGTCCGGCATCCGCTTCTTGACCCGGTCGGCGACCTCCTCCGTCACCTCGTGGGCGTCGAACTCTTTCGCAGGCTTGTCCATGACCACATCATCCGACGTCGGACCGGCCGGCGAAACCCGTCGACGCGACGCCCCGCGCGTGCGATCATGTGCGGGGTTAGGCTGGATCAACGTGAGCGATCAGACGAGTTCCGAATGGCCCTGGTCGGAGGGCGGCATCAACTTCCACACCCGCAAGTGGGTGCGGCCGGAAGACCTGAACGCCAACGGCACGCTCTTCGGCGGCAGTCTGCTCCGCTGGATCGATGAGGAAGCCGCGATCTACGCGATCATCCAGCTCGGCAACTACCGCGTGGTGACCAAGCTCATCTCGGAGATCAACTTCGAGTCGTCGGCGCTGCAGGGCGACCTCATCGAGATGGGCCTGACCGCGACGCACTTCGGTCGCACCTCGCTGACGATGCGGGCCGTCGTGCGCAATATGATCACGCGCAAGCGCATCCTCTCGATCGAGCGTCTCGTGTTCGTGAGCGTCGACGAGGACGGGCAGCCGATCCCGCACGGCTACTCCGCCATCACGTACGACCGTGATCGGATGCCGCGCGAGCACCCCAAGACCGACTCGGTGCGCCTGCCCTGATCACCGGGACGCGGCTCTCGCGCGACGTCGCCACACGAGCAGCACCAGGCCGAGGGCTGCGACGAGAGCCGCCAGTCCGGCGACCCCGCCGATCGTCCCTGCGTCGGCGCCGGTAGCGGCCAGAGCATCGCTCGACCCGGCATCCGGCCCCGACCCGCCGCCGGAACCGGGCATGCCCGGCCCGCTGTCGCCCGGTGCGCCCGGCCCGCTGTCACCCGGTGCGCCCGGCCCGCCGTCACCCGGTGTGCCCGGCTCGCCGTCACCCGGCGCCGCGACGACCGTGACCTCCACCGTGTCGGTCACCCCGTTCACGGTCACCGAGATCGAGGCATCGCCGGCCGACACGGCGGTCAGCTCACCGGAGGAGGGGTTCAGGCGCAGCGCGCCCGAGGCGGCTGCTTCGGTCTGCGCGCGCTCGGCGCGCCCCGATCGCGCCTCGGCGTCCGCCCGTGCATCCGACCCGACGACGTCGAGCCCGGCGCCGGCCCAGTCCGCGCTCACCGGCCAGGCGACGGGAACCGTGCGCCCGCCGTCCTGTGTCAGCGTCGCCGACACGGGCACCGTCTCGCCGACCTCGAGCACCGTCGGTGCCGCGAGATCGAGCGATTGCACGCGCGGCTTCGTCTCGGCCTGCATCCATCGGATGCGGTCCTCCACCACGGCGGGCCCCGTGCCCACGACGCCGGCGCCGGGGTTCACGCCGAGCATGGTCCAGCCGGCGAAGCCGCCGGCATCCGGGGTTCCCGAGGGCCCCTTGCCCGAGTTGCCGTTCAGCACCCGCGAGACGCCGTCGTAGCTCGTCGCGTCGAAGACGCCGACGTGGCCGTTCACCATGGCGACCGACTTGCCGGTGTCGGCGCGGAAGGCCGCGAGCGTCGACACGAACTGCGCCGCCTCGTAGCGGTCGGAGAGCTGGCTCGCCTTCGACGGCAGCGGGTCGTCGGCCGGGTGGTGCGAGAAGACGAGCACGCCCGTCACCGACGAGTCCTCCGCCGCGGCGGCCAACTCGGAGTCCAGGAACTCCAGCTGCTCCATGCCCGACGCCCGGAACGAGCCGGCCGACGAGTTCAGGGTGATCATGCGCGTCGAGCCGAGGTCGACGGATCGGAACGCCGCGCCGAACGCCGAGGTGAAGTTCGAGATCGCGCCGCCCATGATCTCGTGGTTGCCGGGCACGTAGATGTAGGGCACACGGTCGCCGACCTCCTCGTCGAGGATGCGGGCAGCGAGCTCGAAGTCGGCGACGGATGCCTCGTCGACGAAGTCTCCGTTGATGACGAGGTAGTCGGGCTCGGCCGCGACGATCTCGCGCAGTGTCTCGCGTGCGGCGACGACGACCTCGGAATCGGGGTTGCGGGCGACGAACTGCGCGTCGCTCATGACCGCGATCCGCTGGGAGCGGCCGTCGACGCTGCCGTCGGTGACGATCACCGGGTCGAACACCTTCGGGGCCACCGGCTGGTCGACGTCGGGTGCGACGATCGACTCGAGGCCGGAGATGGCGATGTCGCCGTGGTAGGTGGCCGACGACCGGGTTTCCATAATGCGCACACGCTGGAATGTCAGCGGATACGCCGTGCCCGCCGGCACGGTGAAGCGTGCCTGGCGCCAGCCGGTCCAGTCGATCATGGGGCCGTCGAGGTTGATCGTCGTGTCGGTGCCGGTTCGCATCTGCAGGCGGGGCCAGGCGCCCGAGCCGTCGCCGTCGATCCACAGCGTGATCGCCTGCGGCTGGCCCTCGAGCACGCGGCCCGACGCGGCATCGACCTGCTCCGGAGCGATCGCGTAGTAGCCGCGCGTGCTGGTGGTGGTGGTGAAGTCGTAGGTCATGCGCAGCGCGGCTCGACCGTCGGGGCCGGTGGTCGGGGTGAGCTCACCGGTCGCACGCGCGACTCCGGCGGTCCACGACGCCGCGTCGGTGAAATCGGCCACCGAGATGGTGCGGTAGCCGATGGTCACCGCGACGTCGACGCTGCGTCCACCGGCGGTGAAGGTCACCGTCGCCGAGCCGCTGTCGGTGGTCGGGGTGATGAGGAACGCGTCCAGGCCGTTCCGCTCGACGGTCACGTCGGCCCCGTGCTCGACGCTGACGTCGGCGGTCTCGAGCGGCGCGGTGAAGCCGTCGGCGTCCAGACCCGTGAGGCGGACGGTCGCGGTCTGGCCGGGCTCGGGCAGGGCGACGACCGTCGACGACGGGCGCACCCGCTCGAGGTCGCCGAGCACCCGCACCTCGGTGGTCGCGGTCTTGCCCTCGGCCTCGAACGAGACGGTGGCGGTGCCCGGGGTCACGCCCGCGACGAGCGCCGTCGCGTCGCCCGACGCAGACACCGTGACAGCGGCATCCGTCGCGGAGAAATCGCCGATGACGTCGACCCCCGTGAGGTTGGCGTCGAGGCCGGTGCCGGCCAGCGTGCGGTGGAGCCCGGGGAAGACGGCGTCGGAGCCGGCCGCGTCGAGGGCCGGTGCGACCTTCACGTCGTCGACGACGCCGGCCGGGGCCGACGAGAAGAAGGCGAGGCTGTTGGCGACGACGCGCTCGCCCCCGTCGGAGGGGCGGTTGTGGATGGACGCCTCGGCGTCACCGGGTTCGCGCACGGCGAGCATCGTCGAGCCGCCGCCGTCGAGGTTGACGGCGTTGTAGACGTCGAGGTCGAGCATGAGGTCGCCGAGCTCTCGGATGGTCATGCCGCGGCTGTCGCCGGCGCGTCCGTCGATGGTGACGACGGTGACCTCCGTGCCGTCGCGGTTGACGCCGATGGCGGTGCGGGCCGCCTCGACCTGGTCTTCGTCGGTCTGCACGCCGTCGACGATCATGCGCTGCGACCCGCTGACGGCGAGGTCGACGTCGGCGGACGCCTCGACCGTGACCTCGACCGTGTCGCCGACCTCGAAGGCGGCCAGCGTGGTGGCGCCGCCGTCACGGCCGATGAGCACGCCGGAGCCGTCGGCGATGGCCGTCGTGCCCGTGACGGATGCCGCGTCGGTGGTGACCTCGGTCACGACGCCGTCCTGCACCGTGACGCGGGCGATCGAGCCGGCGATCTCGGCGGGTCCGCCGAGCGGGCGGCTCAACGGGTGGGAGCCCCACGCGGGGGTGTACCACCCGATGCCGTCGACGCCGATGTCGGGGCTGTTGACGCCGGCCAGTCGGTGCACGGTGCCGTCGACGGCGACCGTGGCGCCCGAGGTCAGGGCCTGCACGGCGGCGAGTCCGTCGGAGATCGTGAACGCCTGGCGCATGCCGGGGGCCGCGGTACGCAGACCTTCGGTCGGTGACACGTTCGTGCCGACCGGTGCGGTCGAGTAGTTCATGTCGAAGTAGTCGCCGTTGATCGCCGCGACCGCACCGGTGCCGGCGATCTGGTCGCTGAGCATGGCACCACCCGACACCGTGCCGGCGTCGAGCACGTCGAGCGACAGGGTCGGTGTCGTGAGGTCGGCGCGCATCACGTGGCCGGTCACCCAGCCGGCGGGTTGCAGCCGGCGGAAGTCGGTGAGCTCCAGTCCGGGCGCGAGCGTCTGAGCGTCGGCGCTGAGCATCGACGAGTTCCCGCCGCCGAGGTCGAGTCCGCCCGTGTCGGGCGCGGCGACGGCGGATGCCGGGCTCAGGGCGCCGATGCTCGCAGCGGTCGCGGTGACGACGGCGAGCAGTGCGACTGCGCCGCGGCGCGTTCTCGGGGCCGGGCGGGAGAGACGTGAGGTGAGGGCGGGCACGCGGAGCACCCTACGGACGGGGGCGTCCGAGAGGATGATGGTCCGGTGGCGGGGGGATGACCCTCAGGTGAACCGTCGGTGCCGCGCCCGGTGACGATGCGCGCGGCCTGAGGACCTCAGTGCCTCAAGGTGACACCTGACCTGAGATGCGCTGGTGCGTCGCCTGGACGAACGCCGCGTAACCCCCGGGCGTCCGGCCCTCGAACCGGCCCGAGGTCGTGACCTCGTTGACGTCGGTGGCCACGACCCGCGCACCGGCGGCGCGCGCGGCTCGGACCGTCTCGACATCCTCGTGCTGGTCGAGATCGGGGAATCCGCCCGCTGCGCGGTAGGCGGCGGCGCTCATCCCCAGGTTCGCGCCGTGCACGTTACCGGCGGGCGCTCCGCGAGGGTGCGTCGCGATCCAGTGCGCGGTGTGGGCCGACGTGAGGTCGGCGAAATCGGGGCGCACGGTTCCGAGGACGACCTCGGCGCCGGCGGCGCGGAGATCGAGCTGGTGGGTCAGCCACGTGACCGGGACGGTGGAATCGCCGTCGGTCGTCGCGATCCAGGTGTCGTCCGGCGCGGGGCTGCCGAGTTCGGCGAGGGCCGCCTCGACTCCTTTCCGGCGAGCGGTCCCGACGCGGCGTGCGTCGATGCGCCGGATGCTGACGGGCCATGACCTCGCGATCTGCTCCGAGGCGTCGGTGCAGGCGTCGAGGACGACGACGGGTGCGACCCGGATGCCGGGATGGGTTCGACGCGCGTGCGCGATGGCCGCGGTGAGCGCTGCGAGGCAGGCGTCGAGCAGCGCCGCTTCGTCGTGCACGGGGACGACGACGGCCACGGCGATCGGGCTCACGGAATGAGGCCCGTCTCGACCGCGACCGATCGTGCATGCGTTCGTCCGAACACCTCGAGGATGAAGTCCTCCTCTTCGTGCCGAACGAGCCGGGTCAGCGCGTTCTCGCGCTCGAGAGCCGCGTGGACCTCATCTCCCGAGAGCGGGTACTCCGTCACCGGGTGCCGCCAATGGCAGGCGACGAGGTGGCCGTCGGCGGCGAGGGATGCGGCAATCCGCGTGATCGCCCGGGCGAGGTCATCGGGGTCCCAGTAGTAGCCCACCTCGGACGCGACGATGAGATCGAATTCACCGGCGGGCCACTCGGCGGGCAGCTCGGCGCGAGCGAGACGAACCCCCGCGCGCTCGCCGAGGCGACGTCTGGCGACGGCGAGCGGAGCGTCGGCGATGTCGAGGGCGAGCACGCTGTCGCATCGGTCGGCGAGCAAAGCGGTGAGCGCGCCCGTGGAGCAGCCGAGCTCGAGAGCCGAACGGTAGTGCGCTCGGGGGAGGCTCGCCATCGTGATCGTGCGCTTGCGCTGCTCGTACCACCGCGAGTCGAACCCCCAGGGGTCGTCACCGTTTCGGCGGTAGAAGGCGTCGAAGAAGTCGCGGGGGAGGCTGCCGGTGCGGCGCGGGGGACGCACGAACACCTCGAACTCGCGCTCGAAGTGCTGCTGCATTCCCCCGTGGAGCATCTCCTCGTCCCCCGCGGCCGCCGAGAGCGGCTCGACCTGTGTGCGGTGGAGGCGCATGGCGGCCCGCTTGCGCTCGAGCGCATCCCCGTCGAGGTCGACGAGGTCGACGTCGTCCCAGGGCGCGTCGTCGGGGGAACCCCAGTGCCAGAGCCAGATCGGGTAGGACCGCCACGGGACGTCGCGCTCGCCGCACACCGCCGCGGCGACCTCGCCGACGACGCGGTGATCGCGATGGCCGTCACCTGTCCATGTCGAGACCACGAGCGTGCGTTCGGGGACCGGTTCGTCGCCGAGCGCGTCTGCGATCGCGCCGGCGATCTCGTCGCGGTGGTCGTCGGTCCGGCCGTCGGGAAGACCGAGAAAACGCCGCCGGATGGTCGGCGAGAGACGCGTGAGCGCCCGCTCTGCCTCGTCCCGTCGGAGCGCAGCAAGCTGGATGGGCGAGTGCGTCGGCGAATCGGGATGCGATCCTTCACCGTCGGTCGCGATGATGACGGAGACCGTTGCTCCGCGCCGGGCGGTGCGCGTCATCAGGCCGGCGGCGCCGAGAGTCTCGTCGTCGGGATGGGCGGCGACGACGAGGAGGTGGTCGAAATCCTCGGGCAGCACCGGCAGCGACCGTTCGGCGAAGGCCGCGGCCCACGTCGCTTCAGGGGTGCCGGGATCTCGGTGGCTGAAGCTCACCACTCGCCGCGCCCTTCGCTCACGCTGCCGCCGAGGCGAGCGAGATCGCGCTCGCCGTGGTGCTGACGGATGTAGATCTGCAGGTCGGCGACGCGCCGGGCGTGCCTCTCATCGGCGACGAGAGGCAGGGGGCCGAGCGCGTGCGCCACCTCAGTCAGCGCCGTCTCGACGGCATCCGACACGATCGCGCGCACCCGGCCGGCGAGCAGTGCCGGGTCCGGGTCGGCGTCGATCGTCGCCGCTGCGGCCTTCAGCGTCAGCCGCGCGTTCCACAGAGCGGTGTCGACGCGGGCGAGGTGGACTCGTGACAGCTGGTCGGCGCCGGTACGCCGAGCCGCCTCGAGCAGAGCGTCTCGGAGGGGGAGGGCTCCACCCCACCAGCAGGCGGCCACGCCGATCCCGCCGTGCGCGAAGCCGGGACGGCGCAGATACCAGCCCGCCTCTCCGACCGGCACCGCGGTCGCGTCGGTGAACTCGACCGGAGCGCTCATCACCTGAGTGAGCCCGCGAGCGTGCCAGGGCCCCGCGTGCGGGTCGACCTGGGGAGTGCGCAGCGCCACGGCGAACAGTCGGCGCTCATCGCCGACCCACGCGGTGACGAGCGCGTGGGTGAGCTCGTGCGCGAGCGAGCACCACGGCTTGGTTCCCGAGAGTCGCCACCCGGTGGCGGCGCGGTGGGCTTCGAGGCGTGTGCCCGGCCCCTCGGCGGCGAACACGCCCCACGACGAGCCCGGATGCACCCCGATGGACTCAAGGTCGACGTCGACGTCGAGGCGCCGGGCCTGGTCGAGGATGTCGAGCGCGTCGAGGTGGGGTTCGAGGATGCGGGCAGCGGCGACATCGAGACTCGCCACCGAGGCCAGCAGCGACCAGTCCTCGACCACCGGGCGGTCTGCCGCCCGTGCGGCTCCGACCGCGACCGCCCAGCCGAGGGTGGCGGCGACGTCCGTGCCGAAGCCGTCGATGCCGTCAGCCGCGCCGAGTGCTCCGGCGACGCTGTCTGTCAGGGGCAGCTCCGCCAGGAGGGGAGTGTTTCTCGGGTCGCGGTGTGCGGGCATCGCTTCATCATCGCCTGCGGGACGAGCGTGCAGGTTGCAGATGCTCGATCCGGCGCGGTGGTGTATGTCGGCGGTGGGTGGGTCAGGGGCGGCCCATGCCGCGGTAGTCCCAGCCGGCCGCGCGCCAGGCGTCGGCGTCGAGGCAGTTGCGGCCGTCGACGATGAGCCGGCCGGCGGTGAGCGTCGCGGCGTGCGCGGGGTCGAGCTCGCGGCGGTACTCGTCCCACTCGGTGACGACGATGACGGCGTCGGCGGCGCGGAGGGCCTCGTCGCGGTCCTCGACGTAGTTCAGCTGAGGGTGGATGCGGCGGGCGTTCTCGATCGCCTCGGGGTCGGTCACGGTGACCCAGGCACCGAGACCGTGCAGGCGTACGGCGACGTCGAGTGCGGGGGAATCGCGGGTGTCGTCGCTGTGCGGCTTGAACGCGGCGCCGAGCACCGTGATGTTCTTCTTGAACACCGATCCGCCGAAGGCGCTGACGACGAGGTCGACGGCGCGGTCGCGGCGGCGCATGTTGATGGCGTCGACCTCGCGCAGGAACGCGACCGACTCGCCGCGGCCGAGCTCTTCGGCGCGAGCCGAGAACGCGCGGATGTCCTTCGGCAGGCAGCCGCCGCCGAAGCCGATGCCGGCCCCGAGGAAGCGGCGGCCGATGCGGGCGTCGTGGCCGATCGCGTCGGCCAGGGTCGTGACGTCGGCGCCGGTGACCTCGGCGATCTCCGCCATCGCGTTGATGAAGCTGATCTTGGTCGCGAGGAAGGCGTTCGCGGCGACCTTGACGAGCTCGGCTGTGGCGAGGTCGGTGATGATGAACGGCGTGTTCTTGGCGACCGAGGGGTGGTAGACCTCCCGCAGGATGTCGGCGGCGCGCTCGCCTTCGGCACCGGCGGGGACGCCCGCGACGAGGCGGTCGGGGTCGACGGTGTCTTGCACCGCCCAGCCCTCGCGCAGGAACTCGGGGTTCCAGACGAGCGTGGCGCCGGTGGGGGTCACGCGCTCGGCGAGCGTGGCCGCGGTGCCGACGGGGACCGTCGACTTGCCCGCGACGATGTCGCCCTCGGCCAGGTGCGGGATGAGCGCGTCGACGGCGGCGTTGACGTAGGTCAGGTCGGCGGCGTAGCCGTCCTTCTGCTGCGGGGTGCCGACGCCGATGAAGTGGACGGTGGCGCCCGCGGCATCCGCCATGTCGGTCGAGAAGCGGAGTCGGCCCGACGCGAGACCCTCGCTCAGGATCTCCTGCAGACCGGGCTCGAAGAAGGGGGCTTCGCCGTTCGAGAGCGAGGCGATCTTGCGCTCGTCGACGTCGATTCCGACGACCTCGTGCCCGATGGATGCCATGGCGGCCGCGTGGACCGCCCCGAGGTAACCGCAACCGATGACCGACAGACGCATCATGCTCTCTCTCCGCGGCCCCGACGGCACCGACACTCTTTCATACCAACTTCCCGTGACGCGGGTGTAAACGACCCACCCGCGTCACGGGAACGATCAGCCTGCCGGAAGCGGGCCGTACAGCGCCGGCGCCGTCCGTGCGCCGGTCGCCTGCTCGAACGAGAACGCCAGGCCCAGCAGGGTGCCCTCGGCGAAATCGCGTCCCAGGAACTCGAGGTTCACGCCGGCGCCGGGGATCTGCTCGGTCGCGCTCGCCTGGCCCATCGGCACCGTCACGGCCGGAAGGCCCGTGTTCGGGCTCAACCGCATGTTGCTGCCGACCGTGCCGT
The DNA here is from genome assembly GCF_027157935.1 of Microbacterium sp. H37-C3. Taxonomy (NCBI): domain Bacteria; kingdom Bacillati; phylum Actinomycetota; class Actinomycetes; order Micrococcales; family Microbacteriaceae; genus Microbacterium; species Microbacterium sp. H37-C3. The sequence continues at coordinate 75,242 of NZ_JAPVLR010000004.1, read as the reverse complement.
AGGGGGTGCCGCTGGGATAGATGATGGCGTCGATGTCGTTCGCGTCGAGGAACTCCGTGACGATCTGCTTTCCGCGGGCGAGTTGCAGCGTGTGCGATCCTGCCGGTCCCGCCCAGTCCTCGTACTGCTGCGGGGTGACGGTCGAGCGCGGCCCGTACGTCGATGCGCCGCGGTTCGGCGCGATGTTCGGCGACTGCGCGATGGCCGCGAGGCTCCGGGCGCCGACCGCCGGGTTCAGGTAGTCGTCGATGTAGGCCTGCAGGTCGTACCCGAACTCGACGGCGCTGCCGCTTCCCTCGCTCAGGATGCCGCTGAATCCCTCGGGCGCCGCGAGCTCGACGACCTCCGCGCCCTGCGCTTCGAGCGTCTCACGCGCAGCGCTGAACAGGCGCTGCGTCGTGGCGTTGCTGCCGACCATGTTCTGCGAGGCCGGCAGACCCGTGATCACGGCGATGCGCGCGCCGCGGAGGGCGTCGGCGTCGAGTGAAGCGGTGTAGCTGGCGGGGACGAGCCCCTCCTGGCGAGCTGTCACCGGATCCGCCGAATCGGCGCCCACGACGGCGTCGAGAGCGACCGCCGCGTCGGTGACCGAGCGCGCCATCGGGCCGCCGGTGTCCTGCGAGAGCGCGAGCGGCACGATGCCGTCGCGGCTCGCGAGTCCGACCGTCGGACGCACGCCCACGAGCTGGTTGTAGGTCGACGGGATGCGGATCGAGCCGCCCGTGTCGGTGCCGAAACCGATCGCGGCGAGGTTGCTCGCGATCGCGGCGCCCGTCCCTCCCGACGATCCGCCGGAGCTGCGGTTCGTTGCGTACGGGCTCGAGACGGTGAGGGCGGTGCCCGCCGGCTGGTAAGCCGACCACTGCGACGACAGGTTGATGGCGAACTCGTCCATGCTCGCCTTGGCGAGGATGACCGCGCCGTCGGCGCGAAGGCCCTCGACCATGTGCGCGTCCGAGGCGGTGCGGTTGTCGTTCCAGCAGCCGCACCCGGCCGTGGTGGGCATGTCGACGGTGTTGTAGTTGTCCTTCACCGCGATCGGCACACCGAGCAGCATGCTCGTCATGCCCTGCTCGGCCCGAACAGTGTCGGCCGATGCCGCAGCGGCGAGGGCGGCGGCGTCGCCGGTCGTGATGATCGAGTTGAGCGGCCGTCCGCCGGGCTCGATCACCGTGCGGTCGTAGGCGGCGATGCGGTCGAGATACTGCTGGGTGAGCTCGACCGAGGTGACGACCCCGGCGTTCATCGCCGCCTGCATCGATACGACGTCGGCCTCGACGATCTCGAAGGGACCGTCGTCGTAGATGGCCCGCTCGGAGACGAGGGCGATGTCGGATGCCGTGATCGCCCCGTCGCCGTCGAGGTCGTACGCGGCCGCCTCCGCCCAGTCGGCGTCGGTGTCGGTGCTGCCGATGAACGCCGCGACGACGGCGAGGTCATCGGTGGTGACCCTGTCGTCGCCGGTGAGGTCGAGCTCGGTGTAATAGGGCGCGAGGAACGCGGCCCCGGCGGTGGGCGCGGCCGCGGCGGCCACGGCGGATGCCGCACCGGCGGGGGCGGCGACCCCGCAGGTCAGCAGCGCGCCGACGGCGACGGCGGGGGCGATCAGACGGCGGTTCATGCGTTCACCGCCCGACGGCGCAGGACGATCGCGGTGCCCGCGGCGAGGAGGACGGCGCCGAGCGCCGCGCTCAGCACGATGGGGGTCGCGTCGCCGCCGGTGGCCGAGAGCGATCCGCTCGCGGCTCCGCCGCCGGAGGCGGAACCTCCGGATCCGGCAGCCGGGGCTCCCGTGACGGGCGCGCTCGCCGACGGTTCGGGTTCGGGTTCGGGTTCGGGTTCGGGCTCGGCGACGGGAAGGGCGGCGATCGTGATGTCGGTGGTCGCGGCATCCGTCGCCGTCGCCGTCTCGCCGGCGCCGCCGACGAGGCGGACGCTCGGGAGCGCGATCTCGGCGGCCCCAGCGCCCTCGGCGGTGAACGAGAGCGTCGCGAGAGTGAGGGGAGCGCCAGGGTCGGACGCGAGGCCGGGCGAGGTGCCGAGGCGGGAGTGGGTGACGGTGATCGTGCCGCTCGCGGTCTCGCGTGCAGCGGTGAAGCCGCCGTCGGGACCGGTGACCGAGTCGTCGACGTAATCGAGCAGAGCGCCCGGCACGGAGACGTCGAGGTCGTAGGCGTAGAGGTCGACGACGTCGGTCGCGGTGAGGACGACGTCGATCCGGTCGCCTTCCGTGGCGGTGGCGGCAACGCCGATCGCGAAGGTTGCGCTGGGTGGTGCGGCCACGGCGGCCGGTGCCGCGGCGAGTGCCGCGGTCAGCGCGACGACGCCGGCGAGGGCGGGCGCGAGGGTGATCGATGGGCGAGCAGGCATGCGGAAGCAGCCCCTTTCCTGGGTCGGGTGCACTCAGGACGACAGGCTCTCGTGGGGCTCCGAGCCCACGGTCCTCGGGGGATGTGCCGAGCTTGGCAGGACAGCGTTTCCTGCCGGTGTCGGTGCGTTACGCGCCGGTTTCGCCAGCCTCGCCGCGGAAGCCGGCCGCGAGCCGGCAGTCGAACTCGCGTCGGCCCGCCTTCGTCAGCGAGGCGGAGGGTGCGGCATCCGCATGCGTGATGCTGACGAGCCCCTCGCGTTCCAGCGCGCTCAGGTGCCCCTGCACGCTTGGCTGCTCGCCGTTCCCGTGCCCGAGGCTCTCTGCCAGGACGTCGACGCGCGCCGACGTGACCGGGCGGAGGGCGGCGCTCAGCCGGAAGCGCTGGGCGTCGGCGAATGGGGCCGCAGAGCGCGGAGCGCGGGCGAACGGGCGGACGACGTCGGCGGCGAAGGTGCGGTCGTAGGCGGTCACACCCAGGAACGAGACGACGAGACCGGCGCCGGCCGTCAGCGCGATCCAGCCGCCCTGCCCGATCACCGCGAGGGCCATCGAGGTGACGGCGAGCCCGAGGACGACGACCGCGAGAGCGAAGCCCACGGCCCAGCTGCGCCATCCCGCCGGCAGGTCGATCGCCATGCCGAGGCGGCGGCGGAAGAACATCTCGACACCGACGAGCGCGCCGACGACCACGACGAAGGCGACGATCGTCGGGATGCCGACGCCGAGGGCGGGTACGGCGATGATCAGGGCGAAGCAGACCGATTGCGCGAGCGAGGCGGCCGGCGAAGCTCTGCGGAAACGTTGGGCCAGGCGGCGGCGGTCTTCGGCCACCGTGCGGAACAGGTCGTGGATCGGGGCGGAGTGGTCGGTCGTTTCGATCGCCATCACTCCACTCTGTCAAACCTGCGGCCCCGGTGCGGCGCACCGCGCGTAGCCTCGATTCATGCCTCCCGTCACGCTCTCGCTGTCGCACGACTTCGCTGACGCGCTGCCCGCGCTCGCGCGGCCGTGGTCGGCGGATCCGGCGCCCGCGCCGCGGCTGCTCGTGCTCAACGAGGCGCTCGCCGACGAGCTCGGGCTGGACGCCGGGTTCCTGCGCAGCCCCGCGGGGGTCGACCTTCTCGTGGGTGCCGCGCTGCCGGAGGGCGCGCAGCCGGTCGCCCAGGGTTACGCCGGTCACCAGTTCGGCGGTTTCTCGCCGCGGCTCGGTGATGGTCGGGCGCTGCTGCTGGGCGAGCTGACCGCGCCGGACGGATCGCTGCGCGACATCCACCTGAAAGGCTCCGGGCCGACGCCGTTCGCGCGGGCCGGCGACGGGCTCGCGGCCGTCAGGCCCATGCTGCGCGAGTACGTCATGAGCGAGGCGATGCACGCCCTCGGCATCCCGACGACCCGGTCGCTCGCGGTCGTCTCGACGGGGCGCGAGGTGCTGCGTGAGGCGGCGCTGCCGGGAGCGCTGCTCGTGCGGACGGCGTCGAGCCATCTGCGGGTGGGCAGCGTCGAGTTCGCTCGGGGGACGGGCGACATCACCGTGCTGCGCGCGGTCGTCGACTACGCCATCGCGCGGCACCACCCCGAGGCGGCGGACGAGGACGTGCCTGCGCTCGGACTGTTCCGCGCGGTCGTGGCGGCGCAGGCCGACCTCGTCGCCCGCTGGATGCTGGTCGGCTTCATCCACGGCGTGATGAACACCGACAACATGACGCTGTCGGGCGAGACGATCGACTACGGCCCGTGTGCCTTCCTGGATGCGTACGACCCGGCGACCGTGTACAGCTCGATCGACACCGGCGGGCGTTACGCCTACGGCAATCAGCCGTACATCGCCGAGTGGAACCTCGCGCGGCTCGCCGAGGCGATGCTGCCGCTGTTCGACGACGAGCTCGAACGCGCGGTCGAGCTGGCGCAGGGCGTGCTGGCGGAGTTCCGCCCCCGGTTCGCCGAGGCCCGGGCGGCGGGCATGCGGCGCAAGCTCGGGCTCGCCGATGCGCGAGTCTCCGACGAGCAGGTCGAGGCGCTCGCCGGCGACTTCCACGAGATGCTCGAGCGCAAGCGCGCGGACTACACCTCGACGTTCCGGTCGCTGTCTGCTGCCGCGCGGGGCGACGCCGCCGGTCTCGAGGCGGCGCTCGGCGGGGATCCGGCGCTGACCGGCTGGCTGGATCGGTGGCGTGCGCACGCGCCCGACGCCGAGGTGATGGATGCCGCGAACCCGATCTACGTGCCGCGCAACCACCTCGTCGAGGAAGCGCTCGCCGCAGCGACCGCCGGAAACCTCGAGCCGCTCGGCTGGCTCACCACCGTCCTGTCGACGCCGTTCACGGCGCGCTCGGGCGCGGAGCGGTATGCCGAGCCGGCTGGTCCGGACTTCGCGGCCGGCTACCAGACGTTCTGCGGCACCTGACCGGATCGGAACGCGCGCGGGCGGTCCGTATTGCGACGCTCGTACGCGCGTGCGTGGCGCGGCGACGCGCGTCCCGCGATGATGACGGCGGGGCCGCGCGGGGGCGCGGCGATGGGGGAGAAGAGAACATGGCCGGATCGAGCCTGCGCGCCGATGGTAAGCCGTCGTTCCTGGCGCGTCCGATGTCGCGCAAGGCGGCGCTGATCACGTCCGGGTCGGCGCTCGTGGCCGGGTTGCTGCTCGGCGGTGGCGCCGGAGGCGCGGGTGCGCAGTCCGAAGTGACGTCGCTGAAGGACCAGGTGGCCTCGCTCGAGACGGATGTCGCCGACGCCGAGACGGTGGCTGTCGAGAACGACACGGCGCTGACCGACGCCCGCGCGGATCTGGATGAGGCGCTCGACGACCTCGCAACGGCGACCGCGGCGCTCGAGACCACCACCGCTCAGGTGACCGAGATGCAGACCGCGGCGACGGCGTCGCAGACCGAGCTCGATGCTCGCGCGGCCCGGATCTCGGACCTCGAGGGCCAGCTGTCCGCCCGGACGGTGCAAGCCCCGGCTGCGCAGGCCCCGGCTGCGCAGGCACCCGCGGCACCGGCATTCACGTACTACGACAACTGCACGGCGGCCCGGAACGCCGGCGCCGCCCCCGTCCGGACGGGGGATCCCGGTTACGGGCGTCACCTCGACCGGGACGGCGACGGCATCGGCTGCGAGTAGGTCTCCCGGGCTCAGGGCACCTTGTGCCCGGCGGCTTGGATCAGCCCGTACCACTCGCCTCGCGTCAGGGGGATGTCGCTGCCTTCGGCGGCATCCGCGACGCGCTGGGGGTTCGTGGTGCCGAGCACGACCTGCATCCCGGCGGGGTGGCGGGTGATCCACGCGGTCGCGATGGCGGTCGGGGTGACGCCGTACTTCGCGGCCAGCTCGTCGAGCTTGGCGTTGAGCTCGGGGTACTCCTCGGCGCCGAAGATGACGCCGTCGAAGAAGCCCTTCTGGAACGGCGACCACGCCTGGAGCGTGATGCCGTTGATGCGCGAGTAATCGACCAGTCCGCCGCCGTCACGGGTGATCGAGTCGTCTTCGCCGGCCATGTTCGACGCAAGCCCCTGGGCGATGATCGTCGAGTGCGTGATCGACAGCTGCACCTGGTTGGCCACGAGCGGCTGGGTCACCGCCGTCTTCAGCAGATCGATCTGGCGGGGCGTGTGGTTCGAGACGCCGAAGGCGCGGACCTTGCCCGAGGATTCGAGGTGGTCGAACGCGCGGGCGACCTCGTCGGGCTCGACGAGAGCATCGGGACGGTGGAGCAGCAGCACGTCGATGCGGTCGGTGCCGAGCGCTTCGAGCGACTCCTCGGCGGAGGCCACGATGTGCTCGTACGAGTGGTCGAAGTGCCAGTCGTCGGCGACGATGCCGGTCTTGGTCTGCAGCGTGATCTCGTCGCGCTCGGATGGCGTGAGCTTGAGCGCTTCGGTGAAGCGTCGCTCGCACGCGTGGCGCGACGAGCCGTAGAGGTCGGCGTGGTCGAAGAAGTCGACGCCGACCTCGCGGCACCGGTCGTAGAGGGCGCGGATGTCGTCGTCGGAGAGCTCCTCGATCCGCATCATGCCCGCGACGACGTTGGGGACCTGGATGTTGCTCTGACCGAGGGGGACGTTGCGCATGATTCTTAGTATGCGTCGCGGGAGCGTGTTGTGCGGCGGGGGCGTGCCACGATGGGCGGATGCCGGTCGTCGAGTCGCGTTGCGTCGTTCCCGTGCCCGTCGACGTGGCGTTCGCTGTGTCGCAGACGCAGGGAGAGGTGCGGAAGCGCTGGGACCCTTTCATCCGGCGACAGCACCTGATCGGCTCGGATCGGCCGGCGAAGGGCGTCCGCACGTACACGGTGCAGCGGTTCGGGCTGGCGATGGAGAGCGAGTACGTCTCGTACAACCCGCCGTCGAACGTCGGGATGAAGATGACGAAAGGCTCGTGGTTCTTCGCTCGGATGGGCGGCGGGTGGCGGTTCAGTCCGGTCGAGGGCGACCCCTCGCGCTCGGTCGCGGTGTGGCGCTACAACTTCGCCTGCCGTCCGGCATGGCTCGCGCCGCTGGCGGAGCGCATCGGCGCGGTCATCCTGCAGCGCGACATCGACCGGCGGATCGCGGGGTTCGCGCGCGGATGCGAGGATCCGGTCGTGCTCGCCGAAGCGGAGCGCATCCGGGGCGTGTGACGGCGCCGGCCAGCGCCGGCCGGCTCAGAAGGGCGGTGGCTCGTCGCTGCCCGCCCCGGGTGGTAGCGCCCCGCCGGTGTCGGGAACGAAACACACTGACGGTATCGGTACGTCTTCTCGGTACACCCGACCCAGGGGTGAGGTCCATTCGAGGACCCCGCCGCCGATCTGCCTCACCTCCCACTTCGTGAATTGCTTCATGGAGTGGTGTCGTTGGCAGAGGTGGGCGAGGTTGTAGATGTGGGTGTGGCCACCGAGGGCGTAGTCGATGGTGTGGTCGAGTTCGCAGCGGATCGCGGCTCTGCGGCATCCGGGGAATCGGCAGTGCTGATCTCGTGCTTTGAGCAGTCTGCTCATCGCCGCGGGCGGCCGGTACGTGTCGACCTCCACCGGCGTGCGGGTGATCGGGTCGACGAAGAGTCGGTTCCAGATTCTCGCGCGGCCAGCGAGCTTGCGGGCGGTGTCGGCGTCGATGAGCGAGGCGCCCACCAGTTCGGCGGGGGCATCGTCGATGCCGGTCACTGTCTCGGATGTCAGCGTCACCTGGACCTGCGCCCGGATCGCACCCAGCGGCCCGGCGGCGTCGCTGCCGTAGGTCGGGTCGACGACGGGGGCGCCGCCGAGCAGCAGGTCGCCGAGGATGTCGGCACGGAGCTGATCCATCGTGCGGACGTCAGGTGCTGAATCCTCCACAGGCGCCTCCGCGGCGGTAGCGCGGGCGTCTTTAACGGACTGCGCCATGGCGGTGAGGCGGTCGTGGATGCCCGCGGCGATCACGGTCGGCAGGCTGGCGCCGAGCTCGGACATGCCGTCGGTGCCGTGCGTCACCCAGACGCCTCGCTTCGCCGCGGCGGTGCGGTGTCGTTCGGTGAAGGACTCCGACCCCATCCGGGCGGCGAGGTTGCGGAGCGGTTCGCGTACTCGCGATGCGATGTCGCGCTCGCAGATGGAGATCGCCTGCCGCGCGTAGTCGTCGCGGATGTCGTCGGCGAGGCCGCATCCCATGCGGACGACGACGTCGACGTGGTCGCGCGTGATGCGTTGCTGCTCCCATGCCTCGAAGACAGCGGGGTAGTCGTCGACGATGGTCAGCGCGTGGTCGATCTCGCTCTGCGCGCGGCGATCGTGCGACCGCCTCACTCCGGCGATCTCGGCAGCGATCGAGCGCATCTCCATGTCAGACCCCATGCCGCGTGGCCGCTCGCCCGATCGCGCAGCCTGCCGCAGAGCGCTGCGCCCCGCCTCAGCGAGCGCACGAGTCATCGCGATGTTCGCCGCGTGCAGCAGATCGTCCGCCTGACACACCCGATCGACGATGCCCGCGTACGGCGAGCTCGACGAGCCGGCATCCGGTTCGTGTGCGCTTTCGCCATTCGATGTCATGTTCCCATTCTGCCCAGGGGGTCAGACATTGTCATCGAATATCCGTACATCAGTGGAGAACTATTCTGCGGCTCGGTTGGAGAGGAATGGACGGCCGCAGAAAGGCGGCCTCGCGGGCAGAAAAGACGTGCGGGGCACCGCCCCCCATGGTCGGTGCCCCGCACGTGCTCTCGGTACGGAGCGTCAGCCGACGGTCCGTCGTCTCGCGATCACCAGCGCCCCAGCCGCGAGGAGCGCGCCGCCCCGCGTCGCGACGGCACCCGCGGTCGAGGCCGCCGTGAACAGCCCTGCCCGCGAGGCCACCTCGGCCGACACGGCCGCCTCGACGGCTTCGGCCACCGGCTCGGCGACATCCGGTTCCCCAACCGGCTGCGCCACGTCCGAGGCCACGGCGAGGGAGGGATGTCTCTTCTTCATGGATCCTCATCGAGAGCGAATCGCGACCCGCGCCCCAGTCGGCGAGCCGTCGCTCTCACGCTGGCATTGGTTGCCCGACGACGCGTGCCGTTCGGGCCTGCAACGCGCGTGTGCGAACAATTCCGAACACCCCGGCGGCCGGTGTCGATAGAGTGATCGCCGCGGGGCGAGGGGATCCGCTGCGCGTATGCGGTTTGCGACATGCATCCGCTCGAGGGCGGGGGAGTGCACGTGCAGGACGACGACACGCGATTCGGCGAGCCCGATTCTCTCGACGCGATCGCGCGGGATCTGCTCGCGCTGAAGGATGCCGCCGGGCCGGTGTCGTACGCCGAAGTCGTCCGTCGCATCGCACAACTGCGCGTCGAGCGGGGCGTCAACCCGGCGGCCGCCACGCCCCCGCGCACCACGGTGTACGACGCGTTCCGGCCGGGCCGGGCCCGGGTCGACATCGGGCTCCTGCGCGACATCGTGCTGGCGCTCGGCGCGGATTCCGACGAGGCCGACCGCTGGATCCGCCGCTATCAGCAGGCGCGCCGGCCTGACGATGTGGCGCCCCGGGTCTCGCCGCCGCGGCGTCCCCGCCCCGCGGGCGAATCACCCGTCCCGCCGCCCTCGTTGACCGCGCCGCAGCCGCTCGTCTCTCGGCGGGTGCAGGCGCTGATCATGTTCGGCTGCCTCATCGTCAACTTCATCGGCATGTCGACGGTGCAGCTGCTCCACTTGCCGATCTACCTCGACATGGCCGGCACCGCGGTCGCGGCGATGGTCTTCGGTCCCGGTGCGGGAGTCGTCGTCGGGCTCAGCACGAACGTGTTCGGGTTCGTCGTGGGCGCCCCGGGGGCGGCTCCCTTCGCGCTCGTGAACGTCGCCGGAGCGCTCGTGTGGGGGTACGGCATCCGTCGGTTCGGCATGGGAGCCGACCTCTTCCGCTACGTCAACCTGACCTTGCTCGTGGCGGTGGCGTGCTCGCTGGTGGGTGCTCCGCTGGGCGTCCTCATGTTCGGCGGGTACTCCGGTCACGGTTCCGACAACGTCACCTCGTCGATCGCCGGACTCGGCCTGCCGGTCGTCGCCGCAGCGTTCTCGGCCAACATCCTCACGTCGGTCATCGACAAGATGCTCTCGGGGTTCATCGCCCTCGTCGGCATCGCAATGCTGCGCAGCCGGGTGAGCATTCCCACCGCGCAGATCCCCCTCGTCGAGCGACTGATCGTGCAGAGCGGACAGGTCTCGGGCAACCGGATCGGCTGGTCGCCCGGAGCGATCGCGCGCTGACGTCGCTCGACCCCGGTCGCACTCACGTGGGCACCTGCGCCGCCCGGATACTCCAAGGTGAATTTCCTAGGCTCGTCGTTTCGGCGTGACGAATCGAGGTGCAGGGATGAATCGGGTCTCGGCTGGGGGAGCAGGGATCGAATCGGCCACCGGTGTGCCCGATCGGCCTCGGCTGACACGTGTGCTCGAGTCGCCCGTGGTCCGGTTGTGCGTCATCCAAGGACCGAGTGGGGCGGGCAAGACGACGCTCCTGCGCACCTGGACCTTGCGGACGGAGCATCCTGACTCCGTCGTGTGGGTGTCGGTGCCGGAGAAAGTCGACGGCAGACGGATGCTGTGGCACCGGGTCATCACCGCCGCCGCGAAGACCGGGCATGTGTCGGCCGACCTGGTCGCACGCGCCGGCGAGCTGGTCGAGGCGGGCGCTGACCCGGTCGACGTGGCCCGCCGCCTCGTCGCGCTGGATCGCCCGGGCGTGCTGGTGCTCGACGCCTACGAGAGGCTCGGCGACCTGACCGAGCGGATCGACGACGATATCGCGCGCCTCCTCGTGATGTATCCGATGCTGCGCGTCATCGTGGCGACCCGGGGCGAGACGGCTCTCTCGGTCACCGCTCTCGATGACGGGATCACCCGCGTGCTCTCGCGCAGCGAGCTGGCCTTCACGCCTGCCGAGGTCACCACGCTCATGCGTGAGCAGGCGGGGATGACTGACGAGCGGGTGGCGCATCAGGTGGTCGTAGCCACCGGCGGATTCGCGCTCACGGTGCGCGCCGTGGTGAGTGCGATCGCGCAGGTCGGCCACATCCCTCGACTGGATTCGAGCGAGTGGAACGGCGTCGTGGCCGATCGGATCGAGTCGTCGCTGCACGATCCCGTCACCGTCGAGTTCATGACCGACACCGCCGTCGTTCGGTCCGTCGACGCCGACCTCGCCCGGCGGCTGAGTGGCAATCCGGATGCCGAGGCGCTGCTCACGGCGCTGGAGAGAGACGGGTTCGGGCGGTGGATCCCCTACGCGTCGGGCGGGCGCGTGTTCCAATATGCCGAGACCGTGAGGGACGCGTTCCGTGCGCGCGCTCGTCGTGACGACGACCGGTACCGGCGGTTGTGCGTGACGGCGGCGCAGTCGATCCTCGAGGGTGGCACGGGCCTCGTCTGCGCCCTCGAGCTGGCCGTCGAAGGCGCCGATTGGGCGCTCGCTGACCGCGCGCTGGCTCACCTCTTCGCAGCGAGCATCGACAGCTACCCGGATGACAGCCTGTTGCCGGTGCTCGAGCGCGTGCCCGAGAACGTTCTGCCGTGGCATCCGATGCTCACGTTCGGCCTGGGGTTGGCTCTCTCGGCCAATCCGCTGCGGTGGCCCGAGGCTGCTCGCCTCTTCGACATGGTGATCGATGCGCCGTCGTACCCCACGTACTTCGCCCCCGCGCTCGACGAGGCGACCCGGCTGAGCGTGGGCGCGACCGCCGCGCGCCTGCGCGGCGACTGGTGCACTCCCATCACGTGGAGCAGGCGTGCCGTCGAGCTGATCGACCAGATCGATCCCGATGTCCGCTCGCGCTTCAGAGAGCACCTGGGCGCCATGCTGCGGCAGCTGAGTCTGTCGCTCTGGCAGGGAGGTCGTCTGCACGAAGCGATGACGGCGGCGACGCGGTCGGCGGCGGTGTGCTCGACCCCGGCGTCACGCAACTCGTCGACAGTGGTCGCCGCGGCGATGATCGCTTCGGCGGGTGACACGGAGCGGGCTCGTGCCTTGCTGGCGAGCATCGATCGCACCGCCTGGTCGCTCGAGAGCGGACTGGTGTCGTCCAAAGGTCTGGCGGTCCTCGCCCAGGCATGGATCAGCTTGGACGCGCTCGACTTCCGTGGCGCCGCGAAACAGCTGAAACTCGCGCCGAACGCGCCGCACTCCGAACGCTGGCCGTTGCTCACCGCGACGAGCCTCGCCGTCTGGCATGGCAAGGGGCTCGCGGCGGCAGAGGCTGAGCGCGTGGCGGCGGAGCTCGGCCGCGGAGACCTGCCCGGGGTGGGTGCGAACGTCGCCAGCCAGCAGCTGCACGGCGCCCTCGCGCTGGCGTGGCTGGCCGCCGGTGATCACCGCCGTGCCGCCGAGGTGCTGGAGCCGCAACCGTTCGACAGTCCGTACCTGTCTCACGCGCGCGTGATGTGGCTGCTGGCCGAGCACCGCGACGCCGCCGCCCTCGAGCGGGCCGAGGCCGAGCTCGAGCTGCCCGGGCACACCATCCGCTCGCGCGCCGAGGTGCAGACGTCGGGGGCGATCGCGGCGCTGCGAATGGGCGACGACGAACGCGCCTGGACCTGGCTCGGGGCCGCGGCCCTGGCCGCCGACAGTTACGGCGCACGGATGCACGTGGCGTTGCTGCCGCCCCGCGATCGCGTCGCGCTGGGAGACTTCGCGGCGCAGCGGAACTCGCTCATGCTGCAGCGTTACCTCAAGACTCCGGGTCGGGTTCGCGGTGCCGCGCGGCCGCCGGCTGTCCAGCTCACCGAGCGCGAGAAGGTCGTGCTCGCGGCGGTCGACAAGCACGGGAACACCCGCGATGTCGCCGCGGCGCTCTTCGTCTCGCCGTCGACGGTGAAGGCGCAGCTGCAGTCGATCTACCGCAAGCTCGGGGTGACGTCGCGCCGAGCCGCCTGCGATGTGGCCCGCGAGCTCGGCATCCTCGACTCGAGCTCTCCGACGCGCCTGCCGTGAGCGGCACGACCGGGATTAGTCCGGGAGGGAAAACGCGACCGAAAGGACTAAGTCCTTCCTCCTGAACGCCCTGGCGCGTCTCTGTGCTGAGACGGTTGTTCGGTCGCCACGAGCGCGACCGAACAACCGTCGCCGATCTGGGGCGGCGTGAGACACGATGCGCTCGGGGTGACACCCCTGCGCGGCCGGGGGAGGAACCATGCAACGAACGGAAGCAGATGCGCGTCCGCGCCGCAGGAGTATGGCGAGCGCGGTGCTCGCGATCGTCGTGATGGCCATCGGGTTCTGGGGCGGCGCCGCACCGGCTGTCGCCGCCGGGTCGTCGGCGGTGCTCGACAGTGTCGAGTTCGCGAACGACACTTTTCAGGATCAGTCGGTTCAGACGCTCAAGGTGACGTGGCATGCCAGCGAGTCGCCGGCAACGCCGCCGCTTCGTGTCGCGTTCGACCTGCCGTCCGATCTCATCGGCGAGGGCACGTCGTTCAGCATCGGCAACGGCACGTGCACCGTCACGGCGAACCGCGTCGAGTGCGTCATCGACGACGACTACGTGCTCGAGAACCCGCTCGACATCCGGGGCGAGTTCGAGATCCGGGCGCAGGTCGACGTCAGGAACACCGAGGCGCTCCCGGGCGCGACGTTCACGGTGGGCGGCGTTTCGACCCCGCCCGTGCACGTCGACTCGCGTTTCTGCGCCGAGAACTGCGAGTACGGCGGTGTCTGGGGGCCGTGGAAGAGCGGCTGGTACGACAACGCGAACGACACCGTCCACTGGTGGGTCGGCGTGCCGACGCGCGGCGAGGGCATCCAGTCGGCGGACGGCGGGCTGTCGCTCGCGCCCGGGCAGACGATCACCGTCACCGACCGGTTCGACGAGAGCAACCCGTTCACCCTCGTCGAGGGGTCGCCCCGGGTGCAGCGCGCGACCTGCGTCGCGGTGAGCGAGTGGAATGATCCGTCGCTCGTGTGGGTCGACCTCGACCGTTCGCAGTACACCGTCAGCGACGACGGTCGCCAGGTGGAGTTCGTGACGACCGCAGGCGAGGGATGCGTCGGCCAGGATGCCGGTGAGAACGCGGTCTCGCTGACCGGATCGGTGTACCAGGTGAACTGGGACACCATCGCAGAAGACGGCGGCAAGGGCGTGTCCGGGCCGGGCTCGTACGACAACAACGCGACGATCGAGATCGACGGGGCCGTCAAGGAGGCTGCCGCGACCGCGACCCGTTACAGCAGCAGCGGCTCGGCGACCGGCCGGAGCTATGCGCGCTTCCAGCTGCAGAAGGCGTGGGACATCGCCGCGGGGGTCATCGCACCCGACGGCATCCAGGTCGATTACACGATCGAGTACCCGGGCGGCATCCCCGCACCCACCTCGGGCACCATCACGCTGAACGCCGCGAACGACTGGTCGTACACGAGTCCCGAGATCGACGCCGGTTCGACGGTGACGCTGACCGAGGTCGACCCGTGGCCGACGAACGTCGACGGCTCGGCCGTGCTGACGCTCGGCGGTGAGGCCGTGGCAGCCGCCCGCGACAGCTCGTTCAGCTTCACCGCGACGCACTCGTCGACGCCGCTCGACGTCACGCTCACGAACGCTGCGGCGCTGCAGACGCAGGCCGTGCAGGCGCGGAAGCAGCTCGACAACCCGGATGGGATGCGGATGCCGGAGGGCACCGCGTTCGAGCTGACGGCGTCGTGGCCCGCGAACCCCCAGCTCGCGATCGCGGCCGGCTCGGCGTCCGTGGACCTGCCCGCCGACGGGTCGATCGTGGAGTTCCCGGCGCTGCCCGTGGGGGCGGAGGTCAGCTTCGCCGAGACCGCTCCGACCGATGTTCCCGGCGGCACGTGGACCGGATCGACCGTCGCGCCCCAGACGTTGACCATCGGGCCTGACTCGGTCGGCACGACGGTGACCGCGACGAACGTGATCGCCCGCGACGTCGGCGTCTTCGCGATCGAGAAGAAGCTCACCGGTGACGCCGCCGACCTGGTCGTCGACCGCACGTTCGAGGTCGACTACGCGTGGCCCGCGAACAGCGAGCTGGGCATCGAGGCGGGGTCGGGAACCGTTTCGGTCGCCGCGGATGAGGATGCCGTGACCGTCACGGCGCCCGCCGGTGCCGAGGTCACGCTCAGCGAAGCGCCGGTCGAGGTCACGGGAGGAACGTGGGCAGCGCCGACCTTCGAGCCGGGCAACACGTTCACCGTCGTGCAGGACGAGACCGCGCGAATCACCCTGACGAACCTGATCGACCTGAACACGGGCGCGTTCTCGATCCACAAGGTGATCGAGGGCAACGCCGCCGACCGGGTTCCCGACGGCGCCGAGTTCACCGTGCACTACGCGTACCCCGAGGGAGTCGGCTTCGGAGCTGCGGAGGGTGAGCTGACCGTCGGAGCCGGTGAGACCGTGACGAGCCCGCAGCTGCCCTACGGCGCGCAGGTCACGCTCACGGAGATCGCACCCGTCGAGATCGAGGGTGCGACGTGGGAGGCTCCCGCGTTCAGCCCCGCGACCGTGACGATCGGCGACGGCACGGTCGTCGAGGTGACGCTCACCAATACGCTCACCGCGCCCGAGGTCGTCGTGACCGACCCGGGCGATCCCGGGGCAACGGTTGTCTCGGGTGGCTCGTCGACGCCGAGCTCGAGCGACCTCGCGGCCACGGGCGGCGTGGCGGCGGTCGCCTGGTGGGTGACCGGCTCAGCGGTCCTCATGCTCGCGATCGGAGCCGTGGTGCTGACGGCATCCCGCAGGCGGCAAGCCCACTCAGGAGTGACGGCCGAGTAAGGGGCCGTCATCAGGTGACAGCGGGTGGACGGGGCGGATCGATCGCTCCGGCCGCCCATTCGTTCGGTCAGCGCTAGGGGGAAGTGATGGCGAGGTGCTTTCCCGCCCGTCACGCATGCTCCTCGAGCTGACCGAGGCGCAGGTAGCGACCCACCCGTGTCAGAAGGGCGGTGGCTCGTGCCTGCTCGCCATGGGTGGTGGCGCCCCGCCGGTGTCGGGAACGAAACACACTGACGGTATCGGTACGTCTTCTCGGTACACCCGACCCAGGGGTGAGGTCCATTCGAGGACCCCGCCGCCGACCTGCCTCACCTCCCACTTCGTGAATTGCTTCATCGAATGGTGTCGTTGGCAGAGGTGGGCGAGGTTGAAGATGTGAGTGTGGCCACCCAGGGCGTAATCGATGGTGTGGTCGAGTTCGCAGCGGATCGCGGCTCTGCGGCATCCGGGGAATCGGCAGTGCTGATCTCGTGCTTTGAGCAGTCTGCTCATCGCCGCGGGCGGCCGGTACGTGTCGACCTCCACCGGCGTGCGGGTGATCGGGTCGACGAAGAGTCGGTTCCAGATTCTCGCGCGGCCAGCGAGCTTGCGGGCGGTGTCGGCGTCGATGAGCGAGGCGCCCACCAGTTCGGCGGGGGCATCGTCGACGCCGGTCACTGCCTCGGATGTCAGCGTCACCTGGACCTGCGCCCGGATCGCACCCAGCGGCCCGGCGGCGTCGCTGCCGTAGGTCGGGTCGACGACGGGGGCGCCGCCGAGCAGCAGGTCGCCGAGGATGTCGGCGCGGAGCTGATCCATCGTGCGGACGTCGGGCGCAGCAGCATCCGCCGCCGCAGAACCCTCAACCGCAGAACCCTCATCCCCGGCGGCATCCCCTGCCGGACCATCCGCAGGCGCCGCCGCAGCGGTAGCGCGGGCGTCTTTAACGGACTGCGCCATGGCGGTGAGGCGGTCGTGGATGCCTGCGGCGATGACCGTCGGGAGGGTGGCGCCGAGTTCGGACATCCCGTCAGTGCCGTGCGTCACCCAGACGCCTCGCTTTGCCGCGGCGGTGCGGTGTCGCTCGGCGAAGGACTCCGACCCCATCCGGGCGGCGAGGTTGCGGAGCGGTTCGCGTACTCGCGATGCTATGTCGCGCTCGCAGATGGAGATCGCCTGCTGCGCGTAGTCGTCGCGGATGTCGTCGGCGAGGCCGCATCCCATGCGGACGACGACGTCGACGTGGTCGCGCGTGATGCGTTGCTGCTCCCATGCCTCGAACACAGCGGGGTAGTCGTCGACGATGGTCAGCGCGTGGTCGATCTCGCTCTGCGCGCGGCGATCGTGCGACCGCCTCACTCCGGCGATCTCGGCAGCGATCGAGCGCATCTCCATGTCAGACCCCATGCCGCGTGGCCGCTCGCCCGATCGCGCAGCCTGCCGCAGAGCGCTGCGCCCCGCCTCAGCGAGCGCACGAGTCATCGCGATGTTCGCCGCGTGAAGCAGGCCGTCCGCCTGACACACCCGATCGACGATGTCCGCGTACGGCGAGCTCGACGAGCCGGCATCCGGTTCGTGTGCGCTTTCGCCGTTCGATGTCATGTTCCCATTCTGCCCAGGGGGTCAGACATTGTCATCGAATATCCGTACATCTGTGGAGAACAATTTTGCGGCTCGGTTGGGGAGGAATGGGCGGCCCGGGCGGAGCCCGTTTCTCTACGGCGAGCTCCTGGATTTGTCGTTTCTCCATGACGAATCGAGGGATAAGCCGAGAGACGGGTCGGTTGGCAGTGCCGACTCACGTGGTCGTTGCGGTGGAAATCGCGAGTGCCACGGCGGGGACGATCAGCAGAAGGCTTGCAACGGCCCACGAGATCACCTCCGCGGCTCGCGCCCACCCTTCGCCGCGCTCTTCCGGCGGTGAGACCGTAGCAATCTGTTCGCGCGCTGCGGCGGCGAGTATCAGCCCGAGGGGGAACACGACGCTGACGAACGGACTGATGACAGCGAGCCGGTTCAACGGCAGCGTCGCAGGGCGCCTGCTCTCGTCCCGCAGGACACCGTCGTCGAGCCTGTTCGCCTTGCTTTCTGCGAGCTTGATCGCGATCGCTCGGAGAAGCCGGCTCTCGGCGGGACCATCGTCGGAGCGCGGCCGTCGTCGCCGGCCGGTGAGATAGAACGCCATGCCGGCGTTGCTCCAGGTGATGCCGGCGAATCGAAGAAGAGCGTCGGCCGCGGCACCGATGGGGTTCGTCCCGTCGGCCGATTCGATACATGCGATGACGATCGTCCCCGAGACGCCGACGAGCTGCAGAAGCTCGGCGTGAGGGGTCTCGGCCCGCGCGACCTAGCCTCGGCATCAACCATCTTGTGCGCGGCTACCGTGCGCGTCGACGAGGCTAGTCGGACCTCTTGAGGAACGCGATTCGATCGTCGGGCGCCCACAGATGACCGTCCTCGCAACGGTATGCGCCGCGGGGATCGGTGCCATCCACGAGCCGCTGGCATAGCCAGGTAGCGGGGAGGCCCGCAAACTCCGAGCCTTCGAGCTTCGAGACCAGGAGAACACCGCGCGGTGACTGCTTCCGCGACAAGAGCCGGTGGAGTGCGCCCCCCTCGCGGATGAGCGCCTCGACTTCCGATACCCCCTTCGGGGGGCAGGGTTCGAGACCTTCCGCGGCCGCTTTGCGAAGGGCCGCAGACAGCTGGTCCCCTTCCGTATAGCCGAGCTCAGCGAACGAGCGAGTGATCAGGAAGAGTTCGCGTTGATCGACCTGCGATGCGACTTCGTCCGAACTGTGTGTCGTGGTCGGTGGCGCGGGCGTGCCGCGCCCGGTGGCAACTTCGCGCGCCCGCCACGCGTTTGAATCAACACCAAGGGAGATCGGTCTGACTCTTGTTCGGTTGCCACGGATACCGGCGACAATCACTGCGACCGTGATTCCGACCGCCGATGCAGTAAGGGCTAGTCCCACGTACGCGGCGTCGGTTGACTGCCATTCGCGCAGAGCCGTATAGCCGAACGATAGGAACGCGAACCACGCGGAGACGAAAACCATCGCTCGCATCATCGATCCGATGTGCGCGTAGTCGTGCTGCTTGGCGAGCCACGCGGCGACTACACCGGCGAATGCGCCGAGAACCGTGAAGAGGATGCCGCTGTAGAGCCCGAATTCACGACTCGATAACAAATCCCAGACGTTCATGATGCGAGTGTATGGCGAAGGGTGCCCCGACGATCGCGGCAGGGGTGGGGTCGCCGATTCCCGAACGATTCCGGACGACCTTGCGCGGGATAGCTAAGCCGCCAGCAGCTAGGCGGCTGGCTCGTGGCGCCGTCGGCTGCCGACATCCACCGGCGTGCCCACGGGGCGACACGCGTGCCTTTCCCGACATCGCGGAGTATTCCGGGTCAGACGCCTTCGATCAAACGCTTCTTCAGGATGTCAGCTTGTTCAGCGGTGATGGTGCCGCTGCGTTGCAACTCGGAGATCCGCTCGATCTGCCCCACGATATCGTTCGGAGCAGACGTGGTCGCGGGCGGGACTTCGAGCGCGCTCTCCTGCATCTTCTGGGTGGCTAGGCGGTCGGCGATCGCGTTGATACGGGACGCCAGAGCCCGCGCTACGCCGGAGCGATCGGGCGAGATCGCGACCGAGAAAGACCAATCCGGGCCGACCACTTGGAACTCGGCGACGCGCAAGTCGTGCGTCTTCTGTTTCGGTCGCGCCAACGCCGGCCCGATAGAGCTGCCCGGCAAGGGGCTGAATAGTGCGAGCGCGGTCAGTGTGGGACGAGTCGTGATCTGCTTCTGGCCGTCGACGTAGACCTGCGCTTGCGTGTGTTCATCGATCCAGTGGGCGCTACCGTCTTGTTCGATTCGGTCCTCGAAGACGCGGATGGTTCCGCCGACCGCCGTCCCGGGCGCGGCGAAGAACTTCTCGGTTCGCCCAAGTCGCTCCCAGAAGCCCTCACTCGAGATTTCGCCGATGGCACGTCCAAAATTGACATCGAGCTTCGCGCGTTCCGATGCAAGCCGTTGCCGGGCGGCTTCCAGTCCTTTCCGACCGCGACGACCCACCGCGTATGCCTCGAGGTGGTGCGTGAAGCCGCTCGCAGAGACGATGTCGCGCTCTGCCAGGGCGGACAAGACGTCGTCAAGACGTTTGCGAAGACCTGCCTCGTACTCCGCCTCTTTCTCGCGTGCGGCGTCCTCGCGGCGACGCTTCACGTCCGCCTTCGCGGCAGCTCGCACCTCACGTCCGCTGGGGGCTGTCGCCACCGCTTGGCCGCCCGCCGTCTGCGGCTGCGTCTGAGTCTCGGGTTGGTGCGCCGCCGGCGCGCCGGTGGCCGCTGGCTGGTAACGCTGAGTGACGTGCTCGGTCCAGCGGGTGCCGTCCCACCAACGCACCAGACTCGGGTCGCCCGGATCAGGAAACCACCCTGGGGGAACCTGGGTAGGGGAGCTCACTCGATCAATGTAGTGCTCGGAATCGACTCAGGTGCGGCGCGGCCAAGGCAAATAACGCCCGGGGCTAAGTTCGGCGCTCATCGCTCATGAGGTGACCGAAGTGGCGCGGGCCAGGCGGGGGCGTGCGGGACATGTTGGTGCACCGCGGCCGCTAGAGCCGGACGCTCACTGCGGCGACCTGCCGGTGGACATCTCCACCAGGTCGAACGCCCAGCCTTGTGACATAGCAATGGAAATCGCGGTCATCATCACGACGGCGACGAGGCTGCCCCAGGAGGTATTCGAGAATAAGAGGGCCCGCTTGGCGAGGAACGGGCTGGGCACGCTCACGCGTGTGAATCGGAGGAACGCGAGCCAGTCGAAGACGGTCGTCGCGGCCAAGAACACAAGCACTGCGGCGGACGCGGCGCCGAAGAGGAGGAAGACGAGGAAGTGGCCCCCGACCGGGCCGAAGATCTCTAGAAGTTCTCCGACCTGAGCGCCGACGGTCCCGAGCGAACGCAGCCATTCGGGTCCCGCGCCGTCCGGGATGGCCTGCTTCGTCGCGGCATCGATCTCGGCGAGCGACAGGGCGCCTTTCCGCGTGTTGTAAACACCTATCCACGCCACCGCTGCGGTCGCAAGAGCGATGAGGGTGTTGATCAGAGCGAACACCGCTTGACGTGGGATCCGCTGGAAGTTGCGCACTGTCATCCGCAACGCGTATACCGTTCCGAGCACCAGGGCCAATGAGGCCCCGACTGTGATGGCGAGCAGATAGGGGTGAAGGTGTAGGAAGAGCACCGCCGACATGATCGCGGCTATCGCAGCTCCGACGATCAGCCCTGATGTATCGGAGGATGAGCTCGAGGTGGATCGGCTTTGCTGTGTGCGACCGCTCATCGCTTCCGAAGCGTTCACCTGGACCTGCGTGACAGTGACGGTCGTGGTGATAGCTGTGGTGCGGTTCAGCGCGTTAGCGGGCCGCTTCACCCTCTCGATCACGAGCTGGATGAGCAGCACTACGACGCCTGACACGACGCCGACGCTGATCTGGCCTAACCAGGACGTACTGTCCACTTCGAACCCTTCCGGTAAGCGCTGCCTGTTGCGTCGGCTTGGGTGCGCGTCATGCGAACGACCCACGCAAGATGAGCGCATCGATATGCATCCATCGCACTGCCGGATCTCGGAGAACCGCGACGGCAGGGCGCCGCATATCGTCGCATGACGTTTCCCGGTCTCGTGGTGACCACCAGGAGGGCTGGTCGGGTGCCGGGGCCGGTCCACGTGGTTTGCGATATGCCTCACATGTCTCTCGGGCGGGGTAACGACGCGGCTGCGCGGGCGGCGCGCCATGCTGGCCATGAGGTTGTGTCATGAAGACGGCCGTCGGTCGAGCTCCGCCGATTTCACTCATTTGGATGCATGACCTGCCCTGCGCTGACCGCGGTCGTTAGAGTGGCGCCGCGGGGACCGCGGGTTGCTTCGGCAGACGCGGCACTGCCCGCTCGAGCCGGGCGGTGACCGATTGAACGTGATGCGACGGAGCGCGGCGCGAAGGCCGCGCCGCCTGTTGGTCGCGACCGTCGGGTGCGTCGTCCTCGTGCTCGCGATGGCCGCGTGTTCGCAGGGACGAGTCGACCCGCAGGAGTACGACCCGTACACGGTGGCGCAGCGTGCGGATGCTGCGGCGGCGGCCGAAGCAGCGCTTTCGCGAGCGGCCGGCGGGGTCGTGCTGACCACGGAGACCACGGATGTCTGCTCGCCGGGGAAGAGGAACTGGTGGGTCCAGGATTTCAGCGCGTGGACCTGCTCGCGTTCCTCTCGATGGCTCGTTGCGGCTGCGAGCGGCGACCCGGGGGAGGTGATCGCCGGATATCGGGCTCATCTGACCGCCGCCGGATGCACGGTCGACGAATCGTCATACGGGATGGTCGAACGCTACTGGGCTGACTGGGGAGTTGCGGGGATGTATGAGAACGGTGACCCCTACACCGTGGACGACCTTCCCTCGGCGTCTGCGATGTGCGACAACCAGTCGGTGGGCATCGCCTTTCGGACGCCCGCTGCGGTGCGGGCCCCTGCCCCCGCGCTCTCATCCACACTCGTGATCGAATACGACGCGTTCGAGCTCGAAGCGGTGACCGGCGCGGGAATACCTTTCGTCGTCGTGCTCCGCACAAGCCAGGGCTACCACTCCGTCGACTGGACGGGTGAGATCAGCGGGAAGGATGAGGATGACGCGGAGTCGGACCTCCCGCCCGGCTGGTGCGCCTGTTACAGCGGAAGCGACTGCGACTGCCCGGGCGGATAGAGCCGTCACCGGGTGAAAGCCACGTGCGCGTTCGGTCAGCGCTTGCGGCGGCTGCGGCGTCGGCCGTACGCGGCGGCCGTCGCGATCGCGGCGACGGCGAGCAATGCGGCGATGAAGAAGACGGTGGTGTCCACGGAGGCTCCTCACGGTCGTCGGGTGCACGCCACGCTACGCGGAAGACGGATGCCGCGGGCGGCCCGGTTGTGGCGGAACCTCAGTGCCGGCGCAACCCGACCGGTAGTCGATACGGGTGGTAGCCCTGGGTTTGCTCAGGCCTCCTGTGCCCGCGACGTAAGCGGCGTATCGTCGCGTTCGTCGGAGCGGGGCGCCGACGTGCATCGATCAGGGGCGGTCTGCGGAAGGGGAGCAACCATGCGCAAGTATCGAGTGACTCACATCTACGACGCGGCCGATGGCTGGCGCCAGGTGCAGCCCTTCATCCTGACCGCTGATATCCGCGATGAACTCGTACGGGGCGGATGCAGCATGGTGCGAGTCCGCTCAGGACTTACGCATCGCAAGCTCTCGCTCCTCCGGGTACGCGACCTGCATTGAGGTTGGCACGCCGAAATCGGTGCGAGCTAGGCTCGGGTGCCTCAAGCGAGACCGGGGCGGGACGGCGCGGAGTAACGCCTTGCCGACATATACGGGAAGCTGCGCGCACTCGTGCAACTCGGCGCCCATGGAACGACGCGCCCTTCGCCCGCCGCGAGGAGCTCGAGAAGCTCGACGTCTGGGTTCGCGGGTCGCGAGACCTAGCCCGGCACCAACCATCTTGTGCGCGCGGCTGGCGTGCGCATCGATGAAGCTAATCAGACCGTTCTGAGGAACGCGGTTCGGTCATCGGGCGCCCACAGATGACCGTCCTCGCAACGGTATGCGCCGCGGGGATCGGTGTTGTTCAGGAGCCGCTGGCATAGCCAGATAGTGGGGAGGCCCGCAACCTCCGAGCCTTCGAGCTTCGAGACCAGGAGGACACCGCGCAGTGATTGCTTCCTCAACAAGAGCTGGTGGAGTGCGCCCCCTCCTGGTGGATGAGCGCCTCGACTTCCGATGCTCCCTTTCGGGGGCAGGGTTCGAGACCTTCAGCGGCCGCTTTGCGAAGGGCCGCAGACAGCTGTGCCCCTTCCGTATAGCCGAGCTCGGCGAACGAGCGAGTGACCAGGAAGAGTTCGCGTTGATCGACCTACGATGCGACTTCGTCCGAACTGCGTGTCGTGGTCGGTGGCGCGGGCGTGCCGCGCCCGGTGGTGACTTCGCTCGCTCGCCACGCGTTTGAACCGCCACCGAGAGGGATCGGCCTGACTCTACGTCGGTTGCCAAGGATTCCGGCGACGATCACTGCGACAGCGATTCCGATCGCGGATGCAGTGAGGGCTAACCCACGTACGCGGCGTCGGCAGGCTGCCATTCTCGCAGAGACGTATAGGCGAAAGATAGGAACGCGAACCGCCCGGAGACGAAAACCATCGCTCGCATCATCGATCCGATGTGCGCGTAGGCGTGCCGTTTTTTTTGGCAGGACGAGATGATCGCCGTCACCCGGTTCAAGGTCGCTGATATCCAGCCTCGCCCGACAGCTATGCTCGGAGAGACCAGTGTCGTGCGGCAGTTCACCCCGGCGAGCGGACCGTTCTCCATCATTACCATCACCGGAGGGCTCGTCACTGACCCCTCGTGCGGTCTGCCGGCGAGGGTGGTGCGGTCGCCTGGGTTCGCATACCGGATGGCTGGGGTGCGTGCGATGTCTACATGGGGCGGGTGCAACGGCGGGGCCGGGTCCGGTGTTGTCGTGTTCGCGCTCACGCGCGGCCGCATTGTCCCGAACAACCTCGTCAGCACGCAGGACATCGGAACCGAGCCCGCGGTCACGTTCACAACAGGTGCGCAGAACTACTACCAGCGCACGCTTCTGGCGTCGACGGCATAGGCGGCGGGCGAAGAGCGAGTCCTTCGAATCGGCCGACTGAAGACTAACCCAACGGACACTCTCGCGAACGGGTAGGTCCTATTGCAGGTCGAGCTCATCCGAACCGCGTGATGTAACGACTGAGGGCTCAGCGCGTCGCTCGTCTCACGAGGCGGCGCACGGAGCCCTAGTCTGAGCGTATGCGGGGGAGACTTCACGGACTTGATGGTGTTCGGGGCGCGGCGGCGCTGGTGGTGTTGGTGCATCACGTGATGCTCACATTCGCCGTCTTTGCCGTTCCGTATCGCACGGACGACGTGCTCAGCGGGCCGGCCGCGTGGGTGACCTACACGCCGCTGCACCTGTTCTGGGACGGAGCCTCTGCCGTGTTCGTCTTCTTCGTCCTCAGCGGAGTCGTCCTCACCCTTATGGTCACCCGGGAGCGGTTTTCCTGGGTCGCCTATTACCCGTCCCGACTGTTGAGACTCTACCTGCCGGTGTGGGCCGCGGTCGCCCTCGGGATCCTGTGGATCATCGTCATCCCGCGTGGGGAAGGCATGGACAGCCTCTGGCTCGATGCGCGCGGCATGGACGTCACGTTCAGGGCCGTCTTTCGCGACTTGTTCCTCCTCACCGGTCACGGCAACATCGTGAGCCCCCTTTGGTCGCTGCGCTGGGAGATCTACTTTTCACTGCTCCTCCCGGCCTACGTCATCCCGCTTGTGAAGTGGCCGCGACTGCGGATACCGGCGCTGCTCGCTTCTGTCGTCGCAATCGGCATCGGAGGCTGGTTCGAGTTCGCGCCGCTCAGGTTCCTGCCGATGTTCATGGTGGGTGTCGTCATCGCTCTCTACATTCCGCAGCTGCAGGCCCTCGGCCACAGATCGTCTCCCCGCACGATCGGCATCGCATGCGCGGGAAGTCTGCTGCTGCTCCCATCTCCGTGGTACGTCGCGAGCTATTCGTCGGAGCTCGCCGGCGCGATGGAGGCATTTTGCGTTCTCGGCGCGGCGGTGCTCATCGTGATCGCCATCGTTTCTCCTGCCGCGCAGCGAGCCTTCGGTACTGGGTTCCTGGCCTGGGTAGGAACGATCTCATTCGCCCTCTACCTCGTTCACGAACCAGTGGTGATTAGCGCGGTATTCCTCTTGGGAAGCGGAAACGAAGGATGGGCTGTGCTGATCTCGGTGCCCGCGTCGTTCGCTTTGGCCGTGTTGTTCTTCCGATTCGTGGAGAAACCCGCCCACCGGGTGTCTTCCGCCGTGGGGAAGGCCATCCAGCGGAGAGTTCCTGCTCCTTCTCCGAGGAGCGCTGAGAAGCGGACGGTTTGAGTACCTCCAGGTCGGGAAGCAACCGGTCCATGCCGCAGAGTCTGCAGGGTGTGCATGATCGACTCGGTGACGCAGGCGGCGCGTTAGGCGAGATGCTCGCCGCTCGGACGACCTGCAAATCCCGCGATGCTTTGTCGAGATCGTGTCTGCGACGACCACCGCACGGTGGACACTCGAGCCTGTAACCAAGTCGGCCCTGCGCTTGGGTACCGACAGAGCGATCGTAGCTGCGTTCGAGCGGTGGCAAGCAACGCGCGCGCAGCAGCTCGCGAACGACGACCTCCTCCGACGATTCGATGCACTCAGGGACTACGCGGTGCATAAGTCGGTGGTGTCGTTCTTGTTCAGCGCCAGGGGCGCGGGGCAAGGCGACCTCTTTCCCTCTTCGATCGGCGGGTGGCTCACGATGTCGCACGACGGATGGTGGTGGATAGTAGACGATGGCTAGCAGAACTCGTGCAGGGCGGCTGCAGCATGGTGCGAGTCCGCTGAGGGTTCACACATCGAAAGCTCTCGCTCCTCCGGGTGCGCGACCTGCACTGAGGTCGGCGGACGTGATCGGTGCGGGCTAGGCTCCGTTTCCGCGTCGGACGACTCGGAGGAACGCGACCTTGCCCGCGGGCGCCACAGATGACCGACGGTGGAAGTCATGCGCCGTAGGAATCTGCGGGCTCGACTATCTGCTGGTCTAGCCATGCGATGGGGTGGTCCGCAACGTCCGCGTCTTCGATTCGAGGCCAGAGGGTCACTGCGCGGTGATTGCTAGCAAGAGCAGGCGAAGGGTGGCGCTCCCTCTGCGAGCAGCGCCACGATGTCCTGCGCTGACCTCGGCTGCGTAGAGTTCGAGACCGCCCACGCCGCTTTGCGAAGCGTCGCCAAACGCTGTGCCCTTCTACGGGGCCGAACACAGCAAGCCAGTCGGTGACCAGGAGGAGCTCGGAACGATCGACGTGTGATGTGGCCGTGTTCGAGCTGCGTGTCGAGTGAGGCGAACGTGGTGCGCTTGCCCTTTACCCGGCGGTCGAATTAGCGTGCCCTCGGCTGGGGCGTCTTTGTGGGCTTGAGGCTCCACCACAAACCTCTCATGACGCCCTGCAAAAATACCCGCACCGGTGTTCTCCCGTGCCGTATCCCGGATATACGAGCGAGGTCTAGGATGTACAGCGGTGTCGAAACCGCCCAAGCTAGGCGCGACTTACGCGTCAGATGCAATTGAGCGAACCGCATACGATTTCGCAGGTTATACGACAAGTAGAGCGATGATTTTCCCGCGGACCCCTGCGTCGCCCCGACCGCATGATACGCAGTCGCTCGCGAACACACGCTGAGCTTGCCGCCTTGCTTTGCCCAACCGAAGGTGAGGTCAATATCTTCCCAGTATAAAAAGTAGCCGGCGTCGAACCCTCCGATCTTCAGGAACCATCGAGCATCGACGAATAGACATGCAGCGGTCAACCATTGCAGAGCGCCTGCAGTGTGAGAGGGCCTGCCGGTCCGGAAGCTCAGCGCGCCCCCGCCGAACCAGGCTTCGTCGTCGGGCGTTGTGATGAGTGGCGAGATGGCCTGGCGCGGGGAGCGTAGCGCCTCCTCTTCTAGATGCTGGAAGGATGCAAGAGAAATCGAAGCGTCTGGGTTGAGGAAGAGTACGAACTCGGCACCTCCACGGACTGCATGTTCAGCGCCGAGATTGCATGCCGCTCCAAATCCTAGATTCTCGGCCAAGCCGAGAAATGCCCAGTCATTATGAGCACAAAGACGACTCAGTCGACCGCGTTCAGCACGGGACGAGAAATTGTCGATGACCACCACAGGCCGGCCGAGCGCGTTGAGGTCTGCGGCTCGCTCTGCGATGAGGGAACTCGACGCGAAGTTCACGATCACAACTGTGCTATCCACGCTGGACACTCCCGGCTGTATGCAGGCGAACTTGCGAGGCAAGAGACGCCGAAAATAGAACCAGCGCCAGATTGGAATATGTTGTCCCGAACAGTATAAACCACCCGGACATCAGGCTGGCGTACAGCAGGAGGCCGCTTGCGTCCTGTGCTAAGGAGCTGTACGCGTTCATGGCGAGATAAACAAGCAATACTATTGCAGCGATCAATCCCGGCCATCCATACTGGGCCCAGAAGTCGCCGGCGATGGAGTGCAATCGGAACTCCCCATTGAACGTGAACTCCTGGAAGTAGCGCGCGGTCCGTGTGTCAATTCCGATGGTGGATAGCGCCTGGCTCGCTGCATTGAAGTCAGCGGCACTTGGCACTGCGCCAAGCCCGTAGCCTAGAGGGGCTACGGTCATCAAGCCGAGTGTTGCGAGAAATTCCGGGCGACCATCGAGAAACAGCCCACCCTGAGATGTCAGCTGCAGGTTCGTTCTGTAAGCTAGTCTCTCCCCGAAAACGCCCGACGTGACTACGTCTATCATGATCTGGCCGGCGACGAGAGCCAACGCTCCAACCATGAGTAGGATGATCACCCGTGCTGACGGTTTACCGCGGAGGCCTGATCGCGAGAACGCCCTGGTCAGCAAAAGGAGGGTCAGCGCGGCGAGTGTTACGCCCGCGTAGGAGCGAGAGTCGAACGCGAGATTCGCTACGGTCAGTGCCGCTAGCGCAGCACTTTGCAACGCGACGCCTGCGGGCCACAGGAGCGCAAGTGTCAAAAGCGTTATGGGAATGCCGAAGCCAAACTTCCACGCATTAGCCAGCCATGCATCCGGAGTCAATGCTGCCCCCGCAAGAAGGCCGAATGCATACAGAATTACCGTAACTCGTACAGAAAAATGCCGTAGTGCCCACAAGCTGAGCAGTAACACCCCGACTGCGTTCGCGACAGCGACCGCATAACCAGACGCGCTTGACGCTACATACTCGTTCCCCGCCGGACGCGCGAGCATCAGTAACAGGCCCGAAAGTGTGAGGGCAGCGTACCCTACGAGCGTGAATCGTGCGAGGCGGCGCGTCCACACTACCGAAAGCAGCACCGGGGCGAGCGCGATGACGAAGATGGTACTTATCCACAGGTTCGCCACTGCAGCCACCTGTGTGCCCGCGAGCAAGATCCCTGCGGCAGCCGCGAGGGCTGTGACGCGGGTGGAGCTCGAGTCAGCTCCTAAGGGTCTGCATGGGCCGAATCCTCGCCGCGCGTGGCGATTGTGGTCCTCGCGCGCGCCCAGAACGCGACTGTCGCTAGCCATGAGATCGCCTCCGTACCTCGGTCCTCAGCTCGCCCAGGACTGCTGGCCCAGACGGAACACGCGTCAAGTCTCACATAGGCACGGGAATCTTGGATGAAGCACTGCAACCGGCTGTAGGAGCCAGCGTCCGCTAAGTAGGCACAGAACGGGCGCTCCTGACGAGAGCGAGCGTACCCGGGGCCGGGTCGCACCGTTTGGGGATCGCGGCCTAGCGGTTAGAGTGGCTACGACAGGTGGATCCGGCGTCAGTAATCGAGCGGCAGCGGCCGCCCAAGGGTGAAGCATGAATGCGATCTGGGCGGTGGTGGCGCGCCTCGTTACGATGGTGACGTCGTTCGGCAGCGGTGTTGTGATTTCGCGGCTGGTCATCGGGGAGGCCGGCGTCGATAGCTTTGCCCTTTACTCTCTGGTAGCCGCATTGCCCGCCTTGGTGCCGTTCGCTGATATGGGAACCGGGGCAGTGCTCGTCAACTCGCTCGCTCGCGAGAGCGACCCGGTCGAGAATAGAACTGTCCGCGCGGAGCTACGTACCGTCTTGCGGATCATGACGATATTCGCGGGCGGCCTCATGCTCCTCAATCTGATCCTTCTCGTGACCGGCGGGTGGAGAGTGGTGCTGGGTGCGGCGCATGTAGATGGAGCGGACGTTGCCGTATTCGCTTGCATATCAATCTTCGCGCTGTCGATACCGCTCGGGATCTGGAGTCGACTGCTGCTCGGTATGCGAAGGAATCACATTGTGATCCTGATACAGGGTGCCCAGCCGGTGATCGCCCTGCTGATCATTTGGTGTATCTGCCGAGTTGAAAATCAGAATAATAGTTTACTGCTTATCGTTGCTCCATACGTCGCGCTTACCGCCGTCGCCCTCATTGGGTCTCTCGTCGCGGATCGTTCTGTTTCGGGGTTGTTGAGAGGGGCCGCCCTGGAGGTGGCCCACCCAGTTAGCCACCCCGGGGTGCGCGTGATGAACGTCGGATGGCCAATGCTGGTTCAGGCGCTCACTCCGCCCATAACGACGCAATTGGGCCGCTTTATCCTGGCGCAAACGACGACGGCCTACGCCCTCGCCCAATACGGTTTGCTGAATCAGGTTGTGACGCCACTTATAGGGCTTGTCTCCGCGGCCGGCATGACGCTGTGGCCGTACTACTCTCGGGCTAGGGAACGTGGTCATCGGTCATTGAACCCGCTGATTCTGGTCGGCGTGTTTGGCTTCGCCTCCACCATCGCGGTTGGCGTCTGGCTTTTGGTCGCAGATCCGATGTTCGCAATCATGTCCGACGAGAAAATCCGCGTGCCGGCCTCGTTGATCGCATGTTTTGGCGCGCAGGTTCTCGTCCAAGCATTGGTCTATCCCTTGGGTATGTCGATCATGAGTCCTGCGGGTATTCGGTTCCAGCTGCTGCCGGCGGTCCTAGTCGCCGTCTCGACCGTAATCGGTATCGTCTTGCTCGCGCCGACCTGGGGAATTGTGGCCGCACCGCTCGTGTCGGCCGCCGCCGTCTTGGCATTTCAGGTTCTGCCGTTCTCGGTATACGTCGCCCGTGAGCGACGAGCAAGGCCGATCGGCCCGAACGAGTGAGGGATTCGGATTGTGGTAAATCTTCATACTGGTGACGAGCCGCGAGTGGGCCTCGTGTACTCGGAATCGCTCGATCCGGGTGATTGGGAACGGCGACATGCACGAGGCGAGGTTCCGGGCCGTTGGCCTTATAGTGCCGACCTGCTCGCGGAAGCGGGACTGAACCCGATTCTAGTCTCCGCGGGCGAGGGTGTCCGCGTCGATGTGAATCTTGGGTTCGACGAGCGAGCAGCGCGCCGTATGCGGTCGTTCGGCGTGCCGAGCGTCACCGGCGTCATATGGGCCGTCGATGACCACCTCGCATCGGGCGGCGGACTCCGCGACCGTCTCCGGCGGGGGGCCATCGCTCAGGCGCTTCGGCGCATGGACCGCCTGACTACCTACAGCGAACCCGTCGCGGACCTACTTCCGAGATTGTTGAGAATCCCTGCCGAGAGCGTCGGCTTTGTGCCTCTTGGCATTGACACGACATTCTTTCCGTCGGTCGACTATGGTGCGGCGGATCCGGACCTCGTGCTGAGTGTTGGCAACGACAGGGCGCGGGACACGTCAGGCCTTTACGAGGCGTTCGCGATCGTGCGGGCCCGTCGGCCGCAGACATCCTTCCTGGTGCAGACCAGTGACAAGACTCCTGCACCCAGCTGGGTGACCAAGGTTCACCGCTTCAAAGACCATGCAGAGCTACGCAGTATGTACGCTCGGGCGGCAGTCACGGCCATCGCCTCACGCGCTAACCACTACACCTCCGGCTCGACCGTTGCACTTGAGGTGCAATCGGTTGGGCGTCCGATTGTGATCTCGCATACTCCGGGCATGGAGACCTACGTGAAGCACGAAGAGTCCGGTGTGCTCGTACCGCCCCACAACCCCCAGCAGATGGCCGAGGCGATCCTCAGCGTCTTGTCTGACTCGGCCGGCGGGGCTTCGCTCGGAAAACACGGCTCTACCCGTGTGAGCAGAGACCACTCCGCAATCGCCATGACGTCTCGCCTCGCTCTCACT
Source organism: Microbacterium sp. H37-C3 (assembly GCF_027157935.1). Lineage (NCBI taxonomy): Bacteria > Bacillati > Actinomycetota > Actinomycetes > Micrococcales > Microbacteriaceae > Microbacterium > Microbacterium sp. H37-C3. Next base: position 43,890 of record NZ_JAPVLR010000004.1, on the reverse strand, counting down.
CTCCGCTCTGCGCTATCCAGGTGAGCGCGGGGTTCGCGAGGGCGTTGCGACAGAGGGTTCCGTTCCGCGACGGCCACCAAGAAGAATCGCGCGAACAGTACGAAACAGGGCTCTTGCCCCGGCCCATACCGCGCCGTGATCCAGCGCGACTGGGATAGCGTAGATGAAGTTCGCTAGTCGACGCGCAACGAGTTCAGTCCGATTTGCGCGGGCAGATAGATAGAACGCCTCGCGTCTGTATGAGCCCCCAAACCGATAGAACCCGCAGAAGTGGACCACGGCGGGGTGCACCGATCGGCCATGTTTGACGAACTGGGAAAGCTGCTTCGAGAGATTCAGTCGCACGCGACCGGATAGGCCGATGGGCGTATTCATCACGGTGCCGTCGTCGGGGGAAGCGGCGACGCCGTTGCGCGCCATGGCGATAGCGAACAAGGGCTCATCCGCGCGCACGAGGTTGGTGCGAAATTGGCCGAATCCCAAATCATCGTAGTCGTCCCATAGCTCTCTAGCGCCCGCGAAAAGCCGAGCGGTCTCCGCGCAAGAAATCCAATAGATGAAGCCGCTATTAAACTTGGGGATTTTGTCTGCGATACCTAACTTGTGTCGGAGTTCTTCGATCTCGGTGCCGAACCATTCACCGGCATCAACCATGTCTCCGACCACGGTGAAATGCCGGCCAGGAAACGAATCGAACAGATAGTCGGGGTTGCGTGCGACGAGACAATCCGAATCTAGAAAAATTGTTTCTTCAAATGGAGAATAAGTGTCCAGTGAGAGCTTGTGTAGAAGGGTATTACCGAGCGTGCCGTCGAGCGGGATGGTCGCGTCAAAATCCGTAAGGTCGTGGTCGTCGAGGTCAGTGATGATCGCCAGGGGCAAGGTTGACCCTGATCGCCTCAAGCTGCGTGCGAGGTTGCGCGCTATGCGAAGGTAGTGTTCACTCCCGAAGGCGAGCGTGATGTAGCCACGTTTCATTTCATGCTCCTGCAGTCGCCGCGAGGTATGCCGCGATGTTTGTTTTTGCGTGTGCCTCGACAGATCGCTTCGACAGGTCGGGCTTCCGCGGTCGAGGTGCGGCGAGCGCGGAATCGACAGCCGACTTGGTAAAATCCTCGGTGATGTTCACCCATCCCTCGCCGATCTCGTTCTGAAGCGCTCGGGTGAACTCGTTTTGGGGCACCAGGACGGGCCTAGCAAGAGAGAGCGCGAGTAGAGCGGCCCCGGAGTTGTAGAAGCTGCGGTAGGGAAGGACCACCAGCTCGGACGCCTGGATCCAGGCCGCCAGTTCCTCGTCCGAAAGGTAGCCGAGCTCAGTTCGCAAGTTGCCGATGGGCGCAGCCAGACGCTTCAAATGCGCTGCGTACAGCGAGGTATTCGGCGCGCCGACGAGTGCATAGAGATGACTGGGGTCTGAAGCTGCGAGTTCAATAAATTCCTCGGTGCGTTTGTATGGCCGTATAGCGCCGAATAACAGTATGTCGTTGCGCTTCTCGGGCGACACGTCGATCCGGTAAGGTGCCCAGTCCTGGTAGTGCGGATGTAGCGCGACGAAAGTGCCGGGAGGAGACCCGACGTCGTTCAAGAAGATCCGGACAGTTGTTTTCTCGTCGAGCATCCTCATCAGTCTTTGAATTGCGACTGCCGCCTGCTCGTGGGGCTGTTGGTTATGAACTGTTCTCACAATCTTGATTTGCCGCCAGCGAAACGACCTGATCGCAGCTGATGCGAGCATGCTCTTGATGTGTTGCACCGGCGCAAACCGACTAGAGACGATCTGTTCAGGCCAATGAACGTGAAAAACTCTGTAGTTTCCTAGGAGGAGTCTGCGCCAAGAAAACTCGTCCACCTCAACATGAGGTCGCAGTGCGCGTGTCAATAGTGCGAGGTACGGATTTGTACCTCGCCCACTTCGCTGCCTAAATGACATAAGCACCCGTATCGGGCGTTCGTTGCGATCCGATATCATTATTCGACCAAGCCAGCAGAGCGAAGCATTGCTTGGGCTTTGAATCGCCAAGTCAATTCTCGGGGGATTCTGAAGGGCTCGCGGGGGATTCGTTCGAGTCCCGAGTATCCCTCAAGGTAGTCGACGTGCTCTACTCGGTCGAGCACTGTCACTCCCGGCAGGGCTCGTTCCCGTTGTCCAGCAATCGGGGTGGAGAGGACGGGTAGGCCCGCCGCGCGATATTCATACGCTTTGATGACATCCCCACCAACCTCACCTTCGCCCACTTGATGCGGTATCCAGCCAAGGTCGAACTCCTCCAGAATGGCCGGCACGTCACGATAGTGTGCGTCGCCACGGTGCTCGAAGTTTGGGGCTTGCATGAGGGCGGAATCGAGTGGGCCATCAAGGAGCGGTCCGACGAATACGAAACGAAAATGGGGAAGTGTGCGGACTGCCTCTAGCACGAGGGGGAGATCAACACGACGACCGATTTTCCCCACGTAGCCAACTGTGAGTGGTCCGGCCGCGCGAGATCTCGCCGAAAACCGCTCAGGGTCGCAGCCGTTCAGGAGCAGGTGCGCGTCGCTCCTGCCAAATCGGTGGGCGAGTGCCAACGTCCCCTCAGCGTTCGCGAAGACGTGGTCGGCGCGCTCAAACAGGCGGCTATATCCCACTTCAAGTTCACTGCGGACGCCATGAAACGCATGGTGGATAGTCCAGTCGTCCAGTAGGTCAACCACCAGCGCGGACGTTGTGCGTATCGCTGACCATTGCTTCGATAGTGGAAGTAGCGGATTCCATGCGAATGTTGGGGCCTTCGGGTCACTTGGCGGCACGTAGGCGTTCGCCGATGTCACCCACCACCGTTGGCGGTCAAAGCTCACGGGAAGACGCCAGGTGGGTGAGTCGCGGAATCGAAGGTTCGATGGTAAAGCTGCGCCCGACGTAGCTGGGTCGCGATGGATTATGCGAGGCTCGGGCCGCGAGTAGATATTGAGGGTGCGCGGTTCAAGCAGATGTGCGGACCATTCGATCACGTGCCCATCGCGAGTCCGCATCCCCTCTTTGACCATCTTGCTGCGACCATGCATGGGATAGAAGTTGGTCACTTTGCTCCGCTTCTCGCGTCTCGTGCTGGCGCCTCGTTCGCGCCGTGAGCGATGGCCTCAAGAAGCGTACGTTCATATGAATCACAGACGCCCTCCCACGAGTAATGGCTAAGAGCGCGTTGTCGCGCCGCCGCACTAAGACGGTCTTGTTCCGCTGGGCGATCGAGCAAATCGGTAATAGCTTGTGATATGTCGCGTGGCTGGGGCTTGACATAATGTCCGGCGTGGCGTAGCACCTCCCTATTAAATTCGGTATCTCTCGCGACTGTCGGTGCGCCACACGCCATGGCCTGAACAAGCGCGGGATTAGTGCCTCCTACCGAGTGTCCGTGGAAGTAAGCCCCCGCGTGGTACCAAAGCGCATGGAGGAGTGAATCATCCTTTAGGTGGCCGAGCCATTTTACATTCGGATGCTGTGCAGCCGTGGCTGCGGCCGCATCCAGAGCGCCGCCGTAGCCACTCGAGCCGACAAGAACGACGGGATGGGAATCAGCGATGCTCTTGGCGGCTTCGATGAACGCCGGCACCGTGTTTTCCGGGACAAAGCGAGCGACCAGAAGTGCATATTTCCGACGATCCAGGCCGAGGGGGACTGCCGGGTCGCTCGTCATCGTGTCGCCGCCATAGGGAATGAAGTTGCCATCGCGCCCGAATTGAGAACGCCACCGCGCCCCGATTACCTGGGAGTCGTACACGAGCACGTCGCCGTGGCGCGCAGTTGCGCGCGCGCCGTTTAGGAAAACCGTCTTCGCCAGCCGCCCCCATTTGTCCCTTTCCCACTCAATGCCGTCCACGTTCACCACGGTAGGCACCCGCGCCTGTTTGAGTAGAGGTAGCCAGTACCCATTGGCAACATTCATTACGAGAGCCACGCTAGGACGAACGCTGCGAGCGTGCATTGCTGACGAGAGGCCATAAGATAGCGTGCTCAGCGACTGGCGCTCGATCCCCCACGATTCGATCTGAGTGACTCGTCGATCTGCGACCTCAGGTTCGGTTGCTCCTCTTCTCCCGTATACCGTTACGGCCCAGCCCCTGTCCGCCAGGTAGGGCGCCAGACGGCGCACGGCCGTCTCGAACCCGCCGTAGAAGCTTGGGTACCCTCGCGTGCCGATGATGGCCACTGATCGTTCACCGCTCAAGCGACTCGGTCTCACAAGCCTTCCAATCCTTGCTTCTTCGGGTGGTCTGTTCTCACGGACTGAGGTTCTCCTGCGGGGCGCGCCGGCTACATCAGGACGCGGTATGTCCCGGATGCGTCGTGGCGCGCACCGTCTTCACCAGGATGACCGCATCTCCAACCAGCGACCAGTTCTCAACGTACGACAGGTCCAAGCGAACCGATTCCTCCCACGACAGGCTGGAGCGTCCGCTCACCTGCCAGAGGCCGGTGATGCCGGGCTTGACGAGGAAGCGGCGGTGCACGTGGTCGGCGTACTTCGCGACCTCTGAGGGCAGCGGCGGACGAGGGCCGACGAGCGACATCGATCCGCCGATGACGTTGAAGAGCTGGGGCAGCTCGTCGAGGCTGAACTTGCGCATCACACGGCCGACGGGCGTCACGCGAGGGTCGTTCTTCATCTTGAAGAGCACCTCATTGCCCGAGTCGCGTTGCTGTTTGGCAAGCGCCTCGAGGAGGTCTTCGGCGTTGACGACCATGGTGCGGAACTTCAGCATCGTGAACTCGCGCCCACGCAGGCCCACGCGCGTCTGCCGGAAGAAGACCGGCCCCTGGCTCGAGAGCCGAACGCTGAGCGCCAGGAACAGCAGAACGGGGCTGAGCAACACGACGCCGACCGAGCTGGCGACGATGTCGACGGTGCGTTTGAGGAAGAGCTGCCCGCGGCTGAACTTCGGCGTCTCGACATGGGTGAGGGGGATGCCTGCGACAGGCCGGGTTTGCACGCGCGGCCCGGCGATATCGACGATGCTCGGCGCGAGCACGAGGTGCTGGCGGCCGGCCTCGAGCCCCCACGAGATCTGCTTCACCTTATCGGGCGGCAGCTCGTCGGTGCTCGTCACGGCGACGGTGTCGGCGTCGGTCGCGGCCATGGCTTGGGCCACGGCATCCACGCTTCCCATGATCGGGATGTTCGTTCCCCGTACGGTCCCGGCAACGCGACCCGACGGGACGCATGCGCCGACGACGCGGTAGCCCGAGCCGGGCATCCGTCGCAGCTCGCGCGCGAGGTGGGTGACGGATGCCTCCGACCCGACCAGCAGAACGCGCGCGGAGTACTCGCCGACCGAGCGTTTTGCGACGAGCCATTGGCGACACAACCAGCGCGACAGCAGCAGCATCCCGACGCCGACGGGCAGGCTGATGAGCAGGAATCCGCGAGCGACGTCGACGCGCGCGAGGAAGGCGAGGATCGCGATGACGCCGAAGAGCGACAGGCTCGACCGCGCGATGCGGGCGTACTCCTCGGACCCGGCACCGATGATGCGGTGGTCGCGGGTGTCGGCGAGGCTGAGTGTCCACATCCACAGGGCGATGAGGGCCGCGGAGAAGAGCCAGTAGGAGAAGTCCGTGATGCGCGAATCTTCGCGGATCGAAACCTGGGCGTTGCCAATCCCGAACCAGGCGATCTGGGTTCCGTAGACGACCCAGACCAGCACCAGCAGATCGGTCACCCTCAGCAGTGAGGCATAGCGGCGGCGCCAGTCGCGGGGTCCGCGGTGTGCCGTTGCGGACGGTGGCTCGGGCGCGGCCGCCGTGGGCGAAGGCGCGGAAGCCTCGCGCGTTCGGCTGACGCCCGGCGCTGTGGCAGCGGAGAAGTCGTACGGCATGACATCCTCCTCGCGCTGCGTGATGTGGTGCTGAGGGGGAGATCGTATGCCTGAGATGTGTCGGGCATGTGAACCAGGATCGCCAAAATCGGCAAACTTCCCCCACGCCGATGGTAGCGGTGCCACGCCTCGGCGTGATGTCGGCCATTCGGTGGACAAGGCTCGAAAAGGCCCGGTCAGGAGCCGGCAGGCCCGGGCTGCGGCGATGGGGCTGACTCGTATTCAGTACGAGGGCGATGTGGGCGGTGGCTCCCCGAACCGGGCATCAGGTGGCGGTGTCGTACGGAATACCGATAAGTTCTGGCTGGGGGCCGACGCAGGCCACCGCCTCTGGGGGGAGAAATCGATGGCTATCCGCCATGGCGCTTCGTCGCGCCTGCTTACTTTCGTTTCGGCATCGGTCGCGAGCTTCGCGCTGGTGCTGTCGAGCGCCTCGGCCAGCTACGCGGCCACGCCCGACCCGACGCCGACACCAGCCGGGACGATCGTCGACGACACGGCGCAGGTCGTCGACGAGACCGCTGCGCCCGACAACGACGGCGCCGCCCCGGTCGTCCCCGCGCCGTCGGCGGAGCCGCGTCCCGACGGCGCTTCCGACACCAACGCGAATGCGGATGTGGCGACGCAGCGTGCGGAGGTTGCGGCATCCGCCTCGCCCGTTTCCTTCCGATTCGGTGATGTCGAGACGCAGGTCGAGGCCACGCCGGGGACGGCAGGAGTGAGCACGTTTACCGGTGTCGTCGTCGACGCGGGTACCGGCAACCCGGTCGGCGGAGTGCCGGTCTGGGCGGCGAGTTCGGGCGGCGACGGCATCCCCGCCGACAACGCCGTCACGACCGCAGCGGACGGCACGTTCACCGTCGTGGTGAGCGAGGGGCGCGGCTGGTACGGCTTCGAGATCGGGTCGTCGTTCGATCCGCTCTACCTCGGCGCCACGGGTCAGATCGACGGAGCCGCCTTCGGCTACGCCTACGACCTGGGCGCGGTCGGGGTCGAACGCGGTGCCGTGCTTTCGGGCTCGATCACCGTTCCGGATGCGGGCGTCGACACGGTGCGTGTCGGCGTCGAGATCGCAGCGGTCGGCGACGGACAGAGCCAGTTCTGGACCGACAGCACCGTCGCGGCGGGCGCAACGGCCGCCTGGAAGACCGTCGTACGCCCGGGCACCTACACCGTCGGCTTCTCAACCTCCGGCGTGCTGGCCCCGACGTGGTGGAAGAACGCTTCGTCGCTCGCGACCGCCACGCCGGTGACCGTCGCGGCGGGGGGCTCGGTCTCGGGACTCGACGCCTCGATGCGCATCGGCGCGAGCCGGCTGTCCGGCGTCGTCACCTCGACCGCGGGCACACCCCTGGCGAAGGTCCAGGTGCAGGCGAACGCGGCCGGCGGGGGTGGCGGCGTGTACGCCGAGACCGACTCGCGCGGACGCTACGTCTTCACCGGCATCGCGGCCGGGAGCTACACCGTCGGGTTCTCGCCTGCTCCGGGCGACGGCCTGCGCACCTTCTTCGGTGGGAACGACTACAGCTCGGCGACGCCCGTCGTGATCACCGAGGGCAGCTCCCGCAACGACGTCAACGTCGTCATCCAGCCCGGCGCAACCATCACAGGCCAGCTGCCCGCGCAGCTGCGCGCCGGGATCGACTCGCTCATGCTGATCAGCAGCGGTCCCGGCTCCAACAGCGCCTGGGCGGCGGTCGCCGCCGACGGCACCTTCTCGTTCCTGGATGTGGCCGCCGGAACCTACCGGCTCGAGCTGCGCTCGGGATCTGCGAGCATCACGGTCGGCGATCCCGTCGTCGTGACCGGCCCGGGTCGCGTTGTCCTCGACCTTTCGGGGATCGCAACGGAGATGGCCGAACTGACCATCACCGTCGCCGAAGGCGCTTCGATCAGCGGCACCGTGACGCTGCTCGACGCCGAGACGCGGCGTTCCGTCGCGACCGCCTGGCTCTCGAACGGCGGCGCGCTCACCATGCGCGTGCCCGCCGGGAACTACATCGTGCAGTACCAGGGCGCCAACGGGTCGCCCGTCTACTACCCGGGCGGCAACTCACCTGCATCGGCCATCGTGCTCGAGCTGACCGCCGAGACGCCGCAGGCGATCACGCTGAGCGCGAGCCGCGGCTCGATCTCGGGAACGGTCACCGACGCGAAAACGGACGCGGCGGTAGCGGGCGTTGCGGTCGAGCTCTACCGGGCTGACAGCCTCGGCGGCACACCGATCGCGCGCACCCAGACCGCCGTCGACGGCTCGTACGCATTCGGAGCGCTCGGCGTCAACAACTACGCCGTTCGCGTCGTCGGGGGAGAGACCCTGTACGTCGACCGCTGGTTCGGTGGTGCCGGTGACCAGGCCAGTGCCACACCGATCGAAATCGGCGCGGACGCGTCGTTCGATGCCGCTGACTTCCGCGTCGTTCGCGGCGGCGGAATCGCCCTGACCTTCGCCGACGAAGCCGAGTTCTCGGGATGGGAGAGCCTCTGGGTCAGCCTCTGGACCCCGGCGGGGACGATCACCAACCACGGCATCCCGATCTCGGACATCCGTCGTGACGGCGGCGCCACCATCACGGGTATCGCCGCGGCCACGTATCACCTCAGCGCCTCGGTGGGCTCCACGAGCCTCTCGTCCGTGGATGACATCGAGGTGACGGTCGGCGAGGTGACCGGTCCGATCGCCCTTGCGCTCCCGCCTGCACAGATCGTCGGCGTCGTGACGGCTTCGGCCTCGGGGGCTCCCGCGTACGCGCGGGTGATCGCCCGGTGGACCGAGGAAACCGAATGGGGCACGGATCACCGGGAGATCTGGTCGTACACCAACTCGACCACGGGCCGATACCGTATCAGCGGCATCCCGACCGGCGCCTCGGTGACCCTCGAGTTCTCCCGCGGCAACTCTGGTGACAATCTGTCGACCAAGTGGTGGCAGAACGCCGAGAGCGAGGCTGAGGCGACCCCGATCCTGATCACCGACACCCCGTTCGTCGCCGACGTGGCGCTGGACGCGGGCATCGCGGTTCGCGGCCGCATCATCGACGCGCAAAGCGGCGAACCGGTCGCGGGTATCTCGGTCAACTACGGTGCGACGAGCAGTGCAACGGGAACGTTCACCACGTACGCCGACCGCGCTGGGGCGTTCGTCCTCACCACGAGCGGCGGGAGCATCCACATCGCATCGACGACCCCGGTCACCGTTCCCGCGGAGGGGCTCGATGGCGTCACGTTGCAGTTGCAGCGCGGCTACCGCATCGTCGGAGACGTCGCGGCGGCGAACAACGGCGCGGCACTGTCGAACATCGACGTCAGCTTCCACCGAGCGGAATCGACCGATGCGTGGCCGGCGCCCGTCGGGTCGTCGTACACCTACCTCGACGGTCGTTACGAGAGCCCGCCGCTGGCGCCCGGTCGCTATGTCGTGCGGGCCGAGAACTACCAGGGCCTCTACGTGACGCAGTGGTTCGACGGCGCTGACGACTACAGCGATGCCCGTGTCATCGAGATCGTCGACCGCGACGTCGAGACCGACCTCCGCATGGCGCTCGGCGGCACCGCCTCGGGCCGGGTGGTGGACGCCGACGGCGCTCCCATCGTCGGGGCGACGGTCGGCGTGGCGACGGCTCCGCAGACGGGCGTCGCCCGGTTCTTCGCTGAGGCGTGGAACACGCTCGTCGGCGCTGCCGACGCCAACCCGCTGCTCGATATCACGGTGCAGACCGACGCGAACGGCAACTTCCGTCTGCCCGCTCTCGAGCCGGGCGAGTACACGCTCTACGTGTACACGGCTGACCGGGGGACCACCTGGTACGACGGCAAGAAGACACGAGCCGACGCCGACGTCATCCGCATCACAGCGGGGCAGAACATCGTCCTCGACTCGGCTGTGGCCGTGCCCGACCTGGCTGAGGGCGAGACTCCGCTCACGCCGACGGAGACGCTCAGCTCGGAGTTCGCGATCGTCTCGAACCCGGCGGATGTCTCGGTGGCATCGGGCGAGCGGGCCGAATTCATCGCGATCGCCTCGGGTCTGCCGGTTCCGGCCGTGCAGTGGCAGTCTCGCCAGAACGGCGGGGAGTGGGCCGACATCGCAGGCGCGAACGGCTCGACCTACGTCATCAGCGAGACGACGGCGGATGCCGACGGCACCGAGGTGCGGGCGGTCTTCACACAGGGCGACCGCGAGCTGACCAGCTCGACCGCGCGCCTGAACGTGACGCGTCCGGCCACCGTCCCCGAGACGCCGGCTGCGCCGCGGGTGGATTCGGTGACCACCGCCTCGGCGTCCCTCGCCTGGGACGCTCCCGAGGACGGCGGGGCACCCATCACCGGCTACGTGCTGCGCGCCTACGAGAAGGGCGCGGAGGTCGCCACTCGCGTCATCTCGATCGGTGCCGTCACGACGACCACGATCAGCGGTCTCGCGCCGGGTACCTCGTACGAGTTCACCGTCGCTGCGACGAACAACGTCGGGTCGGGCGTCGAATCGCCCCGTACGCCGATCGAGACGGTTGCTCTCACGGCCCCGACGGCTCCGACGGCCGTCGCCGTGACCGACGTCACGGCGACGAGCCTCGCGGTGAGCTGGGCAGCGCCGACCGGAAACGGTGGCACGCCGGTAACGGGCTACATCGTCACCGCGAGCACGGCGGGGGCGGAGGACGTCGTGATCATCGCGGATGCTGCGACGACCGCGACCACCCTGACCGGCCTCGAGTCGGACACGGCCTACTCCATCACGGTGAAGGCACGGAACGTCGTCGGCAACAGCGCCGCGGCGTCGATCGAGTCGCGCACCGCGGTCAAGCCTCCGGTCATCACGGCGCCGTCTGCGCCGACCGGCCTCACGGTCCGCAGCACCACGGCGGCATCCGCCGAGGTGCAGTGGGACGCGCCGGTCACCGACGGCGGATCCGCCATCACCGGCTACGCGGTGACGGTGACCCAGGCCGGTGTGCAGGTAGCGGCATCCGTGTCCGTCACCGGCACGTCGGCGACGATCAACGGTCTGGCGCCGTCGACCACCTACACGGTCACCGTCGCCGCGATCAACAGCGTCGGCACCGGTGCGAGCTCGAACGCAGCCGAGCTGACGACGCTCGCACCGCCGGTCTCGCAGCCGGGAGCACCGACCGCGCTGAAGGCGACGGCGGTGTCGGCAACCGAGGTCGTCGTCACCTGGAGTGCTCCGGACAGCGACGGGGGAGCGGCGGTGTCGGCATACGACGTCGTCGTCACCGCAGCCGGAGCCGTGGTCAACGCGCCGGTCGTGGTCGTCGGGACCGAAGCCGTCGTCGCGGGCCTCAGCCCCGACACCGAGTACGTGCTCACGGTGACCGCTCGAAACAGCGCGGGCGCGGGGCCGGTCGCATCGACGTCGGTGCGCACCCTGACGGTCACGGTTCCGGTCGACCCGGAGCCCGGAACCGGCGGCGGCAACCCCGGTTCGGGTAACCCCGGCACGGGTAACCCCGGCACGGGCAACCCCGGCTCGGGCAACCCCGGCACGGGCAACCCCGGTTCGCTGCCCTCGACGGGTGGAGCGGCTGCGCCTGCAGCCCCCTCCGCCGCTGCCCTGACCGACGCGAACCGTGGCGCGCTCACGGTGTCGGAGCCGACGGTCATCCCCGGCAGCACCATCCGGGTCTCGGGGCTCGAGGCTGGCAAGGCGTACGACATCTGGTTCTTCTCGAGCCCGACCTACGCCGGGGCGGTCACCGCAGACGCGGCCGGATCGGCCCGGGTGACGGTTCCCGCCGGCCTGCCGGCTGGCCCGCACCGGATCGTCGCGGTCCTCGCCGGCACCGACACGATCGCCGGATGGACGACGGTCACGGTCGCCGCCCGTCTCTCGGCCACGGGTGGGCAGCTGCCGATCGCGGGAGGCCTGATCGCGGGCATCCTGGTGCTCGGCGGACTGTCGCTCGTCGCCGGGTCGCGGCTGCGACGTCCGAGCGGGGTAACCCGCTAACCGGCGAACGAACCGCGAGGCCCGCATCGAGAGGATGCGGGCCTCGCGGCGTCAGTGCCGGTTTACCGTCACGGCCGTGAGCTCACGGATCGGGTGGCCTGTCGACCAGGCGCGGATGGCTTCGACGGTCTGCGGGTAAAGAAGAGGTATGTGCCGTCGGTGACATACCCCAGATGCGGGGTCAGGCCGGTGCCGCCGATGCGTCGACGACCTTCTAGACGTCTTCGAGGTCTAGGTCACGGCAACGACTTGGGGGGTGGCCCGCTCGACGAGCAAACGAAAATGGGGCCCGCATCCATAGTGATGCGAGCCCCATTCGAGCCGGACGAATCTCACTCGACGGGCAGCCAGACCCGCATCGTCGACGGGCCGCGGTTGGCCCAGTCGTGATAGGCCACAAGGGGGACCAGCTCGGCCTCTTCGGCGGCTGCGGTGGCGCTCGCCGACGGATTGCCATATGGCCATCCGTCGCTTTCGTCGGGGCGCAGCCCGACCCGCAGCCACACGCGACCGTCGCGCTCGACCGGCTCGGCGTCGCCCGCGATCGCCGCCCGACCGACGTCGGCACCGCCCGGCAGGTCGGTCGATTCGAGCGCGAGCACCTCGGGGCCGCGCTCGACGGCGACGCAACCGCGCACGGCGTCGATACGCGCATCGGGAGCGACGAGGCGCGGCGACATCGGCAGCTCGAGCTCGACGGCCTCGCCGGTGCGGAAGTCGCGGCGCACCTCGACGCGGCCCGGGCCGGTGGCATCGTCGTCGACGACCGCGCCCGCGGCATCCCGAACGCGCAGGCGCGCGCCCTCGGCCCACTCGGGCACGCGCAGCGACAGGGTCCACGCGCCGCCGGCATCCTCACCGACCACCACCCGCACGACGCCGTCGGCGGGGTAGGCCGTCTGCACGTCGAGCGACACCATGCGGCCGTCGGGGAGAACCGTGCGGATCTCTGCCGGCGCGTACTGGTGCAGCTGCACGCCCTCGTCATCGGCGGTCGCCACGTAGGCGTCGAGGCTCGCGAGCGTACGCGCCACGTTGGGCGGGCAGCACGACACCTCGAACCACGGCGCACGCAGCGACGACGACGCGCGCGGCGACGTGCCCTCGGGATCCGCCTCGACGCCGGGCACGCGCTGGTGCAGCGTGTTGGCGTAGAAGAAGCTGCGACCGTCCGCCGCGGGCGAGGTGGCTACAACGTTGTAAAGCGTGCGTTCGATGAGGTCGGCATACGCGGCATCCCCCTCGGCGAGCAGCAGCCGCCACGAGAACATGATCGACGCGATACCGGCGCACGTCTCGGAGTAGGCGCGGTCCGGCGGCAACTCCCAGTCGTCGCCGAACGCCTCGTCCTGGTGGTGCGACCCCTGACCGCCGGTGATGTAGGTGCGGCGGCCGCGGGTGCGCTCCCACTGGCGGCGCAGGGCGGCGAGCAGCTCGTCGTCACCCGCGTCGACGGCGACGTCGACCGCTCCGGCGGCGAGGTAGTTCGCGCGCACGGCGTGGCCGGCGAGGGCGTCGGCATCGCGCAGGGGCACGTCGTCCTGGAAGTACGTGCGCCCGAACTCGATGTCGTCGAGCGTCTCGTGTCCGCGGCGCTCGACGAACAGCTCGGCCTGCGCGCGATAGCGCTCGTCACCGGTCACGCGGGCGAGCTCGGCCAGCGCGGTCTCGACCTCGGGATGCCCGCAGAAGGCCGGGATGCCGGTCGGCCCGAAGACCTCGCACACGAGGTCGGCGGCACGTCGGGCGATGCCGAGCAGACCGTCATCCGCTCCGGGGCGCGTGCGCTCGCGGGCGACGGCCGCCTGGAACAGGTGACCGAGGCAGTACAGCTCGTGCCCCCACTCGAGGTCGGACCAGCGCGGCTGCTGGCCCGGGCGGCCGAACCGGGTGTTGAGGTAGCCGTCGGGCTCCTGAGCGGCGGCGACCCGGGCGACGACCGAGCGCAGCGTCGCATCGAGCTCGGCGTCGTCGCTGCGACCGATCTCCCAGGCCACGGCTTCGAGGTACTTGTAGACCTCCGAGTCGGAGAACTCACGCCCGCGGCGGCCGGCGGGAAGCGTGCCCGCGGCGGCGCGATCGAAGTTGGGCAGCCAGCCCTCGGACTCGAGGCGGCCGAGCACATGGCCGAGGGTGTGCGCCGCGTTGATGCGCTGGCGCTCACCCCAGAAGCCTCCGGTGATGCGCACCTCGTGCAGGCCGAGCGGACGCAGCCGCGAACGCGCGGGCACGACGGGAGCGGCAGCGGCGGCGGATGCCGCAGAGCCGAGGGGGCGGGTGGGGAAGGTAGTCGACATGGTCATCCCTTGAATGCGCCCGACATGAAGCCGCGCACGTAGTGACGTTGAAGGATCAGGAACAGAACGATGCAGGGCAGCGCGAGCACGACGACACCGGCTTCGGTGACCCCGTAGTCGATGACGCCCATCGTTTGGCCGCGCAGGTTCGCCACCGCGAGGGGCAGCGTGATGCGCGAGGTGTCGTTGATGAGGATGAGCGGTGCGATGAAGTCGTTCCACGCGGTGAGGAACGCGAACAGACCCACCGTGATGAGGCCCGGCTTGACCGCGGGGAGCAGCACGCGCCACAGGGCGGTGAGGCTCGTGCATCCGTCGACCAGCGCCGCCTCGTCGAGCTCGCGCGGCACCGATTCGAACGAGATGCGCATCATGAACATCGAGAACGGCAGCTGGAACATCGTGAGCACGAGCGCGACCCCGACGAGCGAGTTCTGCAGGCCGACGGCATTGAGGATGACGTACAGCGGAATGAGCAGCGTCGCGTACGGGACCATGAGGATCGCCAGCACAAGCAGGAACAGCATGTTCTTGCCGGGGAAGTGGAAGCGCGCGAACGCGTACCCGCCGAGGAACGAGGTCAGCAGCGTCAGCGCCACCGTCAGCAGCGACACGAAGAGCGAGTTGCCGAGGTAGACCCAGATGCCCGACTGGAAGTTGGCGAGGGTGACGTAGTTGCCGAACCCCCACCCGTCCGACTGGCTCGTGCCGGCCTGCGGGCTCACCGAGGCGACACCGGTCCAGACGAGCGGGTACAGGAAGATGATCGCCAGCGCCCCCGTGAACACGGTCGAGGGGATGCCCCACAGCAGGCGACCGGTCGGCCGGCGCCGCGTGCGCGGCCGGGACTTCGGGATGACGATCGTGCGCGTGGTGTCGGGGGCGGCGGGCGGGACGGAGCCCGCCGGGGCGTCGGTCAGAGCCATGTCAGGCCTCCTCGGGGCGACGGAACGCGCGCAGCTGCACGACGTTGATGACGACCAGGGCGAGCAGGATGATGACCGACAGTGCCGCGGCGACGCCGAGGTTGTTCTGCCCCTGGAACGCGATGTTGTAGATGAGCTGCACGACGGTCATCGTGCTGTTGTCGGGTCCGCCCTTGGTCAGGATGTAGAACTGGTCGAACGCCAGCAGCGACCCGGTCACGCACATGACGGTCGTCAGCGCGAACGTCGGACGCAGGAGCGGCACCGTGATGTCGCGGAAGATCTGCCAGCGCGAGGCGCCGTCGATGCGGGCGGCCTCGTAGACGTCTTCGGGGATGCCCTGGAGGCCCACGAGCAGCAGCAGCATGTAGAAGCCCGCATACCGCCACACGATGAGGAACACCGTCGACCACAGGGCGCCTTCGGGTGTGCCCAAGAAGGTGATGCCCCACGATTCCATCAACCCCGCGAACGGGCCGGCGATGGGGGAGTAGAGCACATAGAAGAGGAGGGATGCCGACGCCAGGCCCAGAGCGCTCGGCAGCAGGAACGCCGTGCGGAGGAAGCCCTTCCAGGCGGTCGACTCCTGCACGAGGAGGGCGAGTCCGAGACCCAGGCCGATCAGCAGCACGGTCGTGATCGCGGTGTAGACCAGGGTGAATCGCACCGAGTCCCAGAACAGCCGGTGGTCGAGCGCCTCGGCGAAGTTCGTCGGGAAGTTCGGCCCCATGTTGCCGCGCAGCAGCGGCCAGTCCGAGCCCGACATCTGCAGCACCAGCACGAGGGGGATGAGGAAGAGCGCGATGACGAACAGCGCCGTCGGGGCGGCGTACAGCCAGCCCTGCAGCGGCCCGCCCAGCGCCGTGCGCCGGTAGCGCGGGCGCCGCGTGGAAGTGACGGAGAGTGCCACGACATTCCTTTCGGAGGGTGGGGGCGCCGCCGATGCGACGGCGCCCCCGGGGGTATCACTGACCGAGGATCGCCGTGATCTCGTCGTTGTCGGCGTCGACCGTCGACGTGCCTTCGAGCACCGCGTTGCGCACGAGGGTCAGCCAGGGGCTGCCCGGAGCGTTGAACGCCTGCTGGAAGTTCAGCGCGACGGGCGTCTGACCGTCGGCGGCGACCTGGTTGATCGTCACCTGACGCGGGTCGGCCGCGGCGTAGGTGTTCTCAGCGAGGTCGCCGCGCGAGACGGCGTTGCCGTCCTTGGCGAGCACCTCGACCTGAGCGTCCTCCGACATCATCCACGAGAGGAAGTTCCACGCCTGCGCGGACTGCTTCGAGTCCTTCGAGACGCCGATGCCGTCGCCACCGACGAACGTCGAGGCGCCGCCGTCGACACCGGGGATGCCGGCGACCCCGGCCTCGAAGTCGAGGCCGGACAGCAGGGTGGCCGGGAACGGCATGACGCCCACCTTGCCTTCCTGGAAGCCCGCGACCCAGGTTGCACCGGTCTCGTCGGCCGAGCCGGGAGCGACAGCGCCGGCAGCCTCGAGGTCCTTCCAGGTGTTGTAGACCTCCTGCGCGGCGTCGCCGGCGAGAAGCGACTCGGTGCCGTCGTCGCTGAGGACCTGCTCGCCGGATGCCCAGACCGAGGGGAACCACGTGAAGACGAGGCAGCCACCGCAGTTCAGGCCGGTCGAGGTGCCCGAGACGCCCGGCTTGCCGAGGTCCTGAACCGCCTTGGCCGCGTCGGCGAACTCCGACAGCGTCGCGGGAGCCTTCTCGGGATCGAGGCCGGCCTCGGCGAAGAGCTCCTTGTTCCACATCAGCATCGACAGGTCGAGGACGAAGGGCAGTACGTGCTCCTTGCCGTCGACCGTGCCGGCCGACAGGTGGCCCTGGTTGATGTCGTCCTTGTAGTCGAGGCCGTCGACCTGCGCCGTGATGTCCTGGAACAGGCCCTGCTCGACCCAGTTCGGCACGTAGACGATGTCGGCGGCGAACAGGTCGGGGAGTCCTCCCGAACCGGCGGCGGCGCCGACCTTGGCGACGTAGTCGTCGTTGGGGACGACGGTCAGCTCGACCTGGTTCTCGTGGCTGGCGTTGTACGCCTCGACGAGCAGCTTCGCCTGACGCTCGAGCGGTGCGCGCGTCCACAGCGTCAGCGTCGTGCCGTCGTCGGTTCCTGCGGCGGGGATGTCGGCCGGGGCAGCGGTGTCGCCACCGCCGCTGGTCGAACACGCGGCGAGGCCGCCGACGAGGACGCCGGCGACGAGCGCGGCGGTCGCGGCCCGGAATGCCGGGCGGCGCCGGAATGGGGTCATTGCAGTCTCCTCTTGCTCTTCATTGAGCGGCTGCGCCGTTCGGGCGGGCACCGCGTGAGTCCGGGAATCCGAAAAAACCGAAATCCCTTTCGGGAAGGTAACCTAGGTTAGGACGGGCGTCAAGACGGCCGGATGTAACGATGAGGAAACGGATCAACATGGCACCGACCGATGGGCAACGCGCCACGACTCTCAGCGATGTGGCACGTCGCGCCGGTGTCTCGATCGCGACAGCATCCAAGGCTCTGAACGGTCGCGGCGACGTCGCCCCGGCCACCCGCAAGCGCGTGCTCGCCGCCGCCGACGAGCTGACCTTCACGCCGAACGCGGCGGCGCGCAGCCTCCTGGCGGGGCGCACCGGAACCGTGGGACTGCTCACGAGCGACCTCGAAGGCCGCTTCATGATTCCGATCCTCTCGGGCGCCGAAGACGCCTTCGGGGCCGGGCAGGTCAACGTCTTCTTGTGCGATGCGCGCGGTGACGCCATCCGTGAGCAGCACCATCTGCGGGCGCTCCTCAGCCGCCGCGTCGACGGGATCATCGTCGTGGGGCGGCAGACCGACCCGCGCCCCTCGCTCGGGCAGGAGATCCCGGTGCCCGTCGTCTACGCCTATTCGCCCTCGGACGACTCCCGCGATCTCTCGCTCACGCCCGACAACTACTCCGGCGGTCGCCTGGCGATCGAGCACCTGCTCTCGTGCGGCCGCACCCGGATCGCCCACATCACCGGCGATCCGACCTACGCCGCCGCGCAGGACCGCCTCGCCGGTGCGCGCGCCGCGCTCGGCGCCGCCGGCCTCGACTTCGTCGCCGAGCCGATGTTCGCCGCCTGGACCGAGCATTGGGGTCGCGACGCCGCCGCGATGCTGCTCGAGCGGCATCCCGACGTCGACGCGGTCTTCTGCGGCTCGGACCAGATCGCGCGCGGGGTGCTCGACACGGCGCGCGACCTCGGGCGCGACGTGCCGGGAGACCTCGCGGTCATCGGCTACGACAACTGGGAGCTGCTCGCGGGCAATGCGCGGCCCCCGCTGACGACCATCGACGCGAACCTGCAGCAGCTCGGCCGGCAGGCGGCGCAGCGCATCTTCGACGCGATCGACGGTGCCGACATCGGATCGGGCACCCACCAGCTTCCTGTCAAGCTCGTCATCCGCGGCTCGACGATCGCCCACCGCTGACGCGACCGGGTTCGTAGTTTTTCGGGCCGTTTCGAAATTCCCGAAAAGCGTTGCGGAACCCGGCATCCTCTCTGTAGCGTCCGAGCACGCACGCGTCGCTCATGGACGAACGGCGCCGAGAGGAATCAATCACCGTGGACTGCACTCCGACGACCTCCGGTCGGCTCGGGCGAACCGCGATCGCTACCGCAGCGGTCACGGCCGTGCTGGCGACGACCTTCGTGGTCGCGCCCGCCTACGCCGCCAACACAGACATCGGCTATCCGACCTTCTCGGGCAGCCCCAACCCCGTGCCGGACACGGGGGTGACCTACACTCCCGGCAACCAGCTCATGCGGATCTTCGACGCCGACGTCGCCGCCGGCGCGGGCAGCAACGCCCAGAACGACTTCTGGATGGACGAGATGCTCGCCCGCACCGGCACCGCCGGCAGCTTCGGCGACAACAACCAGTGGCTCTTCACCCGCGGTCGTGCCGCCTTCATGAAGGAGCACAACCCCGCCGTCCTCGGCTTCGCCGGGCAGCTGGCGTACTGGGAGGCGATCGACGGCCGGAGCGCCTACACGATCACCGCTCGCGTGGGCGGCGCCGAGATCGCCCTCACCGAGGACACGACCAAGCGCAAGCAGACCCCGAGCTACTGGCAGAGCGTGCACACCGACGCGGGCACCGGCATCGAGGTCGTGCAGACGAAGTTCATCACCGACGCGAACGTGCTCGTGACGAACCTCGACGTGCGCGCCACCGGCGGCGCCGTCGACGTCGAGCTCATCGTGAGCTCCCCCTACGCCACCACGGCCGAGGGCGAGGAGCTCGTCGGCCACGTCCAGGCGCTGAACGACCTGACGAAGCTCTCGCCGCGCC
The DNA here is from genome assembly GCF_027157935.1 of Microbacterium sp. H37-C3. Classification (NCBI taxonomy): domain Bacteria; kingdom Bacillati; phylum Actinomycetota; class Actinomycetes; order Micrococcales; family Microbacteriaceae; genus Microbacterium; species Microbacterium sp. H37-C3. The sequence goes on along the minus strand of NZ_JAPVLR010000004.1, from coordinate 24,537 downwards.
TGTCGGGTGACCAGTTCGCCCCCGCCGGCGCGACCCTCGTGCGCACCCTCGCCGTACCCGCGGGCGGGACGGCGTCGACGAAGGTGCAGCTCGGCCTCGTCACCGACGAGATCACCGACTCGCGCACCGACTACGACGCCATCCGCGAGGCCACCGCGGCGGCGGCGTACACCGCGCACGTCACGCTCTACAACCGGTGGTGGGCCGAGAACGTGCCCTACCTCGACACCCCCGAAGACAACATCGACAAGACGCTCTACTACCGCTGGTGGCTGATGCGTTACAACTTCCTCGACGCCGACATCCCGGGCAACACCTACCAGTTCCCGACCTCGATGGAGGGCGTGCTCGGCTACAACAACGCGATCGTGCTCACGACGGGCATGTTCATCGACGACCTGAAGTACTTCCGCGACCCGATCTACTCGTACGGCCCGTGGGTCTCGGCAGGCGAGACGAGCAAGAGCTACAAGTTCGTCGACAACCCCGGCGACCCCGCGAACTGGTCCAACAGCTACACGCAGTACATCTCCGAGGCGGCCTGGCGCGCCTACGAGCTGCACGGAGGCCCGACCCCGATCGCGCAGAACCTCGCCGAGTACGCCGAGTACGACGTCAAGGGACTCGTCGACGCGTACGACCACAACGGCAACGGCCTCATCGAGTACGACTGGGGCGCGATGACCGGCAACGACGCGGATGCGGTGTCGTTCCACTGGAAGGGCGGATTCCAGGACCGCGCCGAGAACGCCTACCTGTACTCCAACGCGCTCGCCGCCGCGGAGGCCTACCGCGTCGCGGGCAACAGCGCCAAGGCCGACGAGATGGAAGCCTTCGCGCAGAACATCAAGACCCAGGTCATGGACGTGCTGTGGAACCCCGATCGCAAGCTCCTCGAGCACGCGATGGCGAACAACGGCGAGCACGTGCCCTGGAAGGAGATCAACAACTACTACCCCTTCACCGTCGGGCTCGTCCCCAAGCCCGGTGACGCCGACTACGACGACGACTACGTCGAGGCGCTCCGACTGTTCGCCGACGACAAGCAGTACCCGATCTTCCCGTTCTTCACCGCCAACCAGGCCGACCAGGCCGCGTACAACGCGACCGGCGGCCAGGGCAGCAACAACTTCTCGGTGATCAACTCCACGGTGACGTTCCGCATGCTCTCCACCGTGCTGCGCGACTACCCGACCGATGCCATCAACGCGGAGTGGTACAAGAAGCTCCTCTACTGGAACGCCTGGGCCCACTACCAGAACGGCGGCGACAACCGCCTGCCCGACCAGAACGAGTTCTGGGCGAACGGATCGGCCGACCCGCAGAAGATCGACTACCGCTCGTGGATCCACCACACGATCCTCGGTGCGACGAACTTCACAATGATCGAGGATGCGATGGGCGTGCGCACCCGCAGCGACGCCAAGATCGAGCTCGACCCGATCGCGATCGGCTGGGATCACTTCACCGCCAACAACATCCGCTACCGCGACCGCGACCTCACCGTCACGTGGGATCAGCCGGGCGGCGAGCGCCACTACGGCGACGACGTCCCCGAGGGCTACTCGGTCTTCCTCGACGGCCAGCTCGCGTTCACGGTCGACGACCTCGCCCACGTCGTCTACGACCCCGCCACCGGTGAGGTCGAGGTGCTGGGCGGCGACGCCGAGGTGGTGACGGCCACGGCATCCGCCGTGCAGGCCCCGCAGGAGGTGCGCTTCGCCGACGACGCCCGCATCGTCGACCTGTTCGCCAAGGCCGGTGCCGACATCCGCACCGCCAGCACGGGCAGCGCCAACCTCGCCGAGTCGGCGACCGCGACGTTCTCGGCTCCCGGGCGCGAGCCCGCGGGCGCCGTGAACGGCGCGACGATCAACGAGCCCTTCTGGGGCACGGCAGGCTCGCCCAACGACAAGGACGCGCTGACCGTCGAGCTCGGCGGAGAGCAGACCTTCGACGACGCGCGGGTGTACTTCTACGACAGCTCGTCGTCAGCGACGGCGGCAGGCTATGCCGAGCCGTCGGTGTACACGCTCGAGGTGCGCCGGAACGGTCAGTGGACGCCGATCCCGCAGCAGGCACGCATGCCGGCCTACCCGCGCGCGAACTACAACCACGTGCAGTTCCCCGAGGTCACCGGCGACGCCGTGCGACTGACGGTCACCCACGCGGCCGGCGCCAAGACCGGTGTCAAGGAGCTGCAGGTGTTCCGCACCGGTCTCGCAGCGCCGGAGTCGACGAACCAGGCGCCGCTCGTCACGGCGTGGGAGAACCCGCAGGCATCCGTCGGCGGCGCCGCCGCGCTCGTCGGCTCGGTGAAGGACGACGGGCTGCCGAGCGGTGAGCTCAGCTCGCAGTGGACGGTGCAGAGCGCGCCCGACGGCGCCACGGTGCTGTTCGACGACGCCGCCTCGGCATCGACGACGGCCCGGTTCTCGGACGCCGGTGAGTACGTGCTGCGCCTGACCGCCACCGACGGCGAGAAGACGTCGCAGGCCGATGTCACCGTGCAGGGCGAGCCGGCCACCGCCGGAGCCAACGTCGCACCCGACGCGGTGCCGACGGCCGAGTACACCGCGTCGTGGAACAACGTGCGCGCGGTCAACGACGGCAAGGTGCTGTTCTCGGGCGGCAGCCAGAGCGACATCTGGGGCACCTGGTCGGGCAACCACCCGGCGACCCGCTGGCTGCAGTACGAATGGCAGTCGCCGCAGCGCATCGCCGGTGCCGAGATCAGCTTCTGGAGCGATCAGGCCGACCCGGCTTCGACGAGCGGCGTGAACGTTCCGAAGAGCTGGAAGGCGCAGTACTGGACCGGCTCGGCGTGGGCCGACGTGAGCGGCGCCTCGGCGTACGGCATCGACCGCACCTCTCCGAACAACGTCACCTTCGACGCCGTGACCACCACCCGCCTGCGGGTCGTGCTCGAGGCAGCCGGCACCGGGGCGGCACGCGCCGCCGTGGCCGTCAGCGAGCTGGAGGTGTACGCCGACGCCCCGACGGCGATCGAGCCGATCGACGTCCGGACGGCGGTGGGCACCATCCCGCAGCTGCCGACGACGGTCGACGCGACCTACTCCGACGGCAGCCACGCCGACCTCCCGGTCTCGTGGGCTCCCGTCACCGAGGACCAGGTCGCGGGCGAGGGCAGCTTCCCGCTCTCGGGCATCGTCCCGGGGTCGCCGCTGCCGGCGAAGGCGACGGTCTGGGTGCGTGCCACCGCCCCCGGCCAGATCAACCAGGTCGACACGGTCACCACCCGCACCCTCGTGGGTGTGGCGCCGGTGCTGCCGAAGAGTGTCGGCGTGCTGTTCAACGACGGCTCGCGGCAAGACCTCCCGGTGACCTGGAACGCCGTCGAGCCCGCCTCGTACGCTCAGGCCGGCGACTTCACCGTCGCCGGAACGGTGCAGAGCGATCTGCCGGGAACGAAGGCCGCCTCGGCCGCCGTGACCGTCGGAGCCGGAGGCGACGACACCACGGCGCCGACCGTCGCCTTCGAGGTCTCGCCCGCCGCGCCCGACTCGGGCTGGCACACGCAGGCGGTCACCGTGGCCGTCACCGCGACCGACGACCAGGACTCCGCTCCCCGCACCGAGGTGCGCGTGGACGAGGGCGCCTGGACGGCATACACCGCGGCCGTCCCGGTCGACGGTGACGGCAGCCACGTCGTGCAGGCACGGTCGACGGATGCCGCCGGCAACCAGTCGGCGGTGGCTGAGCAGGTCGTGCGCATCGACACCACCGCCCCGGTGGTGGAGGTCACCGCCGACGCCGTCTCGCGGACCGTGAAGGCGACCGCCACGGATGCGGCATCCGGGGTCGACTCGGTCGAGTACCGGCTGAACGACGACCAGGCCTGGACGCCGCTGACGGGCAGTGTGCTCGTCGGTCTCGACGAGACGCGGGTCGCGGTGCGGGCCACCGATATCGCGGGCAACGTCTCGCAGATCGTGGAGCGCACCGTTCCCCGGGCCGAGGGCGAGCAGCGCCGCAACGTGGCGCTGCTGGCGACCCCGACCGCATCGGGGACGGCAGGCTGGAACACCGTCGACGGTCTGAACGACAACGTCCAGCCGACCTCGTCGGGCGATGTCACCCCCAACGACAACGCCAACGTGTGGGGTGTGTGGCCCGAGGTCTCGCCGCAGTGGGTGCAGTACGAGTGGACCGAACCGGTGCGCGTCAGCTCGCTCGGGGTGTACTTCGTCTCGAACATCGACGCGCAGGGACTCGGCATCGACGTGCCGAAGGCCTGGGCGGCGGAGTACTGGGATGTGGATGCCGAGGCCTGGGTCGCCGTCGAGGCGACCGGTGACTACGGCGTCGCGAAGGACTCCTACAACACGGTCGACTTCGCACCCGTCGAGACGACGCGTCTGCGCCTGAACCTCACCCCGGTGGGGACCGAGTCGGGCAAGGGCAGCGTCGGCATCAAGGAATGGCAGGTCTGGGAGCAGCCCGAGGTGGTCGTCCCCGACACGCAGGCCCCGGTGGTCACCGCCGCCGTGTCGCCGGCAGCGCCGGCCAGCGGATGGCACACCGGCACGGTGAGTGTCAGCGCGACGGCGATCGACGATCGCGACGACGCGCCGGCGATCGAGGTCCGCGTCGGCGACGGTGCCTGGGCGGCATACACCGCGCCCGTCGAGGTCGCCGCGGACGGAACGACGACCGTGTGGTTCCGGGCCACGGATGCCGCAGGCAACACCTCCGAGCCCGGCTCGGTCGAGGTGAAGCGCGACGCGGCGGCGCCCGAGGCGAGTGTCGGTTGGAACGCGGCATCCCGCACCATCACCCCCACGGGGACGGACACCCTCTCGGGAGTGGCGCTGGTCGAGTACCGGTTCGGCGAAGGCGCGTGGGCGACGGCGACGGGCGGGGCGATCCCGACCGGCGATGCCGCGACGACCGCGCAGGTGCGGGTGACGGACGTCGCCGGCAACGTCTCGGCCGTGGCCGAGGCAGCCGTCCCGGCCAAGACGACCGGCGGCACCGACCCGGGGACGGATCCCGGAACGGGTCCGGGCACCGACCCCGGAACGGGTCCGGGCACGGATCCCGGCGGCGAGCCGAGCGGTTCGCTGACGGGCGACGAGGTGCTGCGCCTCGGCGTCACGCAGGTCGCCCCCGGCGGTCAGCTGCCGGTGAGCGTCTCGGGCGCCAAGCCGGGCACGGTGTTCGCGGTGGAGTTCCGGTCGACCCCGGTCCGCCTGGGCACCCTGACCGTGGGCGCCGACGGGACGGCATCCGGTGTGTTCACCGTTCCCGCCTACGCCGAGGCCGGCGTGCACACCGTGGCACTGGTCGTGCCCAGCGGTGTGCTGACGGCGCAGGTGACGGTGGTCACGCCCGGCGCGACGTCTCCCACCGTGACGGGTCTTCCCGCCACGGGCCAGGAGGCCGGCGTCGTCGCGAACACCATCGGAATCGGCGCGAGCGTGGTCCTGCTCGGACTCGCGCTGGTCGCCATCGGCATCATCCGCCGCCGCCGCGCGGCGTGACGCCGAGGGGCCGGGGGTCACACCCCCGGCCCCTTCCCCTCCTTCTCTTCCCCCCAGAACTCCGACGGCGCGGTGAACCGGTTCACCGTTGAACCGGTTCACCCGAAAGGCATCATGGCCACCATCACCGACGTCGCCCTCGCGGCGGGCGTATCCCGGGCGACCGTCTCGTATGTGCTGTCGGGCAAGCGAACGATCTCCGAGCCCGTCTGCCAGCGCGTCCGCGAGGCCGTCGAGTCGCTGGGCTACACCCCGAATGCCGGCGCACGCGCGCTGGCCACATCGCAGACCAAGGTGCTCGCCCTGATGGCGAGATTCCTCTCCGACGAGTTCGCCCCGGCCATGCTCGAATTCATCAGAGCGGTGACCGACGGCGCTCGTGATCTGGGCTACGACACCCTGCTGGTGTCGGACGAAGACGGCGTCGCGGCGCTGCGGCGACTCGCGGCGTCTCGCATGGTCGACGGGATCGTGCTCCTCAACGTCGGCGAGAACGACGACCGGCTTCGCGTCCTGGCGGAGATCGATCAGCCCAGCGTCCTCATCGGGTCGCCGGGCGACCCCGCGGGTCTCCTGGTCTTCGATCTCGACTTCCGCTCGACGGGGCGACTGATGGTGCGTCACCTCCACGCCTTCGATCACCGCGAGGTCGTCCTCGTGTCGCAACCCCGCCACGTCGTCGACCGGGGCGGGGCCTACGTCTGGCGTCTGGCCGCCGGGGCGAAGGAGATGGCGGATCGGCTGGGCGTGACCCTGCACCGTCACCACGCTGCCGCATCGCAGCCGGACGTCGGCCGCCAGCTGCACGACATCCTCGACATGCACCCCGATGCGACCGGCATCCTGCTGAACAACGAGGCCGCCGCGGCGGCGCTGCCGTTCGTCCTGCGGGAACGCGGCCTGCGCGCGCCCGACGACGTCTCGGTCATCGGGCGGTACTCGGACGACTTCGCCCGCGCGTTCTCGCTGCCGTTCACCGCGATCGACAGTGCCGCCGGAGAACTCGGGCGCCGCGCCGTGGCGCAGCTCGTCGGCGCCATCGAGGACGCCGCGCCCCGCGACGCCCACCTCCTGCTTCCGCCGGTCGTCATCGACCGCGGCTCGGTCGCGCAACCGCCGCAGCCGTGACGACCCGCTCCTGTTCCCACCCCCCGCACGAGCCGAACTCCACCGTTCCGAAGAGAGGCAACGACATGACCCATCCACGATCGCGCCACTTGCGCAGACGCGTCACCGCCGTGACCACCGCATTCGCGGTCGGCGGCGGCCTCGCGCTGACCGGCGCCGCCCTGCCCGCCGCGGCCGCGGCCCCCGAACCCGACCTGCACTATTCGATGGACGGCGTCGCCGACGGCGTGGTTCCCGACTCGTCGGGCAACGGCTGGAACGGTGCGCTCTCGGGCGCGGCAACCACGATCGCGGGACCTGATGGCGCCGCGCTCGACCTGAGCGGCGGATCCATCCGCATCCCGCGCGACCCCATCGCCGGGGCGACGGACCTCAGCGTCACGACGCGGGTTCGCTGGGACGGCGGCGCGAACTGGCAGTGGCTCTTCGGGATCGGCACCGACAACCAGAAGTACCTCTTCTTCACGCCGCAATCGGGCGACGGCAACCTGCGCACGGCCATCACCCGTGCCAGCGGCGGCGCTGCCGAGAAGCAGATCCTGGGTTCGAACCCCCTCCGCGTCGGCGACTGGGTAGACCTCGCGTTCACCCTCGACACCGACGCCGACGAGCTGACCGCGTACATCAACGGCACGGAACTGGCCACCACCACGACCGACATCACCCCCGGCGAACTCGTCACGGCGACGTCGGAGTTCGGCGGCTCGATCGGCCGGTCGTTCTACCCTGATCCAGCCTTCGACGGAGCCGTCGACGACTTCCGCATCTACCGGGCGGCGCTCACCGCGTCCGACGTGGCGGAGATCAGCCGAACCGCGCAGCCCACGCTGCAGTCGCTGACGCAGCAGGTCTTCACCGCATCCACGCGGATCGGGGAAGCCCCCGCGCTTGCGCCGGCGGTTCGCGGAGCGTTCTCGGACGGCTACGCCCGAGACATCGCCATCGACTGGGAAGACGTCCCCGCCGAGCGCTACGCCGAACCCGGCACCTTCGCCGTGTCGGGCGTCGCGGCAGGCCAGAGCGTCCGCACCGACGTGACCGTCGCCCGGGGCGAGCTCACGGTCGACCTGTCGGCGCGCACCGGCGAATTCCAGGGCGGCGCGTCGGGCCTGCTCTACGGCCTCTACGGCGACGGCATGCCGACCGACAACCTCATCGAGGGGATGAACGTCCGCTCGGTCGCGACCAAAGCGCAGGACGGCGGCCAGCACCCCGGGTCGGACGCACTGGAGATCCTGCCGAACCTCGCCCGCGCGGGCGGCGACGTCTACCTCCGCATCACCGACTACTACCGCGGTTTCCCGTATCAGGTGCCGGGCAGCACGCCCGAAGAGCGGCGCGCCGACTACACCCAGCGCCTGAACGACCAGCTCGAGATGATCGAGCAGTTCGCCGCGGTCGACGACACCCAGCGCGGCTACGTCGCCGATCACCTCGTCATCGAGCCGTTCAACGAGCCCGAGGGCAACATGTTCAGCAACCGCAACGTGCCGTGGTCGCTGTCGGGCAACGTGTCGTGGCTCGATGACCCCACCGTCTACTTCGCGATGTGGGACGACACCTACCGCACCATCCGCGACTGGTCGGAGCGCACTGGCATCCCGCTGCGCATCGCCGGCCCGGGAACCGAGCACCTCTTCGCACAGGTCGAGGGGTTCCTCCGCCACACGGTGCAGGCCGACACCGTGCCCGACATCGTCACCTGGCACGAACTGTCGCACCCGCAGGCCATCCGCGAGTCGGTGGCGCGCTACCGCGGCTGGGAGGCCGCGGCATTCGCCGGCACCGCTTGGGAGGGCGAGCCCCGTCCGATCAACATCAACGAGTACGCGTTCAACTACCACACCTCGGTCCCGGGCCAGATGGTGCAGTGGATGTCGGCGATCGAAGACACCAAGGTCGAGGCGATGATCGCCTTCTGGAACATCAACGGCAACCTGTCGGACTCAGCGGTGCAGCAGAACCGCGGCAACGGGCAGTGGTGGCTGTACAACGCCTACGCGCAGATGAGCGGTCAGTCCGCCACCGTCACCCCGCCCTCACCCGGGGTGAACTACACGCTCCAGGGCGTGGCCTCCATCGACGACGACAAGCGCGTCGCGCGGGCGCTCGTCGGCGGTGCCAACGGCAGCGCGCCCGTCGACGTCACCGGCATCTCGAGCGAGACGTTCGGAACGTCGGTGCGCGTCCAGGTGCGTGAGATCGGGTGGACCGGCCAGATCGGCGACTCGTCGGAGCCGCGGCTCCTGAGCGACCGGGTGGTCGCCGTCGAGAACGGGACGATCACCGTGCCGTTCGGCCGTGACGGCTTGCCGGCGATGACGGACTCCGATGCCTACGAGATCGTCGTCACCCCCGGCGAGAACGCGCAGCCGATCGACGTCGCCGCCACCTGGCGGGGCTCGTATGAGGCGGAGGATGCCGCCCTGACCGGCGACGTGACGCGCAACGGTCCCGAGGGATCGCCGAACGCCGTGGGCAACTACTTCACCTCAGGGGCCTACGACATCGGCGGGTTCCGCACGGGCGCCGATTCGACCGCGGTCTTCACCGTCGAGGTGCCCGAGGACGGCTCGTACGACCTGTCGGTCTTCTCGAGCAGCCTCAACACCGACCCCGAGATCGCCGACAACGGCCCGACGAACGTGTTCCTCACCGTCGACGGCGGCAGCGAACAGGAGATCCACCTGCCCCTCAGCTACCGCTGGGTCGTGTGGGACCACGCCGACACGCGCGTCGAGCTGAGCGCCGGACGTCACGAGATCGCTCTCTCGACCTCGAGCGTGGACGGCTCGCGTTCGACCCAGGGTGACGCGATCATCGATCGCATCACGCTGGAGACGACCGAGGCGGCCCCGAGCACCGTGTACGAGGCCGAGCACTCCGACCACAACGGCGAGGTGTCGGTGCAGAACCCCGGTTCCGTCGTCCTCGACGCCGCCGACTCGGCGACCTTCTGGGTCTACGGCGACACCGACGGTGAGGCCTTCCTCGAGGTCGCCGGCGCGGGCGGCGGAACGGTCAGCCTCAACGGCGACGACATCCTCGATCTCTCCCGCGCGCGCGAGGCCGATGTCCAGCTGCAGGGCGGCGTGAACAAGATCGTCGTGCGCGGTGCGGCATCCCTCGACAAGATCACCGTCTCGGGCTCGCGCGACAAGATCGAGCACCGCACCTACCAGGCCGAGGACGGAGCACTCGCCGGTACGGCGACGGTCGTCGAAGCCGACCTCGCCGACGGCGGCGCGGCGGTCGACGGCATCGGCGGCGAGCGGGGCAACGACAACACGCTCACGTTCACGGTGGATGCCGCCGAGGCGGGGCCGCACGCGGTCGTCGTGCGGTTCTCGAACCCCGAGCAGGTTCCGGCCACGCACTACAACCCGAACCCGATGGCCCGTCACGCCGACATCTCGGTCAACGACGGCGCCGCGCAACGAGTGCTGTTCGTGCCGACCTTCCACCGCAACAACTTCTGGGAGCGCACCCTGGTGCTCGACCTCGCCCAGGGGCAGAACCAGATCCGGTTCGCATCGTCGGAGCAGCCGAACTTCGACGGCGAGACCTTCGCCGAGGACAACTTCCCCGGCATCCCGTTGCGGGCGGAGCTGTCTCCGATCATCGACCGGATCGTCGTGTCGGCGCTCACCGCGCCCGCCGGCTCGACCCCGGACCCGGAGCCGGAGCCGGAGCCGGGGCCCTCGACCCCGCCGAACCCCGGCCCCACGGCGGGACCGACGCCGGGGTCGACGACGCAGCCGACGACCCCGAAGGCTCCGACGTCAGCGGAGCTGACGGAAGCGACGCGCGACGCGGTGTCGGGTCCGACGACGCTCGTGCGCGGTGAGACGGTGAGAATCACCGTCGGAACCGCCACGGCCGGCCGAAACGTGTCGGGCTGGCTGCTCTCGACGCCGAGCGCGCTCGGATCGGGAACCGTCGCCGCGGACGGAACCGTCTCGCTCCGCGTGGCGAGTGACGCGCCGCTCGGCGAGCACCGTCTCGCGATCACGGGCGCGGACGGCCGCGTCATCGGGTGGTATTGGGTGACCGTCGTCGAGCCGGGATCGCTGGCGGCCACGGGCGGCACGTTCGCCCTCGGTGCCTGGGTGCTCGGCGGCGCCGCGCTCGTCGGCGCGGGTGCCGCGCTGGCGCGGTCCCGCCGACGTCGCCTGAGCTGACCCGGTCGTCGTCAGGGGGTGCGCACCCACGCCCCGCACCCCCTGACGGCGTGCCTCGGCGCCGGCGCGCCGCCCCCGATTTCGAGCCGTTTCGAAATCACCGAAAAGCATTGCGGTACCGATGGACGCATCGATAGCGTGCCGTCCACGCACGTCGCCGATCCGCCTTTTCGGCGGGTCGCCCGGCGCCGCCCGTCCCCGCCTCACCCCATTTCTCATCGCGGCACCCGTCGCACCGGTCGAAGGAGACCGTCATGCCCCGCTCGCTTCCCCGCCGCGCATCGGCCGCCCTCATCGCGGGTGCCGTCGTCGCCGGTCTCGCCGTCGCCGTGCCGGCCCCCGCGGCCACCGCGCTCGATAACCCGATCCTCGGCGACGGCTCGGTGTACTCGGCCGATCCCGCCACGCTCGTCGTCGACGACACCCTCTACGTCTACGCGGGGCGCGACGAGGCGGGTCCGACCACGAACGACTTCATCATGAACGAGTGGCAGGCCTTCTCGACCGCGGACGTCGCCGGCGGAGAGTGGGAGCGGCACCCCGCGCTCATGCGCCCCGAGCAGGTCTTCGACTGGGCGACACCCGGGCGCGCGTACGCCGGTCAGGTCGTCGAGGGCGCCGACGGCCGCTTCTACTGGTACGTGCCCGTGCACGAAGCCGGCAGCGACTCGCCCGACCCCTTCGGTATCGGCGTCGCCGTGTCGGACACGCCCCTCGGCCCCTGGACCGATGCGGTGGGCGCACCCATCGTGTCGCAGGAGATCCTCGGCAACGACGCGCACAACATCGACCCGACCGTGTACGTCGCGAGCGACGGGCGCGTGTGGATGTACTGGGGCAGCTTCAGCCGGCTGTTCGCGATCGAGCTCGGCGCCGACATGACCAGCCTCATCGGTGAGCCCACCGCCATCACGAGCGGCGTCGACGGGTTCTTCGAGGCGGCGTGGCTTTTCGAGCGCGCCGGCACCTACTACCTCGCCTACGCCGCGAACACGGCCGGCCCCGACAGCTGGTGCACGCCCGCGGTCTACCACGCGTGCATCGCGTACTCGACGGCGCCCGGACCGCTGGGGCCGTGGACGTCGCAGGGCCGCATCCTCGCGCCGGTCTCGTCGACGACCAGTCACCCGGCGATCACTGAGTTCCAGGGGGAGTGGTACATGGCGTACCACACGGCCGACGCCGAGGGCGGCAACCACTTCCGCCGCTCGGTCGCCGTCGACGCCCTGCGCTGGGACGACTCCGTCACCCCCGCCCGCATCCTGCCGGTCGTCCCGACCCTCGGTGCCGAGCAGGTCGAGACCCCGAGCGCGAACGTCGCGCCGCAGGCGACGGCCTCGGCATCGAACGAGCCGATCCCCGCGCAGTACTGGATCGCCGCGCTGAACGACGGAATCGTCCGCCCGAACCCGCTGCCGCCGGACATGTGGGGCTCGTACGACGGCGACCGTGCCGCGGCGGAGTGGATCCAGTACGACTGGACCGAGCCGGTGCGCATCGACCGGTCGACGATCCAGTTCTGGAGCGACCGTGAACCCGGCAGCGGCGACGGCGTCTCGGCCCCCCGCGCCTGGAAGCTGCAGTACTGGCAGAACGGCGGGTGGCGGGATGTCGAGGGCGCGAGCGGATACCCCACGACGACGCGCACGCCGATCGAGGTGACCTTCGCCCCCGCGACGACGACGCGCCTGCGGGCTGTGCTCGACGCCGCGCCGGGAACGGGCGCGACGCCGCGCTACTCGGCCCTGGCGGTGGAGGAGTGGTCGGTCGACGCCGTGGCCGCCGACGGCTACAACCCGGCGTCTACCCGCACCGCCGTCGGCGAGGCGCCCGAGCTGCCCGAGACCGTCGAGCTGCGCTACGGCGACGAGCGCGTGCCCGCTCCGGTGCGCTGGGATGCCGTCGACCCGGCGGCATACGGGCAGCCGGGCACGTTCACGGTGAGCGGCGTGGCCACGGGCTATGCGGCTGCGCGCGTCGAGGTCACGGTGACCGTGATCGACCCGAGCGACGCCGGCGAGCCCGACGTGACCGCGCCGGTGCTGCAGCTGACGGCCCGCGGCGCGGAAGGCGCCGACGGCTGGTTCGTCGGTGCCGTGACGGTCCGTGCCGAGGCGACCGATGACCGCGACGTGCGCTCGAGCATCGCGGTGTCGGTCGACGGCGGCGACTGGACGACGACGTCGGACATCCGACGTGTCGACACCACGATCGAGACCGACGGCACCCATACCGTCTCGGCGCGGGCGACGGATGCCGCGGGCAATGTCTCGGCCGAACAGACGGTCTCGGTGCGCGTCGACCGCACCGCCCCCGTGGCGACGGGTGTCGTCGACGCGCAGGCGCGGACGGTCGCCGCCGCCGCGACGGACGCGGGTTCGGGGCTCGCGAGCCTCGAGTACGCGGTGGACGAGCCGACGGGGTGGCAGCCGTACGACGCCCCGATCGCCGCCCCCGACCTCGAGCGCCACGTCGTCTACCTCCGCGCGACCGACGCCGCCGGCAACGTGTCGATGCCGGTGCCGGTGACGCTCCCGCGCTCGCCCGACGCTCCGCTGACGGGCAACGTCGCGCCGTTCGCCGCGGTGACCGCGTCGTACGCATCGCCGTGGGCGCCCGTCGACGCCGTCGTGGACGGTGCCCTGGGCGGCGCGTCGTGGGGCACGTGGCCGCGTGTCGGCGAGCAGTGGCTGCAGCTGGCCTGGGACCGCCCCGTCACCCTCGACCGTGCGGCCGTGGTGTTCGCGCGGGATGCCGCCGACGACCAGAACGCCGGCCTCATCCCCCCGCGCTCGTGGGTGCTGCAGTATCGCGATGCCGCCGGTGCGTGGCACGACGTCGAGACCGACGACGTCTACGGGCGGTCGACGACCGATCGCAACGAGGTGCGCTTCGCTGCGGTCGAGACCACGGCGCTGCGCGCGCTGATGCAGTCGTGGGGCGCGGCCGAGGCAGGAGGCTCCGTTGCGGCGCACGAGTTCGAGGCCTGGACCGCCGAGGTCACGGAGCCCGTCGACACCACCGCCCCCACCCTGAGCTTCGACACCGCCGACGTGGTGCCAGCCTCGGGCTGGTTCCGGCAGCCGGTGCGTTTCGCCGGCGCCGCCGAAGACGACGCGGATGCGGCACCGGCGGTGCGCGTTCGCATCGACGGCCAGGCCTGGCAGCCGTTGTCGGATGACGTCGTGGTGGCCGATGACGGCATCCATCTCGTCGAGGCCGAAGCCGTCGACGCGGCGGGCAACGTCTCGGACCGCGTCGCGGTGACGGTGCGGATCGACACGGTCGCCCCGGAGGTGCGGGGCTCGGTGAGCGAGGACGAGGAAGGCTTCCTGGTCGACCTGCAGGCCACCGATGACGGTTCGGGGATCGGCGTCGTCGAGGTGCGCTCGGGCGATGCCTGGGTGCCGGTGCGCGGCGGCGAGCTGCGCGTGGCGAGAGACGGCACGGTGCGCGCACCCCTCGACGGCGTGCTGCGGTTGCCGCGCGGCGGGGGCGCCGTCGACGTGGTGTTCCGCGCGACCGATGTCGCGGGCAACGTCTCGCCGGACCGCTCGCTGCGGGTCGAGACCGGTTCCACCGGGACCGATGAGCCGGGCGTGCCCGGAGTCCCGGGAGGGCCCAGCACCCCCGGCGTGCCGAACGGATCCGGCGGTGCCGGGGGCGGAGCCGGGACCGGTGTCGCCGGTCCGGGAACCGTGCGCGCAGACGCAAAGCCGAGCGGTCGCCTCGCGAACACCGGTGCCGAGGTGCCGACGGGGCTGGCGGCGGGGGCGCTGCTGCTGCTCCTGGCCGGCGGCGGTGTTCTCCTCCCGCGCATGCTCCGCACCGCCGACGGCGTCGGAGCGCGGCCGCGGACGCGCACCGGACGCGCGGGATCGTGACGGTCGGCGCCCGCCGTGCGACGGCCGCGAGCCGTCGCACGGCCGCTGTCCTCAGCGCGGTCCTCGCCATCAGCGCCGCGGTGTTCACGGGGGCCGCGCCCGCGGTCGCCTCGCCCGCGGTCGCGTCACCCGTGCGGGCCGAGGCCGGGCCGGGGTTCGTCGATATCGACGTCCCGGCACGCGCCGACATCCGTGATCACCGGGTGACGATCGCGCTCCTCGCGCCGCAAGGCTCGGAGCCGTCGTTCGCGGCGGACGAGGCGCGGCGCTCGCTCGAGCTCGTCGACGGGTTCTACGACCGTGAGACGAACGGCGCGATCCGCTTCGAGCTCGAGCAGCTCCTCGACTGGCAGAGCGTCGACCAGCCGATCGGATGCAGCGACACGGCCGGTCTGCATCAGTGGCTGCGCGAACGGATCGGCTGGCAGGGCGGAGCGGCCCGGCACCTCGTCATCATGGTCCCGCCCGGTGACCCGTGCCCCACGTGGGCCAACGGTGAGCAGCCCGGTGATCCCGACGACGGCGGCGGGACGTTCCAGCCCGGGCCCGACCCGTATCTGCTCGCGCACGAGCTCGGTCACAACCTCTCACTGGCTCACGCGTCCAGCATCCGCTGCGACACGAGCTGGGACTATCCCGCCGGCGTCGAGTGCCCGCGCGACGAGTACGGCAACCGGACCGACATGATGGGCGGCGCCTGGTCGTTCCTGCCGCTGTCGAGCCCGACCCTGGCGCGCCTGGGCGTGCTCCTGAACGTTCGCGAGCCGGTGTGCGGCGATGCCCGCACGGCGGTGCTCGACAGCCTGGGAGCCGGGACCCCCGCATCCCGGACGCTCACCTGGACCGACCCCGAGAACCCCGACGCGCGGTACTGGGTGCAGTACAGCGACGCGTCCGACCCGGTGAGCGGCGACGGTGCCTGGCCGAGCCCGTGGCAGGCCGAACGGACCGTGTCGGGCGTTCAGATCCTCCGCTCGAACCCCGCGCAGCCGTACGGCGGTGACCTGCTGGAACGGCCGGGCGACACGACCGAGGCGAACGAGTTCATCACGGCGGGCGAGACGGTCGAGCTCAACTCCGGGATGACCGTCCGCGTCGACGAGATCGATGAGACCGCGCATCGGGCCACCGTGACCGTCACCGTGCCGTGCGCCGACCCGACGACGGTGCGCGACATCACCGGTTCGGCCGTGGCGACCGCGTCGTACGTGCCCGAATGGTCGAGCGCGGCTGCCGCCGTGGACGGCGACCCCGGCACGGTGTGGAGCTCGTGGCCGCGGGTGGGCGAGCAGTGGCTCGAGCTCACGTGGGGCGGCCCGGTCACCGTGGAGCGGGTGTCGGTCGCCCTCGCGCGGGATGCCGCAGACGACGAGGCGCGGGGGCTCATCCCGCCGCGCGGCTGGCGCGTCGAGCAGTGGGATGCGGCGACCGGCCGATGGCTCGCGGTGGCGGGCGCCACGTTCACGCCGTCGCGCGACGAGCCGTCCGGCGAGGTGGCGTTCGAGCGGGTCACGACCTCGGCGATCCGGCTCGTCTTCGATGCCTGGGGTGAAGCCGAGTTCACCGGATCGACAGGAGTCGCCGACATCGCCGTGTTCGGCCGGACGGCCCCGCCCGTGGTCGACCCCGAGCCGCCGGTTGTGGTGGACCCGGAGCCGCCGGTGGTCGTCGACCCGGAGCCGCCGGTGGTGGTGGAGCCGCCGGTCGTCGTGCCGGACGGGTCGGTGGTGCCGGGCGGATCGAGCGCCGGCACGGACCGCGGCGCGGCATCCGGGGTTCGCCTTCTCGCGGCGACCGGTGGCGCTGCGCCGTCGGTGGGAATCGCCGTCGCGGCGCTGCTCACGGTGCTCGCCGGCGGCGCGATGCTCGCGCGACGTCGCACACCGTCACGCCCGCGCGTGCGAACGACGAGCCCGCCGCACCTGGCAGACTGAACGCCGACAGAAGGGCGGCGGATGCGACGACACCCGCTTCTCGACGAGGCCCGCACCGCGTGGCGACGTCGAGAGACCGAGACCGCTGTCCGCGCGGCACTCGCCGCACACGCCGCCGGGGATCCCGACGGCCTCGCACTGGCCTGCTCGATCGGGCTGCGCGGCTACCGTGCCGACCTGCTCGCCGCCCACCGGAATGAGGTGACGGCGCTGCCCGACAGCGTGCTGCGCGAGGGCGTGCTCGCGATGCTGCAGATCGGCGACGGCGACCTCGACGGCGCGGTGACGCGCATGGTCGCGCTCGCCGAGGTGCCGCTCGCCGAGGTGCCGCTGGCGGGGCTGCCGCTGGCCGAGGTGAACGAGACCGACGTCGTCGATCCGCTCGAGGGCGAGGGGATGCTGCTGCCGCTGCTGCTGTCCTACGTCGCGACCGGCTGCGTCGGATCGGCGTCGTGGGTGACCGCGGGGCGCTGCCTCGAGGCGGCCCGCGCTGTCGTGACCGCGGCATCCGCTGCCGAGGGGCGGGTCGCGGTGCCCGAACACGTGACCTTCGATCTGCTGGGCCTCGACGCGGTGGTCGAACAGCACACGGGCGCGGGGGATGCCGCGCGACGCGCCCTCACCGAGACGCTCGCTCCGCTGCGGATACGCAACAGCCTGTCGCCCGCGCATGCGCTCGCCCTCGTGAGCCTCGGCAGTGTCGAGCACCTGTCGGGCCGGCTGGGGGAGGCTGCGCTCAACCTCGCGCGCGGGGCGCGACTCGCACCCGCCTGGCGGCCCGGGGTGCGCCTGCACGCCGAGGTCGAGCTCGCGTTCGTGCGCGTACGCCAGGGGCGGTGGCGCGAGGCGGCCGAGGCGGTGCGCGCGACGACTCCGCCGACCGGGTCGATCGAGCACGACTGGCTCGAGCCCCAGGCGCTCGCGGTGCACGGGCTCTTCCTCGCCCTCCGCGGCGACATGGACGCGAGCCGGCCCGTGCTCGACCGAGCCGCACTGCTGTGCCGCGACACTCCGTCGTTCCTCGCGCAGATCGTGATCACGCACGCCCGCATCATGATGGCGATCTCGCTCAGCGACTGGCCGGCGCTGCGGCGCGCGCTCGAGGATGCCGCCGAGCCCGGGTACCGGCATCCGTACCGCGTCGACGAATGGCGGATGCTGAACCTGCTCGCCTCATGGCACCTCGGCCGGGTCGACGAGGTGCGACGCGGCGTGGCCCTGTGGACCGCCCAGCCCGGAGCCGACCAGAGTGCGTACGCCTGGGCCTTCGTGTCGATCCTGGCGGAGCACGACGAACGGTACGCCGAGGCGACGAACGCGGTCGACCGCGCCCTCGCGCTGCTGACCCTCGACCACGACCCGCTCGGGCGGGCCTGGGTGCGCGTCGTCGCCGGCATCCACTACAGCCTCTTCGGTGCGCACGGCCGGCCGGATCCGCGGCGCGCGCTCGTCGTCTACGAAGACGCCAGTGCCGAGCTGCAGGAGCTCGGCGCGGGCGGGCTGGCGCGGCGGTACGACGAGGCGGTCGCCGCGACGACGACGGAGATGCAGCGCGGTTCGCGCGGCGGCGACCCGACGGCGCGACTGACCGAGCAGCAGCGGAAGGTCGCCGACGCCGTCGGTCAGGGGTACACGAGTGGGGAGATCGCTGGGCTGCTGCACCTCTCGAAGCGGACCGTCGACTACCACGTCGCCAACATCATGCGACGCCTGGGGGTGTCGAGCCGCCGCGAGATCGCCCGTGTGCTCGGCGGGCGGCGCTGAGGTCTGCGCGGTGCACGGTGCGCGGGTGCGCGGTGCGCGGTGTGCGGGTGCGCGGATGCAAGGGATCGTGTGCGACGCCCCGGGGATGCGGCATCCGGGTCGGGGTGTCGGATCGGATGCCTTGCATCGCGGCACGGGCGGCGGACCAAGACACAGGGGCTATCTCTAGGTATATAGAGATAGCATGCGGTCATGCAGCCGCTCACACGCATCACCTCGGCGACCGTCGATGTGCTCGAGGCTCTGATCAGCGAGTCCGAACCGGTGTGGGGGCTGCGCATCGTCAACCGCACCGGCCGGCCCGCGGGCAGCGTGTACCCGATCCTCGAGCGCCTCGAGTCGATGGAGTGGGTGACCTCCGAGTGGGAGGTCGACCCGAATCGCAGCGGGCCTCGGCGGCGGCTGTACCGCCTGACGCCCGACGGCCTCGTCGCAGCCCGCGCCGCCGTCGATGCGCATGAGGTGCGGATGCAGCGCCGCCGAGCGCGTCGGCAAGAGCCCGAGCCCGGACGCGGCCGGGGCGAGGCGAGGGGAGTGATCGCATGAACCTCGACCTTGTCCTTCGGGCGGTGAGCCGGACGATGCCGGCCGCCTCGCGGGCACGTCATCTCGAGCAGTGGCGGGCGGATGTCGCCGGGGCTCACGAAGCCGGGGTGCGCCGGGGGGATGTCGTGCGCGGTGCGATCGCGGTCGCCCTCAGCGCGGACCGTGATTCCCCGGTGCTGACCGGCGAGCCCCGAGGCACGGCTTCGCGCCGGCTGAGCCGGCGGGGTGTCACGCTGCTCACCGCGGTCGGGGCGACGTCAGCCGCGCTGTGGCTGACCGGGGATCGCACCTCCCCGGCGGTCCCCATACCGGCTGCGGTCGAGATCGCGCTCGCCGTCGGCCGTTCGGCGCTCAGCGTGCTCCTGTTCGGGGGAGTGCTGCTCGCCATCGCCCTCTTCATCGGCGCGGCCGCGCTGTCGCGGTCGGCGGTCGTGAGGCTCGCGTTCGCCGTCACCGCGCTCGGCATCCCGGTGCTCGCGCTCGCCGCGGTGCGCCCCGTGGCAGCGGGGGTGAGCGCGGCGGGCGTCGGCCTCACCGTCGGCGGCGCCGCGATCGGACTGGCCGGCGCCTGGCGATCGACGCCGCTCGCCCTGGAGGACCGCTCCGCACCGCTGGCTCGACGACGGCCGGTCGCGATCGCGGGGCTCGTGTCCGTCACAGCGGTGCTCGTGCTCGGCGCCCTCGATCTGCTGGTGTGGAATCCGCTCGCCAAGGTGCCCGGCTACGAGTTGGACGCCATCTACGCCGCGATGATCGCGGCCGACGGGTTCGACCCGGCGTTCGCTGCGGGGGCGGTGGCCGTATGGGGCGGGGTGTGGCTGGTGGCGGCGGCCGGTGTGGCGGTCGGCGCGCTGACGAGGGGAGGCGCGTGGCTGACGCCCCGCCGGCTCGGCATCCTGTACCTCTCGATCATCGGGGCCGCGCTGTTTCTGCGACTGTTCGCCGGATTCTCGATCGGGATGTCTATCGCCGACACCTTCGCCACCTCGGGCGGTGACGTCTCGGCGCTGTCGCAGGTCTTCCACCTGATCGGGCCGCTCAGTTTCGCCGCGGCGCTTCTCCTCTTCGGCTGGGCCCCGGCCGGGCGTCGGACGACGGGCGTGCCGGTCGCCGCGGACTGAGCCCGGGCGCCCCGGTGCGCGGATGCAAGGGATCGTGTGCGACGCGCCGGGGCAGCGGCATCCGGACCGGGGTGTCGGATCGGATGCCTTGCATCGCGGCACGCGGCGGCACGTCGCGGCACGCGGCCGACGCGCGCGGGGCGTCAGGCGGCTTCGGCGGCGATCCGCATGCGGGAGAGGAAGTCGACGAGCACGGCGGCGGAGCCGGCGGGCATGTCGGCGATGACGTCCTCGACGCGGTGCTGCACGTCCGTACCCGACTGGCGCAGGCTCTCGACCGGGCGGTCACCGAGCGTCACGAAGACCTTACGGCGGTCGGAGGGATGCGGCTGCCGCCGCAGATACCCGGAACGCTCGAGGCGATCGAGCATCGCGGTCGTGCTCGCGGACGAGATCCCGAGCTCCTGGGTGATGTTCGACGGGGTCAGCGCGATGTCGCGGTCCTGCGCCTCGATGAGCTTCTCGAGCGCGATCAGGTCGTTCTCGCACACGAGCATCGAGTCGCGCAGCCGCAACCGAATGGCACCCTCCGCGGCCTCATACGCCCACAGCGCGTCGAGGACTGCCGATGCCGACGATGTCTCACCCTGCACTGCCATGACGACTCCCCGTGTTGATCGACCTAGCGGCTCAGTCTGTCCGAGCATCCGGCCGAAGGGGAGCCCTTCCCGTGGGAGCGCTCACCTGGTATGGGCGAAGGAAGGTGAGCCTCAGTGGACCGAGAAACCGCCGTCCACGGCGATCGACTGGCCGGTCACATAGGCCGAGCCCGGGCCGGCGAGGAAGATCGCCGCGGCGGCGAAGTCGTCCGGCACGCCGTTGCGCCCGACGAAGGTGCGAGCGGCCAGCGCGTCGACGACGTCGGGGTTGCTCGCGAGGCGCTCGTTGAGGCGAGTGAGGACGAAGCCCGGGACCAGCACGTTCGAGGTCACCCCGGCCCCCGACCACGCCTCCGCCTGCGAGCGGGCGAGGCCCTCGAGGGCGGCCTTCGACGCGCCGTAGGCGCCGCTCGAGGCGAAGGCGCGGCTCGCCTGCTGCGAGCTGATGGAGATGATGCGGCCGTACCCGCGCTCGATCATCGCGGGGGCGAATCGCTGGCCGAGGATGAAGGGCGCGTCGAGGTTGACCGCCATCGTGGCATCCCAGGCGGGCTCGTCGAGGTCGAGGAGGGGAGGGCGGATGTTGATGCCCGCCGAGTTCACGAGGATGTCGATGTCGCCGGCCTGATCGGCGAGCTCGTGGCAGCCCGCGCGGGAGGACAGGTCTGCGACGATCCCCGACGCGAGCCGGCCCTCGGAGCGGATCTGATCGACGGTCTCGTCGATCAGGTCACGACCGCGGGCCGCGACGATGACCTCTGCCCCCGCGGCGGCCAGCGCCTCGGCGATTCCCCGGCCGATGCCGGAGCTCCCGCCGGTCACGAGGGCGCGTCGGCCGGAGAGCCCGAAGAGGCTGTGCAGATCCATCGGTCCAGCGTACGGAGCGAAGCGGTGTTCGAATAACGCCCTGGCAAGGATCGAAGATCTGTTCTATCCTCGGTTGTCATGACCGACACGACGAGCGCTCACGACGTCACCCTCTGGCTCGTCGACGACGTCCCGGCGCGGATGTTCTACGCGGGCAGGCGATGGAGCGTGAGCGACATCCCGACCCGCCTCCGCGACTCGGTCTGGTCCCTCGCCGCCGACGACGATCGGCGACGGGGGCTCTACGGATGGCGCTTCCAGGCGACGGATGCCGACGGCGAGACGTTCGTGTTCGACGTCTACTGCGGCGAGGGCGGGTGGCACGTGCACCGGGCGTACGCCTGAGATCCGGGGGCGCTCCGCCGCCTCGCGTCGATCAGATGTCGCTGAGCTGCTCGAGGAACTCGTCGGCCATCGCGACCTGCCGGGTCAGCTTCTCGCGCCGCTCGGTCGCGCCCGCCCGGATCGTCTCGAGGCGGGCGCGCAGCTCCTCGTCGGCGGGGGCAGCGGTGAGGGCGTCGACGACGTCGAGCAGTTCCCGCATCTCGTCGAGGCTGTAGCCGAGCGGCTTCATGCGGCGGATGAGCAGGATGCGGGCCACGTCGTCCTCCGTGTACAGCCGGAAGCCGCCGTCGGTGCGCGCGGACGGGGTGACGAGGCCGATCTCGTCGTAGTGACGAAGCGTGCGGAACGACAGCTCGGTGCGCTCGGTCACCTCTCCGATGCGCATGGTCACCTCATCGCGATTCGACATCAAACCTCACGTTACGTTAGATTCTCGTCGGCGCAGATCTGCGCCGCCCCCTCATTCTTCCCGCGTCGGACAGCCGGCGCTGCGCGGGCTGCGCGATCACCCCGCCCGCGCGATCATCCCGCCCGCGTCGTCGGGCGCCGACCGGAAGGCACCGAGTGACCGCCGTCACCTCCGCCCGCGACAGCGCCGCGCGCTATCGCATCGAACCGACCGTGCTGCAGGCTCTGCGCAGCCCCCGGCTGCTGACCCGCGAGTTGCTGGCGGGGCTCGTCGTCGCCCTCGCGCTCATCCCCGAGGCGATCGCGTTCTCGATCATCGCCGGAGTGGACCCCCGGGTCGGGCTCTTCTCGTCGTTCATCATGGCGGTCGCGATCGCCTTCCTCGGCGGCCGCCCGGCGATGATCACGGCTGCGACGGGGGCGATCGCGCTCGTCATCGCGCCCGTCGTGCGCGAGTACGGCATGGACTACTTCATCGCCACCGTGCTTCTCGGGGGCGTGATCCAGATCGTGCTGGCGGTGCTCGGCGTCGCGAAGCTCATGCGGTTCATCCCGCGGTCGGTGATGGTGGGCTTCGTCAACGCGCTCGCGATCCTCATCTTCCTCGCGCAGATGCCGCAGCTCTTCGGTGACGGCATCCCGTGGCTCGTCTGGCCGCTCGTCGCCGCGGGGCTCATCATCCTCGTCGCGCTGCCGCGGCTGACGAAGGTGATCCCGGCCCCGCTCGTCACGATCGTGCTGCTCACGGCGGCGGTCGTGGTGTTCGGCTGGCAGGTGCCGACGGTCGGCGATCAGGGCGAGCTGCCCTCGAGCCTGCCCGAACTGTTCGTGCCCGACGTGCCGCTCACCCTCGAGACACTGCGCATCATCGCGCCGTACGCGCTCGCCATGGCAGTCGTGGGCCTGCTCGAATCGCTCATGACCGCCAAGCTCGTCGACGACATCACCGACACCCACTCGCGCAAGACGCGCGAGGCCCTCGGCCAGGGCGCCGCCAACATCCTGTCGGGCGCGTTCGGCGGCATGGGCGGGTGCGCCATGATCGGGCAGACCATGATCAATGTGAAGGCGTCGGGGGCGCGCACGCGCATCTCGACGTTCCTCGCCGGGGTCTTCCTGCTGATCCTCGTGCTCGCGCTCGGCGACGTCGTCGCGATCATTCCGATGGCGGCACTCGTAGCCGTCATGATCATGGTCACCGTGGCGACCTTCGACTGGCACAGCATCCGTCCGGCGACCCTCCGGCGGATGCCGAAGAGCGAGACGGCCGTCATGCTCATCACCGTCGTGGCGACGGTGTGGACCCACAACCTCGCGATCGGCGTCATCCTCGGAGTCATCGCCGCGATGGTGATGTTCGCCCGTCGCGTCGCCCACTTCGTCACCGTCACGCGAACCCTCGACGCCGTCGGTGACCAGCCGGTCGCCCGGTACGAGGTCGTCGGCGAGCTCTTCTTCGCCTCGAGCAACGACCTCACCACGCAGTTCGCGTACGCCGACGATCCCGCCCGCGTCGTCATCGACATGACCCGCTCGCACGTCTGGGACGCCTCGACGGTGGCCGCGCTCGACGCCGTCGTGAACAAGTACGAGCGGCACGGCAAGACCGTCGCGATCGAGGGGCTCAACGCGACGGCATCCGCTCTGCACGGCCGCCTGAGCGGCAACGTCGTCGGCGGGAACTGACCCGCGGCCGCGCGGTTGCGGGCGGTCCGGTCAGTACGCGGTGAACGATACGAAGGATGCCGGACCGAATCGTCCGGTGGCGGGGTCGAGGTAACGCAGCCCCAACGTCACCGGTCCGGCGGTCGGCACCGAGAACCGCGAGGTGTACCGGCCGTCGGCATCGAGCGCCATCGGCTGATCGCGCCACGGCACTGCCTCGCCCACGCGGGCACGTTGCATCTGGAGATTCGGCTGTCCCGTCGCGGCCAGATCGAAACCCGAGGCCGCGACCGTCGACCCCGCGAGGGGCGAGGTGAATGTCGGCGGCGCCGTCACCGTCACCGCCGACGGCGGGCTGAGGGGCGATGTCGCGCCGTCGACCTGCTGGCGCGCAGACAGCGAGTGGTCGCCCGCGGGCAGGTAGGCGGCGGCATCCGTCTGGTCGATCCCGCCGGACAGGTCGGACACCGTCCAGGAGCCCCGTTCGTCGGCGGCGGTCCGTGCCCAGACGGTGCCGCCCTCGTCGACGACCTCGACGAGGGCGCCCGGCTCGGCCTCGCCCGAGATGAGCGGGTAGACGCTCGGGCCGGC